>JARGFA010000013.1:0-15278 GCA_038397965.1 Treponema sp.
TAGTTCCGTTTCGGTAATGCCGCAGATACCGGCATACTCTTCTTCAAGGGAAATATCGCGCAAGTTATTTAAATCACTGAAAATACTCACCTTGCTGAACTTCGTTACACCGGTCAGAAAGGCAAAGCGCAGGTACTCATCACTCGACTTAATCACCCCGTAAAAGCCTTTTAAGATTTTGCGGTACGTTTCGTTCAATTCAGGATCGTCATTCATCGTTTCAAGCAAGGGCTTGTCATACTCATCCACCAATACCACCGCCTGTTTGCCGGTCTTTTCGTATGCATTTTTGATAACCTTAGCAAAACGGTCGGGTATATCAAGCCCGCTGCTTCCGTATACTGCCTCATATTCCTGTAAGAAGGACACTATCCTATTCAGCAACGATTCAGGTGAGTTATATATCCCGCTATTAAAATCAAGATACAGCACCGGATACTCCTGCCATACATCCCGTTTATCCGCCTGCCCTGCTTCTAACCCTTCTATCGCAAGTCCCTTAAACAGTTCCTGCTGCCCTAAAAAGTACGCTTTTAACATCGAAAGCAGCAAACTCTTTCCAAACCTCCGCGGGCGGCTTAAAAAATACACCTTACTACTCTCAACTAAGCGGAATAGGTAGTCCGTTTTATCCACATACATAAAGCCTTTTTCACGTAAATCTTCAAAACTCTGCACCCCTATCGGCAGTTTCCGCGGTTCTTTCATCTCATCCTCCCCTTATGTTCTTAATATAGGGTATCTCTAAAAACGAAAGTTTTTATAGGTTCCTTACACATCATTATAGCAGTATATCTGTATCTTTTTAAGCGGTGTTTGCAGCTGCTGCATTCAGCGGTACGCTCAGCCGCAAAGAAAGAAGCCGGGCATAAAAAAACCGGTACAGCCGAAAGACTGTACCGGTTTAAAGCCGGAGCCGCGGTACCGCAGCCCGGGAAAAATCTACAGCAGCTTACTGTGCGCTTGCAGCCTTTTTACCGCGTCCGAGCGGAATAAAGACCTGTACTACAAACCGTTCTAATTGTGTCAAATTGGCACCGTCCAATTTAAGATCAAGATGGACTCCGCCTTCAAAGGGTATCGTTAAACCGATTGTGTGCTGTTCTGTAATTGTCCATGTATCTACTCTGGTTTTAGCTACATCATCATTCTGAGATGGATACTGATCTCCTGCAGAAGGCGCAGGAAGTGCAATACCGTTGATGGTCATCGTTTCTGTTGTGCGCGGATTCTTATGCTTGTTTGTACGATCCCATGTTGCAGTTACCTTATGTTCAATCTTGGGTGCCGCACCGAGGAGTAAACCGACCTTCCAATTTTCCGGTAAAATCTTTAAGCCCATCGGCAGAGAAGCGGTAGCTGTAAAGACTGTTTCATTAAGATACTGTGCAGCATCACCTTTTACTGTCTTGGTATATTCATATTTAGTTGAGCCGGCTTCTAGCGTTCCGTTTATGAAAAATAAAATCTTAATATGCCTTATTCTAACCCCTTTCGTGATAGGACGTCAAGGAAAAAAACTCTGTTTACGGAAAAATATACACAGTTCCGGTTCCGTAACCGCAGTGTGTTCTCTATTGTCATTTACTGCCAGTACGGGTATTATCCTTGTACGATGAGTGAACAAGCGAATGTACGGGAACAGCTCCATCAGTATGCGCTGTCTGCACCCAAAACCAGCGGCGTATACTTATGGCGGGACGAAAAAGAGATCGTGATCTATGTCGGGAAAGCGAAGTCGCTGAAAAACCGGCTGTCGTCCTATTTTGCCTCACGGAAAGATATTAAAACCCGCATTCTTGTGTCGCGCGCACGGTGGCTTGAGTATATTCAAACCGAAAACGAATATGAGGCGCTGCTGCTTGAAAACAATCTGATTAAAAAATATAAGCCGCGGTATAATATCAACCTAAAAGACGGTAAAACCTATCCGGTACTGAAAATTACCAACGAACGCTATCCGCGTCTTTACCGGACTCGGCGGATACACAATGACGGAGCCCGCTATTTTGGCCCTTTTCCGAATGTATCGGCTCTTGACGATTTTTTAGCGCTGGTAAAACGGACCTATACACTCCGGCAATGCAAACGGCTTAAAAAACGGGAACCCTGCCTGTATTTTCATATCGGGCGGTGCAGCGCCCCCTGTGCTGGAAAAATCAACGAAGCAGAATATCGAAATGCTATAGAAGAAATAGCCCTGTTGCTTGAAGGCGACCTCGAAAAGCCGCTTGCACTCTTAACCGAGAAAATGAAAACCGCAGCAGCGGCGCGCGAATTTGAAAAAGCCGCCCGTATCCGCGACGGTATTCAGGCGGTGCAAACACTCCGGGGACAGAACATTGTTGAAGATATGGATCCCGAAGCACGCGACTATATCGGCTGGGCTGCGGAGGCATCATTGATCACCTTTACCGTGTTTAAAATGCGGGGCGGCCGGGTAGTCGGCCGGGATTTATACCGAACGGAAAGTTTGAAAGACGAAACGGAGGTTTTACCGGAGTTTCTCATGGCATACTACACCGATCCTCAACAGATACCGCCGCATATCTTTGTACCGGCTGCACAAGGGCATGAGCTTGCAGAGCAGTGGTTTGCGGAACAGTTCGGGGTAAAAACCTCCGTTACCATGATTCCCTTGGAAGATCAGCCGGTACAATCTGCCGGAACCGCCGATACCGCTGCCGAAAACACGCCGGATTATAGCGCAGCACGCACCTTACCGCGCTCCGTTATCCGGCACCACCGGGCTGCCCTAACAATGGCACAATTTAATGCAAAAGAAGACGCCGCCCGCCGTATGAAAGAGCAGGGAGATTTCCCTGCCCTCGAAGAACTGCAAAAACTACTGCTGCTTGAAAAGCCACCGCACCGGATTGAAGGGTTTGATATTGCGCACCTGCACGGAAAACATACCGTTGCAAGTTTAATATCGTTTAAGGACGGCAATCCCGACAAAAAAAAGTACCGGATGTTCAAGCTGCGCACCACGGAAGGCAGCATTGATGACTACGCTTCCATGCGCGAAGCGGTGGCACGGCGGTACACACGGCTGGTGAATGAAGCGGAAGAATTGCCGGATTTGATTTTGATAGACGGCGGCTTAGGTCAGGTCAATGCGGCAAAAGCGGTCCTGGATGCCCTTGAACTCAGCATTCCGCTGGTCGGCTTGGCCGAAAAAAACGAAGAATTGTATCTGCCGCATACCGGAAAACCGATTGTTCTGCCGCGGCGGAGCGCTGCCTTACGTGTACTGCAGCGGGTACGCGACGAAACACACCGCTTTGCCAATACCCATAATAACCGGCTTCGCTCAAAAGAATCGCTCACACTGCTGTTTGAACAGCTGCCCCATGTAGGGAAAAAACGGGCAGCGCTCCTGCTGCGCAGTTTTCCCGGTATGGAAAAACTTGCGGCCGCCGCTCCGGAAGCAGTTACCGCGGCATTGCCGATTTCCAAGGAGCAGGCAGTAGAAATCATTGCGGCGGCAGGCCTGCAAACAGGACGGAATAAGACTTACTGCGGCAGCTCAAATGCGGCAGCGAGCGGCAGATGATCCGAATAGCCCTCTCCTGTTATCACATTATACCGCAGCGGGGTGCCGTCATGAATAAGCGGCGGTTCATATAGGACAAAAAAATCGGCGGGCTGTAAACCTGCGTATCCTTCCTCATAAAAGATATGGTCGATTTTTTCCCATTTTTTTTCAAAATAATACGATCCGCCGGGCTGCATACCTGCTCCGGCAGCGGTTTTGTATGTTTCAATCTCCCAGCAGACTGCAAGGCTGTCCATCTGCTGAAATTCTTCCAGCGGCTGGTTAAAATCACCGCATACAATAAAGGGAGTGTTTGCATCCTTCCGGCGGTGATCCGCGATTTTCTGCACGAGCTGAGCTTCCTGCATTATGCGGACAGCATTGCTGTCGGTTTTCCCGCTTTTTGATTTCCAGTGTACGGAAAATACTTTTAACCGCCGCGGGGTTTGCCCGCCTCCCAGATTAATCACAGCCTCGGTAAGCGGCCGCAGTCTGGCCTGATCTTGGGTATGGATATAGTGTACGGTGAAATCCTCTATGGGGTACTTACTGAGGACTACAGTAGTAAAGGCATCGTTTGAGGCAAGCGGGGGGCAAAGTGCGTACGGATAGTTTTCACTACTCGGCAGCTGTTTGCAAAAATCTTCAACTACCCGGATGCTTTCTACCTCCTGTAAGACAGTTATATCAGGCAGGCGGTCTTTGTTTCCGGTTAATTTTTCTCCGGCGTTGAACAGAGTCTGCTTAAGCCGCTCCAGGCGGGTAAGGTATTTTTGCTCCGTCCATCGGGATTTACTACCTTTAAACTCCTTAAATTCGGTACCGTCTTCAACTGCATCAAAAAAAGTCTGTACATTATAACTGACCACTGTTGCACGGCACGGTACCTCCGGTTTTACACTGAGGGGCGTACACCGTGTGCAGTACAAAAATAGTACACAGGAGACGGCTCCGGCACTGAGCAAAACAGATATCCGTTTGTTTTTCATAGCGTTTCCTCCGATTGAGAGATAAACGGTTTATAACAAAACGGCCATTTTTTCGATTGCTTTTTATCCGGATAGCACGGTTGAGAACTATTTATTGGCGTTCGTTATCCGTTTTTTTAATTCGGCAAGGGTAACCTCAAGCGACGGTTCAAGCGCCGATTGCGTTTCAATTTTTTGATGTCCGTGCATAATAGTGGTGTGGTCGCGGCCGCCGAACTCTACACCGATCTCTGTAGTTGAAAATTCAGTCATTTCCCGTGAAAGATACATAGCAACCTGCCGCGGAAAGGAGATATTCTTTGTCCGCTTTTTACCTTTTAAGTCGACAAAAGAGATTCCGAAGTAATCCGCAACGATTTTTTGAATGGTGTCTATGGAAATATTATGCTGACGGGGTGAACCGAACACATCCTGGAGCAGACGCTGGGCAATTTCAAAGGTGATAGGACCGGTTAATTCCGAATAGGCTTTTAACTTAGTCAGCGCTCCTTCAAGATCGCGGACATTGGAGGAAATATTCTTGGCAATTAAATGTACCGCTTCGTCGGGAATGGAAAAATGCTCGTCTTGCAGCTTTTTAAATAAAATAGCGCAGCGGGTTTCATACGATGGGATTTTTAAGTCAATACTGAGCCCGCGGGTAAACCGGGAGCGGAGCCGGTCGGTTAAATTTTTCAGCTCTTCTACCGGACGGTCGCAGGTAAAGACAATTTGCTTTTTGCTCTCGTACAAGGCATTAAAAGTATGAAACAGCTCCTCCTGCGTTCCTTCTTTTTTTTCCAAAAAGTGAATATCGTCAAGAAGCAGGACATCGGCATTACGGTATTTATTTTTAAATTCGTGCATCTTATTCTTATTGATACAGGCAATGTATTCATTGGTAAATGTTTCAGCCGGCGCATACAGAATCTTTAAGTTGGTATCCTGATACAAGGCATTGCCGATGGCCTGCATCAAATGCGTTTTTCCCAGTCCTACACCGCCGTATATCAGCAAAGGATTGTAGGCCGTTCCCGGATTCTTGGAAACGGCGATCGCCGCATTTGCAGGCAGCGGATTATCGTCGTCAATAATGAACTTATCAAAGGTGTACCGGTCGTTCAGCATTGGGTGATTCTTTTTTTCAGGCACAGGTTTCGGTACCTCGCGGGAAGGAGCAGCCGGATATTCTGATGGCGGTGCGGAAAACCCTGGTCCCGGCTGCTTTTGATGCACTGGTGTATCTACAGCCGCAGCGGCTTTAATTTCAAACTCAAGCGAAATACGGGTGCCCAGTAATTCAAGTAATTTTTTTTCGAATAGAAGTTCATACCGCTGCCTGATCTGATCCCGGAGAAAGGCGGAGTTTACAGAGAGAATAATGGTGTTTTCCAATGACCTTTCATAGGAAATACGTGAGAACCAAGGAGCAGTGTCTTCTCCGCCGAGTTCATGCATCAGCTGTTTGACTGCTTCATCCCAAAAAATACGGTAATCGCAACTATTCATACCGGCTATTATACTACTTCTTACCTTTTTTTGACAATAAGAACAGATTGTATACATCCGATTCATTTAAGGGCAGCTGCTCTGTCCATTAGGATGCCCTTTCTCTTGCGGTGAAAATGGATTATAATCGGGTGAGAGGAGTGTTTGCAGCTCATGCAATGGAATATAGAACAACAATACCGTACTACACGTGTCCTGCCGCTGTTTAGAAAATGTGTGATACTGCCGCTGTGCTTATACACGGTCTGTGCCTGCCGTGCCGTACCCCCGGCAGCCGTCCCCGAATGGGTACATAAACCGCCGGCAGCAGATTCCTTATATGAATATTTTACTGCAACAGGTACCGGCTGCGGGGCAGCAGCAGAGCAAACTGCCCGCCGTCATGCACTCAATACCGTACTCACAGATTTAGGCCGGTATCTCGGTACATCACTTAACATTACCGCTCAAACGGTGAGCCAAGCGGCAGGGGATACCAGCCGTATTCAGGTTGAAACGGCTGTCAGCGAAACTGCGCAGGCGCATATTGAACAGTGTAAGATTATTGAAACATTTACTCATCCGCAGATGCCGGATACAGGTTGTGTCAGTGTTTCATTACTTGTACGGTATGATAAAACCGCGCTCGCGGCGGAACGTTCCCGGCTTGACGCCTTGCACGAAGAGCGGGAAAATGCAATCCGCATACCCGAAGAAGCAGGCGACCGGTACGCCGAAGCCGGCCGGCCCGATAAGGCCTTGCCTCAGTATATAGAAGCCGCCCGTGCAGCAGCACACAGCACTGCGGATAATGCAGCCCTAAAATACGAGCGGAATATCCGGAAGGCACGGGATGTGCTCACCTGTATCAGTATGAAAGCACTTTCCTCCGGTCAGATTACTGCAGCTGTCAATAAAGCATTTCCCAGTGCATTCGAGGTACAGCTGTACACACTCTCGGATTCAGGGATAGCAGTGCTTGCGGATATGCCGGTTTTAATCAGCTACACTGCCATACACCCAAAGACCGGCAGAAAAACGGTACCGGTACGGAAGATGCGCAGCAGCCCGGACGGACGTATTTCATTCATTCATCCCCCCCAGCCTGCTTCCTATAAAAATGGCCGGGTAGTCATTGCGTTGGATATTGATACACTCCTGCTGCCCCTGCGGACGGTACCGGGCCGTTTTAAAGACCGCATCCGGCTCTTACTAGAGCATCCGGATCAGATATGCCGCATAACATTTGAATATGATATCCTTGGGGCAGAAAATTAACACACTCGTGCTCCATAACCGCAGATCAGAAATTCGTCAAAAAAAATACCTTGACATTTTTTTTGGTTTCATATATAGTTTCTTTCATTCGGGCGCTTAGCTCAGCTGGTACGAGCGTTTGGTTTACACCCAAAATGTCGGCGGTTCGATCCCGTCAGCGCCCATATTTCAAATCTTTTATCTGCGGCAGATATTCATTTCTTTTTTATGATTATTTTAGCGGCACCCTAAGAGCTTCTGTGTTTAACAGTGTCTATAACAGTAAATCACTAAACGATACTATGCAATACCATATCAGAAAGCTATTTCTACACTATCCTCAAGAACGTGAGCCGGTTATTGCTTTGCTTGAAGCGGAAAAGATCCGGCTGGATTCCAATTTGGATTGTACCTACGGTGTATTTGACAGCGGGGATAATCTGTTAGCTACCGGTTCTGCATATACCAATACCTTACGGTGCATTGCCGTCAGGAAGGATCAGCAGGGAGAAGGCCTCTTGCCGCTGCTGCTGAGTGAGCTGATTGCGGATAGAAACGCTGCCGGCTTTTTTAATTTATTTGTGTATACAAAAATCGAAGCTGCCCCGTTTTTTGAAAAATTAGGGTTTTACCCCATTGCGTCGGTGACAGAGACGCTCGTATTTATGGAAAATAAAAAAGCCGGTTTCCAAAAATACCTTTCCGCACTGAAAGCCGATGCGCATCATTGCGGCCGTGCAGCCGCAGTTGTGATGAATGCCAATCCTTTTACCAAAGGTCACCGGTTTTTGATTGAACAAGCGGCAACGGCCTCAGATCACCTGTATCTCTTTATGGTTTCGGAGGATTCATCACTTGTGCCATTCCCGGTACGGGAAAAGCTGATAAGAGAAAATACGGCAGACATAGAACATATTTCATACTGTAAAACCGGCGACTATTTAATTTCGTCCGCCACCTTTCCGTCATATTTTTTAAAAGATACCGATGATGTTATCTCGGTTCACGCGCGTTTAGACGCCGCTTTGTTTATTAAAATTGCAGCGGCGCTCAATATTACCGACCGTTTTGTCGGAGATGAACCCTACAGCCGGGTTACAGCCATTTATAACCGGGTATTGGAAGAAGAATTGGCCGCACACGGTATCACGCTGCACATTATTCCCCGTGTGCAGGCGGCAGGTACTCCTATCAGCGCCTCCCATGTACGCCGCTGCTTACAGGACGGAAATTGGAAAGCCCTTGAAGCACTGCTGCCGCCTGCGTCGCTGAAATTTTTCCAATCGGCGGAAGGCGCCGGCGTTCTTGAGCGGATCCGCCAAGCGGATACTGTCATTCATTATTAACACCGGCGGCTTCCCTGTGCTTATAGGGCAGCCAAGTATTCGTTTATGCTTGCCGCAGCCTTCCGTCCTTCACCCATTGCAAGAATAACGGTTGCAGCACCCAGTACAATATCTCCTCCCGACCAGACGGCAGGCAGACTGGTCTTCTGGTTTTCATCAACAATGATATTACCGTGTTTTGTTACGGCTAAGCCCTCCGTTGTTTTTGCCATCAGGGGATTTGAACTGTTTCCGAGTGCAACAATGACCGTATCCACCGGTATTTGATGCTCGGTACCCGGAACGGCAACGGGACGGCGGCGCCCTGAATCATCAGGCTCTCCCAGTTCATAGTTGAGTACCTCCACGGCGCAGACCCGGCCCTTTTCATTTCCGATAATCCGCACGGGGTTCTGTAAAAAGCAGAACTCTACTCCTTCTTCTTCCGCATGAGCAATCTCTTCGGCACGGGCAGGCATTTCCGCCCGGGTACGCCGGTAAATACAGTACACCTTTTCTGCGCCGAGCCGGTAGCCCATACGCGCGGCATCCATCGCAACGTTGCCGCCGCCGATAACAGCAACAGTCTTTGCTTCATACAGCGGAGTGTCTGCCCGTTCTTCCTGATAGGCCTTCATCAGATTTGCCCGCGTTAAATACTCATTTGCACTGAATACGCCGATCAGGTTTTCACCGTCAATTTCCATAAATTTGGGTAAGCCCGCACCCGTGCCGATAAAGGCGGCATCAAATCCGTATTCACTGAGCAGCTGATCGAGCGTTGCCGTCCGTCCCACCAGAAAGTTTGTTTTAAATTCAACCCCCATTTTCTTGAGGTTTTCCACCTCCTGAGCAACAATAGACTTAGGCAGCCGGAATTCAGGAATACCGTATACCATAACCCCGCCCGTTTTATGAAAGGCTTCAAATACGGTTACGGAATGCCCGGCGCGGCGCACATCGGCAGCAACCGTCAGTCCGGCAGGCCCCGAACCGATAACCGCAACCTTTTTTCCGGTTTCGGGTGCAACCGGCGGAACGGTCATCTGGTTGTTGTTCCGTTCCCAGTCTGCAACAAACCGCTCCAGCCGTCCGATTGCGACTGCTTTGTCAGCAGACTTATGCATCTTACCGACCGTGCATAACGCTTGGCACTGTTTTTCCTGCGGACACACACGACCGCAAATTGCCGGCAGCAAGTTTGTAGTTTTAATAGTATCCACAGCGGCCTTAAAGTCGCCTTTTTGAATACAGGTAATAAATTCCGGAATCGGCACACCAACCGGACAGCCCTTAACACAGGGACGGTTCTTACAGTTTAAGCACCGCTCCGCCTCTATCCGAGCCTGTTCATCGGTATAACCGAGTGCAACCTCGTTCATTAAGCGGGCACGCGCGTGCGGTTCCAATACGGGCATTTCCTGTAAGGGAACGGCAGCACGCTCTTTCATTGTGAGTTCTTTATCTTTAATACTGCTCCACAGTTTCCCGGCCTGTGCGGACAGATCTTCCGCACTGACATACTTATGTACAACGCTGCTTGCTTCCATAATATATGCTCCTTATTGTCCTATTCTGCAGGTGTGCCGGTCTTTTTCTTCCCGGGTTTTAAATGCCTGCATACGCAGCATCATATTATCAAAATCAACCGCGTGTCCGTCAAATTCCGGACCGTCTACACAAACAAATTTCGTTTGCCCGCCGACCGTAACGCGGCAGCCCCCGCACATACCGGTACCGTCAATCATAATGGTGTTCAAGGATACAACCGTATGAATACCGTAAGGACGGGTAGTTTCCGCACAAAATTTCATCATAATAGGCGGCCCGATTGCAACGGCCTCATTCGGAGGGGCACTGCTTTCGCACAGCTCCTTGAGCGGTTCGGTAACGAGTGCTTTTCTACCGTAACTGCCGTCATCGGTAACGATAATGAGTTCGTCCGCTATTTTCCGCATTTCTTCCTCAAAGATCACCAGCTCTTTTGTACGTCCGCCCATGATAATAACAACCTCATTACCCGCGCGCTTATAGGCCTGAGCGATGGGGTGCAGCGGAGCTACCCCGATACCGCCGCCGACACACACAACCTTCCCAACCTTTTCAATATGGGTAGGGTTTCCTAAGGGGCCGAGCACAGCCGCGATTGTATCCCCCACTTCTTTCCGGCACAGTTTAATGGTAGTCGCACCGACTGCTTGCACAACCAATGCTATCCAGCCCTGTTCGGGATCGGCATCGGCAACCGTCAACGGCACCCTTTCACCGAAATCAACATCAAGTTGAACGATAATGAATTGCCCCGCTCTCCGGTTTTTTGCAATTTCCGGTGCAGAAACACGTAAATAAAAAACATCTTTTGAAAATTGTTTTTTTTCTAAAATAGTGTGCATATTTACTCCATAAAAGAAGACGTGCAGAGCGTTAGGCAGTAATTTCAGCCTGTAGAACGTACACGGTTGAGTATAAGGATAAAGAGCTGCCTTAACAGTAAAGTATTTTTTCGGCAGCTCTGAGATTGTAGATAGGATGGAATTTCAAGGAATTTGAAACCGCGCTGACGGTAACACTGAAAATGCTTACCGGTCTACTCTGATAAATTCATGCTTTAAGGAAAACTCAAGCTCTAATCCGTTTGAAAGTTTGACGGTTTGTTTTGTTCTATCCCGTTCCCAGCCGATAACGGTTTCTCCGTTATATTCTTGCGCAATATATGAAAGAATCTCAGCAGGCACGACACTATCGGGGAGCTTAACATGATGTTCAATATCTATGACAGCTTTCTTTCGGTTAAATTCAAGCTTTACACCGTTCTCCAGTACAATATCATAGGTGACGGAAACGCCTTCAGTGTCTTTAACTGCACGGATGATTTTTTGCCCTTTAAAATGTGCGTCTGTAAAGGCGGTAATTTCTTGGGGAATCTCAGCAGGCTTTAAAATAGTTTCTTTTCCCCACACAAGACACGCTGAGATACCTATCATCAGCATAATAATCAGGTATTTTTTCATAGCATACTCCCGTAAAGATTATGAGGTATCTCTAAAAACTCGGTTAGATTTTTAGAGGTTCCCTATATACAGAAATCTCTACGGCGTACTCTATCCGCAGTATTTCTGTAGTTAGGCATTACTATACTCAACTATCAGTATAAATGCAACTGCACCGTCTTACCGATTGTATACCCTACAGTTTATTACTCGACAAAACTGCAAATATACGGTATGCTTCTGAATATTACGTTAGATTACTATTTTAGGAGAGTATAATTATGAAGACGTTACAGTGCGATGTTTGTAGAAAAGAGCTGGTGAATCCGATAACCGGCCGGACATACTGGCATATTCGCGAATACGATGTTTGTGAAGCCTGCAAAGAGACGATAGAGCTTAAGATACGCCCTTTGGTACGCCAGCGGGTTCCTTACTCTCAAGCGTGGTATGAAGACGAATTTATCGGATTAATTGAAAAAGGTATTACAGCCCGCCGTCCTTAAAACATACCTGATACCGCAGGGATGCCCTACCCCCCAACCGCTTTGGAGCATCCCCGCTCCTCTCTCCTGCCCCTTCCGTATTCAGCATGATTCATATCTCCTACTTTACCTTTGACAGGCTCTTGCAATCCTGCCCGCTTGGGCTGTTTTATGCTCTTTCTCTTCCTACCCGCAGCGGGCAGGATTACAGCATATTTAAAAAGAATACAATTCCCTTGTATATTTTCGTAATTTTGCCGATACTCGTACTAGAGTTCTTCATCTGCCGGCAGGACGGGGCCCATTGTACGGACGGTAAATTGTTTGACAAAGCTTTCCTTTCGTATTATAATGAGCATAATTTCTCAGAATATCGGCGGAAATAAAAGGAGTTGTGAATGAAACAAGGCGTTGTTATTACAGTCTTTGTTCTGATGTGTGCATTCGTTTGTGCTCCATTGACAGCGCAGGACAGCGGTGTCAACTATCAAACGTATATGGTAGAAACCTTTGATTCACCTGAAGCATCAGAAGTAACATGGAATGGTGTCGGAAGTAAATTTGTTACAGAAGGATATCCCATACTCAAGTATTTTGACGGAATGCCGAATGCTGTGCGGGTTATGCAGCCTGATCCTGAAAAAGAATACAAATTTTTAGGTATGCAATTCAAGTTTAACCGCAAAGGTGATAACTGGGTTGATGTTTATCCGACTAAGGCTTCCGCCGAAGGTGATGAAGCTGTTCCCTATGAAATACCCTTCAAAGGAATTGTACACAGACTTGATTTATGGGTCTGGGGTGCAGGCTATGCGTATGATCTTGAAATTTTAGTCCGTGACTGCAATGGACGGGTACATACTCTCCCGGTTGCGACATTGAATTTCCACGGATGGAGAAATCTTGCAGTATCCATTCCCACCAGCATTCCGCAAAAATCACGTTACTTATCAAATGTTAAAAGCATGAATTTTGTTGCATTTAGAATCCGTACTCATCCGACAGAAAGCGTTGATGATTTCTATGTATTCTTCGATGAATTCAAAGCATTAACAAACACTCGCTTAGCGTCGTATGACGGTTTTGAATTGGTGGATGCAAAATTTGAAGATGCTGATTCAAATAAGGAGGGCGGAAAATAATGACAAAAAAATATTTTGCCGTATTAGTAGTATTATCGGCGGTTTCCCTGTTTGCCTTTGCTCAAGACAACGGACGTGATGCCGCTGCCTTAGATCAAGCGGATCCTTCGCTTATCGGTATTGATTCGGCTGAGCAGCGGCTCAAAGAAGTTTCAGTTGATAAGTTTGAAAATGAAGGTTCGTGGGTATGCAAGATGTCTTCTGATGAAGGAATTATCCAAGGCCGGCTTTTTGACGGTTCCCCCAAGCAGAAGAAGCCGATACCCGAAGAAGAAGGCTTAAATTTACCCGACAGCAAGGTGTACGGTGCAAAAATTTCCTATTACCGCCGCGGATATAATAGCTTTGAGGTATATTCGGTAAAACCGCTTCCTGTTGAAGGTATTACAAAGACCGTCAGTGTATGGGTTGTCGGAAGAAGCTATCCTCATACTTTAAAACTCATTCTGGAGGACTATCTCGGAAAGCGTTTTGAATTATATATGGGTAAACTTAATCATGCAGGCTGGAAGCTGATGACTGTTGCAATTCCTCCGCAAAATGCAGCAGGTACGGGAATTGTTCAAAAAGATTATCACTACGGCACCAGCATGGGCTTAAAAATTGTAGGTTTCCGTATCGAATGTAATCCCTGGGAAGCATACGGCAATTACTACATCTACTTTGATGATCTTCGCGCTGTAACCGACCTCTACGAAGTCGATCTCCGTGATGATGATGACATGAAAGACAGCTGGTAGTATACCGCTTCAAACTTTCTAAAAACCGGTGCTTAGGCACCGGTTTTTTTGTATACCGACCAACGGCCTTCTTTCGTATCAAATTCAATTTTTTTGATTTTTTTCAAAAATGATATCATATAGGAGGTGTATACCCCCGATCCCAGTTTCCGTATATCAGAACTGATAAACCGGTACGGCAGCTTATCAAACAGCGGTATAACGAGCCGGCCGCTCTTAACTATGTGTTCTTCCCCATTGATTTTCAAAAGACGTTTATCAATAATCCGCGGGTTTTTATATCTGCTCCGCCCTTTCTTATCGTCTATCTTAATCACTTCACAATCAATATAGAGTATCTCTATGCTTAAATTGGGATATTCCGTATATTCAGCAATACTTAAAAGCTCCTTAAAAATTTGATATCTATTCCCGTGCTTAGGACTTTTCCGGTAGCTGCGCAGACTTCCGTCCTCATTCAGCATACGGATGTATGCATTTTCTGCAACCGGATACACAATAGTAATCCGATACATAGGCAGCAGTTTTTCAAGTTTATGCTTTAATGCCCCAAAATGCCCCGTTTGAATCTCTATAATAGCGTGTCCGTCGTAAATATCACAGATAAACCCCTCTACGGCCCTTTCCGTTCCTGAATCGCCGGGACTATACAAATTTTTTAATGTGCGGTGCAGCTGAGTTTCATTGAAGGTGTTGATCATCGTTTAGATATAATGCAGCAGTTCATCCGCAGTCAGTTGATTCACCTGATAATACGTCGCTACAATCCCTCTTTCTTCGCGGGTACGCTTGCCTTGTACCTCATATACAATCATCTTGTTTGTAGGCAGCGGTACACTGAGCGGCTGCCCGTTCATATCAAAGAGGGAACCGATAGACAAGGGACGGAAGATTTCCTGCATATCCCCATCGGGAAATATCATATAATATTCATACAATGTCATAAAGCGAGTATAGCGATTTTAGATAAAACCGCAAGAGCGCTGCAGAAAGCGGGTTCCCCTATGGCGCGTTCCGCTTTTTAGCCGTAAGCTGCGGCAGCCGCTTATATAGTATGCAGATATGAGAGAAAAACCGGACATACGTGAACGCCTTTTTAAAAACGGTGTACAAAGTCTTACCGATACGGATCTTTTAGCACTGCTGCTGCGTACCGGCACCGCAAAAAAAACGGTAACACAGCTTGCCGAAGACATCATCAAAACTATTGACACCGGTAAGACCGGCAGTATTGAAGCCGTTCTGTACAGGATAGACGGTATCGGACAGGCAAAACTGGCAGCGGTTCTGGCGGCCTTTGAGCTGGGCAGACGGTACTATGGCGGCGTTACGGAAAAAATACAGA
>JARGFA010000014.1:0-115732 GCA_038397965.1 Treponema sp.
AACGTCCGTGTTGTAAATTGACGTGCGAGTTTTGCAAAAGGAACTTTTGCAAAACATCGTTTCTGCTTGATACAGCTGACATCCATGTCAGGATCGTCCGAAACTCGTCGTCCAAAAATTGACATGGAAGTCAATTTTTGGACTTTCCATGGCTTACAGAAGAACTGTAAAAGAAGCACCCCGATGATCCGCCATCCATGGCGGAAATGCCCCAACTCGGCGTCCGGCACTGTATATCCAAAAAGCTGCCGTTTTCGGTTTGCTGTTCTGCTCTTGACCTAAGGTCAATCTTATGCATACACTCTAAGGGATGAAGAAACGAACAGCGGTTCTGTATACGGTCATTTGTGTGTATGAGATACTAAAAGTCCTGTATATTGCTTCTTTTGCTTCCGTACTCATGCACGAGATGCTGTTTTTCAAATATATTTCTCTTTCAGCCTTGTGTGTGCCGGTGCTGCCGTGGTTTATGCTGGCATTAAATGAGCGGGATTTTTATTGGGCTCTTTATGCGGAAGCCCTTTTTAAATTCTCAGCTATTTGTGCGGAGTTCCTCTATATCTTTCACGGGGGATTTGCTATAATAACCGCAGTATTTACTGCTGCACAACAAGGCCGTACCTTTATTAAAGAAGTTATTTTTTTCCTTGCGGTTGATACTGTGCTGCTATCTTATTCATTTATGAGGGGGAGTGTGTATTATGCAAATAATACCGATTGCTAGTGGGAAAGGAGGCGTCGGAAAAAGCTTGCTTTCCGCAAATCTTGCAATTGCACTCGGACAGGCCGGGAAAAATGTTTTGATTGCCGATTTGGATTTGGGGGCTTCTAACCTTCATTTGGTTCTCGGTCAGCAGTCAAATGCACACGGTATCGGTACCTTCTTGTCGGGCAACTCCTCCTTTGAAAATATAATCGTACAAACCGGTTATCCCAATGTCCGTTTTATTCCCGGAGATTCGGAGATCCCCGGATTTGCCGCTCTAAAAGCAAGCGATAAAAATAATTTAATAAAAAAGATGCTTAAAACGGATGCAGACTATTTAATTTTGGATCTGGGGGCAGGGACACACGCCGGTATTTTGGATTTTTTTCTGTTGTCGCCGCAAGGAATTGTCGTTACTGCTCCTTCAGTAACGGCTATCTTGAATGCCTACCTTTTTTTGAAAAATATTGTATTCAGAATGCTGTACGGGGCTTTTAAACGCAATAGTCCGGGGTTTAAATATCTTGAAAAACTAAAATCCGATTCTTCATCCATGCAGCGGATGTATATACCGCGTATTATAACGGAGCTTGAAAAAGTTGATCCTAAAAATACCGAAGTTTTTTTGTCGCATTTGCGGATGTTTAAACCCCGGCTCATTATGAATATGCTTGATGACCCCAAAGATGCGGATAAGGCCTTAAAAATCCGCCGGTCTTGTCAAGAATACCTAAATATCAATCTTGAACACCTCGGTGTTATTTACCGCGATTCAATTCAGGATACAGCGCTTGCTTCCCGGCTGCCCGTGATTGTCTATAAGCCTCAGGCAATGGTATCACAGGCAATTTACCGGATAAGCGACAAAATAGTGCAGTCTGAAACCGAAACCTTTCAAAATGTAAGTGAGTATGAAGAATATATTGACGAAAGTTTTCAATCCGCTGAACTGGAAGCCGAAGCAGACTTCCGCTCAAAAATGGGCTATGTTGAAGATCTGATCGGCAGTGATGTCCTGACGATGAATGATATTGCGGAAATGTTAAAGAGTCAGCAGTATGAAATTTCTGTTTTGAAAAAAGAAAATGCCTTGCTGAAGCGGAAAATTAAAACTGCTCTTGAGCAGGGATATCGTGTGTGAGTACGGTTAGGTTATGAAATGGACTATCAAACGGAACGGCAATAATAAAAAATGGTATTTTTTTGTTGATGATGTAGGCAGCGAGCACCATGTGTGCCCATCCTATGAGGAAATTGTTGCTGAAGCTTTAAAACAAGGCTTACCGAAAGAAGATCTCATCAATGCAAAGCAGTTTGAGCGTTATTTTGAAAAAATTGCTTACGGAAAAACTTTGCCGCTGCCGCTTGAAATAGAACTTGACCCCTCATTTGATACGCGGCTGATTATTGAGCCGGATAAAACAAAGGCTGAACTGTATATCCGCAAGGGAAAAAATAAGCCGCAAGAGATAGATAAAAAACTGATCACCAATATGCTGAATAACAGCGGGATTAAAAGTATCAACTTTAAAGCCTTGCAGGAGGCTATAACCGCTTTTGCCGAATCCTCCGATCGTGAAACCGAAATTGTTGTCAGCGAAGGAATATTGCCGGAACGGGGGGCAAATAGAACGCTCATACCCCATATAGCCCAGCTGCACGAAGAAGAAGACCTCGTACTCCGTAAAAAGCTGCTTCATGCAGTTGAAACTGCCCGCGAACAGGCTTCGATGATCTACGATAAGGATTTCCCGCTTTCGGAAGCGCAGTTTCTCAGTATTGTCGATAAAAATGCCTTACTGTTTGAGTTTTCTAAATCCGAGGTGGGTGCAGACGGTTCGGATATTTACGGAAATCCCGTTCCCGGCTTACCCGGAAATGATCCGTTTGTTCTCGACTTACGGAATGTTATTCAAAGCAATGATGAGCTGAAGGCAGCGTGCAGCGGTATTTTACTGTCTGCGCAAACTGCGGAAGGCCTTAAATTGCGGATTATTCCCTATAAAGATGCAGCCGTGAAAGCGGTTATCAGTGATGATAAGATGGAGGCAATGCTGGTGATGGAGGCAGGCCGCGGTGCAGGATCCCGGCTGACCATTGCCCGGCTAAAAAAGGCCTTAGATGAGGTACAGCTTCCTGCCGCCCGCTACTCTGAGGATGTTTTGCAGGCTGCGATTCATGAGGCGCGGCTTTCATCCTCGGCGGTTGAATTTACGGTATGCCGCGGTGTCGATCCTGTGGCTCCTCAGTCCTACCGGTTCGATTGGAAGATAGGCTTTGACCATTCAAATACAGCTTCGGTAAAACGCGGGATGCTGCTTCTTGAAACGTCCTTCCTTGAAGCAGGGGAGGCAGGATCTGATGTATTCGGCACTGTTATACCCATTGAGCAGGCAGCGGTACTCCAGCTTCCCCAAGCCGATGAAACGGTTACCGTCGTCAAAGACGGTAAAAAAATATCGTTTTCTGCTGCGGTAACGGGAGAGTTTGCTAAGGCCGTTGATATGCTGAAAATTGTGAATGCAAAGACGGTTGATTCCGATGTTACCGCAGAAACCGGTGATGTAGTATTTGCGGGTGATTTGATGATTAACGGTACTATTGAAGCTCACCGCAGTGTAAAAGCAGGCGGGTTTTTAACAATCAACGGGGATGCCGGGGCTTCGCTGCTGTATACAAAAGAATCTCTTTTAATGAAAGGCGGTATCCGGGGTGAGGGACGCGGAACCGTATGGGCAAAAAACAGCATGGCGCTCTATTTTGCCGAAACTGCGCGTTTACTGGCCGGCGGCAATATGCACATTGATCAGTATTGTTTCCGCTGTACGATAAAAACGAACGGTAAGCTTTCTATTACGGGGGAACCCGGCAGCTTTATCGGGGGAAATGCTCATGCCGCCTGCGGTATGCAGGTAAGAAATCTCGGAGCGTATAAGACTGTCCGTACGATTGTTTCATTCGGACAGGATTATCTCATTAAAGATAAAATCGAATTATACGAAAAAGAAGTACAAGAAAATCTGCTTGAACTAGCCCGTATTGATGCGGAACTGACCGATGTTGAATCTACTAAAGAGCATATTCAGGAATTGCGGAATCAGAAAGTCCGATTGATGAAGTCGAATACGGCATTGGGCTTGGAAATTTTCAAATTAAAAGAAAACTTTGAATCGCATATTGAATCGGAGGTGCGGATAACCGGTACGGTGTATCCCGGGGTTATTTTAGAAAGTCACGGAAGATATTATGAAATACGGGAACCTGCCTCTCATGTTGTGTTTACCTTTGATTCTGAAAAAGGCCGAATAGTGTGCCGCCCGATTGAAGATACAAGCGGATTGCCGGAAGAATAAAAGAGGAGTTTTTATGATCTGTGCTATTCAATATCCGCCGTGGATAAGGCCTGAGGTTATTCCGGGAGTTTCTTTTTTGCGGTGGTACGGCCTTATGTATCTTGTCGCTTTTACGGTTGCATTTTTATTGTTTAAAGTACAAGTAAAAAAAGGTGAATTGCAGAAGTTTTCAAAAAGCGGAAAAAAAATTACCGATGAAGATGTCTTGGATTTTTTCACGTGGTCTATTTTCGGCTTACTGATCGGCGCCCGGGTGTTTGCCACCCTTGTGTATGATCCGACATGGCTCTATTGGCAAAAACCATGGCTGATTTTTTGGCCGCTGTCCGAAACGCACAAATGGACGGGGCTGCAAGGAATGTCATATCACGGCGGCTTTATCGGCTGCTTTATCGGTGCTTGGTTATGGACAAAGCGGCATAAGCAGGATTTTCTTGCATGGGCAGATACTGCAGCAGCAGGTATTCCGCTCGGCTATACCTTCGGCCGGATCGGTAATTTTTTAAACGGAGAATTATACGGGCGCATTACGGCAAGTCCCGTCGGTATGATCTTTCCTTCCGTGCCGCTGTATGACTGTTTTCCGGTACAAGAAGCCTGGGTACGGGAGTTTGCCGAAAAAGCGGGAATTGTCATTCAAGAAGGTGCCCAATATGTCAATTTGCCCCGTCATCCCAGCCAGCTTTACGAGGCGCTTTTTGAAGGGGTTATACTGTGGCTGATTGTTTGGATGGTACGGAATAAAAAGCCTTTTAACGGCTTTTTGTTCTGTTTATATACGATTGGGTACGGACTTGTCCGCTTCGGAATTGAGTATTTCAGACAGCCGGACTATGAGCTCGGTTTCCGGATTACCTCTGAGGATGCGCCGATTTATCTTTTCCATTCATGGAAAAACATATCCACCGGGCAGGTCTTTTGTTTTATCATGATTGCGGCGGGGCTTGCAGGAATTGCAGTTTTATCCCGCTATAACAAGAAACGGGAAGCGGTATGATGCACAGTGCCCGCATTTTTCAAAAAACTGATGATACAATCATCAGTTTTTCTCTTTTATCCGTACCGGTACGGATCGGCTACGGTATAATGGCAGCGGTAATTATTGCCGCATCAATGTTAGTATATGCTGAACAGCACCGGATTCCGTTTTGGGGCACTGCATTAGGGCTTTTTTCTCTCGTTGCTTTATGTTATAAAGACCGGTGGTATTTTAATTGTACTGCAAAAATGGCGGAGTACAGTATCGGGTTGGTGTTTTTTGCGTACACAAAGTGCTATACTTTTTCCGATATTGAAAAAGCGGAAACGGACTATTTTACCAAAGGTTTCCGTAAGCACGCATATATAAAATGCCGGCTGTGCTTTAAAACCGGGGAACAAAAAACGGTTGCAGTTTTTCCGGTACAGCGGAATCAGGGTCTTGTTAGGCAGTGGGAAACTCTTGCCGCTTTTTTTTCCGCAGAATTGTATGATACAACTGCCGGTAACCCTATAAATCATTAACTTTTATTGGCAACATCTAAAAATCTAACCATGTTTTTAGAAACGCCTGATTATTAATTATGGAGCGAAAACAATGAATCAAGCAGTATTTCCTGAATGGACAGCATTTTTAGGCAGCACCGGAGAGGAAAAAACGCCGGTGTTGCGGTCGGTGGTAAAACGTTCGGGAGATATTGAACTATTCAATAGAAATAAAATAAAAACCGCAATACAAAAAGCCATTGAAGCGGTTTCCGGCGCTCCTGACGAAGAAAAGGCTGATGCTATGACGCAAACGGTAGAAGAAAAATTAATGGAAATGATGTCTTCCCGTCATGCTCATTCGATTCCTGCTATCGAAGAGATTCAGGATATTATCGAAAATGTATTGATTGAGCGTAACGAGGCCCGTATTGCAAAGGCTTTTATCTTGTACCGTGCAAAGCGGGAGGCTGTTAGAGATGCCGAGCGGCTTATGATTGACATAGATAAGACGATGAACGGTTATTTAAACCGGAGCGATTGGCGGGTAAATGAAAATGCCAACGTAAATTTTTCGCTCGGCGGACTTATTTTACATAACTCCGGTACCGTTACAGCCAATTACTGGCTCAAAAACATCTATACCCCTGCGATTGCCGAAGCGCATCAAACCGCCGCCTTTCATATTCATGATCTTTCAATGTTTTCGGGCTATTGTGCCGGCTGGTCTATCCGTCAGTTAATTCAGGAAGGACTTGGCGGGGTTCCCGATAAAATCACGTCAAAACCGGCTCAGCATCTTTCTACGCTTATTCAGCAAATAGTGAATTTTCTCGGTATCATGCAGAATGAATGGGCAGGGGCGCAGGCTTTCAGTTCTTTTGACACCTATCTTGCTCCGTTCGTAAAGGCCGATAACTTGGATGAAAAAAGTGTAAAACAATGCCTGCAAAGTTTTATTTACGGTGTTAATACGCCGAGCCGGTGGGGAAGTCAGGCTCCCTTTACCAATATCACCCTTGATTGGGTATGCCCGAAAGACCTTGCGGATAAAAAAGCCGTTGTCGGTGGGAAAGAAACCGATTTTACATACGGGGACTGTCAAGCGGAAATGGATATGATCAATAAACTGTTTATTGAGCTGATGCTGGAAGGTGATGCTGCCGGGCGAGGCTTTCAGTATCCTATTCCAACCTACAATATTACCGAAGATTTTCAGTGGGATAGTCCGAATGCCGCCCTTTTGTTTGAAATGACGGCAAAATACGGAACTCCATATTTTCAAAACTTTATTAACTCAGACCTTAATCCGAGCGATGTACGTTCGATGTGCTGCCGTTTACAGCTGGATAAACGGGAACTGCGTAAACGGGGCGGCGGCCTTTTCGGTTCCGATGAGTTTACCGGCTCTATCGGAGTAGTTACTATCAATATGCCGCAAATAGGATATCTTGCAAGAACCGAAAAAGAATATTTCGACCGGCTTGACTATCTCATGGAGCTTGCCAAAACCAGTTTGCAGATTAAACGGAAGGTTATTCAGCGGCTTTTGGAGGGAGGACTTTTTCCGTATACCCGCCGGTATTTACAGCATTTAAACAATCACTTTTCCACTATCGGTATCTGCGGAATGAATGAATCGTGTTTAAACTTCTTAGGAGAAGATATCGTGGGCGAGAGCGGCAAGGCCTTTGCCGAAAAAGTGCTGACCCATATGCGGAAGCGGCTTGCAGACTTTCAGGAGCAGACGGGGGATCTCTTTAACCTTGAGGCAACGCCTGCAGAAAGCACCTCATACCGGCTGGCGCGGCATGACAAGCGGCAATTTCCTGATATTATCAGCTCCGGAGATGATGAACCTTACTACACAAATTCCAGTCAGCTTCCCGTTTCTTATACTACCGATGTTTTTGAAGCTCTGGATCACCAAGAATCTTTGCAGCGGAAGTATACGGGCGGGACGGTGTTTCATATTTTTTTAGGAGAATCGATTAAGGAGTGGCAGGCCTGCCGTGATTTAGTGAAAGCGGTGGCTTCCCATTACCGGATTCCGTATTTTTCAATTTCGCCAACCTTTTCCATTTGCCCCAAACACGGCTATATTGACGGTGAGCATTTTGAATGTCCCCTGTGCAAACGCGAAAAAGAAGCGGAGCTTGAAGCAAAGCTCCGTGCTTTGCAGGCTGAAAAAGCGGCATTGGAAGGGGAGGCGAAGGTTATGCCCGCTTCCGATAGCACACTGTATAAATAAGGGCAACGAACACAACGCCGCCGATAATATTCCCGATAGTTACCGGAATAAGATTATGTATGAATAAACTTTTCCAATTCAGTTGCGCCAAGGCGCCGGCGGAAATACCGGAAGCGGCGGCATACGGTTCAAAGGATTTTGCGATAATTCCGGCGGGGATATAGTACATATTTGCTACACCGTGTTCAAACCCCGACGTCATGCACAGACAAATCGGAAAAAATGCCGCAAATAGTTTGCCGATTAAATTCTTTGCAGCGCAGCACAGCCATATTGTAAGGCAGACCAGCCAATTACATAACAAGCCTAACACGACAGCTTGTTTAAAGTGCAGTGAAATTTTGTTGTAGGCTATTTTGACGGTCATTCCGCCCAGCAGATAATCCCCGCTCTCTAATTGTCCGCTTTCTATAATGAGAAAAACAAGGAATAAGGAGCCGATAAGGTTACCGATATACACAATACCCCAGTTTTTTAGCATAGCCGTCAGCCGTATTTTTTTTTCAAATACTCCGACTGCAATTAAACTGTTTCCGGTAAATAGTTCACCCCCTGCAAACAGCACTAACATAAGACCGGTGGGAAATATCAGCCCGGCTACCAGTTTGCCTAATCCGTAGGTACGGCTGTCTGCCAATAGTCCGAATGCCGCCATATTGGAGCCTGCGGAAACAAAGGCGACAAATGCGCCTGCAAGAAAGCTCAGTAAGAATTGTTTCCATAAGGGATTGGATGTTTTTTCAATAACCCGGTCAAGAATAACATCTAGTATCTCATGCGGGTCATTACAGGATTTTCCATGCATTATTTTCTCCGGTTTACGGTTGTCTTGTTAAATATCGGAATTTATTTGCTGCAATCAATGCCGAATATTTGAAATAGGTTGACTTTTTTTACGCTGTGATGTATATACTATCCGGATATTCCGGGAGATCGTAGCTCATTCGGATAGAGCAACTGCCTTCTAAGCAGTAGGTGGTGGGTTCGAATCCCGCCGGTCTCATTTCTAATTATAATTAAATGTTTTACCGATACCTCACCCGCGGATTTTTCTTATCACATTATTCCTTGACGGCGGCTATATTTTGTTTTATACTTTTTATGTATGCTGCATAGTCTGATTGCCTATGCAGGGATTAATTATTTGTCAGCCGTATATACGGCTTTTGAGACTAGAGTAAAATGAATGCAAATCTATTGACATCTACAAAAATTTCCTATATTGTACCCCCCCCCCCCCCCCCCCCCCCATACACACACGAAAAAATAACGCTTGGAAGCAGTGCAATGAATAATTGCACCGGCTTTGCTTCATATTACTACTTTCATAATGATGTATATACGCAAAAATATTTTATACAGTATTTAACAATACTCAAAACACTCCGGAAGAAATCTTATAAAGAAGCTGCTATCGGTCTACCGCTTCCCAGTAACTGACTGCTTAAAAATTTAATGCCTATATATTTAGTTTTAAGGGTTATGACTAAGGCATCGGCAGGTGTTCAGCCGGTGTAAATCTTACCAGTTTTTTGTGAAAAAAAATTAAGACAAGACACATTAAATTATTAAGGAGATTTTAGTATGAACAAAACCAAAAAACGCTTTTCGTTACGGAACAAACTGTTAATCGTATTCGGTGTGCTTATTTTTGTTGTCGGCTTTATTCTTGCCTTTTTGGCAGTCCGAACCGCCCGCAAAGCGGTAGTCGAGAAAATTGAAACACACCTAACAGATAAGGCAACCGACACGGCGGAAATTCTTGACGGGCGGATTAAGGCTTTTTATCAATTTATTGAAGGTGTTGCCCGGATGCCCGCTATGCGCGACGATAAGATTTCGTTTACTGAAAAAAGCCGCTTACTTGATGTTGAAGCAGTGTTTAATGATCAAATTATGGAATTTAACATTGCGGACCCCAATGGAAATCTATGGCTCAGTGACGGTTCATACAGTGATATCCGCTCTCTTGAGTGGTATACAAATGCCAATCAAAAAAATTATACATCAGAACCCTTTATGTCGCCTATTTATAATAAATTGGTGATGGCTTTCACGGTACCCGTTTTTGATGATAACCGCAAGTTTATTGCAACATTGGTAGTTCTGACTGACGGTTTCTGGCTTTCAGATCAAATTAAGGACATCGTTGTCGGCAAAACGGGCAGCTGCTATATCCTTGATAACTCCGGAAGCACGGTCGCAGATCCGGATATCAATTTGGTCAAAAATCGTTCAAATACTGCCGAAGATGCTAAAAATGATTCATCGCTTGCCTCCTGTGCAGCTTTTGAAAAAATGGCGGTAGAGAGCGATAAGTCTTCCATAGGATTTTACGAATATAACGGCGTAAGCAAAATAGCCTCTTATGCCACTATGAAAACAACCGATTGGACTGTTATCATAAGTGCCCCCAAAGACGAATTTATGGGAGCAATAAACGAGCTGCGGCTTGAAATGATTCTTATCGGGTTCGGTGTTTTAGCCGTCAGTTTACTTATTGTTTTCTTTATTGCCCAAGTAATGATTCAACCGGTAAATGTTGTGATGAGAGCTCTAAAAGACATTGCACAAGGTGAAGGGGACTTAACGGTGCGTCTTCCGCTTGTCGGTAACGATGAAATAACCGACCTATCCGAATACTTTAATCAAACGATCAGCAAAATCGGTTCGTCCATTAAAACCGTCGGCAAAAATACAAACGATATGACCAATATCGGCACAGAACTTGCGAGCAATATGAGCGAAACCGCCAGTGCTGTCCATCAAATCAGTACCAATATAGATGGCGTAAAGCAGCAAACTCTTACACAAGCGGCAAGCGTAACGGAGACTGCCGCTACCGTGGAGGAAATTATCAGAACTATCAAACAGCTGAATACCAGTATTGAAAATCAGGCGGCTTCGGTCGCGCAATCCTCCAGTGCTGTAGAGCAGATGGTTGCAAACATCGCTTCCATCACCCAAACCCTCGATAAAACCAACGAGGTAGTCAAAACACTTGCAGCAGCAACCGCTGACGGCAGAGAAACGGTAACGGGTGCAAACAGTGTAACCCAGCAAATTGCAGAAGAGTCAGGCAGTCTGCTGGAAGCCTCCAACGTTATTCAGCACATAGCAAGCCAGACTAATTTGCTTGCTATGAACGCGGCTATCGAGGCAGCCCATGCAGGAGAGGCGGGTAAGGGCTTTGCCGTTGTTGCCGATGAAATTAGAAAGTTGGCTGAAGAATCGAGTACACAAGGTAAAACGATAACCGCCACACTGAAAGTCTTATCGGGTGAGATTGAAACATTGTCGGCTTCCGCCAAAACAGCCGGAGAAAAGTTTAATGCCATCTTCGCCCTGTCGGAGCAAGTTAAAACGATGAGCCAAAACTTGATAAATGCGATGCGTGAACAAGAAAACGGCAGCCGTGAGGTATTAGGAGCCATCAAAACCATTAACACGGTAACATCGGAAGTGCAATGCGGTTCTGTCGAAATGCTCAAAGGCGGTGAAGGGGTTGCAGAAGAAATGCGGAAACTCGACGAATTGACCCGCCTGATCACCGGCAGTATGAACGAGATGGCGTCCGGTGCCGTACAGATAAGTAATGCCGTGCAGGATGTCAATGAAATTACACAGAAAAATAAAGTAAGCATTGATGCACTTGCCGCTGAGGTGGAGAAGTTTAAGGTGTAGTATTAAAAAAGACTGCCGGTAGCTCATCTGCTGCATTGCACATTTTTTTCTTTTATGGCATATAACTGATATGACTTCGATTATTTCATGGAATGTAAACGGTATCCGTGCCGTTGAAAAAAAAGGTTTTTTAGACTGGCTGTATAACGAAAGTCCGGATATACTCTGCTTACAAGAAACAAAGGCGCGTAAGGAACAGTTAAGTGCAGCACTTGTGCAGCCTGTGTGGAAAGAGGGCGCCTATCATACATATTGGCAATCTGCAAAAAGACCCGGATATTCAGGAACTGCCCTGTTTTGTAAGCAGGAGCCGCTGAATATCCGGACAATGAATATTCCCGATTTTGACGATGAAGGGAGAGTGCTTGCCGCCGATTTTAAAACAGTAACGGTTATCTGCGCATATTTTCCCAATTCACAGGACAAGGGGGCGCGGCTCGGCTATAAACTGGAGTTTTGCGCTGCCATGCTGGAATTTTGTAATGCCTTGCAAAAAGAGGGCAGGCATCTTGTACTATGCGGAGATTATAATATTGCCCATAAACCGATTGATCTTGCGAATCCGAAAGCGAATGAACAAAATCCCGGTTATTTACCTGAAGAACGTGCATGGATGGACACCTTTACGAGTGCAGGCTATACAGATGTATTCCGTCATTTTTGTGCCGAACCGCATCAGTACACATGGTGGAGCTACCGCTTCCGCGCCCGTGAAAAAAACATCGGCTGGCGTATTGACTATCACTGTGTCGATAGTGCGTTTATGTCTAATGTTCAAAGCTCTTCGATTTTAGCGGATGTTTCCGGTTCCGATCACTGTCCTATTAAATTAGTATGTAACGATTTGTAGAAGGGGAAAAAAGACCCTGTAGGCAAAAGGAGGAAAAAATCCTACAGGGCAACTGTAAAGGAGGTACATTGAATACAGGTTCATCACGTATTCAGATATACACCTCTTAAACAGGTGAAAGAGGAAAGGTTACATAAATTTCAAAAAAATGATAGAAAATCCCCTTTCTCAATGATAGAGAGGGTAAAGGCATAAGGACGTGTTTTTTTATGGAAGATACAACCAATTATTTATCGGTATTAAATCCCGAACAGCTTGAAGCAGTGTGCCATACCGGCTCCCCTTTACTGATTCTCGCAGGTGCAGGATCGGGAAAAACACGGGTTATTACCGCTAAAATTGCATGGCTGATTGCCGAGAAAGGGGTACTGCCCGAATCGATTTTAGCGGTTACCTTTACCAACAAGGCAGCCCGTGAAATGTCGGAGCGGGCAAAGCGGTTTGAACCGCGGGCTGAACGGTCTATTATCCGCACCTTCCACTCTTTCGGTGCCTGGCTGCTGCGCCGCTATGCTGAATGGGCAGGGCTTTCTCCGCAGTTTACCATTTATGACGATGACGATTCCGTTACGCTTTTGATGAAGGCACAGCCTCAGTTAAATAAGCAGGAGGCGCAGGGCTTTATGCGGAAAATTTCGCGCGCAAAAGACTATTGCCTGACTCCTGATGACCCGCAGTTAAAGGCCATTGATCCTGACCCTGAGTTTGCCGTTATCTACCGCGAGTACCAAAAACGTTTGCAGGAAACGGGCAATGCGGATTTCGGCGACCTCATCATGCTGCCCGTGCGGCTTTTGCAAGAACATCCGGCTATTTCCGGACATCTGCACAGCCGTTTTAAAGTTATCTTAGTGGATGAATACCAAGATTCAAACGGCGCACAGTTTCAGCTTTTAAAAGAAATGACCGGCCCGAATACGTATGTTTGTGTTGTCGGCGATGATGATCAATCAATTTACCGTTTCCGCGGAGCAGAGGTACAAAATATTCTCACCTTTGACCGGCATTTTGCTCATACAAAGACTATCCGGCTGGTACGGAATTACCGCTCGTATGACCCGATCCTCCGCGTGGCCGATTCCATTGTTTCCCGCAACGAAGGGCGGTTGGGGAAAACCCTCATTGCTGCACGCGGGACAAACGGACAAAAACCCCGTGTATATTATCTGCCGTCTCAGGAGGCGGAAGCGGAATTATGTGTCCGGCTGATTAAGGAATCGGTAAAAAACGGCGCTTCTTATTCCGATTGGGCTATTTTGTACCGAACCAATGCGCAATCGCTGAATTTTGAAACCGCTTTTCTGCACGAAAAGATTCCGCATAAGGTGGTCGGGACGGTAAAGTTTTATGAGCGCGAAGAAATAAAAGATGCGCTTGCGCTTTTGGCGCTTATCGCGAACGGCCGGGATGAAATTGCCTTCCGCCGCATGGTTAATAAGCCTGCGCGGGGAATCGGTGAAGTAACGCAGAATAAGATCATTGCGTATGCCCGCAAAGAATTGTTTTCGGCTGTACAGGATCCGCTGCGGGTGCAGGAAGACTTACTACCGGCGGTGAACGGGACAGGGGATGCCCGCCTGCCGCCTGCCGAAAGCAGCAGCCAGGATTTTATTTCGGTGCTGCTTGCTGCGGGAAATAGACTTGCGCTTTCAAAAAAAGCTGCTGCCACCTTGCAGGGCTTTTTAAATTGTCTTAAGACACTCAGAACAGCTCTTACAGAAGGTTCAGGAAGCGGTGCGGCGGCTGAATTTTCAGATCAGAAGCCCGCCGGTGAGGGGTTGGCGGCGTTTGTGCTCGCCGTTATCGAAGATTCAGGACTCGCTGCCTTTCATCAAAATCAGGATGAAATTATGGGGACGCAAAAAACGGCAAACCTACAGGAACTGGCCAACACCGCTGCCTTATATCCGTATAGTCCGCTTGGCTTGACCGCTTTTTTGGAGCATATTGAGCTTGACCGCAGCCTTGCCGAACAGACAGAGGAAGGGGCTGCTGTACAGCTCATTACCATGCACAATACGAAGGGTTTGGAGTTCCGTTATGTTATTATCACCGGCTTGGAAAACGGTATCTTTCCCCGGAATGATGAAAGCAGCGAGGATATGGAAGAAGAGCGCCGGTTAATGTATGTTGCCTGCACCCGTGCACAGGATTCTTTATATATGACGAGCTGTGCAGCACGGCGGATGTACGGCAGACTGGCATTTATGCAGCCGAGCCGGTTTTTAATGGAAATCGAAAGCGGACTTGTTGAAAGTTCCGGTCAGCCTCTTGCTGCCTTTTCTCCTCCTGCGGATGAAGAAGCTGCGCTGTGGAGGTGCGGCCAAAGGCTCTTTCACGATGACTATGGATACGGTTATGTGGTACAATCGCGGCAAACCGGCGGAGAACTCGTTATTACGGTGCAATTTGAGACGGGGTACCAAAAGCGTTTTTTCCCCGCATACCAGCGGCATGAACTCTTCCGGGTTAGCGAGTAGTACAAGCTTGTTCGGAAACCGTTTCAGAACAGGTCAATTATCCGGTTATTTGCTTATCTGATTTATAAAATCTGCCGATAGTAAGAGATATAGAAGGAGGGGAAAAAACGATGCTTAAAAATACTGCATTCCATGATAATCTGTATCAGCTTGCCAGAATAATAGATATGACAGCGGAAGGGCTGCGTTTGGATCTTTCGGAGCATATATTTTTAGAAAAAACCGTGTACGATCTGTGCTTTGTGTCGAAAGCACTGCAAGGGATGTTTGCGGATATTCAAGAGTTTTCTCATTTACCGGAATACGCCGCTATTTTGCAATGTTTTTATTCTTGTGAGACCGGTTATTTACTCTTATTGAAATCCTTTGCGGCAAAAAGTCTTGAAAAGAAACTGGAACTGCCTATTTCCGCTGCGGATTTAACGGCATATCACAAAATTCATACGGACATTAAAACCAGGATAGAGGACTGTCTTCATAACACCGATGAAAATCCCGATTCTTATCAGATGGTTTCAAAAAATGAATTAGCAGAACTACTGAGTTTTTAATTTTAGCAATCAAGGAACAGTTGTAGACGTGCGGATAACAGGCGGAACGTTAAAAAATAGATATGTTGAATGCCCTTCAGGTATTATACGTCCTGCAATGGATAGGATGCGGGAATCCCTTTTTGCCATTTTAGGTGATTTAGAAGGCAAATCTTTTTTGGATTTATTTACCGGATCGGGAATGTGCGGGCTTGAAGCCTATTCCCGCGGAGCCTATCCGGTGGTGCTAGTTGAAAAAGACAGAAATAAATTTCCGGTTTTACTAAAAAATGCTGCATTAGCGGACAAAAAACTCGAATGCAAATGTATGCCGGTTGAACTGTATCTCCGCCGTTCAAAAGCCGCCTTTGATATTATCTACCTTGATCCTCCCTTTCCCTATCAGTTTCACTATGATGTTCTTGACACTATTATGAAAAGTCCTATTTTGAAAGAGGGGGGACTGGTATTAATGCACCGGCCTAAAGAAAAAGAATTACCGGAACAAATCGGTGTGTTAATCCGTATTGATCAGAGAGTGTACGGCCGCTCAATTGTAGATTTCTACCGAAAAGAAAGCGGCACCCCGCCGTGCTGAAGCTTGTGAATTTTTAAGATAAAGAGGTATCTTTTTTTCAGTATCCGGTATATACTGGTCAAATATGAGTGCCGACATATTGATTACGGATAATCGTTTGAATTTTTCGCTCAGCTTAGCGGATTTTTTACGGGTACAGGGACTCCGGGTCTGTGTTACTGCCGATACGGAAGATACAAAGGAAAGATCAGCCGATGCTGCTATCGGGCCGGTGGTTGCATGGAACCGCCATTCTTCGTTTTCATTACAATCTTTACCGCTTCAACTGCAAAACTTGCAGCTTGATATTGATACTGCACTGATTATATTCGATGCACCGGCCTATGCCGATTTATATGCCGATGCCGGTATCTTGAGTGCCGATAGGGTAACAACCGAATTGGTTACTGCAAATATGCAGCTGATATATATGCTGGTACGTTATTTTGTGCATAAAAAGTCCGGGAAATTGATTTTTGTGCACCGCGATGTTCCGCTGTCCTGCGGTAATATTCCGGTAGCGGCTGCATCCGGTGCCTTTGTCCGGATGGCTGAAGAAAGCGTAATGGCGCTTGCCCGTGAGGAAAACTCCCTGCTGCAAACCATGCTTGTCCGGCTTGAAGGGGAGGAAAATACCTTGTATATCGAATGGCTGGTATCCCAAATAGGGTTGCCGGTCTTATCCCGTATTCCGGGCAGATGGATTAAAGCCGGTCAGCGCGGATTTTTCGGCAAATAAAAGGCTGCGCTTGTTTGCTGCAAACCTTGTTATCATTTTGTAAATACCGATAATTATATATAAAGTATTGTAAGGTAGGAACCGTATGAATAAGAAAAAAAAGAGCATTTCAATCCGTACCAAAATTCTTGTGTTCGGTACTGTTATCGTTAGTCTGCTGGTTATTTGTGCCTGCGCCGCTATCGGATTCCAGATGTATAAAATCAGTGTCCGGCAGTCGGAGCAGCTTACTTCCCAACAGTTTTCGATTATCGAGCAAAATATAGATTTGTTTATTCAGTACCAAAAGAGCACGGTACAGATGCTGTCTGAACATCCTGCAGTACGGGCGGCAGATGACACGATTAATACCTATATGTCATACACAAAGCCGGTGCGTGTTCCCGACCTGCCTAAGCGACCTGTTGAACAGGCCTTGACAGATCTGTTTCAGCGTATTCAGAAAGGATATCCCCAGTTTGCCGAAGTGTATTTCGGGTCTCAGTGGGGTGGCTATGCAACCTCGTGGGAGGGCAGCATGAACGGCGGGTATGATCCCCGTGTACGCTCATGGTATCAGCTTGCAAAAAACAGCAAGGGTGCGATTGCAGTAACGCCTGCCTATATGTCTACGATCGGAAGTCCCGTCATCTGTTTTTCCCGTCAAGTCTTGTCGCCACAAGAAGAATTTATCGGCTGTATGAGTATCGAAGTTAAACTTGACCAGTTGACCTCATTCATTGACGGGATACGGATCGGTAAAACCGGCTATGTTATGCTGTTTCAGGAAGACGGAACGATTTTGGCCGATCCTCATCATAAAGATTTGGTATTTAATAAATTAGCCGATACCGGAGTTCCTGCTTTGCAGCGCTTGGAAAGTATGGGCAATCAAACGCAGATACTGACTGACGGTAAAAAAACATGGCGCGTCCATGTTTTTTCTGTCGAAGCTCTTTCGTGGAAGGTTGCCTTTTTTATAGAAAATAATGAGGTGCTGGAAACGTTTTACCGGCTGATCAGTAATATGGCATTGGTCGGAACCGGTATGCTGTTTGTGTTTTTCTGGATTACTTTTTTCTTTTCCCGGAGGCTGAAAGGATATCTACGAAAACTACAGCTTATTTTTACCAAACTTGCTTCCGGCGATATTACCGGACGGTTTTACATTAAAAGTGATGATGAAGTCGGCCGGCTGATGATTGATTTTAATCAGACAATGGATAATGTTTCGGGGATGATCACTTCACTTATTCATGAATCGGGGGCTATGCAGACGGTCGGAGATTCTTTATACACAAATATGGCGCAGACTGCAAGCGCAATCAATCAAATTAGCGCGAATGTTGAAAGTGTGAAACGGCAGACTATTACACAGGCACAGAGTGTTGACACAACCGGTGCAACCATTGAAAAAATTATCAATCAAATTCAGCATCTTGATGAAGAAATCGAGGTACAAGCAGGCAGTGTTGCACACTCTTCAGCTTCGGTTGAGGAAATGGTTGCGAATATTACGTCCATCACGCAAATTCTGGAAAAAAATAATGAATTGATAAAAGAGCTTTACTCCATGACTATTAACGGCAAAAACGGTGCAAAAACTGCGAATGCCGTTGTTACGCAAATTGCCGAGCAATCCGATTCGCTTCTTGAGGCGAGTGTGGTTATTCAGAATATCGCCAGTCAGACTAACTTGCTTGCAATGAACGCCGCAATTGAAGCTGCTCATGCCGGAGAAGCGGGGAAAGGCTTTGCCGTTGTTGCCGATGAAATCCGTAAGCTGGCAGAAGAATCAAATGCGCAAGGTAAGCAAATCGGCGGTGTATTAAAGGAATCTATTGAAATTATCCATACTCTTACTGACGCCGGTAACGGAGCAGAAAAAACCTTTGATACGGTATATGAATTAACAACGAAAATAGCTGAACAGGAAGATTATATTACCAAGTCCATGCAGGAGCAAATGAGTGCAAGTAAGGATGTGCTTGCTTCAATCCGCGATATTAATACCACAACGGATACCGTAAAAACCCGCTCATCGGAAATGCTTGCCGGCAGCGGTGAAGTTGCCAGGGAGATGAGTAAACTAGATGGTTTAACACGGGTAATCACTAATAGCATGGATGAAATGTCAGCCGGTGCCGTTGAGATTAATAATGCCGTGATGGAAGTAAATGACTTGGTACAAAAGAATAGGGAGAGTATTGAAGTACTGGTCAACATGGTAAAGAAATTTACCGTTGCGTAAAGGAACGGCATTTATTAATTGTGCGAGGTATGCTATGTACGAAATGCAGGGTAGTGTTTGGTTTGGACTTGCTTTGCTGCCCTTTTTATGCGCTGCTCTATTTCATTTGAAGTATTGTTTTTATGAAAGGCACAATTATGCGGATATAACAAAAACAGTCCTCATGCCGCTGCTGCTGGCCGCATATCTTATAGGGGCTTTTACCGCCGGGAAGATGCCTTCGGTGCTGATGACCGTAGCATTAATTGCGGGTTGGTTTGGAGATTTATTCTTGCTCCGCAGCGATAAAAAAAGTTTTGTTTTCGGTGTGTTGTCATTCGGCACCGGCCATATCCTGTACACTGCCTTTGCAGTGATGAAGCTGGGAGCGGTCGGAACGCTTAATCTTCCCGTTCTTTGTATATTGGCAGTTTTGTATGCAGGGCTTATGCTTTTTTTAATGCTGCGCTTGTTCCGGTATCTCAAGACGATGACTAAACCCGTATTCGGCTATATGCTGCTTATCGCCGGTATGAGTATTTGTTTTGTGCTCTATGCCTTTGAACAGCCATCCCTTGCTTCGGGCTGTGCGGCGGCAGGTTCTGTGTTTTTTGTGCTCTCCGATTCGCTGCTTGCCCGTGTTGAGTTTATCGGTGGATTTCCTAAATCCCGTTTTGCGGTAATGGCAAGCTATTTACTTGCACAACTGTGTATTGCCGGTTCCGCAGTTCTGCTGTGAGAGCGGCGAACTGTCTTCCGCCGCTTACAGTTTGAGCGGTATTTTCTGTCCGGAAACCTCAGCTTTATTGAACAGGAGATTGTGCCGATACTGGATAGTATGAAATCTCTTGTTGTGCTTTTGGCAAACGGCATTTCGGATTATGCATTTCAGCCTTTGGCTGAAAACGGTTCTTACGCCTTTGCCGCCGCATTTGAGCGTGCAGTACAGCTTCCCGATTGTATGGGGCTGATTGTTACGGCTGCCGAAGATCAATGCGGAAAAATAGAAAAAGTTTGTGAAGAACTCTCGTCTGAATACCCGCAAGCCGGCAAAGTACGGATTGTGCCGGTTGCGGAGAATACGGCAGCAGCTGTTTTTCAAGCCGTAAAACCATTTACTGCTGAAACCGATCATGTTTTTTTTGCATGGGCGGATGCTCCGTTTTTAGATACTGCTGCTGCAGAACAGCTTTACAGACAGCATTGTACATATAAGGCAGAATACAGTTTTGCAGACGGCTATCCTGAAGGATTGCTTCCGCAAATTACCGCTGCCGGTTTGATTCCGATTTTGGCTGAATTGCCGTACTCGGCAAAACAGCCGCTCACCCGCAGTTTTATCTTTGAAACGGTAAAAAACGACATCAATTCTTACGATTTGGAGACAATGATTGCTCCTGATGATGTGCGCAGCCTGCGTCTTGCCTTTTATACCGATACAAAAGGCGCATGGATGACTTGCAGGCTTTTTACGGGTATAACGGCGCAAAACTATGCCTCGTATATCTATGAGCGCCGGGAACATTTACGCCCGATTCCCGCATACTACGGCATAGAAATTACCGCCTCTCATCCGCTGCACTCCCTGTACCGGCCTGAACTTTTTTCCGATTCTTTTACGGAAGAATGCTGTATGGACCTGTCCCGTGTCCGGCAGATTGTCGATTCTATTGCCGCTTTTTCCGAAACGGCCGTTATTTCCCTTTCACTGTACGGAGAACCGCTGCTGCACCCGCACTGTGCGGACATCATCAAACATATCCTGTCATACCCGAACCTTTCCGTGCTGATTGAAACGAGTGCGCTTGCGGGGCAGCTTGAATGGTATACCGCTGTTGCCGATAGTGTCCGCGCTGCACCGCCGCGGACAAACGGCAAGCTGCCGGTTTACTGGGTGGTGTTCATAGATGCGCTGAGTTCTAAAATGTACGGTACGGTGCACCGCCTTGATGATGCAGAAGCCGAACGGTGTTTAAAACAGGCAGTAACCGCAGCGGAGCAGCTTGCAGAACTGTTTCCGCAAGCGGTGTGGGCACAGATTATCCGTATGAACGAAAATGAGCCGGAATTGGAACCGTTTTACCGCTTCTGGGAACAGCGGAAAGCCCAGCCGCTTATTCAAAAGTATGACCATATTTGCGGTATGCTGCCTGACCGCCGGCCTGCGGATATTTCGCCGCTGCACCGGCATCCCTGCTGGCACCTAAAGCGGGATCTATCTGTGTGTAATGACGGAACGGTTCCTCTTTGTAAACAAGACTGCAAACAGTCGGCAGTCTTGGGAAATATTTTTACGGATCAGCTCAGCACTCTCTGGGAGAAGGGACAGGCGTATTATCAGAAGCATCTGCATTCTGATTATCAGGGATTATGTGAACACTGTGATGAATACTATACCTACAATTTTTAATGAACGGAAGATAGCGCATACGATTGTCGGCGGGATGATGCACAAGGATCAAACCTATACGGAAGATTTTTGTGTTATTGTGCTCAACCGCAGCCGGAAATACTACCGTCCCTTATTTTTTGAACAGCTGTTCAAGAAAGGATTCAGCTCCGTCATATCGGTAGAAACCGGCAGCGATGTCTGTGATATTGAAAGCCTTTCGGGAAAATATCCGGCCGTAAAATTTTTGTTTCCCCGCGAACAGCTTACAATCGGTGAAATGATTAATATCGCCTGTGCGGAAACCTCGGCTCCCTATATTCTTGTAATGTGGAGCGATGTCCGGCTGCCTGACGGCGGTATAACGGAGCGGCTGCTGAAAAAACTGCGTGAGGAAAATATACTCTGTGCTGCGCCGGTCTTATCAAATGCGCGGGGAGAGGCGCTCCTCAATCAAATTGTACCGAGTTTGCACGGCAATAATTTTTCAACCGAACAGCTGGCCTGTATTAAGGATAAAACCGCGACAATTTATCCCTCTGACTTTATGGGAGTATATAATAGAAACAAGTACATACAGCTCGGCGGTTTTGATTATACCATTCAAAATCCTTATTGGCAGAATCTTGATTTCGGGTTCCGCGCCCATCTTTGGGGAGAGTCTGTGCGTATTTTTACCTCCTTCCGTATGCAGTATGAAGCAGATGTCTCACCGGAAAATGTATCTGCCGATGCGTCTTACCGGCAATTTTATTTGAAAAATCTTGCGCCGGAACTGAGCGCCGAGGGTGCATATATTTCCTATAAGATTCTTTTGCTCTATTTACGGAATTCCGGTCTAAACCCCTTTGATGCATGGCAGCATTTTACTGCGGCCCGTAAATGGACTGAACTGAACAAGCTCCGTTTTAAGAAGAATGCCCGGACGCTGACCGAACAGTGGGAGCCTTTTATATGAGCAGTGTATACCCCGGTCTTGCAGTAATGGTACAGGCCCGTCTTAATTCCTCGCGGCTGCCGCGGAAAATCCTCCGTGACCTCGGCGGTATGCCGCTCATTGTTCATACGCTGACTGCGATGAAACAGGTGCCTGCGGAACGCTATATTCTGGCCTGCGACTATGCCTCAGTGTCTGAATTAACGCCTCTTGCGGAACAATGCGGTTATACCCTCATCGCCGGTTCTGAAACCGATGTGCTCGGCCGGTTTTGCACGGCAGTCCGCCGTTTTGAATCTTCGTTGCGGCCGATTAGGGTTATCCTCCGTGCCACGGCTGATAATCCCTTTTTATTTGCGGAAGCCGCCGCTGAATCCGTAAAACGCTTTGCAGAGCTTGATGAACCGGATTACTTTACCTTTACCGGACTGCCGCACGGCAGCGGTATTGAAATACTCAAAGCAAAGAGCTTACTGACCGCAGAAAAGCTGACCGATTCTCCCTATGATCATGAGCATGTCGGCCCTGCCCTCTACCGGCACCCTGATACCTTTGTCTGCATACGGGAAACGGCCCCGCTGCACTGGTATGCCCCCCATTTACGGGTTACGGTGGATACACAGGAAGATTTTGAGCACGCGCAGATGATGATCCGGTATTTGAATCGGACAAAACGAAGCGGTGTTCCTTCAGCCGATGCGGTGATCAAAGCCTGCCGCTATGCCGATAAACTGGTGGTATTTGTTCCGTCGGTAAAAGAAGGGCAGGGTACCGGTCATCTGCACCGAATCTGTTCACTCATGCAGGAACTATCAGGCAAACTGCGCTGCGTACTGTATATCCGCAGTGCTGATCCTCCTTTTTTTGTCCGCGAAATGATTAAAAAAGCGGAGATACGGGATGTTGTCTCTGAAATACCGGAGCGGGCCTGCCTTTTTGTGTTGGACAACTTTAGAACCGGTGAAGAAGAAATCATGCGCTTAAAGCGCATTGCGCCGGTGATCGGCTTAGATGAAGGCGGAGAAGGGCGTATGTTTGCCGACTATCTAATTGATATTTTACCGTCCTTGCCCCAGCCGGTAGGAAAAACCGGACAAGAAGCCCTCCGTGCTAACCTCTCCGATATACGGTTTATTCCGCTGCCTCACAACCGGAAATCCGCCGCAGCGATGGAAAAATATGAAAAAGATGGACGCCGGTTTGTTCCTCCTGCCGAAGCGCGTATACTGGTTGTCTGCGGCGGAGAAAATGCAGCTCAGATGGCGCTGCCGATTGCCTACAGTCTTGCATCTCTTGGAGGTGAGGTGTCCGTTATCGACCCTACGGGACAGGACTATGTGCAAAAGGAGATCAATCTGTATGTATATCCCCGCATCAGCGGCTTGAAAGAACGGCTGTGCGAATGGGATATCATTGTTACACACTACGGCTTTACCGCCTTTGAAGCTCTTGCGGCCGGATGTGCCGTTATTCTGATTGCGCCTACCGCCTATCACTATGAACTCGGTATCCATGCAGGGTTTTCTACAATGCCGGCCGGTATTCCGTCAGCCGATGATTTTAAAGCCGTACTGACGAACGGAATAAAGATTCCGCCAGCGGTTACGCCTGCGTCGCAGGAACACAGCCTTGGGGACTGCATTGTGCGCTTATCCGGTGCGGCCGCCTACCGCTGTCCGTTGTGTTCGGAGACCTCACCGCTTCCTCCTGCCGGACGTGCAGAAAATAAAACCGTGTGCTTCTGTCCTTCGTGTAAGATTCATTATGTATCCTTCGTCGCCGCCGAAGAAAAAAATTACGGTGAACAGTATTTTTTTGAAGAATATCAAGCTCAGTACGGAAAGACCTATCTTGAAGACTTTGAAGCCATTAAAACACAGGGGCTGCGCCGGATGGGAATAATCAATGTATTGTATACAAAAACATTTCACGCAGGGAAGGAAGCGGCTTTGTTTGAAGGGAGCCATCACGGTACCAAACGGCTGTTGGATATCGGCTGTGCATACGGTCCGTTTCTTGCAGCTGCGAAAGAGTCCGGCTGGAGTCCCGTCGGAACTGATATTTCAGCAGAGGCGATAGAATATGTCTGCGGAACCTTACATATTCCTGCTTGCCATGCGCCCTTTCCCGCCTTGCCGGAGCAATTTCCGTTTATGCTGGAAAAAACTTTTACCGATAAGCATAACCAGACCATCAGTATTTCGCTGGAAGCCGGCGGTTTTTCTGCGGTAACCCTCTGGTTTGTTATCGAACATTTTCAGGACTTGGATTCGGTTTTGCAGAAAGTCTCCGGACTGCTCATCGGCGGCGGCATCTTTGCCTTTTCAACACCAAATCTTTCGGGTGTCAGCGGCCGCTGGAACCGGCAGCAGTTTTTTGCGCAAAGCCCTTCCGATCATTATTCAATCTGGGATAGGCGTTTTGTGAGCCGGCAGCTTGAACAATACGGATTTATTGTCAAAAAAACCGTGTCCATCGGGCATCATCCTGAACGGTTTCCCGGTGCTGCCCGGATAAAAAAAGGCGGTTTTTTGTGGAAGGCATTACTGCGCATCAGTAAGCTCTTCAAATTGGGGGACAGTATGGAAGTATATGCCGTAAAACGGGGTTCCATTGATGATTGAGGACGTGATGAGTGAAAACATACTACAAGGATTGACCGGTTCCGGTCAGAGCGGCAGCAGAAAAAAACGGGTGTTTATGCTCGGTGCAGGTTTTATGCAGGGTGTTGCAATCCGTGCTGCCCGTGCCCTCGGCTGTACGGTTGTTGCAGCAGACGGAAACCCGCAGGCAGTCTGTGCAGACGAGGCCGATATCTTTGTACCTATTGATTTAAAAGATACTGCCGGTCTGATTGACTATGCCCGGTCTTTACAGCAGCACGGCGGACTTGATGCCGTGTTTACCGCTGCAACGGATTTTTCTGCCGCAGTTGCCGCAGTTGCACAAGCCTGCGGTTTACCCGGACACCCGTTGGAAGCGGCTCTGAATGCTACCGATAAGGTGCGGATGCGGCAGTGTTTCCGCAAAGGCCGGGTATCCTCTCCGGTGTTCAGCGAGCTGACAGCTGCCGATCTTGCCGAACCCGATCTGCCCGCAGAAAAAATCGAGCCGCTGCTTGGCTGCTTTCCTGTCGTGGTTAAGCCGGTTGACAGCATGGGTGCCCGCGGCTGCCGGCTGGTTGATACGCTTGATGATGTAAGGCCGGCGGCGGAACAGGCGGTACGGTATTCGCGCAGCGGGCGGGTTATTGTAGAAGAATGTATTCAAGGCAGTGAGTTTTCTATAGAAGGGCTGATATTTGACGGAAGGCTTTTTGTAACCGCCCTCGCGGACCGGCATATCTTCTTTCCGCCTTATTTTATTGAGATGGGACACACCATTCCTTCGGATTGCTGTCAACCTCTTGCGGATGAGATTATTGCCGTCTTTGAGCAAGGAGTTCGGGCACTCGGTCTGAGCTGCGGCGCAGTGAAGGGGGATATCCTAGTGCGGGACGGCAAGGCCTTTGTCGGAGAGATAGCCGCCCGGCTTTCAGGGGGATATATGTCCGGCTGGACGGTTCCCTATAGCTCCGGTCTTGATATTACTGCCGCAGCGTTGCAGCTTGCGCTCGGTACGCCGCCCCGTCTGCATAGCAGCGGGAATGCTGCATTTAAGGTACCGCTCAAGCAGCACTGCCCCTTGGTTTCGGCCGAACGGGCATGGATTTCTATTCCCGGGCAGATTGCGGCGGTGCGCGGTTTGGAAGCAGCCCGGGCAGTACCCTTTGTTAAAGATGTGTTTCCTCGTATCGGGGTTGGAGATACGGCGGTTTTTCCGCAAAATAATGTAGAAAAGTGCGGAAATGTTTTGAGCGCCGCGCCTACCCGCACCGAGGCGGTGCAGGCAAGTGAACAGGCTTGCCGGAAGGTTGTGCTCAGGCTTGAACCTCATCAGCCGGAAACCGATGCATTTTTGGCGCTCCTTAATCCGCCCGGCGCTCAATCTGTCTATCCGCCCAATATGCTTCAATTACGCACTGTTTCTGCCGCTTCGTTTGAGGAGGCGCTTGCCGCTGCCGCATACGAAGAAAAGGCAGGATTTGTCTTGCCTGATTTTTTGGCTGCTGAGCTCGATACCGCCTGCGATGTACAGGGGCGGACACTGAAAGAACTGCTCCGGCAAGCGCTTGAGGAAGAACCTGCCCTTGCTGCCGTTTTGTGTGCCGGCGGACAGTACACAGGCAGCGGAGACAGCCGCACCTTAGACCGTAACAAGCATTGTGCCGATCAATCAGTGCAGAAAAATGCGTATTGGAAGGCACTCATCCGCGGCGGTTTACAGGGGCTGCTCTACCGGTATGATTGTGAACAGGCATAAACTAGTGCTTTTTTTCTGTTTTTTCTGGATGCTGCTTGCACCGCTTGCTGCAGCGGATAAACGCATTTCCGTACTGGATGCGGCACAAAAGCTTGATGCCGATCTGTCATGGGATCCGCTTTCACAGGAAATACTTTTTTCTGCTGCGGGACATACGGTACAGTGCAGAGTAGGATGTCCGCTGCTGTTCTTTGATTTTGAAGAACCGGTTTTGTCTGCGGCTCCGGTTGTTGAAAACGGCACTGCTGCTCTGCCGGCGGCTCTCTTCACCCAAATTGAAGCCTTCTTTAACCGGTTCCAGACTGCCGCCGCTTTCCGCGTCGGTGCTATTCTGATTGATCCTGGTCATGGCGGAAAAGATCCGGGGACAATCGGTTCATATATCGAAAACGGTAAAACCGTCCCGGTGTATGAAAAAAATATTGCCTTGACCGTTTCTCTTATGCTGCATGAAAAACTGCGTCAAACCTATCCGGATAAGCGTATTTTACTGACCCGCTCGGATGATACCTATCCCAGTCTGGAAGACCGGGTGAATATGGCAAATCAGGTAGTGCTGAAAAAAAATGAGGCGATTTTGTATATTTCCATTCATGCAAATGCTTCGCCGTTTAATAAGCGCCCTTCCGGTTTTGAGGTATGGTATTTACCCCCTGATTACCGTAGGGATTTAATTGATAAAGGTGCGGCTTCGCAAGAAATTCTGCCCATTTTAAATTCAATGATGGAAGAAGAGTTTACGACTGAAAGTATCCTGATTGCAAAAAATATTTTAGACGGGCTTGAGGGGCAGATAGGGAAGGAGAGTAAGAACCGGGGACTAAAAGAAAAAGAATGGTTTGTGGTGCGGAATGCAAAAATGCCGAGTGTGCTGATTGAATTGGGATTTGTAACTAATCCCGATGAAGCAAAATTGCTGAATACGCCATCCTACTTGCAAAAATGTGCACAAGGAATATATAATGGGTTGCTTTCATTTATAACGAGATTTGAAAGTTAATAGTTTGCATTGCTTTAGGAAGAACATGAGTTTTTTTACAAAACCGCGACTGATATGCGTGCTGCTGCTTGCCGGTATCGGGGTAGTATTATTAGTTTCATATATGATCAATTCGAAAACGGAACGCGTGCGTTTGTATTTTGTGCGGAGTGACGGCACAACCGGAACCGAGGAGCGGTATATGCCGCGGGTGCCGGGAAAAGAGTTTGCCGTTTCATTGACGGAAGAATTGCTGCTCGGGCCTTTTGACCGCAGTTTTCTCCGTTTCTGCGATTCCAATTTGCGCCCGAACCGCTGTTTTGTGCGGGGGGATGCCTTATATCTTGATGTGCCGGCTCAGATTCTGACGCCGCAGGTAAAAACGCCGGACATTCATACCGTATATCTGTTACTGCAAAAAAATATTTTTAAAAATTGCAGAAATATCCGCTCCGTGCATTTGTATATTGACGGTGTCCCTGCATACCAGACTGCGGCGCCGGCATAACCGAATACGGCTGGCGTGGAGCATCTGTCCGGCGTGCCGCTAATGCAGTGAAAGGTGCGGTGTTTTTTTACTGCGGCAGTGCGGACACCGGGGAAGCGCTTGAAATATGCAGCGGTGCGGTTGCAATGGCTAATATTTGCAAGATACTTGTAAAAAGCATTAAACTAATATATATTACACAATATGTTAGTTGATGACAGAGTAATTGGAGAAATAATCGTCCGTATAGGGCGGCACTATAATGAAAACATTGCCACCCGTTTTTTACGCCCCGTTTTTGCGCAAATTCTTTCCGATATTGATCTATCGCGGCATATTGTCGATTTAACCGAGCATTCGGAAGATTTTGTCATGCAGGGTTTTCACCTTGACGATTTATACTATGACATTCTTGCAATGGCCCGCTTTATTTATTTAGCCCGGCGGGATATTCTGCCGAATATTTATTCCCTGACCGAGGCAAATACAAAAACGGCAACGGCAGATAGAGTATACCGGAATATGGCTTTCAGCAATTTGGGGCCGAATTTGAATTTATTAGCTTCGATGGTGCTTGAACTGTATCATGCAACCCTTGAATATGATAAAAAGAATGCTGTACGGGGCCGTCAGGTTTCACGCCGGATTGAGGGTTTAGCGGAACTCGAACGTTTGATCACTCAATAATTAAATAAAAGGAAGCAGTATGAATACCGAAGAAAAATTACAAGCTTGTTTTGAAAGCGTTAAAACCCGTATCCCTTTTTCCCCAAAAATTGCCTTAGTGCTTGGTTCCGGTTTGGGTGATTTTGCAGATGAGGTTACCGCCGATTCCGTTATTCCCTATGCCTCTATCCGTGATTTTCCCCTTTCAACCGCTCCCGGTCATAAAGGCGCCTTTGTGTTTGCAAAAATCGGCGGAGTTCCCGTTGTTATGATGCAGGGACGGATTCATTATTACGAAGGTTACCCCATCAGTGACGTAGTTCTGCCTATCCGTATGATGAAATTGATGGGAGCCGAAGTCTTGTTTTTAACGAATGCGGCAGGCGGGGTAAATAAAAATTTTAAAGCCGGTGATTTTATGATGATCACAGACCATATCAGCTGTTTTGTGCCCTCACCGCTTGTAGGAAAAAACATCGAAAGCCTCGGTGTACGCTTTCCTGACATGACTCATGTATATGACACAAACCTGCAATCGAAAATTAAAGCAGCCTCTGCAGCCTTGACTATTCCGGTGCAGGAAGGGGTATACTGCCAATTCACCGGGCCTGCATACGAAACCCCGCACGAAGTCCGGCTTGCCGGTATGCTCGGAGCCGATGCAGTCGGGATGAGTACCGCAGTTGAGGCGATAGTGGCACACCATGCGGGGATGCGCGTCTGCGGTGTATCTTTTATTTCAAATCTTGCAGCCGGTATGAGTGCCGGTTTATTAAGCGAAGAAGAAGTGCTTGAAGCAGGAAAAAAAGCAGCTCCCCTCTTTAAGAAGCTGATTAGTGAAAGTATCCGGCAGATAGGAGCTTAACTGCCGTTATACACTTGGAAGCTTTCTACCGGTCATCCGGTGGTACAGTCCCCCTCTGCGGTCTTTTCAAGGCTGCAATAAAAAAGCCGAAATACCGCTAGGCATTTCGGCTTTTTGGTTCTATAAGATTATGAGGCTTACGCTTCCGGATCAAAATCCTCGGGAATGTCGATATTGGTGTACACATTTTGCACATCATCATCTTCTTCAATCCGCTCAACCATTTTTAAGACCTTACGGGTTGTTTCCGCATCAACAGCCATATAGGTGTCAGGAACCATCGAAATTCCTGCTGAAACGGATTCGAAGCCTTTGCCTTGTAAGGTTTCGAGAACGGTGGCAAAGTCATTGGGGTCTGTGGTAACGGTAATAATACCGCCTTCTGCTTGAATATCTTCCGCTCCTGCTTCCAATCCTTCTTCCATCAACTGTTCTTCGCTTACAGTCTCTGCATCGTATTCAATCACCCCTTTACGGTTGAACATATACGCAACTGAACCGGTGGCGCCGAGATTTCCGCCGTTCTTTGAAAATAAATTACGCACATTTGCTGCAGCACGGTTTTTATTGTCGGTTAATACTTCTACCAACACGGCAACACCGCCCGGTGCATACCCTTCATATAGGAGTTCTTCGTAGTTTGCACCGCCTAATTCCCCGGTACCCTTTTTAATTGCACGCTCAATATTATCTTTAGGCATATTTGCGGCACGGGCTTTTAAGATTGCAGTTCGTAGCCGCGGATTTCCGTTCGGATCGCCGCCGCCCATACGTGCCGCAATAGAAATTTCCTTAATAAACTTTGTAAACATCTGACCGCGTTTTGCGTCAGCGGCTCCCTTTGCGTGTTTGATTGTTGCCCATTTACTGTGTCCAGACATTACCTGCTCCTTCCATACTCTCAATATTAGAAACTTCTTTTCATCTTATTAGTGAAGTTTTTCAAGAATACCAAAAAAATCGGCCGGATATTTAAGGCACTCCCGTGTGTATAATTGGTTTTGCACAAAAGCCTTATAAGCCGAAATGCGCCCGAAATTTATACCATACAAAAAAAGCTCTGTCAATCAGGTACGAATATATCTTCCGGCTATCATCATTTCCGGCTGGTAAAAGAAACCGGTTTATGGTACAATAGCCTTTCTTGGGAGGCAGTGATGCGCGAAAAGTACGATTTAATTATTATCGGCGGCGGGCCGGCAGGTATGGCAGCAGGTATTTATGCGGGGCGCTCAAAATTAAAGACGGTTATTTTAGAACCTAAGCGGCAAACAGGCGGTCAATGCTATATCACCGAAGAAATCGAAAATTATCCGGGTTTTGCCGAAGCTACAGGGCCGTCGCTTAGTGAAGCCTTCCATAAACATGCCGAAAAGTTCGGTGCCGTATTTGTTCATGCAGGTGCGGAAAAACTTGAAAAAGCGGTCGATTCTCCCTGCTGGATTGTTGATGCCTCAAACGGTACTCAGTACGAAGCCTTTGCCGTTGTTATTGCAACGGGAGCACGTGCACGCACACTCGGATGCACGGGAGAGGCAGAATTCCGCGGCAAAGGAGTTTCCTATTGCGCTACCTGCGATGGAGCATTTTTTGAAGAGTGTGAAATTGCAGTAGTCGGAGGCGGCGATGCTGCCGTTGAGGAGGCGCTGTATTTGACAAAGTTTGCGGATAAGGTAACCCTCATTCACCGCCGCGATGCGCTCCGTGCCGCGAAATCAATTCAAGAAAAAGCCTTTGCAAATCCGAAAATGGCCTTTAAATGGAATGCAACCGTAGAAGAAGTATGCGGCGACGGCCTGGTTTCACACCTTACCGTAAAAGACACAAAAACCGGGGAGCTATCGGATTTTGCAACGGACGGGTTGTTTGTGTTTATCGGTATGCTTCCTCAAACGGAGCTGGTAAAACAGCTTGTTGCCTGTGATGAAGCCGGCTATATCATTACAAACGGACGGATGGAAACCAATATCCCCGGAATTTATGCCGCGGGGGATGTGATTCAAAAAGAATCGCGTCAAGTGGTTACTGCTGCTGCCGACGGTGCATTGGCAGGCATTTGGGCTGGAAATTATATTGATGATGTAAAAGCACAGATGAAACTGTCAAAATAGCAGACTGTGCAGCCAGGAGGTATTAATGATTGAGTTGACAAAAGATTCATTTGAAGAAGAAGTACACAGTTCAAAAGGTATTACTGTCGTTGATTTTTGGTCGCAATCCTGTGAACCGTGCAAAGAACTCTTACCTGATGTTCATGCTATGGCTGAGCGGTATGCGGGAAAGGCTAAGTTTTGTTCATTCGACATAGCAATGGGACGCCGTGTTGCAATGAAAGAACAGGTACTTGGGCTTCCCGCCATCCTCATATATGTTGACGGGGAGAAAAAAGAGCATCTGACGGGAGAAGGGCTCACGATAAAGAAAATAGAAGACACGTTCTTAACATATTTGTAAGTATCGAGGGGAATATTCCCCTGATATGTTTCCTTGGAGGGTATGCTATGGAATTAAAGGGCAAAAAGGTCATCATCATCGGTGACCGCGACGGCATTCCCGGGGAAGCCATAAAACTCTGTGCTGAAACGGCAGGTGCTGAGGTTGTCTATGCAGCGACCGAATGCTTTGTCTGAACAAGCGCAGGCGCAATGGACTTGGAAAATCAAAAGCGGGTAAAGGATTTGGCGGATAAGCACGGACATGAAAATACCGTGGTACTGCTCGGCGGTGCGGAAGCGGAATCTTCAGGTCTTGCCTGTGAAACCGTTACAAACGGCGATCCTACTTTTGCAGGTCCATTGGCAGGAGTTTCGTTGGGACTCCTTTGTTATCATGTGGTTGAACCGGAAATTAAAAATCAAATAGATCCGCAGGTCTATGAAGAACAAGTCAGTATGATGGAAATGGTACTTGATGTTCCCGCCATTATTGCGGAAGTAAAAGAATACCGTGAAAAATACTGTAAATTTTTAAGTTAAACATAAACGGCTGCAACGTCGCTGTACACTATCTCACGTGATCAGGCGGTATTGCAGCCGTTTTCTTATGCGTCAATTTGCAGGGGCCGCGAGAGGGTATTTTCGTCTACCCATTCGGTTCGGGCGCGGAAAACCTCACAACCGTCCGTATTCCGTATAATAGAGTGGATGCACACATTCCCATCCGTATATGCACAGCGGCAGGAGAGTTCCTCGCCGTATTTAGCAGAAATAAGAAAATTCGTATCAAGGACACGCAGCAGTTTTCCGCGGCAAAATTCGGCATCCATGAAGGATAATATCCAGCGGATATAGTTCAGATTGTTGACATGATCGTTCATATCGATGTCGAGCAGCGAAGCGGTAAACACACGCTCAGTTCCCCAGGATTCAGGCAAAGGAATTTTTGGGAAAACCCGCCCTTCTAAGTGTTCGCTGCAAAAGGTTAGGGTTCCGAGTGCAGCATCGGTTGGCGTAATGGGTTGATTGGTGTTTAAATCCAGGACAAGCCAGCACGAACTGCCGCGTACACACAGTCCGTTCCGCCGCTGCAGCCGATCCGCAGGTGCTTCCGGATTATGGGCTGCACTGTATAAGTCTTGGAACGCAGCATTAATAGACGGCTTTTTTCCTCCTTCTGCATAGTAATAAGCAAAATCACGGAAGCAGAACAGCCCTTTCAGCGGCTGTGCCCAGGTTTGCAAGACAAGGCTATCCATCCAAAGGGGGTATTCATAGATTTCAAAATGCTGCCTTGTAATCACCCATGTTAAACCGATTTTTTGCAAATGAGGAATGAATAAGCCGGTAGAGCTGTAATGATTTGCAGCAAGGTCTTGTGAAAGTGCTGCAAAATGAAGCGGCGTACAGCGGTATTTCCCGTCAATGACGCTCGAAGCTACGGTATACGGCATAGTGTATTTATTATCAAGTATCATGCTATCTCCTTCTCGCCCGGAAACAATGTATCAATCAAAAATCAATTCTCCGGAATAATACCGGCGTTCTTTTACAGTATCGGCAATGCAGATTGCCCCGTCTTCGGCAATGCGGGTGAGTGTTCCTTGGATAATATCCGTTTCTTGGTGCCCCCGCATGAACCGGACAGGATAGCCCCGCATCCACAGCCGGCTGCTTACTTTTTCATGCCAATCGGCACAATCAAGACAGTCTTGTATAGCGTGCAGCAGCAGCGGTATAAAGCCGGCAACACTGGGGCACTTTGTACTTCCTGAAATGAGTGCGACAGAGGTTGCCGTATGTTCGATAGACTGCAAAAAATCGGTTTGTTGAAGATTAACACCGATTCCGGCAAGTACACAGCCGCCGGCGCTTTCGCACAAGATGCCGGAAATTTTTTTTCCATTAACAAGAATGTCGTTCGGCCATTTTACTGCCGTTTTTATTGCCGGCGGCAGGAGGGGGTCAAGAGCCGTACTGACTGCTAATCCTATCCGCAAGGTAAAGTCGGTTGAAGCCGGGCGTCTGAGAATGAGAGTTCCAAGGAGATTTTCGCCTGCCGGAGAAAGCCATTGCTTACCGGACATACGGCCCCGGCCGTCCGTCTGAAAGTCTGCATAAATAAACGTACCGTCCGGGCAGCCGTCCGCAATAAATTCACGGGCAGCTGTCATGGTAGAGCCGGTTCTCTTTAAATGATAGATCGGCGCATTAAACGGATTTTTAATTGCTGAGGATTCTTGTGTTTCCATAACCGTTAAAATAAACTCTGCGAGTAATCCTTTTCTATTTTTTCTTCGGCAGGTGCTAAAATGCGTGCCGGATCCGTTTCTGCACGGATTTTTTCGACCAATCCGGCGTTATATTTTAAAAAGCGGTTTAAAGTATGTTGAAACAGCTCCATACAAACCCGGGCATCATCTTCCGCCCGATGTGCCTCCAGCGCCGTTATTCCGAACTGTAGGGCAAGGTCTTGGAGAGCATAACTGGGAAGTTTGGGAAAGACTTCTTTTGCAAAAATCCGTGTATCGACTACCTTGTTGACAAGCTGCGGACGGTTTGCGTGCTTTAACTCCGTGTTGACATAATTAACATCGAACGGCGCATTATGGGCAACCAATACACCTGACCCGATAAAGCTCAGAAAATCAGGAAACACCTCGTTTATCAGAGGCTTTCCTTTAAGCATCTCGTCGGTAATGCCGTTGACCTTGCCTGCCTCTTCCGGCATCGGCATTTCAGGATTGATCAGGACATTATACCGTGCAATAATACCGCGCCGGTCAAATTTTATTGCACCGATTTCAACAATTCTGCCGCTTGCAGGGTCAAGTCCTGTCGTTTCGGTATCAAAAGCGATAAAAGCTGCCGTATCATGTACGGCAGCAAGCCAATCATAACTGGTCATTAAGCAAGCTGATCCAAGGCCTGTTCAAAAATGTGTACCTGGTTTTCTGCGGCGGTTTTAGCAGCTTGCGTATCTGCGTTCAGTACCGGTTGCGGATGAATAATATAGAATTTAATCTTCGGTTCGGTACCGCTTGGACGGACACTGATGATGGTTCCGTCTTCAAGATAGTATTGCAGAACATTGCTCACCGGCAGTGAAACCGCTTCTTTTGTGTTGGGATCCAGCGGATTATAGGAACAGGAGGTTTCAACGTCACGGATGGTTACAACCTTGACGCCGGCAATTTCTTTCAGTGCTGAGGCACGCAGTTTTTTCATCATGTTCTGCATAATTTCAACCCCCTCCGCTCCCGGAAAGACCTTATTGATAGTGGTTTCACAGAAGCAGTCATGCTGCATAAACAGCTCATTCAGGCGGTCTAGGAGGCTCTTTCCTTGTTTGCGCCAATACAGTGCCATTTCGGAACACAGCGCACAGGCAGCAACTCCGTCTTTATCACGCAGATCCAAGCTGAAATTATAGCCGTAACTTTCTTCAAATCCGTAAAGGTAATGAAAGCCCTGTTTTGTAATTTCATCCGCTTTGCTGCAAATCCATTTAAAACCGGTTAAGCATTCAAAGCTGTCCACTCCGTAACTTTTTGCGATACGGTCCGAAAGGTGCGAGGTTACGATGGAACGGATAATAGCCGGTTTTTCAGGCAATACACCGAACTCTTGAGCGGTGAGACAGAGGTAATCGGTAAAGAGCGCCCCCATCTGGTTGCCGGTAATGAGCTGCATTTTTCCGCAGGTATCTTTGACGGCAGCAGCAAAGCGGTCTGCATCGGGGTCTGTTGCCATCAATATGTCTGCGCCTTCTTTTTCGGCCAATGCAATAGCCATTTTCAATGCTGCAGGATCTTCAGGGTTGGGGTAGCTGACCGTCGGAAAATTACCGTCCGGGTTGCGCTGTTCAGGCACCGTTAAGATATTGAAGCCCATATCGCCCAATACCTTTTCGACATGGAGGGCGCCGGTACCGTGCAGCGGTGTGTATACAATCTTAACGGATTTAGACATTTCTTTGATCAATTCCGCCCGGTGCAGTTTATCTTTCACAGTCTGCCAGTATTTTTCATCTATTTCACTGTCAATAATAATCAGTTTTCCGGACTCGAGTGCATCCGCGCGGCTCATCATCTTAACATTTTTAACGGCGTTTACCTTTTCGATGATGCCTTTGTCATGGGGCGGAATAACCTGTGCGCCGTCATTCCAGTAGGCCTTGTAGCCGTTGTACTGCGGAGGGTTATGGGAGGCCGTTACGACAACACCGGTGTCGCAGCCGAGATGCCGGATGGCATAGGAGAGTTCAGGAGTCGGGCGCAGTTCAGAAAAAAGATAGACGGTAAATCCGTTTGCAGCAAAGATCAGGGCAGTAGCTTCTGCAAATACATCCGAATAACGCCGCGAATCATGGGCAATAACCGCTTTTAAACTTCCATTTTTTGCTTTTTCAGGAAAGGTTTGGATAATATACTCTGCAAGGCCCTGCGTTGCTTTTTTGATAACGGTAGGATTCATACGGTTTGTACCGCCGCCGATAATACCGCGTAAACCGCCGGTACCAAACTCCAGCTGACGGTAAAAACGGTCAAATAATTCTTTTTCATCATTTTTTTCAAGCAGTAATTCTACTTCTTTTACAAACTGAGGATCGGTTTCTTCCGCAATATACTGCTGTGCAGCTGCCTGAATATCCATACTTTTCACTTCCATATTATCTTATACTCCTTAATTTCAGATATTTCATACCGGGGGCCGTCTTACAAGGCAATCCAGTGTATCATCAACAATTCTTATGTTACCGTTAGTTTAGCTCATTTTTGCCCCTTACGCAAGATCAGGGGCGGAACCGGACACATACCCTGTTATAAAAATAACGGGGATACGTATAATCTGTTAAAAAGGATATTGACAAGAATTTTATTTTTGAATATAGTCATGTTCTCATGTAAGGCGGTATAGCTCAGTTGGTAGAGCAAACGGCTCATATCCGTTAGGTCATAGGTTCAAGCCCTATTGCCGCTATTTTTGAAGGACACCTTAACGGTGTCCTTTTTTTATATACATTAGCAAATCAACATACCCCCCACCCCCCGCACGAATCAAAAAATACCTCCTGCTACACCCCTATTACCAAAATCTACCGCTTGTATGATAGTGTATGTTTGTATATACTCATGCCGGTCGGGAGAAACGGAAACATGAAGCACGCTGATGCGCACATTACAGAACTTTTGCAAGCGGGACTGACTGCAATGGATATTGAAGACAGCCGGGGAGTATTAAAAAAATATTTGCTGCGGTATATTCATGAACTTGAAATTTTTAATGCCGCCTTTAATCTAGTAAAAGTAGAAAATACCGAAGATCTGGTCATAAAACATATTTTTGACAGTCTTGCTCCCTGGAAGCTCCTTGCAGAAAAGATAGATTCTTTTGATGAAAACCGCCCCTGTACTTTTGCGGATATAGGATCGGGAGCAGGTTTTCCCGGTATTCCGCTCGCCTGTCTTTTTTTAATTAGAAATCCTGAAGTAGAATTTACCCTCATTGAGCGGATGAATAAGCGGTGCGCAGTGTTGGAAAATGTACGGGCGGTTATGGGACTGACCAACACCGCTATCTTAGAGGTGGAAGCCGAAAAAGCACCGAAAGATTATTTTGATATTGCGGTATTCCGGGCATTCCGCCCGCTTGACCGGACAATACTCAAAACCGTACAAGGAAGAATCCGCAAGACGGGACTATTGGCCGCATATAAAGGAAAACGGGCAGCCATTGAGGAAGAACTTGCAGCACTCGGTACGGAAAAACCCGCCTACCGGATTATTCCGGTAACGGTACCTTTTTGCGATGCCGAACGGAATGTGGTGATTATTGAAAAAGGAGAGAGCTGATGACCTTACACGAACTTGACAGCTGGCTGCACTCATTTTTACATATCGACGCATACCCTGACGATCCTTCACAAAACGGGATTCAGGTGCAAAATGCCCAACCGGATACAAAGCAGATTACGAGGGCTGCATTTGCCGTTGATGCCTGTCTGGAAACCATTCAGCAGGCAGGAGCAGCAAAAGCGGATATACTCTTTGTTCACCACGGTTTATTTTGGAAGCAAGTACGCCTTGTAACCGGTATGCATTACCGGCGTATTGCAGCGCTGCTGAAACACGATCTTGCACTATATGCCTGTCATATCCCCCTTGATGCAAATGAGGAGACCGGCAACAATTACGGACTGGCACGTAAAATAGGCCTGCAAGAACTACAGCCCTTCGGCCGCTGGCGCGGGATGAGTATCGGTGTGAAAGGCGTATTTCCCGAGCCGCTAACCCTCGATGCCGTGACGGAATGTCTTTTTCCGTCAGGGGTACAGCCCCTGCATATTTTGCCCTTCGGTGTACAGCCGGTACGGACAGCAGCCATTATTTCAGGCGGTGCCGGGGAAGAAACGGAACAGGCCGCAGCCTGCGGTGCCGATCTGTATATTACCGGTGAAATCGGGCATGAACAATATCACACTGCATTAGAGCACGGCATTAACGTGATTGCAGGAGGCCATTACTATACGGAAACAGCCGGTGTATCCTTAGTTGCCGAAAAAATGCACACCGAACTCGGCATAGAGACAATATTTATTGATGTACCGACCGGGTTATAAAAAACGTCCCGGCATGATAGAGGAGGTTGTACTATGAGTGAAATGCTGATTGCAGGGATTATTACCGCTGCCGCATTATTTTTTTTAGTCCGCCATTATTACCGCGTCTTTACGGGAAAAAAATCCGCCTGTAACTGCGGGACAAAAAAGTTCACCGTTCAAGACGGTACGCTAAAGGAAAAAACCGGATGCAGCGGCTGCTGTTCCTCCTGCCAAAGTACAAAAAAAGCCGAATAGCCGCTCCCGTACACGGGCGCAAGCTATCCGGCTGTGTCAGCCGGTGCTGTCCCGAAAATTGTTCAGGACAGCACCGTTTTTCCAAAAAACGCTGTGGTAACTATTTCTTTTCCAGCTTAAAGCGTTCTTTTAATTGTTCGGCTGTTGTTCCTTGGTTAATTTGAGCTCCATTTTGAGAGTCTGTAATCTTATAGCCGTACGTACCAAACGCAGTATTCTGTGCCTGTAATATTTGCTGAACACCTACACTCGGTATGTCTGATATTGTAGCGCCCTGTACTAAACTGTCGATAAAGGCGTTATATCCCTGTTCGATAATTGCCTGAATCTGCGGATCCTCAGTTCCGCCGGTGTTACCTCCAGTATTGCCTCCGCTTACTGCTTCAGCCTTAAATCTGGCTTTTAAGGCATCCGCTGTAGTACCCTGTGCAATGGGCTGATCTGCTTTTGTATCTACAACTTTAAAACCGAGCGATGCAAATCCAGTATTACTCCCCTGAACAGCTTGGCTTACTTCACTTGCAGGTATCTCCCTTGTTGCAGCCTGCTGAACCGCTCCAGCAATCCAGCTCTCATAAGCCGCTTTTTGTGCAGCGTTCATCGTGAAACCGCCTGATGAACCGCCTCCGGTATCACTACCGTTGTTTCCGCCATTTTGGGTAGTATTAGAGCTACTGGGTGTAGCGGCTTGGTTACAGCCGAATGCAAGAACCGCAGCGGCAAGCACTACCAGTGCAAAGAACATTTTTGTGTGTTTCATACTCACACTCCTTAAAAGATAGTAAAGAGTTTCATACGCTGAACCTAAGTAGTAGGAACTATTTAAAAACTCCTCCTATCTACTATACCCCCCCTGTCAAGTGTTTTCTTAGTAAAAAAAGGGCACGGCGCTTTTGATACAAGAAGGCTTTTGAATTATACAAATATTAGCCGGATTGCTGCCGCGTGCTATATAACAATGACAGGAGGCGCGGGATGAATAACACGTTCTGTCCTGCAGTACCCCTTGCAGCGGGATCGGCAGCAGCTTTTTACGGCTTATACCTGCTACGGCAAGCGGGGTATGCCCTATCTTCGCAGGTATTTTTAGGGGCAGTGGGGCTGTCTGTACTTGTTGCCGTGCTGAAAGCGGGAAAGCAGGTAACCGGGAACCGTATACCGTATCCGGCCGGCCGGCTGTTATTTGCGATACGGCTGGTGTTCTGGTTTGCCGCAGGCTGTGCGGTAGGGGCCTATGCAGAACTTTCTATGCGGAATGAGCAGCGGCCGCCCGCCACGCTTGCGGAACTGTCTGAGGTACGGACGCTTTCCGCAGAGCTGTGCGCCGAGCCGGTACCTGCCGGTAAAGACTATTACCGTGTGCGGAGCCGGATTCTTGCCTGCGGTACAAGCGGGGCCGAACTGTATTCGGCGTCCGGAACGGCGGATATTTTCTTGCCTGCTGCGCTTATCCGTGCAGCGTATGCAGGAGGGATTACCCGGCATACCGGTACGGCTCAGCAAAATTCAATCTTGCTTTCCGTAACGGGGGCAGTAAGGGCAGGGGAGGCGAGGCATTCGGCAGAGTTTATACATACTGCCGGACTTACGGCGGCAAGCGCTCTGAAACCGGAGGGGTGCCGTTTTTATGCAGCAGGTTTGAGGATGCTAGTAGAGGGGCGCTTTCATAAAAGCGGCACCGTGTTCTATGCACGTCCGCAGCAGCCCTTGTTCTTAGGCTGGAGGCAGCCGGTCAGCCGTTGGAGGGCCTTTTTCCGGTTTCATTTTATGCGGCTTCTGTACGGGTGGGGAGAGGCAGGCGGCCTTCTGCTTGCACTGCTGGCTGCCGATAAGATCTTTTTACCGCCGGCCTGTACCGCCGCATTCCGTGATGCAGGCCTTGCGCATATTCTTGCTCTATCGGGAATGCATCTGTCTCTTATCGGAGCTGCTGCGCTCCAAAGCGGGGCTGTATTCAAGCATAAAAAGTATGCAGTCAGATTTTCATTGGCAGCAGTCTGTTTTTTTGTGTGGTTTGCCGGTTCTGCCCCCTCGCTGAATAGGGCATTAGGAATGTGTATGCTGACTGCAGCCGGCACAATGCTTGGGGTGCGGCCGCCGTTAAAAGCGGTACTTTGTATGATGCTGACGGTACATATCGGCGTGAAAGGTGCGGAAGCACTGACAGCCGGCTTTATGCTTTCGTACGGTGCTTGTGCAGGAATTATCGTGTTTGGAGATGCCTGTGCCCGGTTGACTACGGGAATGCTGCCGCCTGCCGTCATACAAAGCCTTTCTGCATCAATCGGTGCGCAGCTGTTTACCGCGCCGATTGTTATTGCCGCAATCGGCAGTGCTGCATCGGCCGGCATTGTTGCCTCATGCGCGGTAAGTCCGCTTGCTTCCGCATTTTTAATCACGGGATTAATCTGCATACCGCTTGCAGTTCTGTTCCCCATTGTTAGTCCGCTTGCCGGATACATTTTAAATGGTCTGTATGTGCTGATTGTTAAAACAGCTGAATTTTTTTCCCGTTTTCCTCTGATTACCGCGGAAACGCCGGCACAAGTTATTTTTATTTCTGCAGCGGCATTTGCTGCCGGTCTTGTGCTTTTGGTTCTGGCGGCACGGTATGCAAAACAATCTGAAAAAAAGATGCCGCAGTTTACATAACATGAGGTTATTGCGCCGGAAGGATGATTTCTTCGGTTCCGCTTCCTTCCAGATGCAGGAATACCTGATTAGGTAAACAGGCATTCCAGTCTCCCGCGTTTTTAAGTACAGCAGCACTCATACAGGTTTTGTTGGGACATGGAGAATCGGTAATAAAAACAATGCCGTTTTCTATCCGTATCACCGTATTACCGAGGAGACCGGGGATGGTTACCGTGCGGGTGTCGGATACCGGATATATCCATTTGCCGCCCGGCGCTTCAATGACAAGCCGTTTTGCTGTACCGTCTTTGGCATATAAAAAAAAGCCTGCCCACAGAGCAACCGTGATAATTGAAGCGAAAATGAGATAATCGAAGAGGCGGAGCCGGCGGAAAAGTGATTTCATACGCTATATTCTTTTTTTGTCTTTCGGGTAAGGATAGCCCGCTGTATGTACCCGGTGAGCCCTTCGGCAAAAAAGGCTTGCAGCAATTCTTTTTTTTCCATTGTTTTTTGATATCCGAATGCGATTTGCCGCTCCGGTTCCGAAAAATCCCGTGATGAGCGGCTGCCGGTTAAATTGATAAAGGCCGTCGGATAATCGTTAGGCTGTAAACAAATGTGTGCTGTGGTACAGGTTAAGGTACGCATGAGCACGGCAAGCGAAGAATCCAATTCCGAGGCGTTTAATAATTCAAATGCACCGAAGGTGAGTGCAAGAATGTTCGTAAAGCCCTTTTCCCGGGCAATCCGTACCGGTGTGTTGTTGACCGTACAGGCATCAATCAGCATTGCATCCTGCATTTTTACGGGTGCAAAGAGCCCCGGATACGAGGAGCTTGCTCTCATTGCATCGGCAAGTAACCCTGAATCAAGGATAACCTCACGGCCGCTGCAAAGGTCAAGGGCATTGCAAAAGAAAGGGATGGTACAATCTTCAAATGATTTACAGCCGGATAGATCAAGGAGCAGTTTATGTACTTTTTCACCGGAATCGGCACCTGTACCGGAAATCATACGGGTAAGTAAGGTTCCGTATTGAATGAGATTATTGATGGTATTTTTAAAGATGGGGATATGCACTCCGCCGACATACCGGTGAACATCGAAAGAGTTTTCAAAAACTCCCTCCATTTCGCTGGCCGGTACTCCCAATGCGTACAAGCCGCCCATAATGGATCCGATAGAACAGCCGACTATGCAGTCCGGCCGCGGAAAATGCAGTTCTTCCAGTGCCTTAAAAAAACCGATGTATGCAAGACCGGCAGCACCTCCCCCTGATAATACAAGAGCCCATTTCATAACAGTCCGTAGTATACAAAAAAACAAATAATCCGCCTATAGGGGTAAACTGACAAAGCGGCTGACAGCCTACTTGCACAGATACCGGAAAGTATCGTATCATAATCAGCTATGGCAAAACGTACAAAGAAAAGACTCCCAATAGGATGTTTTTTTTGGCTTATTTTTATTCTATTGATAGGAACTCTTTTTTTCTTAAATAAAGATACCATTGTTTCTGTACTTGAAAAAACACAGGCAAAAAACATCCTGTTAAACCGCAAACCGAAGACACCGGAAAAACTCCCCGGTATTCAGATAAAGGAAGAAACACCGGAAACCTCAGCCATAATTAATGCGGAAATGGGGCAGGATTCTGCCGGCAAAAACGATCCGCCTGCTGAAATACAAAAGAATGAAGATCATACGCCCGAAGGGGAACCGGCTGCAATGCCTCAAGCAAATGGAAGCGGTGAACCGGAACCGGAGCAGCCGTCCCTTGCCGTTACCGGCTCTCCTGCAGCACAGCACACCGCTGTAAAGCCTCAACAGAGTCAGACGCAGGCAGGCGAGCGCAGGGTACCGGAACAATCCGGTGAGCGCCGCCGGTCCGCTGCGGCAGACCGTAAAGCACCCGATGCACTGCGTAAAACAGTTATCTATTGGATACAGGTTGATAACGACGGTAAGCTTGTCAGGAAAACGGCGATACGGATGCTTCCTAAATCAAATGTGCCGATGAGCGATGCACTTGAAGCGCAGTTCACAATGCCGGTATTTGACGAAGCGAAGCAAGGGCTGAGGACACTTATTCCGGCCGGAACAAAGCTCCGGTCTGCATGGGTAAAAGACGGAGTAGCCTTTATTAATGTCAGTGAAGAGTTTCAATTTAATCAATACGGGATTGAAGGTGCTTTGGCGCAGCTTTCCCAGGTTGTGTTTACCGCAACGGAATTTCCGACCGTAAAATCGGTACAGTTTTTAATCGAGGGGGAGCAGAAAGACTATCTTGGTGCCGAAGGAGTCTGGATAGGCTCTCCGCTGTCCCGCAATTCGTTTTAACAATGCGGCGGTATCAGTCAAAAAACAGGCAGATACCGTATACCTTCTGAGCTCCTTGTTCTTTCAGCGCCCTTGCACATACCTCAAGTGTAGCGCCGGTGGTCATCACATCGTCAAGAACGATGAGCTTTTCAGGAACCGGTTTTACCGTAACCCTTATTTTCCCCTGTAAATTCATTGCCCGTTCTGATTTTGACAGTTTTTTCTGAGGAACCCCGTCTTCCCGTGTTAGACAGCGGCAGACGGTCAGCTTCGGAAATACCGCTAAGTCCCGCACCAGATCTTCAATTTGATCCCAGCCCTGTTCCCGAATCTTTTTAGGCCGGGGCGGAACGGGGACAAGCGGTAAAGCGGCAAGTTCCGGATTCTGCGCTAGAAAAGCGTATATCAAGGGGGCAAAAACAGCCGAGCAGGAGCGGATACCCTGATTTTTCCACACAGGAAGCAGCTTTTGCCCAAGCCCGATATACGGAAACAGGGTAAACACACGGGAGCAGGCAAAATCCGGTAGTGTGTCGTCAGTGCGGGAACCGCGGCAGCGGGTACAGTAATCTATTTCCGAAATCAGGATTTTACCGCACCGGCGGCAGCGGCGTATTTCTGCGTCAACGGAGCTTTTATGCATATCGAGATAGGGGTGAAGCTCAGTTTCAATACACCGCGTACAAAGCGGAAGCGCCTTTTCGGTATTTCTGCCGCAGAGCAGACAGGTTTGGGGACATAATACACCGCAGTAGGTTTTCCGTATCAGCTGTTTGCATTCAAACACAATGCGTTCTCTTTTCATACTCCTCTAATATGTACTGAAACGGAAAACGGCTATTTTTACGGGTGCTCTTATTCTGTCCGTAAATCTATGGTATACTCATATTCATTCGTGCGGAGGGTTTAATACCTGCCGTTTTCGGCAACGCTCTGCGTCGGGGTTGTTGATTAATTACAGAAAGAGAGAAAACACGGTATGGAAAAATTACTACACAGTATTGAACGGTCTTTTCCGGAAGGGTCAGCAGTGCCTGTCTTTTTCCGGCGTCTTTTTACCCGTACATTAGAAAAAACGGTACATTACGCCGATGACGGCGGAGTCTATGTGATTACGGGAGATATTCCTGCAATGTGGCTGCGGGATTCTTCCTGCCAGCTTGAACCGTATTTCATCCTTGCTGCAGAAGATGAACGCATTGCCGGTATTATGGGCGGACTGGTAAAACGCCAGATACAATGTATTCTCCGTGACCCGTATGCCAATGCCTTTAACGAAACGGCGAACGGACGCCGCTGGGCGGATGATAAAACCGAAATGTCGGATTGGGTATGGGAGCGGAAATATGAGATCGATTCCCTTTGCTATCCGCTGCGTACTGCCTATAAACTGTGGAAAACAACCGGCAAAACATCACATTTTACGGATGAGTTTCATCAGGCGCTGCGCCTCATCCTATCCGTATGGAAAACCGAACAGGATCATGAAAATAAATCCCCGTATACTTTTGAGCGGGAAGGCTGTTATTTTACCGACACTCTTTCGCGGGGAGGTAAGGGGCCTTTGGTAAAATCAAATATCGGCCTCTTGTGGTCAGGCTTCCGCCCAAGCGATGATGCTTGTGTATACGGCTATTTAATTCCCTCAAATATGTTTGCAAGCGTTGTACTGGGCTATGCAGCGGAAATCGCCTCGGTTGTATTTAATGACAAGCCCCTTTCTGCCGAATGCAGTTCTTTGCAAAAAACGATTAAGGATGCCCTTGACCGGTATGCTCATGTAACGCATGAAAAATTCGGAACGGTGTATGCGTACGAAGTTGACGGTTTCGGTCAATATCATTTGATGGACGATGCCAATGTGCCGAGTTTACTTTCAATCCCCTTTTTAGGATATGCACCGATTGATGATGAGCGGTATCAGGCGACCCGCCGTATGATTTTAAGCGATATGAATCCTTACTATTATAAGGGAAGCGCGGTGGCCGGTATCGGCAGTCCCCATACGCCGGTTAACCATGTATGGCCTGTTTCCTTAGCTATGCAGGGCTTAACCAGTGCAGACAAGAGCGAAAAATTGCGTATTCTGGAGCTCTTAACCGGAACGGACGGGCAAACCGGCAGTATGCATGAAAGTTTTGATGTTGAAAATCCGCATATCTATACCCGTGAATGGTTTTCTTGGGCAGATGCGCTTTTTTGCACCCTCACCCTGGACTATTGTTTCGGCTCACTGTAAGACGTGCAGGATGATTTGACCAAACGGAAGTTTATGAGTAAAATACTTTTTATGAAGATGATGTATAAATACGCCTTTTTGGGGCTTATAATCAGTGTAATAATAAGCTGTTCAGCAGCGCCTCCTGCACATCAGGATGCTGCACCGCAGGAAATCGTTAGTGCTGCACCGCCCCCGGAACCGAAACAAGATATAAAACCGGAACCGGTAAAGCAGCCGGAACCCGCCGTCAAGAAAGAAGCGCCTCCGGTACAGCAAACACCGCCGGTGCAGCAGAAGCCTCCGGTAAAACCAGAACCTCCGGTAGAAAAAAAAGAGCCGGTACCCGAACCCAAACCTGAGCCTGCTCCGGTTGAAAAACAGGACATCATCGCTGAATTTGAAGGCGTTACCATTACAAAAGAAACCTATGTTCAGACAAAATCCGAGATAGAAATTGTAGTGGAGCAGCTTAACCGTATTACCGCAACAAAAGACTATACTCAATGGATAAAGTTTTTATCGGAAGAGTATAAATATGAATATTCAAAACCGGAAACATTGAAAATTGTTTCTGAAGCGCTGCCGGTAAAAGGAATTAAACTTAAATCACTCAAAGATTATTTTACCTATGTCTTTGTTCCCTCCCGGCAAAAGATCAGGGTTGATGATATTCATTTTGTTTCCCCTTCACGGGTGAATGTCATTATGGATCAAGGGAATGTTTCACTGCTCATCTACGGCATCGAAAATGTTTCCGGCACCTGGAAGCTCATCCCTCCGAAGCTCTAATGGTTTACCGGTAAAAGATGCGTAACGGTATTTTTTCTGCCATTTTTGCCGCCCTCATCTGTGCGGGCTGGATGATAGCTATTCCGCTTGGGCCTATTCCTATTGTGCTGCAAAATGCGCTTGCCGTACTTGCAGGCTTGCTCTTAGGCCCCCTCTACGGATCCTTATCGGTACTGCTTTTTTTGATTGCCGGTATGCTGGGGCTGCCCGTATTTTCAGGCGGCCGCGGCGGGCTTGCGGTGCTGGCAGGGCCGACGGGGGGCTTTTTAATCGGTTATTTTTTTGCTGCCTTTCTTGCCGGCGGTATTGCCGGGCTTCTGCTTAAAAACCAACGCTCCCGGCGTTTTACCTATATCACTATGGCGGCAGCCGCCCTTGCGGGATTTGCCCTTATTTATGTTTTTGGTCTCTTACGCTTTAAACAGGTGCTGAATCTGAGCTGGCCGCATACATTTGTCAAAGGCTTTCTGCCTTTTATCATCCCTGATTTGATTAAGACCCTGATTATTGTACCCGCTGCCGTTAAAATCCGCCCCATACTAAACCGCTACACTGCCTAAAGATGCTATTTCTATGCCAGCACCGGAACAAATAGAACTGCTTTCAATTGTCGGCATCAGCAAGTATTTTGATGCATCCCCGCAGCCGGCACTCAACGATATTTCTTTTTCAGTGTATGAAGGCGACTGTATTGTTCTTTCAGGGGCAAACGGGTCGGGCAAAACAGTGCTGATGACGATTATTGCCGGTCTCGAAAAGCCTTCAAGCGGTTCAGTTATCCTCCGGAAACAGGAGGGTGATACCCGTATCGGTCTTGTGTTTCAGGATGCCGATGCCCAGATACTCGGCGACACGGTTGAAGAGGATATACTGTTCGGCATACGGAACAACCGCCTTCCCTCCGCCCTTATTACGGAAAAGCTGGAAGCGGTACTGAACCTTACCGGCTTAACCGGAAAAAACCGTCTTCCGGCACGCACCCTTTCCGGGGGTGAAAAACGGCGGCTTGCCGCTGCCGGCGTGCTGATGATGGATTGCGACATCATTATCTTCGACGAACCTTTTGCCAATCTGGATTTTGCAGGGGTAACCCAAGTTACCGCTTTGATTGAGCGGCTTTTGGCACAGAAAAAAACTCTGATCATTATTACCCATGAATTGGAAAAAATACTGGCAGCGGCAAACCGCCTTATGATCTTGCATGAAGGCCGGCTTGTCTACGACGCGTTACCGGAAGACGCATTGTATACTGGAATACTTGAACAATACGGCATAAAAAATCCGCTTTGTTCATACCGTCAGCTTGCAGACCTGATTTGGAAAACCGATAATGCCCGGTAGATATTCGTTTCTTTTTCAATACCGCCCGAAAAAGACGTACATACACCGCCTGCCCGCCGGAATTAAACTCTGTCTCTTTTGTTTTTCATCCGTTCTGCTCCATACCCCCTCTCAAAAAGTGCTTCCCGGCTATACCCTCTTTCTTATCGGTACGGCGGTGTGCGCCCGGCTTTCAGGCAAAACAATCAAAAAAAATTGCAGTTTTTTATGGCGGTACACGGCAGTTATTTTTTTGATTAAAATCCTCGGCACCGATTGCAGCAGAGCAGTAGTGGAGCAAGCGGCAACAGAAACTGTTTTTTTTATGCAAAAACTGACACTTATCCTCTTTGCTGCATCAATTTTTTACGAAACAACCTCAAAGCTGGAAATCTTTACGCTGTGTGAACACCTTGAACGGCCGTTCAGAAAAAAAACGCACACAAGCCGCAGCTCGCCGGCACTTATTTTTACGCTTATGCTGATCTGCGTCCCCCGTGTATTCGAGGTGTGGGAGCAGCTGAACTACGCGTATGAGTCCCGAACCGGTACGCGGCGGAGTGTCGGCAATGCGTATCAGCGCATCCTTTTTTTATTACCGGCCCTAATAGAAAATCTTATTCATTTTGCCTTCACCGCCGAAAAAGCATTTAAAAACAGAACACATCCATGAGCGCAGTTGTGCGTCATTCATCCGTTGCGGTTTCTGCAATGCGCGGCTTATAAATTCTCTCATGCTAAACTCAACGAAACTATATCATAGTGAGCTATTTTGATACAGAGTCGCCTATTGCATACAAAGAAGTCGCGTATGGACTCGTCATTTGCAGCAAGGTAAGCACAGCACTCTCTATTTCAATCACTGGCTTCTTTCCGGGTAAAATTCCGTATAAAATTTTGCCCTTGTTTTAAGATAAAGGTATCATACGTTGTTTAGAAAAACAGAAAGCGCATAGCCGAAGCGGTCGATTTATATCCTGCGCACTCATAGAAAATAGATTGCAGCGGCAGCGCACCATGTATTCAGCCGTTTGTTTTCAGGTAATAGGTATACTATACCGATGGGTAGCGACATGAGAGCGCTGTATAAGCCGTCTTGTATGTTATTTTTAGTAATCGCATGGCCAATACCCCATGTGAGTGCTAAAAAGAGGCCGCCCCACGGGATTTTCTGACACAGTGCATATTTTTCACTGGTTTTCTGGATGCAATCTACTAAAACCGTTATCAGAGTAAACTCGAAGCAATAGTAAATATATTGTAAGGTAAAGCCTACCGCTCCGATAGCCCGCGGTGAAAACCGAATAAAATATGCATATACATCCCGCACTATCATCGGAGAAAAAACATACCCATATAGCATGATTTGCCCCATTTTAGAGCCGGCAATGCCGATGAATACTGATATGGCTATCCATACAATGCCATTCGGCACATACCGAAATATAACCGTCTCGCCGATCTTCTTCCGCCATGTTATATGTATCGCGCACACTGCACCATAAAATAGGTAACATAATAAAAAATACATACCGAAGAACCAATAGGCGGAAGGTTCTTCAAAGTGTTTTATTATCAAACTGTAGATAGCTTCGATAAAAAATGGGCCGTACAGTAACAAACAATGTCCGATCCATATCCGCTTACCGGAACGTAATGATTCATACATAGATACTCCTATCGCTGTTTTTCAAGCGGCGTATCCGGTACGGGCAACAGTTGGTGTTGCCGCTCATAAAGACTTTTGCATAGGTCATATCGTATGCTCCTCGTCATAAAGCGTATACTTAACAATATACAAAAGTTAATCGTCAAGCAGTTTACTCATTAACCCTGCCGGTTAGTACAGCCGGCCAATGTCAATTCCGCTGCTACCGGATAGTGATCGGACAGGTATACTCCATTACGGCTGTCTTTCCAGAGTGTACAGGAGGAGGAAGTAAATCCACCGCCTGCAAAAATATAGTCTATTTTTACCGGCGGGCATTTCCCGAAGTTATGAAAGGTACCGCCTGCATCCGCACTCAGATCGGTGAGCTTCAAACCTTTTGCTGCTGCTTTTTCACTGATACACAGTTCAGGAGCGGATGGTTCTGCATTAAAATCCCCCATCAGTATGAAAGGCAAGGCTTCCGTTTTACAGTCGGTTTTGATCGTTTCCACAAGCTGCTGGACAGCCTGTGCCCGTGCTGCCGCTCCTTCGTGATCGAGGTGTGTGTTGTATACGCGGAAACGGTTATGTGTACTGTCTTCAAACACGGCGGAAATACAGGTACGCGGACAAATACTTTGTTCCGCATACCTGCTTCCTGCAACGCGGGGCGTAGGCGAAAGCCAAAATGTCGAAACGGAGTGCAGATTGTACCGTAGTTTACGGTAGGCTAGCATGACCTGCTCTCCTTCCAAATCCGCCTCCCGTCCGTGACCAATACAGTAGTAATCGGTGAAGGTTTCTTTTAGCCAGTACGCAATATGCGGCAGCACTTCCTGAAAGCCGATAATATCCGGCTGATAGGCGGTGATTGCCTCGTATATCAGCTGCTTTCGGCAGGGAAATGCGTTCGGCCCGTCATCGGGATTATCATACCGTATATTGAATGTAACAATCTTCATACCCTCATCCGCTTCCTAGGTTTATTTTTTCCTTATTAACAGCGTTACAAGCTCATAGGGTTTGACCGGCACGGATACTGCCCCTTCTTTCCACGCTTTTAAGGGATTTTCCATCAGATCGGCTTCGCACCATAGATAATTTTGAGCCCAGTTTTCATGCAGCTTGAGCGACACCCGTCCGCGGCTTCCCGCATATTCATGGAAGCGGATCACCACCGCATCGGAATCTTCCGCCCATTTAATACAATCAATGAACACATTGGGATTCGTCAGGCTGATAAAACTGCCGTTTAATTGTGCCTGCCCTTCCACCGCCGCAAGCGGATTATTCAGATTAAACGCATACTGCTCCACTTTTGCGTCGATAAAGGTACCGGTATGCGGCAGCAGGGAGTAGGTAAATTCCTGTATGCCCTTATCCGCACTGTAATCGGGATAGACCGCACTTTTAAGCAAGCTGATGCGCATAACATTGTCTTTTATGTCGTGTCCGTATTTACTGTCATTCAACAAGGCAAGACCGAAACCGGTTTCACTGAAGTCGATCCATTTATGGGCGGGCGTTTCAAACTTTGCCTGCTCCCATGAAGTATTCCGCGTTACCGGACGCGTTAAGTTTCCGTACTGAATGTCATAACGCGCCTGCGTCGCACGTATTTCCGGTATGAATGCCGCTTTCAGGATTTTTTGACTTTCTTGCCAATCAACCCGCGTTTTAAAATCAATGCGGGGACAATCCGCATAGACATAAACGGTTTGCTCTATTGTACTCTTGTTGTACTTCCAGCAAAAGGAAACGAGGGCGGACAGATTGTTTTCAGCTGCCTCACTTGAAACAAGATGGGTAATGTCTTCTTTCTTTAAGTCGATGGTGGATTCAAGTTCCCATGCGTCAAAACAGCGCGGTTTGTCTTCAAAAATCTGTAATATATTTCCGCCGCCGTTTTTCGCAAACACTTCCCGCCGCGCTTTTTTATCATAGAGCGAGCTGATCTGCCCCTGCTCATTCCATTTTATCCGGTAGAAAGGACTTTCTACCGTGATTCCGCTGCCGGTTTTTTGTGCGGTAACGCGCGGTGCGGTTTCTGTGCCGGTTGCTGTTCCTGCCGTATCTTCATATATCGCATAAAAAGCTAAAGGCGGCATCTTCGGGCAATAGACCATCACTCTGCCGTTTATCACCGCACTTCGGAGCAGTGTACCTGCTTCGTTTTTATACTGTGTTTGTTGTGCGGTTTCAGGCAGCAGCACAAAATCACTGCGTTCATAACTCGCGCTATTGAATACGGTATACCCCCGCCCGCTTGCTATTAGGGAAGATCGGCAGGTATGCTGCACGGTATTCAGCAGTTCTTCTGCTTCGGCGTATTCTTTTTTGCTGTCCTCATACACTTCGTGAATGGAAGATCCGGGAAGAATATCGTGGAACTGATTGCGCAATACGATTTTCCATGCCTCATACACCGGTTTTTTGTCTTCGCAGGCATCTTTCCGGTAATGCCCCGACAGTACGGAAAGCATTTCCGTTTCCCGCAGCATAAACTCCATACGGCGGTTCATTTTTTTTGTATAGGCTTGAGAGGTGTAGGTGCCGCGGTGGAACTCAAGATACAGCTCTCCGTCCCAAACCGGCAAATAGCCGTGCAGTTTATTTGCCGACACGGTTTTATGCAGCCGATCCAAAAAGCTGCTCAACCGTTCTGTTTTTACATACGGGAGCGCGGGAATCTTATTGAGGCTGCGCTGCCGTTCGAGCATTTCGCGGTTTACCCCGCCGCCGCCGTCTCCGTAGCCGTAGGGGATGAACAGGCTGCGGTTTAAGTCCTTATTTTGATAATTATCCCAGGTGCCTTTGATGATTGCCGGCCGTGTATCTCCATTGTAGGTATAGATAGTCGGAATTTCAGGATTTTCATTTTTTTCTGAACTGGTGATAAATTGGGTTAAAATTTCGGTGCCGTCAATGCCGCGCCAGATAAAGGTATCATAGGGCATTCTATTAGCATCATTCCAGCTGATTTTTGAGGTAACAAAGGTACGCACGCCCGCTTTGCGTAAAATCTGCGGCATTGCCCACGAATAGCCGAATACATCCGGCAGCCACAAAAAGTCGTTATCATTGTTAAATTCCTGCTTGAAAAACCGCTTGCCGTACAGAAGCTGACGGGTTAAGGCCTCGCCTGAGGCGATATTACAGTCGCACTCCACCCACATGGCTCCTCCGGCTTCCCATTGTCCGTTTGCCGTCCGCTTCTGTATGTTTTTAAAGATTTCAGGATAGTCGGTTTTGATATAATCGTAGAGCTGCGCCTGACTTTGCAGGAAGATGTATTCGGGATATTCTTCCATTAAACATTCAACGGTGCTGAATGAACGGGCAGCTTTTTCACGGGTGTGGCAGAGCCGCCACAGCCACGCGACATCAATATGGGTATGCCCAATCAGTGAAATATGAATATCGGGCTTTCCCTGTCCTTTCATGCACTTATTCAGATAGTCCACCGCTTTTTGAACGGAAGCGTAAAATTCCGGCGAGCGGGGATTGGTGTAGTCTATCAAGCGGAAGGCTTCTACCAGTTCATTTACCAGCCATTGCTTGTAGGGATTGTCGGTTTCCAAAAGCGGCACCGTTTCGAGGATATTCCGTGCAAAAAAATACAATTCATCGGCGGCCTTATCCAAATAGGCCAATTCCGCCTGCCGTATCTCCATCTTCATATCAGCCGGATAGCCGCCGCCGTTCAAACCCGACCAGAGGCGGAACAAGAGCTGTACAGTGCTGCCGCAATAAGAGTCCAAAAAGACTTCACGGTGATTGCCGTCTACTGCCTGTGCATTTTTTCCGTTTATATACAGGAGGCTTTCAAAATGGCTATTGTTGCCGGTTCCTCTATCGGCACCGAAGTCAAAGAGCGCAAGCAGCCGCTTTCCTTCCTTCGGCTGCGGGATGCTGACGCTGTTTTCAAGCCAGTTGTACACGCCGTATCCCTGCCAGCGGAAGCCTTTTTCCACTATTTGGGTATGGGCGGTATCGGGTTTCTGCTTTCCGACCGTCCCGTCGTCTTCATACCATTTAAAATGTTCTATATCGTAAATTTTTTCATAACGGAGCTGTTCAAGCTCATACACAAGGTTATGCAGCCGCTCTTTGTTCTTAAAGTCAAAAGCCATATTATCCTCCGGCTCTTTGTAAATAGTTATGCTGTTGAATATATCGGCTTTAATTAAATCGTGCAAGGGCAATATATTTGTCTTACCGGTAACTCATACGGAAGCTGCCGCAGTGTGTAAATCCCAGTTTGGTATAGAGACGGATTGCCGTATCGTTTCCGGTCTTTACAAAGAGGGAAAAACCGTGTACCGAGTGCCGGTGGGTGTTGATAAGATGAGCAAGAACGGCGGCTCCTGCCCCCTTGTTGCGGTATTCGGGGAGAGTATAAATGCCGCCGAGCTGAAACCAATAAAATCCTTGTCCATTTATTTCTGCCTTTGCCGTAGTGTTTCCGTTTATCCGCAGCACATAAATGTACGTCTGCCGTATCCGCCTTTGCAGGGATAGCCGGCAGGCAGCCGGATTGATTTTCTGGCCTCCGTATGCAACCTCCTCCCGTTCATACTCCAGCTGTAAAGGGAACAGTGCTTCTGCATCCCGCTCCTCTGCGCGGGCTATATCTACGGCCGCTCCGGTGTTTTCCCGGAGCAGTTCAGTAAAGCCGGTACCGCAGGGCTGCATAAGGCTCATCAGATGATAATCGAAGGCAGCGGTACCGGCTTTGCCTGTAATCGTATGAATAAGGTGTTCCAGGAGACGGGTTTCTGCTGCCGTACCGGAAACTGCATGCAGGTCTTGGAAGGCAAAATCATGCGTGAGAAAGAAGGTTCCGAATGCGCTTATGACATCCTGCGGCAGACCGGGAGCGAAACAGTGCAGAAGCATACCGAAGCGGGTAAAAAGCAGAACGCCGCAGCAGCGTTTTTGCTGGGGTGCACATTCATACAGGAGAGCTGCTTTTTTATAGCGGACAGTATACTCCGGGCAGATACAAAGCCGCAGCTGCTCTGCAAGATTGACACAGCAGTATTCGTGCCGGCGCACGAATGCAGCCGCGTCATAGCTATTTTCGGGAGTGAACAGCTCAAAACGATAGTGCATACCGGTCAAATGCCGCGGCTGCTGCGGCTTTGTCCCTTCTGCCGATGCTGCGCCCGCTGCCGAGTAATTCCGCTGCCGCACTATCATCCGCCCGCAGTGAACCGAAGCCGGCAAGTTCCTGCCTCGGCTGAATATAAAAGCAGAATGGGCGCGGGTGTGTCCCGTTATCGAGAGCAGCAGCTGCCTCGTCCTCCGCTTCCCGGCGGATAAGGGCTGCCCAGCCGTCAGGGGCAGCGGGCAGCGGTTCGTCTTCTGAAAGATTAAAAAACACACCCGTAAAAAGGCCTGCATTGTCCGCACAAAACGCTGCGGTCAAATCGGTGTAGATTCCTTCCGTATAAAAAAAGAGGCGTTTATGCTGTCCGTAGAGGCGGACTGTTTTTTTAATAAATGTTTGAAAAAATTCGGCAGTTTGCGGATTTTTTTCTTTAGGTAAGAACCGCTCTTTTTTTCCGGCTGTGCGTAGGAGTGCCTGATACAGCGCGAAGCGGGGCAGATACCGGTGTTCCAACCGGGTAATGTCAAGTACGGTATAGCCCTTATCGGCAAGCATGAGCGCGGTTGTACCTGCCTGTCCGTCTGCCGGAAAAGATTCCGCTACTACGGCAAGCATTTTTTTATCCGCGCCGTTTTTCCGTTCAATTAGAAAACCCTGCACCGGATTGGCGGGTTCCTCCGCTAAGGCAATAGGCCGGATAATCAGCGGATGCTCCGGCTTGTACCGGGGTTCGGGGGCAAACCGGAAGCACAGATACACGGTGCCGCCGAAGAGGACGAGCAGCACTAAACGCAGCATTATGGAAGGAGTGCCGTAAAAATCGTTCAGCACTCCCTGGCTGAATGCCGTCAACCGTATTATTTCCGAGATACAGACTAAAAGTGTAAAAGTAAGTAAAATAAAAAAAGGCAGGATAATTCCCTGTCCGATAATGATACAGATACAGACAAACAGGGCGATAAACGGTAATATAGGGATTGCATATCCTTTTTTTAATAGTTTTGAAAATGGGCGGAGCAGCACGGGCAGTAAAAGCACTAATACCAGCAGCTCACTCAATAAAAGATCAGTCATGTTTTTTCCTAATTTATAGAAGTTAGTGGTAAAGGAGCTTGAAACGATTGAATACACCATCAATGTCTAACACTCAGCGCACGGATTCGGCGCGTGAACTCCCGCTTTCCGAAATTCAATTCAGCATACCGGAATCAAAAATTGCGGAATTAAAAACAAAGGCGCCTCATAAACCGATTGTAGGACAAAGCCGTGCCGTTTCCGCTTTGGAACTCGGTCTCGGTATTCACGGCGAAGGATATAATATTTTTATTATGGGCGCTCCGGGTACCGGCCGCCGGACGGTGCTTTCTTCGCTTTTAAAAGACTATAAACCAAATAAGGCTGAGCTGCAAGATATCGCTTATGTGTATAACTACCGTCATCCTTATGAACCTGCTGCTTTGTTTTTTCCCGCCGGAGAGGGGAAAAAATTTCAGCAGGCGGTAAAAACCGCCGTAGAGAATGTATATACGCAGGCGCAGCAGCTTGAAAAATCGGAAGGTTTTTTATCAGCCCAAAAAAAGATCTTGTCTGCTGCCGACGGTGAAGAAAATTCCCGCCTTGCGGATTTTGAAACAAAAATGCTGACCCGCGGCTTTAAGCTCTTGCAGCTGAAAGAGGAGGGGAATCAATCTATTGACCTTGTCCCCCTTATTAAAGGCAAAGAAGTGTCTTTTGCAGAGCTGCAATCGCAGGTGTCGCGCAAAAAATTTCCCGAAACGGAACTGAATGCTCTGCGGGAGGTCTATTATAGTTCGCTTGATGAAATGACCGATTTATTTGCCCTGCTCAGGCGGAATAGAAAAGAATCGGAGGAAAAACTCAAGCAGCTCTACCTTGATCTGCTGCAGCCGGTTATCGGTAAGGAGTTCGAGCTGCTGTATAGTATTGTAAACAGCTATCCGGCCGGCACCGAGGGGCAAAAAAGCGCTTGTGAGAAAATCACGTATTTTTTGAAAAAAACGGAGGCGGATTTATTGTCCCGGGCGTTTTTATATGCGGAGCCGTTTAAATCGCCCCGCCATAAAAAAACGTTTTTCGGCCGTTATGCCGTTAACCTTATCTGCGAAAATCCGGATGATAAATCGTATATCGTTGATGAAACGCTCCCGAGTTTTTCAAATCTCTTCGGTACCATCGAAGGACACGGCGACGGAGAAGGTGCAATGGTAAACGGCCATTTGCACATACGCGGCGGTTCGGTGCACCGCGCTCTTGGCGGTTTTTTGGTGCTGCGGCTCAAGGACTTGCTGGAAGAAGACGATTCGTGGGTATATTTAAAGCGGGTGTTACAGTCGGGCAGTATTGCCGTACAGCCGCCTCCTGCCGGAACCCATAATCCGTCTTTGTACAAACCGGAGCCGATTCCTGCACGGCTGAAGGTGATCATCATCGGCGGGGAATATACGTATGAAATCCTGTACCAAGAAGATCCCGATTTTTACAAGCTGTTTAAGGTCTGTGCAGAGTTTGATTCGGTGATGCCCCATACCGATGAAAATTTGGCAGCCGTGCTTTCGCTTATTGAAACCTTTGTGAAAAATCAGCATTCCATGCCCTTCACCGATGCAGGGTACGCAAAACTGCTTGCGTATACGGTTGAGATGTCCGGCTGCCGGCATTTGATTTCCGCCCAATTTACCAAAATATCGGATTTTGTGGCGGAAGCGAACTATGTTGCTTCAAGGCACGGTAATTCTGTAATTACTGATGATATTGTGCAAAAAACCATCGAACAGCGGCATTACCTTGCCGCCCTGCCGGAAGAAAAATTTGCCGAGATGGTGGCATTAAAGGAAATTTTGATTGACACATTCGGGACGGCAGTCGGGAAGGTGAACGGTCTTGCGGTGGAGGAGCGCGGTTTTCATACCTTCGGTATTCCCGTCAGCGTAACGGCGCAGGCCTCTCCCGGTACTGCCGGCATTATCAATATTGAACGGGAGGCAGGCCTTTCCGGTGAAATATACGATAAGGCGCATCTGATTATCAGCTCCTTATTGCGGCAAAAATATGCACCGAATTTTCCTTTGTCTGTTTCTGCAGCGATATGCTTTGAACAATCCTACGGAATTATTGACGGAGATTCGGCGTCTTGTGCGGAACTGTTTGCCCTGCTGTCCGCTATCGGGAAAATTCCGCTCAGGCAGGATATTGCGGTAACCGGCAGCGTCAACCAGCTCGGCATGGTGCAGCCGGTCGGCGGCATTTCCGAAAAGATTACCGGTTTTTTTGACACCTGTGCCATCCGCGGTTTTACGGGAACACAGGGGGTACTTATTCCCCAGAGCAATAAAAATAATTTGTTTTTACCCGACCGTGTGCTGAAAGCAGTTGCCGAAAAACGGTTTAGGATATGGGCTATCGGGCATATTGACGAAGGTATTGAAATTCTCAGCGGAATGGATAGAGGTGCTTTAAACGTGTGTGTGTCATCCGTCTTGAAAGATTTTGCGGAAAAAGTAAAATCCTTTCAAAAATAATAAACCTATTCTGAAACGGAAGTTTCAGAATAGGTCAAATGGAGCCGGTGCGATGGTAAAAATAAAACTCCGTGCAAATCTTTCCTTTGCTGCATTTATATTAAGCCTGGCAGTATTGTTTTTACAGCAATTTTATACCTCATTAACTGCCGTCATTATCATTCATACCTTAGATGCGTTGATCTTGGCTTTGATCCTTGCAGAAACCTTCTTACCGCTGCGGGGCGAAAAGTATCTGCAAAAGTATTTTGAAAAAAATCTGCTGCTGTGTATAACGACACTCATCTTTTGTATTGTCTTTGTTATTCTGAAAATGAGGATAGGACTTACTCCCGATTCTCCGGAACTGACTTTGGTATTTGCATTGTTTAAAAATATTTTTCTCTTTGGGAAGATTATTAAAAATGCGGCGGGCAGTGCCGGCGGAGCGGAGCGGATTATGCTGAATCCGGCCGGTACACTGCTGATTTCTTTTTTTATGGTGATTATTACGGGCGCCTTTTTGCTGATGCTGCCGGCTGCCTCTACAGGTGAAGATCACTTGGACTTTTTAACGGCATTGTTTACCGCAGCCTCCGCCGTTTGCGTAACCGGCTTGAGCGTGATTGATGTTTCGCTTGAGTTGACGCTGGTGGGTAAAATTATTTTAGTGCTGCTTATTCAAATCGGCGGTTTGGGTATTATGGTGTTTTCTTTTTTCGGGATGCTGGCATTCAGACGTAAACTGTCCATAGCGGAAAAAATAACCGTTTCGTATATGGTCAGTGAAGATGATATGTCCGGATTGTTCAAGGCGCTCCGTATAATTGTCGTTTCTACGTTTTTAATTGAAGGAATCAGCGCCGTCTTTTTGTTCATCGGGTTTTCCCGGACAATGGGAATGACGGTTGACACCCTCGGGTTTGCGGTCTTCCATGCCGTTTCGGCATTCTGCAATGCAGGCTTTGCCTTGTTTTCAAATAATCTTGAATCCTTTACCGGTGATCCTATCATCAGCTTAACCATCGGCTTTACCATTATTTTGGGCGGTATCGGGTTTGCGGTTATTTATGATGTGGTAGGTAAAGGGAAGGCTGCGTGTAAAAATATTGTTTCTAAAAAGAAAAATCATACACACTTTCTTTCGCTCAATACCCGGATTGTGCTTGTGATGACTGCCGGCGCCCTGCTTATTTCATTTGTGCTGTTTTATCTTCTGGAGCACGCCCATACGATGAAAGATTTTAATTTGGGCGAGCAATATCTTGCCGCATTCTTTCAGGCGGTTACCTTACGCACCGCAGGGTTTTCAACGGTATCCTTCGGTTCGCTTACGGATGCAACCTTGCTGTTTATGATCTTTATTATGTTTGCAGGCGGGGCTTCCGGCAGTACAGCCGGCGGTATGAAGCTGAACACCGTTGCGGTTGTCGGTGCGTTTTTTCATTCTTTTTTAAAGAATCAAAAAACGGTGGTGATAAAAAAAATGTCGGTACCGGATGAGCAGGTAAAAAAAGCATTTTTGATTTTCGGCTTCGGGCTTGCGATTGTCTCGGCTGCCGTCTTTATCTTAACCGTAACAGAGGAACTGCCTTTTTTACCGGTTGCTTTTGAAACGGTATCGGCATTCGCAACCGTCGGGCTTTCGATCGGTATAACAGCTTCGTTCAGTTTTACCGGTAAATTGATTCTTATTTTTTTGATGTTTATCGGCAGGGTAGGGCCGCTGACTATTTTAACTGCTGCCGGAAAAAAACAAAGTGATGATATCGTAGATTATCCGTATGGAAGTATTTCTATCGGCTAAAAGAGGGGGATACAATGGATTTACAGCAGAATTTTGCGGTTATCGGTTTAGGAGAGTTCGGTTTCCGCGTATGTGAGATATTGGTAAACGGCGGTGCGCCGGTGGTGGCCTTTGATCATAATCCTCAGGCAGTGGAGCGGATCAAAAAAATTGTTCCGGCAGCAATGCTGATTGATACCACCGATGAAGAAGCGCTGCTAAAAGCACCGCTTGATGATATTGATGTTGCGATAGTTGCAATCGGCGACAATATGGAAGCGAGTATTTTAACCACGACCTTGCTGAAAGAGCGGGAAGTGCCCTACATTGTTGCCCGTGCTGTATCCCCGCTTCATGCAACGGTGCTCAAACGTGTCGGTGCAAACGAGGTATTGAATATTGAAGTTGAATCGGCAACTCATCTTGCCGAGCGGCTGGTATCGCCGGATGTGTTCGATTCTATTGCGGTTACCGGCGACTATACTATTACCGAAATAATGGTGCCCAAATTTTTTACCGGAAAAACACTGGTTCAGGCTGCATTAAAGGAAAAATTTGATTTAACCTTAATTGCCGTTGCACGGCTTGAATTGGATATTGATACGGTGGGCAATCCTTTAAAAAAAGAAGTTATGCATGAGCCGGACGGCAGTTTTGAATTGCAGACGGGGGATAAACTGTTTATTCTCGGCAGTAATGAAAAAATCACCGAATTTAGGAATCTATAGAGAGGCGTTTCATGATCATTATTGAAAAACGGAAGTTTATCGGTATGGTTTTGTTCTCTTTTTTACTGGTACTGGCGACTGCTGTGTGGGCCTATCATACCGGTATGCGGTATCAGTTAAAAAGTAATGCGGAGCTCGCGCTCTTTTTCGGGTTTATGGGTGCAGGTTTCCAGATTTTTTTACTAATCGGATTTTTACGGTATTCAAAACAAAAAGAAAATGATTTTTCAATGGTGATGAAAGCCATTAAGCTGAACGGGGTGCTTTCGCAGACGCGTGCAAAAAAACTCGGGAATATCGGTTTTGAGCTGCAAGCGGCTTTGGATACTGCACATGAAATAACGGCACAAAAAAGCATCAAAATTGCAAGCTTGAACGGATTAATCGCTGCATTGATCGGTATGATTGATCAGCCGATTATCATTGTGAATCTTGCAGGAGAGATACTTGATTTTTCCGTTAAGGGGCAAGAAGCGGCCGATTGTAAAAAAGGCGATATGCTGTCGCAAGTGTTCCCGGCCGTCAGTATTAAAGAAATTTTTCAGGAAGCCGATTTAACGCGGCTGCCGGTGGAAAAGGACGGTAATGCGGTGTTTGTGCCGGTGTTTTCAGCACGCGGAGATCTTTCATACTTTTTAGTTGATATGTCAAATCAAGACGCCGCAGCAAAATTGATGAGCACATTAAAACAATTTACCGGTAAAGAACATCCGGAAGCAAAAAACAAGAAGCCGTTTTTTAAGCTGTTTAAAAAACACGAGCGGTAGCACTGTTCCGGCCGGTTATGAGATGAAGCGTTCCCGCCAATGCCAAAGCGGTTTTGAAAGGGCGGATGAAAAGGTCTGCACGCGGGCAAAATCGGGCAGCCATCCGGTATCGCTGACCAGTTCCTGATAGAACCCGTCGTCGATACCGAAAGTTTCAAGGAACTGCCTAAGCCGTATGTCTTCGCTTTCATCAAGCAAGCGGTTTGAAAAAGCCGTAATTCCTTTGGTAGTGCCATTTGCACTAACCGGTGTATACTGAGTCATGAGGGAAAGCAGCGCTTTTCCCTTGAGATGTTCGGCAAACCACTGTAATACGGCTTTTGTGTCCTCCAGTTTACCGGGCAGGGCAAGGTGGCGGACAATGACGCCTGACAGCATTTTACCGAATGGATAATCTTCTTTAACCTCTGTGATGACGAGCGGGGATGTATCCGCCATAGCAGCCAAGGCGCGGCGGGCATAGTCCGGATAGTCCGGGGCGTAAAAAACGACTTGCGCAGTTGAGCTGCTGAGGGTTTTCAGATCGGGCAGCCAGCCGTCTACCGCCCCCTTGAGGGATTGCAGCGCCGTTTCCGTTTCGTAGGCGGATGAGTTCCATACAACCGGAATACAAAGGCCGTGCTCTTTTGCAGCACGGAGACCTTTTGCCAATGCCGGTATTGCGTGGCTTCCCGTTACAATATTGATATTTTCTGCACCGGCGCTTTGCAGAGTTAGGCAGATACGCACAAACTCTACTTCTGTTACGGCACGGCCCATTCCCCGCTGTGAGATTTGAAAATTTTGGCAAAATATACAGCGCAGATTACAGCCTGTGATAAAAATTGTCCCTGAACCTCCCCGTCCGGTTACCGGAGGTTCTTCCCCGAAATGCAAACCTGCCCAGGCTATACGCAGTTCCGCCGTTTCACCGCAGAACCCTGCGGATCCGGTATTACGGTTTACTCCGCAGGCTTTCGGGCAAGCTGTGCAGTGTTCGTATTCGGTACAGCAAAAATCCCGTATCACTGTATTTATCCGTTACAACTTATGCCGTTCAACCATAATGCCCATGATTGATTGGATGGTATGTATATCAAGCTCATCAGCCGCAGCGCTTACAATGACGTGCAGTTCTTCCCAGTCTTCATCGGAAAAATCCATGTCCGGCGTAAAGCTTCCGTCAAATAATGAAAATACGGCATAAAACCATTCTGCTGCGGCTTCTCTGCTGTCATTCTGATGCGAAACCAGCCAATACGCCGCAACGTCTTCGGCTAAGGGAAGTAAGGTTTTATCATAGCTGCGGATGGTATTTGTAAAAAAGGTACGGAGTGCTTGTCTAAACTCAGTCTCCGGCATTTTTTGCGTCATTTTAAGAGAATCGGTATAGAATTTTTCCAGAGCATTCATAAGACCGGTACTATACGGAAAAAATCTTAAAAAGACAAGCAGCGGTGTGCGGATCAGAAAGAGGTAATACGGCAGCTGGCGGCATATACCTATCCCGCATCAACAGCGGTGAAAAGACGATACGGATGCAGGTGATACTGATGAATATGCACTGCCGAGGGACTTACAAAGTGCTGGCTATGCACCCTTTTGAGTATTTTGAATGCAGAAGCAGCGTGTTCGGCTTGGCCGATCCGATTGTTATCAAAAAAGCATAAAAGCTATTAAAAAACGACACCGCATCGTCCCTAATGCAAGCTGACCACGTATCGGTATAGATACAGCAGTTTGCGGATGATGAATCCGGTCGGCACCAGCGGGAGCATAGCTAGAGAAAGCGTATTTTCCGCAGCGGGGAGCTTGTTCTATTGAGCGGCTAATATATCGCCGCGCAATAGAACGCCGAGTTTCGGCTTACTGCCAAGGACGGCGGTTTGTTTTAACGTAGTAAGTTGTCTGAAAGACAACTTAGCGATAAGAACGGTACAAGGACGTACCGTTCTTATCATAACATCCCCTATTTCATGCTTATTTTCAAATCCTTTGAGAATAGGCGGAATTGAACTCATTCGCACGTTGAAACGTGTTTCACTCGTTCAATTTCAAAGACGTTTCCCCTCCATTATCTCTCCCTTCCCTACACAAAATACAAAAAATGCACTACAATCGGGAGCTATGAAACAATTTGCATTAAAGGCGGATTATGCGCCGGCGGGGATTTATAACAGTTCTATTTTCCAATCCTTTATCGTTCTCTTTTCTTCATCAAAGCCCGCACCGATGGCTATTACTTTCTTCCCGCTTCCTGCATACTTGTCCGAATAGCTCTTGTCCTTGATTTGCTGTAACGCATCTTCCGCACTGCCTCTTGAGCTGAGTTTAAACTCAAACAGGTATACCGTATCGGTCTGTTCGACCGTACAATCTATTCTTCCCGCTGCACAATGAACTTCCGTGTGTACAAACTGATTCATCAGTGCAAACACCAGATATACTGCTGCTTGATAGTTCTGCTCGCGTAACGTAAGGTCTTTTTCGGTTATGCTATCGTAGGGAATCCCGGAGATAATTCCTTTCAGCTTTTCCATAAAGCCGTCTACATCGCCTGTTTCTATCTGTTCATAGAATTGCCATATCGAAAGACCTGTCTTATCCACCCGTATAGAGGTATACGCAGGTAAAAGATTATCCAAAAAGCCGTAACGCACCTCATCATTGGGAAAGCCGAGTCGGTATAGGCGTGAAAAATCGTGATAGTCTTTAATAGTTAAATACCCTGCCTGAAACAATATCGGTAGGGGATTGATGGTATCGGCACGGTAGGTTTCAAGTCCCGCCTCGTTCAGCTGCACATTGCCGTCAAGGTCAGGGATGTGGTAATACGCTTTTTTGAGATATTCGACAAGAAAGGTCGGTGTTCCCGTTGCAAACCAATAGTTCCGCATTTTTAATGAGGCAAACACATTGAGTAAACTAAACGGATTGTACATATTTTTGCCGTCTTCGGCAAAGCGGTAACCGTCATACCGCTGCTTTAATGCGGCAAGAGCCTCCCCATAACTCATGCGGTTGTTTTCAGCAAGGGCGGTAATCTCCGGCTGAAAGGTAGCTTCAAGTTCCTCCTGCGATATGCCGCAGATAGCTGAATAATCGGAAAGCATACTTAAATCCCGCAGATTATTCAGATCACTGAATATGCTGATTTTACTAAACTTTGTTACTCCGGTTAAAAATGCAAATCTGAGGTATTGATCGTTTGATTTAAGTACGCCGTAAAACCCTTTGAGTATTTTACGGTAGGTCTCGTTTAGCTGCGGATCATCGGACATGGTTTCTAAAAGAGGCTTATCGTATTCGTCGACGAGTACGACCACTTGCTTGCCCGTTTTTTGATAGATATGTTCGATGAGTTCTTTAAACCGCCCTTCAGGAGATTCCTCGTGTCTTTGTACTGCAAACTGAGCTTCCCATTTCCGTAAATGGGCATCGAGCAGTTCATACAAGCTTTGTGTGTTGAGATAATTTTTTGCATTAAAATCCAGATACAGCACGGGGTATTCCTGCCAAATCTCCCGTTTATCTGCTTCGGCTTCTTCCAAAGTTTCTATCGCAAGACCTTTAAACAGTTCTTTTTGTCCAAGAAAATAGGCTTGCAATGTCGAAAGAAACAGGCTCTTGCCGAACCGCCGGGGGCGGCTAAGGAAATAAACACGTCCGGATTCGGAAAGCTTATACACAAGTGCTGTTTTATCCACATAGATAAAATTTTCATTCCGTAAGACCTTAAAACTTTGTACCCCGATGGGCAGCTTCCGCCTCGTACTCATGGATAAAGTATAGCAAAAAAAGCGGAATGTGCAATGATTAAGCCGCGTACATTACAAGTTGCTCCTTTGATAAAAATCCTTCAACAGCGTATCAATAACGTGTTTGCGGGCTATTTTTTTAACCATCCTTCGGATATTTCTTGAGGATTTTTATAGTGCATACTGGCGATTGTTCCGGCAACAGCACCTACAGTATCCGTGTCTTCGCCAAGATTGACGGCGGTTAAGAGAGGCTATTATTACACCTACATAGCTGTTGCCGCTGTTATGAACATATATCCCCTCAAGCTAACATCCATATCATAAATGCGGTTATGTTCCATCATCCTGACCGTTTTTACTTGCTTCCGTCTCCCGCAGAGGCGGTATCATCGAGCCATATTCCTGCCGGGTATATCTTATGTTCCCTCGCGGACTTGATATTACCCTGCAAGGAATTTTAGAGCCCCCTTTTTTTCTATTGCAAGCTCTACCGCTTTAACAGCCTTTTCTAACATGAGTTTTGATTTTTCTCGTAACCTTTTACTCTCCGTAACAAGTCCGCTGATTTGTTGCTGCTTATCCATACTCAGGACAGGAACTTTAACTTGTTCAATCTCCGATTTTTTCCAGTGATTGATAATTGAGCCTCCCGCATCCCGCCCCGCCTGCATTTTTACAATGAATGAATTTAATACAAGCGTTAGATACTCCGGTAGAAGCTTTTTACTCTTTATAGCGAGATGCAAAATTGCGGACGAAGTAATAAAGGCTTCGTCTTTATCGGCTTTGTATGCAATGCCTACTGTGCCGTCTTTTGAAAGCAAGATAGTATCTTTTTGGGGGCTTATAGTATTTTTGAACAATGCAGATGCCAAATATATTTTGGGACTTATTGTCCCGAATTTAGTAAAGTCCTGCACTCGAACAAAAGATATTCCTTTTTCTTCGTAACTATCACTGTCCTGTTCAATCGATTTTTTAATATTAACAAGATTTGATAATGTATCAGTTTTATGATTAGCGAGTTTTTGAAACAGTCTATCATATTTTTCTTGATAATATTCGCTGTCAAGTCTGCCGGTGGTTTTAAACGAGGTGCTCAAGTTTTTAATGGTATAGTTTGCCAGTGTGAAATATTCGTCAAAGAGCTCAATGCTTTCCTTGCAGTACAAGGCGAAAGCCTTATGAGTGTGCTGAAGGACATAAAGAACCGCGACACGAATGACATCCTCATCGCCTTTAATGGATAGGCTTACCGGCTTTCCCGATGCACTCACAGCTGTCTTTCCGGACACTCACATTCAGCATTGCATAGTTCACATGATCCAAAGCTCGATGAAGTTTATTTCCTACAAGGATTTGAATCAGGTCTGCCACGATCTGAAGGAAATCTACTGTGCAGTGAACGAGAGACAGCGGACGTGAGGCACTTGAGGATTTTGGAAAAAAATGGGACGGCAAGTACCCGATGATTTCAACCTCATGGCAGCGTAACTGGAACGATCTGACGGAGTTTTTCTCGTACCCGGATAGCATCCGACGTGTCATCTACACGACAAATGCCATTGAGAGCCTGAACTCTTGCCTGCGCAAAGTTACGCGTAATAAATCGAATTTTCCTGATGACGATTCGATATATAAGGTGATGTACCTCGCGGTTAAGAATGCGAGTGCGAAGTGGACTATGCCGATTAAGGAATGAGGATTAGCGGTCAACCAGTTCGCCATCCTTTTTGACGGAGGGGTTCCGCTTTGTTAAGAAATACCATTTACACAGATTTTGTGACAGGCTCTTGTCAAGGGATGCACTTCCCTGCATATTCTTTGACTACGAGTTCACAGCAAAAAACTCGTGTACAGGGCTGTCAACGAATTGATATGTCACTTTTCGGACGGGGCGTTGCGGGGTGTCCCCGCAGAGGGGGTAGCGGAGGCTCCTTGCCGCCGATTGTTAAGCCAAACAAAGTTTGGCAGCAGTAGCAACTTTTGGAGCGGGAGCGGAAAAACGTTGCGGGTACGCCGCAGAAAAGGCGGCAAGAGCCGGAGCGCAGGGGGAGACTTCCCCTTTCATGATCCCCTCCCTACTCAAAATACAAAAAATGCACTACAATCGGGGACTATGAAACAATTTGCATTGAAGGCGGATTATGCGCCGGCGGGGGATCAAGGCGAGGCGATACGGCAGTTGGCGGAGGGTATTCAGGCAGGAGACCGGTTCCAGACGCTCAAAGGGGTTACGGGGTCGGGAAAGACATTTACCATGGCAAATATTATTCAGGCGGTGCAAAAGCCGACGCTGATTATCAGCCATAATAAGACGCTGGCGGCACAGCTGTACCGCGAGTTTAAGGGGTTCTTTCCCGATAATGCGGTGGAGTATTTTGTTTCATATTACGACTACTACCAGCCGGAGGCATACGTGCCGGCGCGGGATTTATATATCGAAAAAGATGCGTCGATTAACGATGAAATTGACCGGCTGAGGCTGTCGGCGACGTTTAGCCTGATGGAGCGGCGTGATGTGATTGTGGTGTCGACGGTGTCGTGCATTTACGGCTTGGGGCTGCCTGAATCGTGGCGGGATTTGCGGATTACGATAGAAAAGGGGCAGACGATTGAGCCGGACAAGCTGAAAAAGCAGCTGGTGAGTTTGCAGTACGAGCGCAATGATGCGGTGCTTGAGCGGGGCAGGTTCCGCGTGAAAGGCGATGTGATGGAAATTTTTCCGGCGTATATGGAAGAAGCCTACCGCGTGGAGTTCGACTGGGAGGAGATTGTCCGCATCCGCCGCTTTAACCCGCTGACGATGGAGATTAGTCAGGAGTTTGAAGAACTTTCGATTTATCCTGCAAAGCATTTTGTTATGCCGGAAAATGCGATACCGAATGCGATTGAACGGATAAAAGCGGAGCTTGAGGCGCGTTTGCAGGTGCTGCACCGTGAGGGTAAGCTCTTTGAAGCGGAGCGGCTCAAAACCCGTACCGAATACGACCTTGAAATGCTTGCAGAGATGGGACATTGCCCGGGAATAGAAAACTATTCCGCACCGATTGCGAACCGCAAGCCGGGGGAGCCGCCCGCGACGCTTTTTCACTATTTTCCGAAAGATTTTCTCTTGTTTATGGACGAAAGCCACGTAACTTTTCCGCAAATCGGGGCGATGTACGAAGGCGACCGCAGCCGAAAGCAAAATCTGGTAGACTTCGGCTTCCGCCTGCCCTGTGCACTTGACAACCGCCCGCTTAAAATCAATGAGTTTGAGCAGATGCTTAATCAGGCGGTGTTTGTGTCGGCAACGCCCGGCCCGAAAGAGGTGCAGTACTCTACCCGCATTGTGGAGCAGCTGATCCGCCCGACGGGACTTTTGGATCCGCTCATCGAGATTCATCCGAGCGAGGGGCAGATGGAGCATATCTACGGCGAAGTAAAAAAGCGCATTGCCCGCGATGAGCGCAGTTTAATTTTGACCCTGACAAAAAAAATGGCGGAGGATTTAACCGATTATCTTACCGGTCTCGGCTTAAAGGTGAAATACATTCACAGCGAGGTGGAAACCATTGAGCGGGTGGAGATTTTGAAAGGGCTCCGTGCAGGGGAGTTCGATGTGCTGATTGGGATTAACCTCTTGCGGGAAGGCATTGACCTGCCGGAGGTGTCGTTTATCGGCATTTTGGATGCGGATAAAATCGGCTTTTTGCGCTCTACCACCAGTCTTATTCAGATTGTCGGGCGGGCGGCGCGGAATGCGAACGGCAGCGTGGTGATGTATGCCGACCGGATCAGCGATGCAATGAAGGAAACGCTGGAGGAAACAGCACACCGCCGTTCGGTGCAGCAGGCGTACAATGAGCAGCACGGCATTACGCCCAAGACAATCAAAAAGTCGATTGAGGATATTTTGGTGCGCGAGGCAGAAATAAAGAAAGAAGCCGCCCGTGCCGACGCGGAGCCGATTGTCAACAGCTTCAATATTTTGAACCCTGCCGACCGCAAAAAGCTCATCAAAAAGCTGGAGGCACAAATGGCGGAATACGCCGATATGCTCATGTTTGAAGAAGCCGCCGTTATCCGCGACAAGATAGAAGACATCAAACGGCTCGGCGCGTAGCGTTAGGATGGGGGAGCTATTGCGGAGCGTGTTTTTATGCAGTAGAGGCGGCTGTAAGGAGCTATGGTGCTTATTTTGAATTTTTTGGGCGGCTTTTTGCGGCACGCCGCAAAAAACAGGCTTTTCGGGGTTCCGCTCACGCTCCATTCCTGCGGAACGGCACAGGTCTGTCCCATCCCTGTGCCGCCCCTACAATCCTTGCCGCTGTGTCCAGCAAGGACACGGATGTGCATGGTTACAAACAATAGCGACGTTTTGAGCGGTACGCTCAAAACTCGACGTTCACTACGGTACATGGACGTACCGTAGTGAACAGAACACGGATGGGCGTGTAACAAACAGAAGCAAGTTTTTGTAAAAAACTTGCCGTCAAGGAATGAGCACGGACGCTCATTCCTTGACAGGACGTCCGTGTCAATTTTTTGACGCGAGTTTTTTTGCAAAGCAAAAAAACGTCGCCTTTGCATGGAACCAGCCGGCATCCGTGCCGGTACTTCCTTGTACCTTGCTGGACGGCGAATTTGCCATCGGCAAACTCGCTTCTGATTGATCCCGCCGCCATCCATGGCGGTACTGCAGTACGCCCACGGATTAAAACAAAAGCAAGTTTTTTGCAGATGCTCTATATCTAACAATAGAGGAACTATATTAAAAAGATACTGCAAATAGTTTCTCTGTGGTAATACACTTGATTCCTTTAGCAGATTGGCTACTATATTGTTAATCATACAAGTAATTATAAAAAGTTTTACATAAAAAGAGGATAGGTATGAAAACAAAACTCTCCCTTATTAAGAAGATAATTTTTTGAGCTGATAGAGATGAAAATGGAAAAGATAGACGAATATATCATTATCAAGAAGCTTATCAATTTCTTAAAAGCAAACTATTTAGGAAAAGATATTTCGCTTTTTTTGTGTGGAGGTGCTGCTGCACAGCAAGCAAAATTTAGATACTCGTTAGGAAAAAAAATCTCTGACCTTAAATCAAAATATATTTATTCTATTTATTATCCAGAAACCTTATTTATGGAGTTACTTCTTGGGCATAATGCAACTGATTCATTAAGACTAGAAAATTATTTAGCTGAAAGTGTAAACGCTATTGTCATTCCATTACAAAGTCCAGGAACATTTACGGAACTTGGTGCATTTTCTAATCATCATTTACTGAAAGATAAACTTATCGTCATTATTGACCCGAAATATAAATTAAAAAATAGTTTTATAAATTCTGGTCCTATAAAACTATTAAAAGAAGAAACACAAAGTCAAATTATATATAGCGAAATGAATCTGACTACTATCAACCAGTTGAGTTATGATATAACCGAAGCAGCACGAACCATTGTAAAAGTTCAACCTCTCTCTATTTCATTTGATAATATTGTGAGTTCACAACTATTGTATTTGTGTATAGTATATATATTTGATCCGGTTGATATTGATTTATTTAGAACTATTATAAAATATGTAAATCAAGGTAATATTTTGCCTTATAAAGAAGAAACTATTTTAGCGAATATTACCAGACAGGGAAATATCAAAGTCATTGAAAATAAGAAATTGACATTTGCAGAAAATGGCTTTAATATTACATTACAAAAAAATGGTTTTAATAATAAACACATTAAAGATCTCTTATTAAAACTATCAGAATATAGAGTTGATGCTTTAAATGTTTATTTTAGAAAAAAAGGAGTCAACTTCGGAGGAAATAGGTATTATTCAGTATAGACAGCTATTTTCAATAGCGAAGTAGAGTTTTCTCTACTCGGTAATTAAACTGCACATTGCCACGCACTGTTTCCTGTGGAAACAGATGCGTGCAAATCATGTGCTCGATTCCAAGCACATGATTTGCCTTGATTTCAGAGTATACTAATTTCCTATTTCCTCCTTTTTATTATGGGAGCTTCGCAACATCTTAAATTAAGAAATCTGCCGGTGTTCTCTTCTCTTGAAGAACTTGCATCGTTGGTACATATAGATAGAGATACCCTCTTTAATATTGTATATTATACTTATAAGTTTTATAGAATTATACCTATAGCTAAAAAAAATGGTGGTTTTAGAACAATTTTCATTCCCAATAAAACCGTAAAAGCTATTCAATCTTGGATATTGCGAATGATTTTAGATACCGTGAGTCCATCATCATATGCTACAGGATTCAGAAAAAAATATACTATTAAAAATAATGTATTTCCGCATAGATACAATCGTTATTTTTTGAAAGTTGATATAAAAGATTTTTTTCCGAGTATTTCAAAAGGACGCGTTACACTATTATTTAAACAAATTGGTTATGACACACCACAAGCTGTTTTATTAGCTAAAATTTGTACTTGCAGAAGTATATTGCCGCAAGGCGGGGTAACTTCGCCTGCAATTTCAAATTTAGTTGTTAATATGCTTGACAGGAGAATTTCCAGTTTATGTAGTAAAAAAAATATTATATATACGAGATATGCAGATGATTTTACGTTTTCCTCAAATAACCGTAATATTCTTAATAGTATTCAGCCTATAATAATTCGTATAATCGAAAATGAAGGATATACTGTTAATAAAACTAAAATAAAATTTTCAGGTCCAAAGATACATTGCAGAGTAACTGGACTTGTTAAAAATTCAAGTGAACCATCATTTGGAATTGGAAGAAAAAATGTATACAAGATTCGGCATATCATATTTGATGCAATTATAAACAAGCAATTTAAAGATAAAAAATACAGCACAATAGAATCAATTAAAGGTGTATTAGCATATTATAAATTTATAAATAAAGACACATATAGCTACCTATATAGATATATTCTACATCTTAATCCTGACAATGACATTTTTTGCTTAAAACAAGAATAAGCCGAACCAAGATTTACGCATACATTAGTTTAAGAAGAAGTCCCTCTCCCCCTTTTCACTCTTTTGTGCTATACTATATCCATGTCCCAAAAACTTGAACTAACGTAGTACGGTAAGGATAAGCCTATAAAACCGGAACCGCGTATCTTAATCAAAGATGATGTAAACTCAACCCTCAAAAAAGACGGTACATCGGAAAACCTGCTGATACACGGCGACAACCTCCTTGCACTCAAAGCTCTGGAACAAACCTATACCGGAAAGGTAAAATGCATCTATATCGATCCGCCCTACAACACGGGAGCAGCTTTTGAACACTACGATGACAACCTTGAACACAGCACATGGGTCAGCTTGATGAAACCCCGCCTTGAAATCTTGCGTAACCTTTTAAGCGAAGACGGCAGTATATTAGTACAAATAGATGCTAATGAACTAGGGCATTTAAAAATTCTTATGGATGAAGTATTTTATAGAAGAAATTTTGTGAATATTATTTGTGTAAAAACAAAACTAGCTGGAGTAAGTGGAAGTAATTTAGGGAAAAGCCTACAGGATAACATTGAATTTATACTTTTTTATGCAAAAAATATTCAGAATTTCTTCCTTAAATCATCTCCGCAAAGGAAAAAAGAGCTTTTAGATTATATTGATACTTATAAACAACAAGGTAAAAGTTGGAAATACACAAGTGTTTTAAAGCATATTGATGCAGGAAAGTATATAAAAACATTTTTTGCTGGAAATGGTGATAAAATTGACCTATATAAACATGAAAATTTTGAAATTTGTTCCATAAACCAAATTGCAAACGATGAATATAGTGGTAATTTGAAACAAGCATATTATGATTATATTGATAAAATATTTAGAACTACAAATGCACAAACGTCCATTTGTACTAAAGTAATTGAAGAAACAAAAATTTTTGATAATACTGGAATATTTAGTATTGAGTATATTCCTATTAAAGGAAAAAATTCCGGTACTGTAATACGATCTTATTATAAGAATGACAATTTAATTGCTTGGCTAAAAGATGTTACTATTATAAATAAAAATGATATATCTAAGGTAGACAATATTGGTAACATTTGGGATGATATCCAATATAATAATTTAACAAAAGAAGGAAATGTTCAATTTCAAAATGGCAAAAAACCTGAATTTTTAATCTCGCGAATTTTAGAAATGTGTACCTCTCCCAACGACCTTGTGCTTGACTCCTTTCTCGGTTCGGGGACAATCGCTGCCGTGGCCCATAAAATGGGACGGCGATGGATCGGTATCGAAATGGGCGAACACGTCTACACCCATTGTAAGGTTCGGCTCGATAAGGTCATTTCAGGCGAAGACCACGGCGGCATTTCCAAAGCCGTCAACTGGCAAGGCGGCGGAGGCTACACTTTCTACAAATTGGCACCAACCCTTATTAACATGGATTCTTTCGGACAGCCGATCATAAATGAAGCATACAACCCCGATATGCTCAGTGCCGCTGTTGCCCTGCACGAAGGCTTTACCTACAGGCCCGATGCCGCCCTCTTTTGGAAGCAGTCCGTTTCAAGCGAAAAATCCTATTTGTTCGTTACTACCCGCCATGTAACCGCCGCTTACCTGCAATCAATTCAAAACACCATGCAGGAAGGGGAATACCTTACCATCGCCTGTACCTCATTCGATTCCGCAGCCGCAAAAGAATACCCCGCTATCACCGTCAAAAAAATCCCCCAAATGCTGCTTGAAAAATGCGAATTCGGCAAAACCGGCTACAGCCTCAACATCGTTCATCCTCCCGTCTATAAAGAAGATGAAGACTCATAGGCAGTTCAAATAAACGGCAAAATGTGGTATAATGGCAATAGGAAAAGAGATGATATTTGAGTGGGACGAAAATAAAAACAAACAAAATAAACGCAAGCACGGTATTTCATTTGAAGAAGCTTTGTCGGTTTTTCTTGATGAAAAACGTATTGAAAAATATGATATTAACAACTCAACTTTAGAAGAAGATAGAATTGATATTATAGGTCAGATGAATAATATGATTATCTTGTTTGTTGTATATACAGACCGTAATGATAAAATACGGCTTATCTCTGCAAGAAAAGCAGAAGCTGATGAGGAGGCAGAATATTATGAAAACTATGACGCTCGATGAAGTTAAAAATCTTCCGCCGCTTACAGAAGAACGGCTAAACGAAATTAAAAACTTTCAAACCACTGACTTTTCAGACTGTCCAAGACAGACGAAAGAAGACCTAAAACAGTTTCGCCCTTATTATGAACTACGTAAGGAATCACAAAAACGTAAAAAAGAAACTGTACAAGTAAACATTGATACGGACATTATAGAAGCCCTGAAAGGTCAAGGAAAGGAGTATCAAACTTTCATAAATGCAATTTTAAGAAAAGCCGTATTAGGTTAAAAGGAGACCATACAAGTAATGCCAAACCGTTTTCCCGAATATACGGCTGACTACATTGCAGAAATAATGAGTCTCAGAAAACCACAAAAAGAATCTCTTGAAATACTTGCAGAAATTGTCCACTCGGTAAAACCTGATAAACAAAGCGATCAACAGGCTGCTCTCAAAACAGTACATACACTCTATCCTACCTGTACCGACCTTGAGCGTGATTTTATTTCGCTGACCTTTGCACTTGCAACGGGAGTCGGTAAAACCCGTTTGATGGGAGCCTTCATTGCCTACCTTTATACAAACTACGGTATCAAAAACTTTTTTGTAACGACTCCCAACACCACCATCTACTCAAAATTAAAACAAGACCTTGGAATGCCCCATACCGAAAAATATGTTTTTAAGGGTCTCGGCTGTTTTTCTTCTCCTCCGGTCATCATTGCCGATGAGGACTACCGATATAAAAACCTTGAACTCTTCGGTTCCGATATCCGCATCTTTATTTTTAACATAGATAAATTCAACAAAGAGCGGGCAAAGATGCGGAGCCTTTCAGAATATCTCGGTACTTCCTTTTTTGAAAGCCTTGCTTCCATGAACGACCTTGTACTGATAATGGACGAATCTCATCACTATCGGGCGGAACGAGGTACACAATCGCTGAATGAACTTAAACCTATTTTAGGTTTGGAACTTACGGCAACACCGTATACAAAATCGGGAACAAAGCAGATCAAATTTCAAAATGTTGTATATGAATATCCGCTTTCAAAAGCGATTGCAGACGGCTACACGCGTACACCCTTTGCAGTAACCCGTCAGGATATTCAATTTTTCAATTTCGGAGAAGAAGAAATTGATAGGCTCATGCTCAATGACGGCATTCTCTGCCATGAGCGGGCAAAACTGAAACTCGCACAGTATGCGCAAAACACCGGCAAGCGGAACGTAAAACCTTTCATGCTTGTTGTCTGTAAAGATACCGCTCATGCCGAAACGGTTCAAAGCTACCTCAGTTCGGATTCTTTTAAAGACGGCGCCTATAAGGGAAAAATCATTACCGTACATTCAAACCAAAGGGGAAGCGAAAGCGAAGAGAACATGAAGCTTTTACTTGAAGTCGAAAAATACGAAAACCCGATTGAAATTGTCATTCATGTAAATATGCTTAAAGAAGGATGGGATGTAAACAACCTTTACACAATCGTCCCCTTACGGCAAGCGGCTTCAAAAATCCTTCGTGAACAAATGGTAGGACGAGGCTTACGCCTTCCCTACGGTGAACGTACAGGCGATAAAGAAATTGACATGGTAATGCTCACCGCTCACGATAAATTTGCCGAACTTTTGGAAGAAGCACAAAAAGGCGATTCCATCTTTAAAGCGGGGAACATCATTAAGGCGGAAGATATTATGCAGGAAAGTCTTAGGTACACTCAACTATCTCTTCACTTCGATGAAGACGCGGAATTGGAAAAAGCTTATCAGATAACCGGAATGAAAAAAAATGAAGAACATACCGCCTTGTTCAAAGATACCCGAAGTCTCATACAAAAAACGGTAGACTCATACATTCGAAAGCAAAGCGGCACGGATGTTGCACTGCATTTTTCAAGCGGTCACAAAACTGAAATTACACAGACTATCAAAAAAGCGCTTTCATCGGATAAAGATTTAAGTACAATCTATACCGAAAATGCCGATCCGCTTTCTTCATGGATTAGTGAAACCGTTTCGGAATATTGCGAAACGCTTCCTTCAAAGTACATCCCCATTCCGCACATTACCGTTACCGATTCGGGATTACCGGAATATTATTTTGCGGATTTTGATCTTGACCTCGCACCCTTTACCCATACGGTAATAGGGGAAAATATCCTTATTCAAAATTTGGAAGATCAGGGGGACAGACTCCATATCAAAGGTTCCGCTATAGACTTTGATGCTTATAACCCGCTTGCAGCAATTATGCACTGCCTCTGCGAAAAATCCGAAATTGATTATCAGCATTCCGCGGCACTGTTACAAAAGCTGGTTACTCAAGTTTGTTCGCATTATAGAAATACATATTCCGAAAACGGCATACGCAATATCGTAATGATGAATAAAAAAGATATTGCCGATAAAATTCACTCACAGCTTATGCAGCATTTTTATTGCGAAGAATCTTTTCTTGAAGAAAAAGTTTCGTTAGTACAGCCTTATAATCTTAAACAAGCCTACACCTATTCGGCTTCTTCCCGCTTCTTTGATTCTTATGACAAAGACATACAATCGGTAGTATTTACCGGCATCAAAAAAGGAGTATTTGAAGAAGCAAAATTCGACAGCAAACCGGAACTCATCCTCGCCCGCATCATGGAACAAGATCAGACGGTTCAAAAATGGCTTCGTCCTGCAAAAAAAGAATTCAATCTGCAATACAACGGGGGTAAGCATTACGAACCTGACTTTGTAGCCGAAACCTCCTCTTGCATATATCTCATTGAAGTAAAAGGCGAAGACAAACAGGAAACCCCTGATGTGATTGCAAAGAAAAACCGGGCAGTCCGCTACTGCAAAACCGTTTCCGAATGGAGCACCGCACACAAAGGCAAACCATGGAAACATCTTTTTATTCCTTCAATGCAGATAAGCCCCTCCGCCTCGTTTACCTATCTTGCAAAAACCTACACCATTGAAACGGAGTCTACCGATATCTACAAAACCGATTCCGCCTATGGCATACAAATTGCTGCGGAGAGGTGAACGGATTCTCCTTATACCTTGCCGGACGGCGAATTTCGGCGTAGCCGAAACATCGCTGTGTATTTTAAACCCGAGTTTACGCCAGTAAACTCGTTATCAAATGCACTGCATTTGATATGACATCCATGGCGATGCTGAATTGATGTCCGTGGCAATTTTTGGACGCGAGTTTTTGACAGAACTGTCATGGATGGCATCGTTCAGAAATGAACGTCCGTGTTCATTTCTGAACTTCGAGTTTTTCATTGAAAAACTCGATACTGTTTGAAACCACTGACATCCTGTCAGAAACGACGTTTTGCAAGCTATTTGCAAAACTCGAAAGCCAATTTACAACAGGACGTTGTAAATTGGCAAAACATCGCCTTTGCATGGAACCAGTCGGCCTCCATGGCGGTACTTCCTTGTACCTTGCCGGACGGCGAATTTGCTTTGTAAATAGTGAATCCTTATACATAATCAAAAAATCTATACCGAGTGTTTATAAATGACGATAAAGAAATACAACTATATGAGGAGTTCCAATATGAAAATAGGGTTAGTTGTAGCGGTTGAAATTGAAGCGATAAAAAAAATATATGGCGAACCAATTCAGTGCAGAGAAGTTTGCCGACAAAAAATCATGAAATACATGAGATATACAAATGAGATATACGCCATACAAAGCGGGGCCGGACAGATTGCAGCTGCGGCAGCAACACAGTTATTGATTTGTGAAGTCCAACCGGATTTAATTGTAAATTTTGGGGTAGTAGGCGCACTAACCGAAGCGGCATCACATAACCGGCGCTATGTTGTAAATGGTGTAGTACAGTATGATTTTGATACATCGTGTGCAGATAATTGTGAGATAGGAAGGCATTTGGAATATCCTACAGTTATTATTCCGCTTTCAAGCGATTATATAAGAAAATCCCAGCAGATAATAAAACACTTACCAACGGCACTCTGCGCTTCCGGTTCAAAGTTTGTCGCATCTGAAAACGAAAAAAATCACATTCATGTTAAATTCGGTGCGGATATCATTGACATGGAAGCTGCGGGGATAGTTTTAACAGCTGACAAAAATCACATATCATGTTTATTGATTAAAATGGTTGCAGATGGACTAACCGGCGGTGTTGAGGAATTCAAAAAAGAGTTCCGGCATAGTTCTGAAATGTGTCTTACTATTCTTGATAAAATCACCGGCGAACTTGCGTAATACAGGCCAATCATAGATATGGATATTCCGCTCTTTCAACTCAGCCTTTCATCTTTTCCAGTATTTGCTCTGTATCGTTTTTAAGGCACAAGGATGAATAACCAATTTTCACATCTTCCAAAAAACTGATTAAATTTTTATCTTCTGTTTGCTTTGTTGTTCAAGGTAAAGAGTTGAACAATCCGATTGCTCTCTCCTTCTATCCGCCTGCGAACTTTACTATATCGATAAAGGTTTTCTGTTTTACTTACCGTATGATTAATTTTTAAAACGTGCTATAATGTATCATTATAGGTTGAGTACATGATGGAAACATTTTACCGAAAAGCATTAGAAGATTTAAACACACGGCATAATGGTGCATACATTTTCGAAGAATTTTGCCACATTATTGTAAAAACAATCCTATATGATTACCATTTTTCAGTACCCGCCGGAGGAAAAGGTACGAGCGATGGAGGACGGGATGGGGTTGATGCTAATAAGAATGCAAGAATGGCATGTTCTATTCAAAAAGAATATGATAGTAAAATCAAAGATGAATTAAAAAAAGCTCTCAATGAAAAAGAATTGTATTATTTTTCCAATCAAGTAATAAGCGAACCTGAAAAAATAAAATATGAGAAAACCGCCAATTTAAAATTACATATTTTTTCATTAGAAGATTTGGTTGAAAAAATTAAGGATATAACTCAACAAGAGGATGAAAGGAAAGTTGATTCTTTATTAAGACTTTCCGTAGAGTGTTTCGATTTTACAAAAGAAAAACTTTGTTTACACGCAAAAACGATAGATACCAGCAATAATGAAAGGTATACTTCAAAACTCAGTGTAGAGAATGGAGAATCGACTTTCACATCTAAAGATCCCATCGGTGAATATTTAATTTCACAGCTTAAAACTGTCGAATTTACAAATTTGTCTCATTTTTTTCTAAAAGGGCAATGCGGAATCGGGAAAACTTTTTTGATGAATCAAGCTCATAATACACTATTGAACTGTTCAGAAAAAGACTTGCATTTTAAAGCATTACCTCTTTTTTTCGATCTAAAAAATTTCCCTGATGAAAATTTTAAAATTCCAAATAAAAAAAATCTTTTTTTAATTTTCCTAGACGGATTAGATGAAATATCGGAAGAAAATAAGATAGCACTCAGTCATAAAATATATACTGCTATCGAAGAATATCAGAATATACGTTTTATTATTGCAGGAAGAGACGGCGCTTTCAATATCGAAATTTTAAATGGAATAAAAAACAGCAAAAGCTTGGTACTAATTCCCTACAATGACAGTGCCGATGATAAATTATCATATTTAATAAAAAAGTATAACGATTCTCCTGTAAAAGATTTAATACCTATTCCGCTGTACAGAAACTATTTTGAAAACAACACTCAAAAATTTCATTCCTTACGTGAGTTTTACAACTCATTTGTTTTTAGCCAATTGGAAAAAGATAAAGCAAAATTTGATGAAGCCCAAAAGATACCCAAACGAGCTAATAAAAAATCAAAAATACATATTGAAACTATAGTGAAGAAACTAAAAAAATTAAGCTATCAATTATTTTGTGAATCAAAGTTAGTTTTTTCCAAGCAGAATATACATGAATACTTTACTGATGATGAATATCTCTATCTTATTCAGTCATCTATCTTTCACTATGATAATGATGACAATATATCTTTTATTTCTGCATTTTATGTTGAATATTTTACAGCCTGTTTTTTTGAAAAGAAACCTTATTCAGAGATTAAAAGAGTGTTTTTTATTAATGGCGGTAGACACGTCAATGTTCGTCATTTAAATATACTTATGTTAGTTTTAAATATTCTTGATGAAACATCAAAAGTGTATAAAAAACTTCTCATTGATCTAAAAAAACTTGATCCTTGTTATATTTTGCTGACAGATTTTGAACTTTTATCAGTCATAAAGCGATATGAATATTATATTACAATACTGGATTATTATAACAAAAATAAAAAACACATATATTATACCAGATTTTATCAAAGTGCTGATTTGCTCGCAAACATACCGTCTTTATCAAGCAAGATGACGACGCTTTTACCTGAAAGTTATTATGAAAAAGCTTGCTTACTGCATATTGAAAAAATTCAGTATTTCTTACAAACACCTCATGAAGATACCTTGATGAGTTTTGCAAATGCAATTATTTTGCTAGGAGTTTATAATGAAAAAATTTGGAATGATTCGCAGCAAAAGAAAATTAAAGATATTGCTATACCATTATTTCGTTTCTTTTTAAATAATCCTATTGCTAAAAAATTATCAGGATCGTTATCGGTAGCCACTATTTTACATTGGTATTCAGCTTATGAGTGGACAAAAAACTGGAATTTAGAAAAATGGAATGATTTTTTAAAGGCCGTTGATCCGGATTTTACTAGTTTTGAAAATCCTATAACAAATGACAACGAATTTTCATTTAAGTTAAAAATATATAATCGATTACAAATAGCTTCAAATAGGAATGTATTACTATATCAAATCATTATTTATTTATTAGTGAAAATGCAAAAATCAGAAAGCTTGTATTTTGATTCCGGTCTTTGTACTGTTCCTGATGAATTAGATGATACATATAATACCCCAATGCTTAACATTAATTATGATTTATTTCATCTAAAAAATAATTTAGAGAATATAAGTTTAACTGACAACATGATTATAGATGTATTTTCTTTTATGGCTGAAAATAACATACCTTCTGATGAAATAATAGATAGCCAATATAATGATATTATAAAAATGTTATACCAAAGTTTTAACGAAACTGTTGATAGGTTGGAAGAATATGATTTTGAGATAACATATAAAATACTTTTATACCTTTTAGATATAAGATTTGACACCTCAAATATAAACAATATAAATACTATAAGCTATACCTTAAAAACAAAATACTTTAAACGTTTATGTAAAGATATAAAAGAAAGAAAAGTAAATTATGTATTTCGAATGCAAGCACTTTTTAGCACACTATTAAATATAAAAGATCAAAAACAGGCAATATGTTTATATGAAACATTACATTGTCCTGATTGTATCGGAATCTATAAAGATATAGCATATTCTGTAATGTACGATAAAACACAGCCTCATATATTAACATCATATATAAAAAATGTATATGACACATCTAATGTATTTGAAAAAGAAAGATTTATTAAAGCTGTAAAAAAAGAAAAACAAAGACAACTTGTTTTAGATATAGAAAAAATGACAGCTCAAGAAGAAGATATAATGCTGAATAAAGATAGATTGTCGGCAGAAATAGATAAGATATTTGAATTTCTGGATACGAATAATAATTTTTATCCTCATAAAACGGAAAGAGGCAGACTTCACTATTTACTCCCTGAGTATATACATGATGAAATTGAGTTTAATAATAAAAATGCTTACACAATACCTCCTGTGTTTTCTTCATTTATAATACATTTTTTATTTGATATATCGCATAATGATAAAAAAATAAATAGATTAGCTTTAAAAAATTGTATAGATGATTGGTTTACGTCAGATAAATACTATTGGCGGTTTATTTTTAATTTTTATATAAAGCATAGTGAACATGAGGATGCAAATCATTTTATAAGTACTCACAAGCTCTTATATCAAAAAATAGAGGAGAGCATGAAAGTAGAAATGACTGAATTTATGAAAATGTGTAGCATTTCCGATTTTACTGGCAAAGAAATACAGCATCCTATATTGACGCCTTTTCTTTATTACCTGCAACATATGTATAATAATACCTGCCCTCTTTGGTTTGATACGGAAAATATTCTTACTTTTTGTTTTATTTCATGCTGGTACTTTTCAGTTTCACCTGGACTAAGAGTTACGACAGATTTTAGATGCGGAGAATTCCTAAGTGTATATCATTGGCTTTCAAGTGTATTTAATTGTGCCACTGATGATATGTTAGAATACTGTTTAGAAAATTTAGATAAGATGCAAAGTGATAATATATTAGCCCAATGTATTGATTTTATAGTAAATAATATCAATAACGATAAATTTAAGAGTAAAATAGAATATCTCGTGCTATCAAAAACTAAAAATGAAATTATTAAGTACAACAAAACACAAAATCATTCTACCATCAACACCGTATTGTCTCTATTTTGGGAAAAATGTAAAAGTGATCACTATGTAAAAAAAATTCTTGAAATGCAAATATTGGATATTGAACACATAAATGAAAAATATAATCACTGCCAAGAAGAAATAGAAAACTATATTATCAAATATGCTTCGCCTACGCAAAAACGAATACTTATTAACAAGCTGAAAAAAAAGGCTTCCGAATGAAAACACTATCATGTTCTTAGCAAAATTAGGATATAAAAAAGCAATATGTATTGAAATTAACAATTATCTTAAAGGAAAAACTATTTCTAAAGATATATGGTCAGAATTTATTTCTCCGTTCGGATTTATGAATAAAAATACGCTATTACTTAATGCCTTTCTATCGTTGTTTGTTTATTCTATTGCCGAAGATAGTGATAGAAGACAGTGTTTGTATCGTATTGCACGCAGAAATATTCAACTTCACTTAACCAGATGGAACTTTTTCATATTTAAAATCAAAACCGATAAACTCATAAAAACATTAAAATATGAAAATAAATACTATCAATTTATAGAGAATTTTCAAAAAGAGATGATACAATATCTTTTTTCAAATATACCATTTAATCAGAGGTTAGCAGCATCCGATGTCTACATCGATAATTCTATAGACTAACAGCAAGCATGAAAATACCGGCAGGCCATTAACAACCGTAATCTGCTCCTGCCGCAATATAACAGCAATTACTCTTTTATAACGGGTACCCACAATTCCATTGTGTACTGTTCGCTGTGCATATCGCCTTCGCGGTACACTTCAAAATCGGGAGAACCGGCGTGGCGGTAGCCTTGCTCCGGAAAAAAAGTATCCATCACGTATTTCCACCCCTGATGAATACAGTCCGGCACGGAACCTTTAAGCTGTACAACAGCGTACTCGGCTTCGGGAATGTGCATGACGGATAAACCGAGTGTTGCAGCTTTTTGTTCGTCGGTGCAATCATACCCCGCCATGTAATGAAAGGAATTACAATCGTTCACATCATAACACATACCGTAACTTTGTCCGCTTCCCATCGCGGCAAGTTCATCATAAGCCGCTTTTGTAAATAAATTGTCCCATACTTTTGGAAAATCGGTTGTGTGCTCCGATTGAATGCACAGCCCTGCAATCGAAAAGGCTTTTTTCTTTTCAATAGTAATTTCCATTGTTTGTCCTCCTGTAACCGTTAAGGATAATTTGAGAGGAGAAAATGATTTAAAGCTTTTTCCGTTTCGTACTTCGCTGGGCGTTGTGCCGTGAAATTTTTTGAACGCAGCAGTAAATGAATCCGGAGATTCATAGCCGTACTTCAATGCGATATCAATCACTTTTTCAGTGCCGTTCCGTAAATCAGCCGCGGCACGGCTGAGCTTTCTCAAACGGATATACTCGTTTAAAGGATAGCCGACCACTATCGAAAATATTCTGCTGAATAACGGATATGAATAAGACGAAAGCCGTGCAATTTCTGTTTCATCAAGTTCAGAGCCGAGTGTCCTTTCGATATAGTCCATTGTCCGATTAAACGATTGAATGCTGTTCATATTTCTCCTATAAAAAGTCAAGCAGAAAGTATCGGCTTTCGATTGACTTTTTACGCACGTCCGTAACGAAGTGAGGGCGTGCATGTACTATACAAGTTTGTGCTTGAGCAAACTTGGGTAAATAAATGCCGTGCGATTTGTACGGCTTTTATTTTACACTCCTTACTAAGACTATGGGGATTATACAACAGCCGCCGTCCTCCGTCCCGATATTCTCCGTACAAGTTTTGTAGGATATGTATACGGTAAAGAGCTGCATAATCAAAAAAATCACGCCCGTACGCGGTTAAAACTCCCATTCATGTAAAAATTCCGCAATCAACAACCCCGACGCAGAGCATCGGGGTTGTTGTTCTCATAAGGTGGTTGCAGTCGGCTTTAATACCCTTTGTTACGACGCAGAGCGAGCGTCGGGGTATTAAACCCTCCGCATGAATAAACGCTTTCATGTAGGCGTCTTTTTTTTCTGCAAGCTGTTTCGCCGTAACGGTATTCATCAAATTTTTCAGATAAAACAGTTTTTCATAAAAATGATTAACTGTTGTTGATACATGGTTTTGATATTCCGACTGGTCCATATTCATGTGCGGCTTTATTGCCGGATTATGCAGCTGCCTGTTGCGGCTCCGCCATAGGCAAAAGCACGTGCAATGCCTATGGCTCTTAACGCATCAAGCCGATCAGCATCCTGCACACATTTGTCTTCTATCGAAGCAGGTGCAGCGGCATTGTTACCGGCGTATGACACCTGTTCAATAATTGCAACAATCGTTTTACAAAGATTATCGCTTACGGCATGCGATTTCATAAACGAAACGGCTCTATCTTTGTTGATATATGTTTCCGGCGAAAGTTTTCTATCATCGACATCGTGTAATAAGGCGGCTAACTGAACAATAAACACATCTGCATGCTCTTGTTCCGCAAGATACGTTGCCATACGGTATACCCGCATTGTGTGAAAAAAATCATGCCCGCTGCAATCTTCCTGAAATATCCTTTCTGCATAGCATTTTGCCGCTTTAATAATGTTTATTTTATGCGCACCATTCATACTGCATAAGTTTATCTGTTTTTGTTTGTATGTAAAGGTATGGTTGTAAGATCATATTCATTTTTAGGGCGGCTTTTTGCGGTACCGCAAAAAGCCATAAAAAATGCCGCCTATTGCGTAGAACTAACCGGCATCCGTGCCGGTACACCCTTCTAGCTTGCCGCTAATCTTCCGTATCATAATGAAGCTGTTCAAGATGGCTTAAAATTGCTGAAACAGAATGTTTATTTGCCTCAGTCTTTTCAATAGCATTATTCACAGCTTCATTGATTCTATCTGTTCCGATATTGATATTTTGCATATCATTATTCACACTTTGTGCACTTTCAGCAAGCTGCTTCATTCCATGACTGATTTCCGTATTGCTCAGCAGCATTTTTTCCGAATTGCTTTTTACTTCAGCGGTAATCTGTGTAATTTCCTGCATGGCGGTAAGCACTTGGGCACTGCCTTGGTTTTGTTCCCGCATCGCATTCATAATAACCGCTTCTTGATCCCGTACGGCGGTTGCAAGTTTAGAAATTTCACCGAATTCTCCATAAATAGTTTGAGACTCTTCTGCTATGTTTCCGATTTCAGCTTGTAAATCTTTTAAAACAACCGAAATTGCTTTTCCTTGACTGCCCGCCTCCTCGGCAAGTTTACGGATTTCATCAGCTACAACTGCAAACCCCTTACCGCTTTCTCCGGCATGGGCTGCCTCTATGGCGGCATTCATTGCGAGCAAATTTGTTTGGCTTGCAATATGCTGAATAACACTTGAGGCTTCAAGTAAGCCTTCCGAGGATTCTGCTATTTTTTGTGTACGGGCAGCAGAGGCCTCGCTTATTTTAACCGTATTGCCGGTTTTACTTTCAAGTGCACTGATTGACTGTGAGTTTTTTTCTAATATGTGTGTAACTGATTGAATATTTGCAACCATTTGTTCAATGGCCGATGCAGACACAGATACTTTCCCTGCTTGGTGTTCAATATGCTTATCTAAATTTTCAATATTATAAACAATCTCATCAAGTGTTTTTTGTGTTTCTGCCAGATGTGCTTCTTGATTTTTCATATTAGTGTTCACAGAGGCAATACTACCGTCTATTTGCTGCAAGGTTTTAGAAGTAGCTTGCATATCGGCAAACAAAGCATCAGCGATAGTGTTTGAATTATTGACATTTTTATCAAGGTTTTTCAAAAATGATTTGTTGAAGGCCAAAAAAGTGTTAAAATCTTTAATGAGCAGTCCCATCTCATCGCGGACTTCAATATCGGTAATAAAGTGCTGGCGGTAATTTCCGGATGCAAGGGTCTTCATCACTGCCTGCATAATCATGACACGGCGGGCAGAAGACCGGAGGGTTAAACAAACAACAATGACGGTAACAACAGTGCCTACGATCCCGAGCCCAAGAACAGACAGTACGGTAGAGGCGGTGATTTGACCTGCATGATGAGTCAAAGGAGATGCCGCCATAAAACACGATGCCGCTGTGCAGAAAAAAGAGTTTACGGCAATCCGTATTGTTATCGGATAACTGGTAAATTCTCCTTGCAGCGGTACAAACAAACTCCACTGTTCAAAATGCCTAATTGCAACACCGCCGAACAACGCTCCGAATAAAAAGAGTGTTCCGCCTACGAAAAATTCAAAATACAGTAACGAAAATACCCGTTCACTATGCGCATATACTTGCGGTATCACAAAGCTAAGGGTGCAAATTCCTATAAATAGCGGTATTACGGATTGCAGACGGCTGTATTTTAAAATGTATTTTTGTGCTTTTTCAGGATCCGCTTGCCAGTTGATAATAGTCGGGAAAAATAATTTTCGCCTTATAAACACTTCCGCAACGGCAAACAGGAGTAAGATAAGAAATGATGGCAGCGTGAGTAACGTCTGTAATCCTTTAAAACCATATAGAAATGTAACAAAGGATGTCGTTACAATAGCCCATGTAATGTTTGTCAATAATTCAGATATCAATATTGTTTTCGGAACAGACGGCGGACGGTTATTCATCTCTTGGATACTCATAGATAACTCCTTAAAATGTTATACGGAAGCTGCTGCAAAACTGTTACTGCATAACACTATCATGGAGCCGTAAAACCGTGGACTTTTTGCTGCATCTCATGAGTTTATTTGATGAGGGAAGTGCTCAACACTAAGCGTTCCCCTTTACACTTAAATATTATATCAGCATCAGTTTACAGGGTAATAAATGAAATAATATCATAAATGCAGGAAATGTGTACAGTACAAAGAAGAACGATTACAGGGCAGCCGCATCGCAATTCAGCACAAATGTGCATAAAAAGCAAATACTATGATCGGGTGGTAGAAAAAGCATCATAAACAGCAACTCGTGCTTTGTATGATTAATGATCAGTTTTTATAGTCCGTCCTACAGCTTTTGTGATCCGGGTCCTCTTTGCCTTGAAATTGATTACTTGACTTCTACTATACTTTTATGGTAGATTATATAATCAACCAAAAAGCTTTGATGATGTACACCCGTTCGTATATTATCATGCAGAAATCCATAAAACAAAGCAGAGTCATATTCTATCCTTATTTAAGGATGCTTTTTTGATTCTGTGAAAAGATGAGCAGAGGTTTTTATGTACGTACTTTTTGAATATAAGGGTAAGCAGTATAAGGCTGAACAGGGCGCCAAAATCCTTGTGGATAAGATCAGTGAACCCAAGGGAACCGCGATTGATATTGATACCGTTCTGTTGGTGAACAATGACGGCAAAGTATCGGTGGGTACTCCTTACGTTGCAGGCGTAAAAGTTTCGGCAACGGTTGAAGACAGTATGCGGGATAAAAAGGTGATCGTGTACAAATACAAGAGCAAAAAAGACTATCACCGGACAATCGGTCATCGTCAGCACTACACCTATCTTACCGTAAATGCAATTACTGGTGTGTAAGAGCGGGCAATGATACAAGTCCTTCTGGAGCTTGATGAAAAAGAGCGGCTTCTTTTTTTTGATGCTTCCGGTCATGCCTGCTGCGGGGCAAAAGGACATGATATTGTGTGTGCGGCTGTAACGGTTTTACTGAGAACTACGGTACAGGCACTTCAAAACATACGGACTGAAACGGCTGCAGGTCAGCGGGGTTTTTTGTCTTGTAAAGTGCTTGACTGTGATGAGCGGTACACAGAACAGCTGCGCTATGCAGCAAAATTTTTGTGGCTTGGGATTTCATCTTTACAAAAAGAATATCCGCAGGCTGTTCAATGCAAAAAAATACAGCGGTAAACCGGTACCGGTTTATCTGATATGAGGAGGCTAGTATGGCACGGAAACGAGGCGGAAGCGGTGCAAAAAACGGACGCGATTCAAATCCGAAATATTTAGGTGTTAAAGTATACGGCGGACAGGTAGTAAAAGCCGGTTCAATTTTAGTCCGTCAGCGCGGTACTCCTATCCATCCGGGCGAAAATGTCGGGCGGGGTAAGGATGATACCCTGTTTGCAACTGCGGACGGTGTTGTTGTTTATCATCACCGTAAAGGCAGGCATTTAGCGTCTGTAACTCAGCAATAAGAAGTGAAGAGTTTTGAAAAGCCGGCTTTGTGCCGGCTTTTTTTTCGAGAGGTATAATACACCATGATACAATTTGCGGATGAGGCTCTTATTGAAGTTTCATCGGGGAAGGGCGGTAACGGCTGTATTGCGTTCCGCCGCGAAAAATATGTGCCCAAAGGCGGGCCGGCAGGCGGAGACGGCGGCCGGGGCGGCGATGTGCTGTTTGAAATTAAACGCAATATGCGTACGCTGGTACATTTACGTCATAAGCGCATTTTTAAGGCTAAAAACGGGCTTGACGGACAAGGTTCCCGCCGCTTCGGTGCAAAGGGTGCTGACTGCATTATTCCGCTGCCGCCGGGCTGCATTATCAAGGATGCTGATACCGGTAAGCTTATCCATGACTTTGGGGATAAGAGCGAGGGGCTGGTGCCTTTTCTTACCGGCGGCAACGGCGGCTGGGGAAACTGCCATTTTAAAACCCCCACTAATCAGGCGCCACGTACTGCCTTACCCGGACAGGAGGGAGAAACCCGCCGTATTAAAATTGAACTGAATATTATTGCTGATATCGGCCTTGTCGGTTTTCCCAATGCAGGAAAATCTTCGCTGCTTGACTTCTTTACCAATGCCCGCCCGAAAATTGCTCCCTATCCTTTTACCACAAAGATACCCAATCTCGGCGTGCTCCGGATTGATGAGGAGCAGGATATTATCATTGCGGACATCCCCGGCATTTTGGAAGGCGCTTCTGAGGGGATCGGATTGGGTATCCGCTTTTTAAAGCATATTTCCCGGACTGCCGGATTGGCATTTTTAATCGATCTTTCGGATGATAATTATCTTACCGCCTACGAAACACTCTGCGGGGAACTTTCGGCATACTCAAAGGATCTGAGCGGTAAAAAACGGGTGGTAATTGCCACAAAGCTGGATATAGAGGGTACGAAAGAGCGGCTGTATAAGTTAAAAGAGCATATACCGGATATACCGGTATTCGGTATTTCCGTTTTTAACCGTTGGGGCTTGGATGAGGTGCGTGATGCCTTTACCGCTCTGGTTGCAGAACTTGCTGCGGAGGAGAATCGGAGTAGCGGCAGTACGGCAGCCGAACTGCCGGTTGAAAACTTTATGACTGCGGAGCTTGATGATCCTGTCTATGAACCGCAGGAGGGTTTCGGGGCAACGGTGAGTCTGAGCCGGAAGCGGAAAGGCAAAAAATGAAGCTGGCGGTCTTAGGCGGATCGTATAACCCCATTCATATCGGTCATTTGATGCTTGCCGATGCCGTCTGCCGTCGCTACGGATATGATACCGTTGCCTTTGTTCCGGCTTTTTTATCTCCGTTTAAAGATGGTCATGCCGGCTGTACGGCACAGGATAGACTGAAGATGGTAGAACTTGCAACAGCGGATAACCCCGCCTTTTATTGTGAACCGTGCGAAATACACCGAGAAGGGGTTTCCTACACAGTCAGTACACTGCGGTATCTTAAACAACGCTATCCGCAGTGTGAAGGAAAAATCGGGCTGATTATCGGCGATGATCTGCTTGAAGGCTTTCCGCGATGGCATCAGGCGGCAGTAATACCGGAATATGCCGATCTTATCGTCGGAAACCGGTTTACCGGCCTGCGGGTTCCGGCACCGGATACCCGCTGTACGGTGCAGCAAGCGGGGGATACAGTGCAGCATACCTCCTGCGGTACCTTTTCCTATTTACCGGTTGATAATGCCGTACTGCCGGTTTCTTCAAGCGGGATACGGGAGGCCATCAAGGCAAAAAAAAGCTGGCGTTATCTTGTGCCGTCTACAGTATACTCGTATATTAAAGAACATAAACTCTATGAATGAAGCACAGATTGAAAAGTTGATTGCAGAACTGGAATCCTATGCCCGCAGCTGTCTTTCGGATTTCCGTTACGGACATTCATGCAGGGTTGCCGCCTATGCGGAAGAACTGGCACGGCAGTACGGCTGTACACCGCGTCAACAGCGGCTCTGCTTCCTTGCCGGTATTGCGCATGATGTATGCAAAGAGCAGTCTGCTGTCCGGTTGCTCCATCTTGTGCAAAGGGATGGTCAGCCTGTCGGAGATCAGGAAAAAGATAATTGTGAACTGCTCCACGGGCGTGCTGCGGCCGTACTGCTGTATAACCGTTTCGGTGTTTTGAAAAAATCCCTGTTACGCGCTGTCCGCTGTCATACCTCAGGTTCGGTACGGTTTGATGCCGTAGGAAAAATTCTCTACATTGCCGATAAAATCGAACCGGGGAGAAAAAATTGCGCGTATCTGCGTGAAAAAGCTGCGGTACTGCCGCTTGATGCCCTGTTTTTTGAAGTCTTACAGGAGGTTATCCGCTTTGTCGAAGCAAAGGGCCGGAAAGTACTTCCCGCTACCTATAAAGTCTACCGGTATTATGAACAGCACCGGAAAAATACGGAGGAAAAAAAGTGAAAGACGGAAAAAATGTTGTTTTTCTGCTGCTTATCCTAGCAATGCTGATTCCTGCCGGTGTCATTGTCGCACGGAATCTTAAAATCGATCCGATCAGTACATCCTTGTCCGGTGATAATCTGCTCAAGGTCTTATTCGTTATTGAACACGATAATGTTCCGCTTTCTACCAATATCATCGCGCACTATCCGCAGACACGGCGCGCAGCTATGTTCGATATACCCGAAAATACCGGATTAATCTTACCGCAGTTGGGACGTACCGATGGCATTGGTGCTCTGTATACCGAAAAAGGTCCAGAGGTGTATAAGCAGGAAATTGAAAAACTGACCGGTATTGATATTCCTTTTTATATTACCTGCTCCCTCACTGAGTTTACTCATTTAACAGATATGCTCGGCGGACTTTCCGTGTTTATTCCCTCATCAGTTGACCTTGATTCTGAACAATACGGCAAAATACTGTTGCCCTCAGGGTCTGTTCTTCTTGACGGGGATAAGGTGCATGATTATCTTGTATATGAACATACCGCTGATGCTGAAGGAGAAGCGGTTACCCGAAAACAGAAAGCAGTGCTTGCGTTTTTGCGCAGTTTGTATGAACATCCCCGTATATTTGAAAACGGCCAGTTTGCAGTATTCGGTTCCTTACTGCACGGTAATATTTCGGGGAGTGATTTTAAGCAGCTTTTGGAATATCTATGTAAAATTGATTCGGAACGTTTAGTGCCGCAGCGGTTAACCGGTGCGGTGAGACGGGTTGATAAAAAGGATTTATTGTTTCCGTTCCGTGATGGGCAGCAAATAAAGGAAATTATCGGTCAGACCCTTGCGGCGCTGGCCTCTGAAGAAGGTGCGACTCTGGAGCGTGTGTATGCTCTGGAGGTACTGAATGGTACGGAGGTGAACGGACTTGCCCGGGCTGCCTCCGAAATTTATCAAAGTTTCGGATATGATGTTATCAATATCGGAAATGCACCGCAGAGCGGACTGGAACACACCGTTCTGATTGACAGAATTGGCAATGAATCGGTTGCAAAGATTGTAGCCCAAGTTGTCCGCTGTGAAAATATCGAATCCGCCCAGATTGGCGAGGATCATGCCGGCAGTGAAACTAATGTTGACTTTACCTTGATATTAGGAAAAGACTTTAACGGATACGTAGTAAAGCAAAAAAAATAAGAGGATGATAATGGAAATTAACTTTGAACAAAGCGCCTTGGCTTTAGGAAGGCTCTTACGCGACTATAAGGCGGAAGATGTTACAGTACTGGATTTACGTTCTGCGCAGATTTGGACTGATTTTTTTGTTATTGGGACCATAACAAGCGGCCGTCAGGCTTCGGGGCTTGAAGGAAAGATCATGGAGGCGGCAAAAGAACTCGGTATTGAAGAATACCGCACGATTAGAAAGAGCCCTGACGGTGATGAATGGAAGCTGCTTGATTTCGGTTCGATTGTTATTCATTTAATGAGTCCCACAGCGCGGAAATTTTACGATTTGGAACGTTTATGGTATGATAGCCCAAATTTACTGGCATAATAGAGGCCGTCAAAAAATTCTTTGTTGAGGCCCGGTGCGGGCAATAAAAAAGCACACAGTTTACTGTGTGCTTTTTTTTACGATAATTGTACTGAGCTATTCATCAAGGTCGTTGTAGTCGAACTCATCCTCATCATCGTAATCAAAACCGTCATCATCATCATAGTTTTCGTCAAAATCATCGTCGAAGTCGTCATCAAAATCATCATCAAAGCCGTCATCGAAGTCATCGTCGAAGTCGTCATCAAAATCATCGTCGAAATCATCATCAAAATCGTCATCAAAAGGAGCCGCAGACAAAAAACGATTGTTTAAAAAAGATTCTTTGTTATTCATCATAAACCATCCATAAATTAATGAGGAGTGTCTTTCATCAAAAGACAGCGCCGTTTATTTAGAAGCACCTGCATAATAATCAGTGTCCATCGGTCTGTCAACCGGTATCAGGACGATTAATTTAAACGTGCAAGGCATCTTCGGTATTTTGCAGGATTAACCCGAAAAGCAACGATAGGATCCGACCCCTCTTCAACAGCTTTCTCAATGGCAGCACAGGCTTCATCCATCATACGGTGTGCCGGGATCAGTCTGCCCGCCCTCGTGGTTAAGCCTATTCCTAATGAAGGCCGTTGAGCGGCATCCAAGAGGGCATATATATCATCATAGAGCTGGCTTGCAATTTGCATTGCACGGTCGAGAGGAGAGTAAAAAATAATCAAGCCGAGTGTTTTTTCGTCAAAAACAAATATCTTATGAATGCGGTCAAGTCCGGTACGGACTGCATACAGAGCACGTTCATTATCTGCCAAATTATCTGCGCGGATAAACAGAAGGGTTAAATCTTCTTCTGCAGCAGCTGTTTCTGTAATGGCTGCCGTTAATTCGTCAATAAAGCGTTCCCGCTCCGGTGCCGCAGTTTCGGAAAGAACAGAGGTTTCAAGACAATCAACCGGTTGTATAGACTCAGCGGAGGCATCCTGCTTACCCGGTTGGGTGTAGTTTTCAAAACAGCCGTAATGTTCGGCATTAATATCGGCCGGTGATACAGATTCGTCATGCGCCGGAAGTTCATCAAGTGATTCTGAAATCTGATCGGATGCAGCAGCCTGTTCTGACTGTTCATTGTAAATATGTAAATGATCTAATGATTCCAAATCGGTACTGAAAGAAGTTATTCCGTTTGCTTCCGGCGCATTGGCAGTACAAACGGGTGCGGCCGGAGTATCTTCCGTAGCATCGTGCTGAGGTTCGGAAGGTATGGCGTCAGTATCGGTATCCGTTTTTCTGCCGGTTCGGGAAAAGCGTTCCATGCTTTTTTTTGCCGGCGCCATATCAATATACGACATGATAAGCAGGGTAACCGTCATGAGGAAAATAATCAGGATGAGGATAAAAACCGTCCGGCCGCGGTGAAACACGGTTTCTACCGAGAGTATTTGTAGTGCAGCATGAACCGTGGTACGGCTGCCGTCATTGAATACCGGAAGATGTGTTTGCGCCGCAGTTAAAAAGAGCGGCATATTTTTTACTTCAACAACATTCTGCTCATTATATGAAAAGATATCACTGTTGTTAGGCCACATAAATACGGTACCGGTTTCGTTCCGTATAAGCACTGTTTGAAGATGTCCGTGATGGTTCCGGCAGAGCTGCTCAAGAAGCATCTGTAACCGTACCGGATCATTTTGTATATACGGTTCATGCAGAATATCGGCAGCCTGTTTTGTAAACCCTTTAAAACTTTTGAGCGCTTCCGCTTTTCCGAGTTGGGAATCGCTTCTGAGGGTAAATACAAACCATAATAAACTTCCTGCTATCATCAGTGTTGCACAAACGGCATAGAGTAACATTAAAGAGCGTTTCATTACAGATTAGTATACTCTGAAATCAATTCAGATACAAGTTGTGCAGCGGTAAATTTTTCTTCCCCATGCAGGGTGCACCAGGCCAGAAACGGAAGCATACTGTACGGCAGGGGTGCAGCCGTATCGTGTATGTTCGAGGATAGATGCTTACAAAAGTCATTATAAGGAAAAGTTTTAAAGTCTTCGTACCGCCACGGGACGTACTGTTTTTTTTCCGCTTCGAAAGATTCCCGGTAAGAATCTAAGAGGGCTGTGCGGTAGGTTAGACCGGTTTCAGTCTGTACACGATATACCGGGCTGCGGAACATTAGCCGGACAAAGGCCGTTTCTTGCGGCATCACGCGCGAGGAGCCGGCGGCATACAGCTGTGAAAGATAGGTTCCCGGCGTATATGCGGTACCATTTGTGTAGGCAAAATCCATTCCGCTGCATTCAATCTGCCGGAAGCCTAGTGACTGCGCTGCATGATAGGCGGCAACGGCAACGGTGCCCGAACCGGTGCGGAGTACCGGGAAGGGGGAAAGCCGTGCGGCCTCTTGGACAAGCGGATGTTCGCCGGCAGTAAAAAATATCCGGTTTCCGTTTGTATAAAAGCGGCGCACCGCTGCCGTATTTGTACACAGATCGAAAATCCCGGTTATTTCTTGAGGAATTCTGCCGATGGTGTGCAGATACGAGATGTGCTGAGGATCAATCGCAACAAAGAAATCCGGAATAATGTTCCGTGCGCACAGTACGGGCAGGACGGTATCCGTACAGAAAATACAGTACCGGCTGCGGTGTTTTATGAAGGAGGGGAGAATCTGGTTTAAACTCGGGCCTGCACCGAGGATGACGGCTGTACGGCCGGTATCCGCTGCCGGATATTCCGGCTGAATACTCGCTGCCGTGCGTAAGTTCAGCATGATGTTTCTCAGCCATATTTTTCCGAAGTGCGCTTGTACGGAGAAGTCCGCTTTGATGTTTTCAAGTGCTTGTTCAATAGTGCCCGGCAGCGCTGCCGTTTGTACCGTAAAATATTCGTGCCAGGGCCGCAGTATATGAGTGCCGAATGTTCCGTGAAGTGCCGGTATATAGCTATGTACCAAGGCAGGCATAAATGCCGCTTCCGTACAGGGCGGCAGCAGCCGCACCCGTGTGTCGGATAAGATACTGCTGTAGTCGATTAAGGAAAGCAGCTGTTTAAACGAGGGATAGTCGGCTTCGGTGATGGCGCAGACAGCATCCGGATACCGGCTTAAAAAAACTGTTATGTGAATACCCGATCCGAGACCGCAAAAAAGCATGAAACCGGAAGGGGAGGGCAGCAGCCGTCCGGCTTCTTTCGCCGGATCGTAGAGAGAGTGCAGGGCTTTTCCTGAAATAAACACGGGTACCGGCTCTCCCGTCTTTGCGGTCTCCGCTCCTTTATACATGGTTCCATGCGGTGCCCGGAGGAGGGCGTGTGCAATTTCGGGGCAGCGCTGCCGGATTACAGCGATATTTTTTTCAAAAACCGTCATTATCCGTCCTTGCAATGAGCCGGTTAAGTACACGGCTGACATCTTCACAGAGTTTAGACCGTATTTCTTGATTTGCGGTATCTTTAATAAAGCTGCAATACACGGTATAGCTGCACAGTGCACAGATTTGTTTTTCGATGGACGGCTCATTGCCGGTAATGATATCCGGCTGTTCTGCGCTGAAGGTCTGTACCCGCTCCTGTACCGCAGAAAAGAGTTCCCGTAGTGCGCGTTTACGCTCTGCGGGCGGGCGGGTAGGGGAGGAATGGACTGAAAAAGGGCGCTGAACACCGGCTTGCTTTTGCCTCCGGGTTTGTTTGAGGGTTTCGGCAGGGGATGCAATCCGCCGGATATTAGGAAGATCGCAGCCCCCCGTACCGGTACGGAACAGCCGGCCGGTTTTTTGCGGCGGAAGCTGCAAGAACCAGTGCCGGTACGTTTCCAGTGATGCGGTTTGAAAATTCTGGACCGCAAGCAGATCTGCAAGCGGCCGGAGCCGCCCGGCTGTGTGCAAAATCCGTTTTGTGCTCTCGTGCGGTTGGGCATGAGAGAAACCTTTAGAGGGTGCAAGATCAAGGCCGGTAAGAATGATGCTTCCGCCGGTCTGTGCAAGCAGTAATTCACAGGCTGTGCCCATGACAGTACCGTTTTCGCGCGCAGGAAGCGGCAGAAAACCGGCTGCGGCAAACAGATGCTGTTCCAATGGGGAAGCATAGGAAAGCGGTATGCAGGGATTATGTTCCAATACCGCAGCCGGTACGGCTGCTTCAAGAGGAAAGGCTATGGGAGCTGTTGCCGGTACTCTGTCAAAATGGCGTAATGCCCAGTACCCGCCGTCGGTACCGATACAGATGTCCGGATGAATATGCTGTGCTGCAAGCGCAGCATAAGCTGAACAGACTGCTGCAACGGAAAAACCTGCTGTGTCTTTTTTGTTCAGCTGCTGCAAACTCGGGCCTGCACCGGCAAGAATAAAGGGTTTCGTACCGAAATCCGCTGCTGCCGGCCGGTTAAGATGTATAAAATTATGGACAGTATTGTTGAGCCAGCGGTTTCCGAAGAACGTGCGGGTATGCATAATACTTTTGATTATGCCGATTGCCGTGCGGATATCTTCCCATACTGCCGCTGCCGCTTCCGGAAAGGCTTTATCGGCCGGCTTCCAGTTTACAAAGCGCACGGAACCGAGTTTTTCGTCGGGTATGTGCGAAACCAGGAAAAAAGTCAGATTTCCGTTTGCCGGCCGCCAAACTGCATCCCAAAGATAATCGCTATCCGAAAAAAGAGACGGTGTGTAGCGGATAGCGATAAGCTTTGTACCGGGAAAGTGCTGTCTAAATGCAGCGGCAAGGTAGGATTCTCCCGGCTCGGATATAACAATAATTCTAGGAAAACCTTCTAGTGCAGAAACAAACTGCTCGGCTTCTTTGTGAGGATTATACTGTGAATGAAGACGCAAAGACGGCATAAGAGATTAAAAAACGGGGCTGGAAATGTCAGACACTTCCAGCCCCGTGCAAATACCCATTTCCAACGAATTAGGAAATTCCCAGTTCTTCAAACAGATGTTTGTAGGTTTCAAAATACTCCGATTTTGCAAACTCTTCGATCTTTTTCTCCGGCAAGGCTTCAAGCAGCTGATCCATATAGGCAAGCACGGATTTAATTTCGTTTTTCAGCTCGAGAGGAATGGAAACGGTCTTACCTCGTTCGATTATTTGTGTTGCCGCCTGTAAGAGCGTTTCCTGTTTACCGGTATTCGGTTTTTCCTCTTTATACGGTTCGGCTTCGGGTATGGTGCTTATACTCGCTTCCTCTTCGGCAGACACCAATTCCTCAGTTTTAAGTTCTGCAACGGAGATTTGTTCGATAAACGGCTCTTCAATAATTTCAGGTTCGGAGTCTAATTCCGCAAACACCGGGGTATCGGGAAAGGGACTGCCGAAATCATCATCTTTTTGCAGTTCATGAATGGTATGGGTTTCTGTTAGTTCTATTGCAGTCTGCGCGGCTTCTGATACGGCTGCCTGCGGGACCTGAATTTCCTGCTCTACAGGAAGGTCAAAAATCGGAGGTTCGATATTTTCAAAGTCTTCCGTGTCCTCCGCGGACTGTGCATCTTGGATACTGTCTTCGTGATGATTGACTTCGTGTTTGACCGAAACACCGTCGATCGCTCCTATATCATCCTCTGCCGGGGGTAATTCACCGTCAAGGTAGCTGAGATCGTCGGGTAATGAGGTTATGGGAGCGGGTTCTACATTAAATACGGGATCGGCCGCAAGGATTTTTTCACCTTCCGTTTCATGTAACGCTGTATGTTCGGAGCTTTCAATAACTGTTTGACGGATATGTCCGGTTTCCGTTATGCTTGCTTCAAATGCTTCATCGGATGTACCGGCTTCGTCTATTGACGGGATCATATCTTGGGGTAGAACTTCAGGAATTTCATACTCATCCGTAAGTTCTTCATCACTGATTTTTTCTTCCGTAAAATCCGCAGTAATAAGGATGTTATTCAGCTCATCACCGGTAAGTGCTATTGTTTCGTCCGTATCGTCGTCGCTGAAAAAGCCGGTATTTCCTGAATCGCCGCCGGGTTCTTCTTGTACGGTACTCACAGATTTCACTGCGGGAGCGGATGAACTGTCTGCTTGTGCAGCTAAGCCGGCCTTGAGACTGTTAAGTTCGGCTTTCAAATCGCTGATTTCATGTGCAATTTGCAGAAGCAGTTCAGTCGCCTTTTCTTGAGCAGCAGATACCGCGGCAGTGACCGCAGCTTCCTGTACCGCAGGAGCAGCCGGTTCCGGTGAAGACTGCGGTGCCAGTAAATCCTGCTCTACCGCTTCAATATCGTCAAAGAAGGGCGTTTCCGTCTTAGTATCATCTGCAGCATCAAATATGGATATATCCGCTGCTTCCGAATCGTCCTGTACCGCTATTTCTTCAAAATGCTGGACTTTATGGGCTTCATCATCAACGGTAATATCAATATCGAAAGAACCTGTTTCCTGTCGTTTGGTAACGGAAGTGTGTTCCGGTTCCGATGATTCAAAAATATCGTCAAATTCTTCGATTGTTTCAAGCGTTTGAAAGTCTTCTTGATCTTCGGCCGTGTTTTTAAGCGGCTCATCTTCAAAATCGTCAAGCGAAATCTCGTCAAAATTTTCAAGTCCTGCCGGAGCTGTGCTGTCAGTGCTTGCCGGCGGTTCGGCAGAAGCTGAAACAGCAAAATCAAGTTCTATCGGTTCTGCTTCTGTAAAAGAGTCGGCGGTGTCGTTGGTGTCCGCAGAACCATCGTCTAAAAAATCATCCAAATCAAGTGCTTCAAAAGTATCTTCATTCAATGTTGCGTCCTCATCGTCTTGGGCGGTAAAGGTATCGTCATGAGCTGCGGTAAACTCCTCAAGTTCTAAAACATCATCCTCGGTATCCAGATCAGAAAAATCTCTTGAAAACGAGAATTCATCATCAAAATGAGTATTGCTTTCCGGCTCTGCATCAATATCACTGTCTATAGTTTGAGAAAAATCATCAAGCGGTTCAATAAGATCTTTCTTTTGTTTAAGCCATACTCCGTACATATCTAACTTGTCGGTGGTGCTGCCGTCTATAGAAAAATTAGGATCATATAAATCGTCTGTTTTGTTAAAATTATCCATAAAAATCTTCTCCACGAAGGACATTGTTATTATCATGTATCGGCATATTTGCATATAACATGAGTACAAGTCTTGCAATCAGCAGTATAGTTATGATTATACTCGATTTTAAATAAAGTTCAAGAAAATATTTTTTTTGCCGTTATTAAGAAGGGTATGAAACTGTATTTGAAAATTATCACTCCTATTTTTGCTTTTACGCTGGTATATAGTTTTTTAGGTATCTTTTTCGGCCCGCGCGGTTTTTTTGCTTTGCAGCAGCTGAAACGGCAGCGCGAGGCTTTATTGTATAATGTGCAGCTTTTGTCGGATATTGGAGAGAGTTTGACTATCCGTATTGCAAATTTATCTTCCGATCCTGAAACCATTGCAGTATATGCTCATGAGCTCGGATATGTTCATAACAATGAGCGGCTGATTAAGCTGATGAATTTTTCGGGTACCGCAGAGCATACTGAAAATGCAGGAGGGGTGTATGTAATTGAGGCCCCTCAATACTTATCGGATAATGTCTGTAAAACGATTGCGGTTTCTATGGGCATTATTGTTATTCTTTGCGAAATGCTTGTGAGTAGAAAAAATGCGTATTCAAAAAGCAAATCCTAATGCGGCGGCCTATGCAGCTGCTGCGCTTGAGCAGGGCAAGGTAGTTGTGCTGCCGACTGACACCATTTACGGCTTTTCCGGTTTGTTCGGGAGAACTGCGGAAAAAATTGCTGCTATAAAAGGACGCAATGAGGATAAGCCGTTTATCGCGCTGATTGCTGAACCGTCTGATATTTACCGCTATACGGATGCTCATATTCCCGATCATCTGATGAAGCTGTGGCCGGCGCCGCTTACTCTTATCGTGCCGCTGAAAGAAAAAGGAACGCAGGCATTCCGCTGTCCTGCCGACGGATGGCTCCGTACGGTGATTGCAGGAGCCGGTGATGCAATTTATTCTACGAGTGTCAATTATACCGGGATGCCGCCCTTAACCGATATTGACGGAATTTGTGAGGCGTTTGAGGATTCGGTTGCTTTGGTTGTTGATGACGGAGAACTTTCCGGTCTGCCTTCCACGATTGTAGATCTGTGCGGTGAAACGCCGCGTGTTCTCCGTCAGGGCAGTATCCGTATTGATACTGTGTAAGCGGGTGAAACTGTGTCGGAAACGGAAGTTTTCGAACAGGTTTATAGATATAAAAAAACGGCTGAAATATCGAATGATATTCAGCCGTTTTTTTATGGGATTGTGTACTTTTTGTGTGCGGTGCAGCGCGCCGCACACAATGATGATTAGGTCACCTTCTAAAAACTCGATTAGATTTTTAGAAAGTGACCGACGAGTTTCTAACAAGTTTTTTTATAACAATGACTTGTTAAAAACATCGCAAATTACATCTAAGGAAAACTTCAAAAAACTGAAGTTTTTAGAGGTTCACATTAATACATTCCGCCCATGCCGCCCATGCCGCCCATATCAGGGCCGGGAACAGCCGGTGCGTGCTTTTCAGGAATGTTTGTAATCGCACATTCGGTGGTCAGCAGCAAGCTGGCAATGGAAGCGGCATTCTGCAGCGCAGAGCGGGTAACCTTTGCCGGATCGATAATACCGACTTTCATCATATCCACCCATTCCATTTTTGCCGCATCGAAACCGATACCGCGTTTTTCTTTTGCTTTTTCTGCAATAACGGCACCGTCAACACCTGCATTTTCTGCAATCTGGCGGATGGGTTCTTCAAGTGCACGCTTTACAATCTTAAATCCGACTTTTTCATCTTCGGTCAGCTTGCTCATATCGGCCTTATCAAGGGCTTCTGCTGCCTGAATAAGCGCAAGACCGCCGCCTGCGACAATACCTTCTTCGATAGCGGCGCGGGTTGCATTCAGTGCATCCTCTACCCGGTGTTTTTTCTCTTTCATTTCAACTTCGGTAACCGCACCGATTTTGATAACAGCAACGCCGCCTGCCAATTTTGCAAGGCGCTCTTTGAGTTTTTCGGTGTCGTAGTCGGAGTTTGAGTTTTCAATCTGCTTCTTGATCTGTGCTACGCGGTCATCAATGCTTTTCTTGTCCCCCGCGCCGTCGATAATAGTGGTGTTTTCTTTATCAACCTTAATGCTCTTTGCTTGTCCGAGCTGGCTTAAATCGGCAGTTTCCAATTTTAAACCGAGTTCTTCGGAGATAACCTGTCCGCCGGTTAAGATAGCAATGTCTTCAAGCATTTCCTTGCGGCGGTCGCCGAAACCGGGTGCCTTTACTGCACAGGTCTTTAATGCACCGCGGAGGCTGTTTACAACTAAGGTTGCCAAGGCTTCGCCTTCAATGTCTTCTGCAATGATCAGCAGCGGGCGGCCGGATTGTGCAACTTTTTCCAGCAGGGGAAGCAGATCCTTCATGGTAGAAATGGTTTTATCATGGATTAAAACATAGGGGTTTTCGTAGGCTGTTTCCATACGGTCGCGGTCAGTTACGAAATACGAAGAAATATAACCGCGGTCAAACTGCATACCTTCTACATATTCGGTTACGGTATCCATTGTCTGAGCTTCGCCGACATCAATAACACCGTCTTTTCCGACACGGGCGATTGCATCGGCAAGAATCTTTCCGATTTCGGCATCGTTATTGGCGGAAACCGAAGCAACATGGGCAACTTCTTCAGAACCTTTGATTTCTTTTGCATTCTTTTGAATATCTTCAACGGCAATGGCAACAGCCTTGTCCATACCGCGCTTTAATTCAAGCGGAGTCATACCGGCGGCAACAGCCTTCAAGCCTTCACGCACCATAGAATATGCCAAAACAGTGGCGGTGGTTGTTCCGTCGCCCGCTACGTCGTTTGTTTTTGTTGCAACTTCTTTTAAAAGCTGGGCGCCCATATTTTCAAAGGGGTCTTCCAATTCAATTTCACGGGCAACCGATACACCGTCCTTGGTAACGGTCGGAGCGCCGAAACTCTTATCAAGCAGTACATTACGTCCTTTTGGTCCTAATGTTACTTTAACTGCACTTGAAATTTGTTCAACACCGGAAAGCAGACTTTTCCGTGCTTCTTCATTAAACAGCAACTGTTTCGCCATCTTATGAACTCCTTCATAATTATAAATAAAAATAATGCTACGTACTGTAGTTTAAAAACAAGCCGCTTGCAAACTCCGAGGGAATTTTGCAAGCGTGCAACTATCGTGTATAAAGATACAAAAAAAAAGAGGGAACGGCAAGATTTTTTCCGTTTTTTCATGCAAGGGAGCGGGCTATAGCAGTTCCTTCAGTGCCTGTTCTGCTTCTCTGTATTCATCATAGGGGACGGCTCCGTTTTTTCCGATGATGGAATTTTCGTGTCCCTTGCCTAATAGCAATACGGCATCGTTTTTCCCGGCCAGCGAAAATGCCTTACGGATTGCTGCCGGCCGGTTCGGTATGATGAATAGTTCTTGATTGCGGATCTTATGCGGACAGCCTGCGGCAATCATTTCCAAAAGCTCGTAGGGGTCTTCTCCGCGGGGGTCTTCGTCGGCCAAGATAATATGATCGCAATACTCAGCGGCAATACGTCCCTGTTCGGGTCGTTTAATCGTGTCGCGCTCTCCGCCGGATCCGAAAACGGCGATGACTTTGCCGCCTGAAGCCCTCACTCTTTCGGATATCGGCGGTAAAATCAGCTGAAATGATGAAGGCGTGTGGGCGTAGTCTATTAGGACTTCAAAATCCTGGCCGGCCGAAACACGGCACATACGGCCGTTAACGGGACGGAGCTGTTTGAGCAGCGGCAGTAATGCTGAAATGTCTTGTTCCGTTAGCGTACTGACGGTAATCAGCGCCGCCAGCAGGTTATACACATTAAAAAAACCGGTTAAGGGGGCAGCGGCTTCAAAACTGCCGGAAGCTCCGTTCAGTGAGGTGTTTACGGTAAAAGAAAGCAGGCCGTTGCTTTCCTTGACCGTATCCGCCGCTAAAGCACCGCTGTAGTTGTGCGGCATAGACGGTTCCCCTGCTGCCGGTTTCCGTACCGAAAAACCGAAAACGGGCTGCTGTGTTGCCTCTGCAAAATATGGGGCGGAAGGATCTTCGAGGTTTACAACCCCGAATGATTTAACGGTTACGTTTTTCTTATTGTGTTCATGGGCATCCAATAAGCGGAATAAATTCGCCTTATCGTAGCGGTATTGTTCGAAGGTACCGTGAAACTCCAGATGCTCCTGTGTAACGTTCATAAACACACCGGCATCAAAATAGACATGGAGCAGGCGGGCTGTCCGGGGAGATAAGCCGTGTGAAGAAGATTCTACTACGGCATATTCGCAGCCGTTATCCCGCATACGGGCAAGACGTTCTTGGACGGTAACCGATTCAGGGGTGGTTTGATGGGCAGGATTGGCAACCGCTTCGCCGCCCAATGAGTATGAAACAGTGGAGAAAAAGCCCGCTTTTTTTCCTGCAAGCCGTAAAAGCTGCCAGATAAAATCGACTGTACTGGTTTTTCCCTCCGTACCGGTTACGCCGATGACGGTTAATTCTTTTGAAGGTTCATCAAAAAACACTGCTGCCGCTGCTGCCATTGCGGTACGCACATCTGCGGTTTGTATATAACAGATGCCTTCCCGGTATGACGGCAGTTCTTTTTCGTGGATGATTGCGACAGCCCCGTGTTCAATGGCCGATTCTATATAGAGCGAACCGTCGGTGTGAATACCGGGCAATGCGAAAAATGCCGCTCCTTTTTGTACTTCCCGCGAATCATAGCTTAGAGAGTAGACCGTAACATCCTGACCGTGCACAGCAACCGGCTGTATACCGGACAGGCAGTGAAGAATGAATTTTGAATATTGCTTATTACACATGGAAGGGAGTATAGTCTGCCCATCATATTGATACAAGGGGGCTATGCCCGTTCAATAAAACCTGATCCGATAATGCTTGATTTTAAGGCCGGCTGACCGCGGTAAGCGATATGGCCGGAACCGGTGATTGCCGCTACCAATGTTTTTTCCGCATTGATTTCGATAAGTCCCGATCCCGATATTGATGTATGTGCTTTTGATACATTGCATCCGAAGGCATTCACCGTTCCGCATCCTGCAATGGCACAATGCAATTTTTCTGCACTGCCTTTCAAATCAACACTGCCTGAGCCGCCTACTGTTATGCGTATGTTTTTGACGGCAATATCAGCGCTGATTTGACCGGATCCGCTGATGTTCATGTGCAGTGAAGCGGAAGGATCATTAAAGCCTGATAAAGCGGTGTCGACCGAACCTGCAATATTAAGACGGGTTATCGCCGGCATTGTAACGGCAACTTCATAGTGCGAAATCTGCAAGTGTACATCTTTTTTGCGTGTGATAATCAATGTATGATTATGTATATGGATATCAAGATATTCAAACAGCTTCTTATCAAGTGTTACGGCAACTTTAAACTCATCCCCCTGCACGATAGAAGCATACATCCCCCCGGATAAACTGACTGCGGTAAAATCTCTTAATTCAAAAATTTTGGTTTCCATATCGTCCTCCAAAGAAGTTTGATACTTTATTGTAAGGCTGAAATGTTGAAAGTGCAAGTCTATCATTAAATTGCTGGCGGACACCTGGAAAATATGTAATGGGAGCCTTACCCGTACACTTAAGCATTACGCGAATGTTTCCTTGAAATAATGGGTGCGCAATCTATCGGAGGATATTCCTCATTGAGGGCAAGGTTATTGCATGGATTCAAAAAAACAGGGAGTAGCTTACGGGTTTTTGTAAAAAGTCATTGACAAAAAAAACAAATAAAGTGCTATTATTGAAGATGTCAGGAGGTTAGGTGATGAAACGTAAGTCATCTAAACAAAAAAAGCCGCCAAAGGTCGGCGGCTCTTGGCTCGTAGGTATTGGCACTCTGTTTGTCGGAATTGCCGCTATCTGCGAGGTAGTTTTTAAGATTGTTTTCTTTCTGTTAGGCAGATAACAATCGGGTACTGTAAGGCGGCAACCTTACAGTACCTTTAAACTACCATAACACTCAGGAGGTGTCAAGATGAATATCTTTGACATAGTACAAATAGGGATTGCAGCCCTTGCAGGGATTGGCGGACTTCTTATCATCGTCGGGTTGATTATGAAGCGGACGGAGCACAGAAAAGCCTAAATATTCAGGCTACGGGTATCACGGCGGCGGGCGTAAGAAAACCGGCAGGGTTAAGCTCTTTGTAACCACCACGATAAGCGGAACCCCGGAAGAAATTGCAGCCTTAAAAGCTGCCGCCAAAACTGCAAACAAAGCAGTAAGCCGGAATGTCCTTGATACGCTTCTTTCGATTGTAATAATTTAATTTTAAAGGCTATCAGTAAAATGAAAAGGGCTGTCCAAAACCTTTAGACAGCCCCATCAAGAAGTTATAGATTTAAAATATTCGGGCAAGCCGGATTTGAACCGGCGACCCCAAGTCCCCCAGACTTGTACGCTAACCAACTGCGCTATTGCCCGTATCGTTCCTTAGAACGATGATTATATTATCAATAAACCTTTATTATGTCAATAACTTTTGTATAAAATTATCACAAAAATCCGTCAGTTGCGGAAATCACCGCTGACTTAGCCGAAAAAGAGTTTTTTCAGTGCACTGAATAGTCCCCGTTTAGGCTGCGGAGCGGCCGCTGTCTCCCGCACCGGCTGTTTCTGCCGGGCTGATTTTTGCTGCCGTTTTTTCGATGCTATGCGGGCTGTTCCGTCATCAGGGCGGGAGACTGCATATTTTTCACCCTTCCGCCGTTTTTCAGAGGTTTGGCCTTTACGGTTTTTGGGCTTGCCGGCAGTATTTTTCGGCTTTGATTGCTGTGCGCCGCCAGGGGCGGTAGAATCCGCGGTAAGATTTTTTCCGTACTGATTTTTATAATAGGCCATCCGTTCCTCGAAACTGAGGTTTTCAAGAGAATTGGGTGTTTTTCTGCCGGCCTTATCTTCCATTTTTGCGGTTTTTTTTCTGATTCGTCCGCTGCCTTCGATTTGACGGGGCGTTTTACCCGGCTTACCAGCACTGCGGCCTCCTCTACTGTCCCGTCCGGCGGTGTCGCCGGCACGGTTCCGTCTTCCTTGCCGGCCCTCAAATCTGTTGTCCCGCTCTTCATCCCTGTCTAAGCGGATATAGCAGCCTGCACTCCTGTCTTCCTGAAAGTCATCTTCACCGGGAATAACCGCCGGAACTTTTGACTCAATGTATTTCTCAATTTCCGGGAGGGCATAGACATCTTGCTCCGAACAAAGACTGTAGGCGGTGCCGGTTTTTCCCGCCCGTGCAGTGCGTCCGATACGGTGCACATAGTTTTCCGCCTCGTTCGGCAGGTCATAGTTAATCACCATTGCAAGATCGTTAATATCAATGCCGCGTGCCGCAACGTCGGTGGCCACAAGGCAGGAAATGGTGCCGGCCTTAAAAGAATCGATCAGTTGTAAACGTTTAGGCTGCGGAAGATCGCCGATTAAAAAATCCGCCGGATACCCGTTTATTTGCAGGCGTTTTGCAACGATTTCAGCTGTTTTTTTCATGTTACAAAAAATAATGCTGTTTTCCGGCCGTTCTTTGGCGAGTATTCCCAGCAATAAGGACATTTTTTGTTCTGCTCCGACATGAAAAAGCTGCTGTTTAATTTCGTCAACCGTTACACTGTCTGCATCTATTGTGATTTCTTTTGCATGAATGGTGTACTCCCATGCAAGGTTTTTAACCCACGTATTCAAGGTTGCACTGAATAGCATGGTTTGACGCTGTTCAGCGTCCGGCAGCACGGAAAGCAAACTGCGCAAATCGGGATAAAAGCCCATATCAAACATACGGTCAGCTTCGTCAATTACTAAAAAACCGATATTTTTCAAACACATTGTGCCTGATTTTTCCAGATCGATAACGCGGCCGGGAGTTCCGATGATAAGATCGACGCCCTGTTTCAGCGCCTCTTCCTGTTTTTGATAGCCGACACCGCCGTAAAAGCTGAACGCTTCTATACCGGTGTGTTTACCGAGCAGCTGCGCCTCTTCTTCGACCTGCACGGCAAGTTCACGGGTGGGTACAAGAATTAAGGCAGGCCGGCGTTTCCCGGATTCGGCAGAGAGCATCCGCTGCATCATTGTTATCAAATACGCAGCTGTTTTTCCCGTACCTGTTTGCGATTGTACATATAAATCCGAGCCGTCAAGCCCGGCTGCCAGTACCTGCTCCTGAACAGGGGTACAGTCAACATAGCCTGCATCTTCAATCCCCTGTAAAAGTTTCGTATCAAGATTAGTATTAGAAAAAGTCATTTGGAAATTATTATACCATACAGTCAGGATAATGAATAGCGCCGGGTTTTATCTGTATTGAGGGGATAATATCCAAGTACGTTGCAGCGAAGCTGTTAATTCATTGACAGCACCAACCGCCTTGTATAGAATAGCCCCACTATCAGTATAAGGAAGGCGTTATGTTTAATCGGAAAGAAGCGGATGAGTGGAATAGCGGGGTTGATAAATATGCTCTTTTGGATTCCTGCCGGAATTTTATATTAGATATGGATGGAACGTTTTATTTGAGCGACACCATTATTCCCGGCAGTCTGGATTTTATCGCGAAGGTAAAGGAAACCGGACGGGATTTTATCTTTTTCACCAATAATTCATCAAAAAATCCTGACGATTATAGAGAGAAACTTGCAAAAATGAACTGTCCGGTTGAACCGCACCGGATTATGACCAGCGGAGATGTTACCATCGAATATATACAGTCACAATATGCAGGAAAAAAAGTATATCTTGCGGGTACCGAAGCTCTGGTACGGAGTTTTACTGCTGCCGGTATTCCGCTGGTTGAAGACAACCCTGACCTTGCGGTTCTGGGATTTGATTTAACGCTGACCTATGAAAAGATTAAAAAACTGTGCAATTTTATCCGTGCGGGAGCAGTCTATCTTGCAACCCACCCTGATATTAACTGTCCGGTGAAGGACGGATTTATTCCGGATGTCGGGTCTTTTATTGCAATGATCGGCCTTTCAACCGGCCGCAATCCCGATGCAATTTTAGGTAAGCCGAACGGCACTGCACTTGATATGATTGTTAAACGCACCGGCTGGGATAAAAAAGCAACGGCATTTGTGGGCGACCGCTTGTATACCGACGTTGCTGCGGGTGTAAATAACGGTGCCCACGGACTGCTGGTTCTTTCAGGGGAGTCTGATATGACGACGGTGCGGGAATCGGCGGTAAAAGCGGATGCGGTGTTTGCAGATTTAAAAGAAATTGCCGCTTATCTTAGGTAAGCGCAGGCAGCGCGGAGCGGGTGTGTCCGCCGCGCTGTATTAGGTGAGTTCGTGCAGTGAGGCTGTGAACAGTCCGCTTCTGCCGACCTCATAAAATGCCCGCTCCTCCCATGCCGCAGTGATTTGTGTACCGGAAAGAAAAAAACACGTGTACACAAAACCGCGGGGCAGCGGCGGCAGTTTAAAGGTTTGTATTTCCTGTCCGGCCGTGCTAAGGAGACAGGTTCCGTCAGGCAGTAAAACGGCTGCAGTGAGCTTCCCGTCTCTTGTATAATACAGTGCGTCAGCTTCAAGCCTGCCGTCTTGGGAAGAAGCGGTGCCGCCGTCATGCGGTGTACCGGGTTTTAAAAATACGGTACCGTACCGGCCGTCTTCAGTAAAAAGCCGGAGATATACGGGAGCTGCCGTTTCTATTGCATCTGCCAACTCTTTGACCGGTTGGGGCATCCGCTGATACCCGGCAGGTTCGCAGGCATCTCTAAATTCTTCTGCAGAAACCGGTTCAAGCTGCTGAGCAGCAGCGTCTTGCGTAAACAGGGTAAAATCGTGTGATTTTAAATAAGAAAAGGATATATCCGTACCGCTGTCGGCTTTAAAACTCGCATACCACGTACCGTTTGCATATTCCAGCGCCTTACATTGCGCGTATTTGGGAAGATTGAGGTTTGCGGTATATCCCGCGGGAGCAGGTGCCTCGGAGCCGATACGAAGTAAAAAACAGTCATTTTCGATCTTGTTGTGCGGTAAAAAAACGGAATTTTGATAGATACGGACAAAATACTCACCGTCAACCGTATAAAGATTTCCTGCGGAAGCACTGCCGAACAGCCGGTGCTGTACGGGAAGGTGTATATCCTCCGTCAAATGTTCGACTGGGTATAGGCCGCATTTATTTATTAAAAACACTGCGGGAGAGTGTGCGATTGCGCAATCGGCAACCCGGACGGCCTCCGTCCACGGACGGAACCGCACGGGCGGAATGCCGGCAACTGCTGCTGCCGCTTTAATCTGCACCGAGCCGTCATCATCGGCATGAAAATATCGCCAATGGTGAAGCGCCGGCTGAACCGGCAGCTGCTCCTGTACCGGCGGCAGTTCGGTTTTTTCTTCTTTTGCACAAGAAACAAGAATGCTGAGCACCGAAACAAACAGCAGCTGCACAAAGAGTGTTCTACGCAAGAGCAATAGCCTCAATTTCAACGAGTCCGTCCTTAGGCAGGCGGGCAACTTCTACAGCCGAACGGCCGGGATGCTTTTCGGTACCGAAGATTTCGCTGTATACCTTGTTCATTTCAGCAAAATTGTTCATATCGCTTAAAAATACGGTGGTTTTGAGCACCTTATCCAAGCTGCTGCCGGCTGCTTCAAGAACTGCCTTTAAGTTCAGCAAGGACTGACGGGTTTGTTCGGCAATGCCGCCCGGTACAAAAGCACCGGTTGCAGGATCAATCGCCAGCTGTCCCGAAGTAAAAACGAAGCCGTTTGCAGCGGTTCCTTGAGAATACGGCCCGATAGCGGCGGGCGCCTTGTCTGTTGCGATAATGTTTTTCATAACAACCTCTTTCGATTGACTTTTTACGCACGTTCGCAACGAAGTGAGAACGTGCATATAATATGCAAGTTTGCAAAAAAGCAAACTTGAGTAGCTCAAAGGCGTACCATTTGTACGTCTTTGAGCTTACACTCCTGAAAAAATGTGCTGACGGGCATATCTTATGCGGGAATGCCCGCCGCTGCTATTGCTGCTTTACGGTATGTGAAGCAGTAAGCCTTTTTTAGCAGAATTTTGCAAAAGTTGCTGCACCTGCGTAGCGTGCCTGACAGCCGAGTTCTTCCTCGATGCGGATGAGCTGATTGTATTTGGCAATACGGTCGCTGCGGCTCATAGAACCGGTTTTAATCTGGCCGGCTTCAAGCGCAACGGCAAGGTCTGCAATGAAGGCATCTTCGGTTTCGCCTGAGCGGTGAGAAATAACTGCCGTGTAGCCGGCCATTTGTGCCATACGTACCGCATCGATGGTTTCCGTTACTGTACCGATCTGATTCAGTTTAATCAGAATGGAGTTACAGGCCTTTTCTTTAATACCGCGCTGGAGACGTTCGGTGTTGGTAACAAAGAAGTCGTCGCCGACAATCTGAATTTTGTGCCCCAGTTCTTTGGTTAAGCGGGCGTAGCCTTCCCAGTCATTCTGATCGAGCGGATCTTCAATGGAAATGATAGGATAGGTATTTATCCATTTTTTATAAATTTCGATCATCTCGTCGGCAGTGAAAAGCTTATCGGGATTTGATTTCCAGAATTTGTAGCCCTTGCGTCCGCCCTCATCGAACAATTCGGAAGAAGCACAGTCAAGTGCAATGGCAATATCGGTACGGGGTTTGTAACCGGCCTTGTCGATTGCCTTCATGATGTATTCAAGGGCTGCCTCATTGTCGATGTCCGGGGCAAAGCCGCCTTCATCACCGACGGAAGTAGCTTTACCGTCTGCTTTTAAGAGGCTCTTTAAAGCATGGAACACTTCGGCGGTCATGCGTACTGCCTCGTGAATGGATTCTGCACCGACGGGCATAACCATGTATTCCTGAAAGTCGATTTTGTTGTCGGAATGCTTACCGCCGTTGATGATGTTTGCCATGGGAACGGGCATTTGCAGGGTATGCGCTCCTCCTAAGTAACGGTAGAGCGGTAAACCGACATAATCGGCAGCAGCCCGGGCAACCGCCATGGAAACACCGAGCATAGCATTTGCACCGAGTTTCGACTTATTCGGGGTACCGTCCAGATTCAGCATGGCCTGATCGATTTCAGCCTGCTCTAAGGCATCCATTCCCTCAAGTTCTTCTGCAATAATGGTATTTACATTATCAACCGCTTTTAATACCCCTTTTCCGCCGTAGCGGTTCTTATCGCCGTCACGCATTTCCAGGGCTTCAAATTCTCCGGTAGAAGCACCGGACGGTACACAGGCGCGTCCGAAACTGCCGTCGCTTAACGCAACATCAACTTCCACTGTAGGATTCCCGCGTGAATCTAAAATCTCGCGTCCTTCGATATAAACAATATCACTCATGTATAACCTCCTCAAGAGCGTCTTATGGGTTAGAAGTTTTGGTATGAGTTTGTATTCTACAACTATTCTGTGATAAAATCAAATGGTATGAACTTTATTTTATCACCTGAAATAATTGACGACATCATTTTTGCAATGGAAAATCAAAATGATGTATTTGTATTTGATGCGGCAGCAGGTTTTTGTGTTTCTCCGGCAGAGCAAGCCCAGTACGCCGGTACGGACGGCAATGAAGACCGTTTTTATATGATCCCGGCGTGGACACCGGCAGACGGTTTCCGTGTTATGGAGCAATTTACCGCCCGGGTGCATAATCCTGTGCTGCGTGAGCTTTTGAGAGCGGCTCTTGAGCGGAAAAAAGGGGTGTTCCGTTTGTACAAGAATGTACTGAAAGCGTATCCGGCGGCCGGGCAGGACTGGCACCGGTTTAAAGAGCGGCAGATGAAGGCAGCTGTTTATGAGTGGTATAATGACTTGAGGACAGTCTGGGGTCTTGAAAAAATACGCTTTGAGGAAGAAGAAACCGATAGCCTCCTGCACCAAGACTTTACGTTTGAACTGCATACGGGTATTTCTGATGATCTTTTGTGCGCCTTTAGGCTCACGGCGGAAGGGGCTGGGGCGGATGGACTGACCGGAGATCAGGGGCAGGATGCCGGATTTGATGCCGGTACCCGTGCTGCACTCGATACCCTTGCCCACAAGGTTCTGCCTGCCGGCGGCGCTTTGCGCGAAACAGTTGTGATTACCGTTCATGCAGGAGAGGAAGTTTGTGCCCTGTGTATGCTGTACACCGTCTCTCCACGTGTTCTTATTCTGCCCCTTCTGCGGGTGCTTCCGGATTACCGCGGGCTTGGGATAGGAAAGGAGCTTTTAAGGCGTGCCTGTACATACGCTGCACGGCAGGGTGCCGCTCTGATCTTTGCAGACCTCGGTACCGCCGGTTATTTTATCCCGCAGCTTGAGCGGCACGGGTTCCGTCCGGCAGGGCTGCTGTATGTAAAAGATATTTTCCATACGGGTAGTTAAACAGCGGTATTCAGCGTGCAAAAAAAAGGACATTCCGGAATGGAATGTCCTTGCTGTTTTTTAACTAAGAATGTTACGGGTATTCTTACCGTCCGAAGTGGATAACAAAGCTGTAGCCCTGCCAGTCTTCTTTTTTGTTTGTACTGCTTCTGTTAACGCCTTTGCGGAGTGCGGTGTGTTCACCTAAACCTACTAGCTGAACGGTCAGTTTTTTGCCTTGGAAGTTGTTAAAACCGGTTCCTGTTGCTGTATCAAGTTCTCCGGCTGCAATTTTGAATGTGCGGGTTCCGTCCGGAAGAGAGGTGTCTATATTCGCTGCATTATCTACGTTTATACGTGCCGCCCAATTTTCTACTGGGACTCCTCCGTCAAAACTAAAGCCGTCTGCGGTTAAGGTAAAGGCTATATTTTCCATATTGGGTATTACTTTTATTTGGGTGATCTTTTCTATAAAGCCTCCATTGTCAAGAACGGCGGGGACAAAAAAGTGTGTTTGGGAGTTTAATACCGTTTGTCCAAGGATGGGGCGTTTGAGATAGCCCGTTAATTTTACTTCTTCTGTACCGGAAGTAACCTCGCCATTGGGAGCTTTTGTAGAAACGATGCCGTACAATTCGATTTCAGCAAAGGTCAGCCATTTCTTGTCTTTTACCCGTTCTTCCATGACGCTGTAGTCATCAAGAATATACACCCAGTCAAAGTTATTGTCGGCGGTCTGGGTAGAATCCACTGCACTGTATTTTACACTGAATGCGTTTGACGTAAGTACCTTCTCATCCAATACATCTTTGAGAGCCGTTGCCGAAAGATTGTCGAAGGTGAGCGTAATTGTATATGAAACCTTATATTTTTTAATCTTTCCCTTATGCTCTTGTTCTTTCCAATGCAGAGGATTGTCATGGTCAAAATCGTTTATACCGGTTTCCCGCTGATTGGAGCGGAAGTTTTTTTTCAATTCAGGTGAATCTTCTGTAAACTCGCTTCCTACCTGTCTTTCAACGGTTAGTGTTGCGGGCGTTGAGTCATAACCATCTCCGTACAATATTCTCCATTCAACCTTCTCATTTTTAATGCTGTCAAAATTTTTTACCGCATAGATGTTACGACTGCCTATCTGGTGGTTAAGAGTTGCAGTATTCAGGACATCATAGTTTCTCCAGAGGTGATGAGCCTTTTTATTATTTAAAGGGGCAGGCTGAGTTAAAACATACAGCGGAGACAGCTGTGCCGTACCGTAGATTTTCCGCTCGTTTCCGGGGCCTTCCGGCAGGGTTTCGTCAAAGGCCGGATTGTCTACCAGAACTTTTTGTACTGCCTGAATATGCGCGGGATCGAACACCAAGTCCATATCAACCGCTTCTTGGAACGTGTTGCCGTCGAGTCGGTAACCCCATTTTTCAGCTTTTACCGGCAGTTTCCGCTTGTCGGTATCTCTCATCAAAGCCTTTAGTTGAGTAAGCAGATTTCGTAGATCCCCGGCATCAGGATCGAAGATACCATCATCTTGTTTGGCATTGTCCCAAGCATCACAGCTAAAGAAGGCACCGGTGTCTCCGTAGTAATTTTGGAATAGTTGATTAAGATAGCTTATGCTTAAACTGGCGTTAATGCTCGGATTTTCTGTATCTTCTTTGGAATCTTTCAAAGATAATTTACCGTTCGCGATAACCAGGCGTAAGGTTTGCAGCTTGGAAAGATTTTCAACGCTTCTAAACCTGCCGGATCCGGTACCTTGCACCTCAAGTGCCACATCGAGCAGGATGTTCGGATACCCTTCTTTCAGCCCTTCTTTAAAATATTCATTAAAGGGGTTTTCAGTGGTATGGTTGCCAGTATCCTCTCCATCATAAGCAAGCCATTTGCTCAGCTTAGGCAGATAGATTTTCTTAATGTACATCCTGTTTTTAAAGATCAGCTTTCCGTCTTGTACTTCCGCAATTCCGGTCTTTACATAGTCCATATAATCTTGGTTGATTTTTTCATCTTGGGATATGATTCCGCCGTCTTGCATCACAACCGAAAAGGTAAAGTTTTCTTTGTCGAAGGTAATTTCGTGGTCAAAGCCTGCGCCGGTTTTACCGCCGGCGGCGTCAGATGTGTTTCTGGTACTTTTCCATGTCTTTCCGGTTCCTTCGGCAAGAGCGGTTTCAAAAATTTCGGAGATAGAGGCTTTACCGGAGGGGGGGGGGGGGGCCCCCCCCCCCCCCCCCGCCCAGCCCGGCGGGGGGGGAGGGTTATGGAGTTGGAAAAAAAGAAGGATTTGTTATGTTTTTATTATGATAAAAAAAAAAA
>JARGFA010000015.1:0-24114 GCA_038397965.1 Treponema sp.
AAAACTGTCATAGCGGTAGCCAGTGATGGTATGTGTGTAGTCAGTATGATTTAGTACATCACTTACTTCTATCCGGTTAAACCCTGTGTACGTGTACCGCTTGTTATACCGGCCGTTGCTTTCTTCTTCTAAGAGGTTTCCTTCCTCATCGTAGGTGTAGTGGACGGTTCCCCGGGTCAGTAAGCGGTTTTCTTTGTCATACGTGTAGTGTATAGTGCCGTAGGGTGTTGTTTTGCTTGCAATGTTGCCGTTTGCATCATAGGTGTACCGCTCACTCCAGACCATCTGGATGCTGTTCACTTGTGAGCCTAAGTGTGATCCTCGTGCTCCGTTTAACCGGTTAAAGGTGCTTTGTACCCCGGCAAGCACGAGAGGCTCCAGTATCTCGCGTGCAGCATACGTGCCCCGCTCATCTATCAGTACGCCGGTTTCTTCCGCCTCTCTTTTATGATAGCTTCGTATCTCATCGCTTGCAGGGTAGTGTACCGCCTCTATCCGGTAGAGTTCATCATACGCATAGCGGGTCAAGTTTCCTCTCTCATCAGCGGTATAGATGCGCCTTCCTTCCCCGTCATAGCCATAGCATTCCGCTCTGATAACCGCTCCGGCCGCAGCCGTCTCGACAATGCCGATTAACCGTCCGTTTTCATCATAGGTGTACTGCTGAACGTTACCGTTTCCCAGTGTCCGCTTGATCTCACGGTCATTCCCATCATACTGTACCCGTACCGTAAAAAGCTGCTTGCGGTCGCTTACTTCCGTTACCCGCCCCCGTCCGTCTACTTCATAGACAATGTGCCGGTCGTTGGTTTCAACTGCGGTGCGGTACCCTGCCTTGTTGTATGTGTACCGTATGCGGGTGTTTGCCCCCTTATCCTCCACTTCACTCAGCAAGCCTCCTTCATCATACCGGTACTGTGCTTCAGAGGTAATGCGTCCTTTCCCGTCTATCCCTTTCTCCGCTATCACATTCCCTGACACGTCAAAAACGATTTCATACACACTGCCGTCACTATAGACTGTCCGCTCTTTTCCTCCCTCCCGCTCTTTCCGTATCACCTGACCGTTCCGCTTCCATTCTTCCTTGAGCTCATCTTCTCCATCATACCCGTACCGTTTTGTTCCGCCGAGCCGGTCTCTTTCCTCTGTTAAAAGCCCGTACCCGTCTTTTTCAAAAAGGTATGCATTACCCTTTCCGTCTATAAAGGTTACGGTTCTCCCGTATGCACTGTAGCGGTACTGTGCACTCACCCTTCCGGCAGTCTTTACTTCTATCACCCGCCCCAGTGCGTCATAATGGTACGTCTTTTCAGGGACACCTTGCTTTTTCTCTCTTACTAAGCGTCCTGCCTTATCATAGCTGCATGTAAGGAGGTGCTCATTACCCTGCTGCACCTTTTCTATTCGCCCAATGGCGTTATACGTGTAGCGAACCGGCTCCGCTGATCCTTCCTGCTTCGAGGCAATACGATTCAGTGCGTTGTATGTGTATTTTACAAGCCGTCCTATCCCGTCTTGTACCTCAGTGAGCCTGCCTGCACCGTCATACTCATACCTTCTGCTATAGCCTTCTCCGTCTGTTTCGCTTACTACTTCTTCCCAGCCGTTTAGCTCATACTCACGCCGGTATGCACCTTTTTCTTCTCTTATTTTCCGCCCCTCGTACCGGTACCGGCTGCGTAAACGCTGTCCGTTCGAGTGCGTGTATACTTCCGCTTCTACAACTCTGCCTGCCCCGTCATAGCGATAGCTGACCACTCCTTCCGCTTTGATAATCCGCTTCATAAGGCCGCGCTCGGTGTATTCATACCGTGTTCTGTTTCCTTCTCGGTCAGTCTCGCTCAGCACTAACCCTATCGGGCTATATTCACGCACGGCGGCTCTTCCTCCTTCTTTGCCCGCCCCCGTCATAAACCCTGCTTCATGCGTAAAGCGGTATGCCCCTCCATACGACCCTTGGGCACTTACCAGTCTACCTGCCGCACTGTACTTCCTCTTAAAAACCTCTCCTGCCGCATTCTCTTGTTCCGTAAGACGGCCCCACTGGTCATACCGGTAGACACTTCGCCTATCAAGCCCGTCCCGTACCGCCTGTATTGCATCAGAGCCCCGATACGCGTACTCAAAGCCGCTTTCATACTCCGCTTCACTGCCTTCCTTCTTCTGGATAATCTTCGCTATCCGCCCGGCTGCATCATATTCAAAACGCTTCTCCCATGCTCCCTTCTTTTCTTGTATCACCTTCCCGTCGGCCCGGTATGTGTATTCTGTTACCTCTCCGCTTCCGTCTTTCACCCACACCGGTAAGTGCCGCCGGTCATACCCTATCTTTGTTATCCGCTTCTCTTTCGTTTCACTATCTTCTTCTTCAACACTGACTACGTCTTTCCGCCCGTTATACCGGTACCGCTTTACAAGGCCTAACGGACTTATCTCGGTTACTTCCTTCTTTCCATATTCATACCGCCATACCTGTCCTTCCCCGTCTTCATACCTCACGATGCGTCCTATCCCATCGTTTTCATACCGCTCCGTTATTTCTTTCCCGTCTTCCGTTACCCGTATGCAGCTGATATATCCGTTATCATCATAGCAGTACCGCTTCTCTCCTAAGCCCGCTTCTTTACTGCTCCTTAACCTTCCTTTCTCATCATAGCTTCCTTCCCATACCGCTACTCCCCCTCTATATATGCCAACACAAAGCCCGTGCCGGTCATACACCCACTGCATCTTAACCCCGTCTCGGTCTTCATACTCAGTCTTTTGATCTTTGTCATTATACTGCCATTTCTCGCTGCTTCCGTCTGCATACCGCACCTGTATACAGTTGCCCCGTCCGTCATACGTATAGACCGCGGCCCTTCCGTTTATGCTCTCTTCCCGTTTATTGCCCTTATCATCATATACCGTCTCTATAACACGACCGTCTGCCTTTTCTTCCCGTACCGTCCGGTGTTCCCCGTTATACCATATCTTTTCTACCACTCCGCTATGGTTTGTGTGTACTGTGTATTTTTCTTTAATATGGTATGTAAACTGTTCCCGGTTCCCTTCTTCATCCTCCGTCGCCGTAACGTACGCATTGCCCTGCTCATCGACCTGGCCATACACAATGCTGATACGGCTTCCGTCGCTTTTTACAATCCGTGCAAGAAGTCCTTTCCCCTCATACTCATACCCGACCCGGTCTTCTTCCTCATCTATCACCGCAGATAAAAGCCCATTTTTATACTCATACCGTATTACTTGTCCTGCTTGATTAGTCAGCGCGGTAATTCTACCCGCTTCGTCATGCTCCACCGTTAAAAGGGTACGATCTTCTGCCGTAATGTTTTGTACCCTTCCTTGCTCATCATAGCGAAAATCTATTCCGTACCCCGATAGATTTTCTATCCGCTCTAATAATCCTTCCTTACTGTATATCCACCGCTCAAGATTGTCTTTTTCCCAGATCATCCGCCCGTCAGACAATAGCGTAAGATGACTCTTTTCACGTACATCTAACGGGTCACTTTCACTTCCATTAGGATAGTAGTTCCACCCGCCTCCATATACGATCTTTTCTTTTAGCAGAAAGACATGCCTTTGACCTTTCTCATCAAATACTTGCACCGTGTCATTACCGCTTTCTATTAGTTCGCTAAAACCTTCTCCTCTAAGAGCTTTTCTATTTAAATCGCGGTTCGTTTCATAATGATTTTTCTCATCTATCGCCTGTAAAAGTATCGTCTTTGCCTGTTCATACTGTTCCTCGATACCCGCTATCCGCTTTTCTTCCCTCTTTCTTGCTTCAGGATACTCCGCTTTAAGCCGCACATGATGAGTACGCATACTATCTAATACTCTTTCCGTTTCTCCTATAGCACCGATGATCTCTCTTTTATCTGCGTAGTGGCAATTTCTTAAATTCATTAATTGCTGTTCAAGCAGCTTTATCGCCTCATCACTTTCCGCTATCCCTTTTTCATACTGCCTTATCATTTCTGCATAGGCTTTGCGTGCTTCCGATAAGGCTGTTCCAATCTTCCGCTTTTGCTCATCATACACCTCGACATCTTTATATGGATTTGCCTTATACCCGCGGATAATACGGCTGTCTAAACTACTGTACCACTTCCTTCCCAGTTTTTCTCCTATCTTTCTTCTACTAAGATAACTCCTTCCTATTTCAAATCTTACTAATCCGTCTCCGCTTTTTATATCTACCTCTTCATATTCATACTGTCCGCTCGTTATTAACACCGGGTCTCCCGCTCTTTGGGCCTGCCCTTCATTAATCTTATCTTGTAGTTCTTCGTTATTTATCCTTATTTTTTCTTTCGTTTCCTTATTCTGCGCTTCCACTATTCTTATGCTTACTTCCGCACCGTCGGCATTCCTTACTATTTTTCTCCCTTCTTCTACTATCTTTTTTTCTATTGCTTTTGCGTCCCTCATTGTTTCACTCGGTGTATTACCGGGAATCACAACCGTCGCCGTATACGAACAATCATATTCTTCACTGCTTGTCGTCGTCGTTGTAGTCGTCGGAATCTTCGTTCCAGTGCCCTCATACGACTTAGGATCTCTACCGTCTGCCCCTCCTAGATCGACTTTTCTAGAGTTTCCATTTGAATCAACACCATTCCATGTCCCGTCAGCGTTCTGACTTGGATTATTCGTAGTACTCGTACTTGTCGTCGTTCTCGTACACGTCGCTTGCACATACACACTAATTTCATAGCTATATGCAGGTATACTTACCAACCCAGCACTCACCGCCAACACCAGCACCGCTAATACCCGCTTTAAAGTCTGTCCTTTCATCCTCATATCTTCTTCTCTCCTTATCCGCTACCGGTATTGATAAAACAGCTTATCTAAGACACTTTTGTCCTTACTCTGCTGGACTACCCAATACTTACTTTCTTTCACCAGCTTACTTTGAAAAAGCGTCCCGCTTCCTCTCACATACCCCGCATCATGCACTCCCGCTACCGTCTCAGCACTGCCCATAGGCGCTACATAGATGCCAAGGTGCCCTCCTTCTCCTTTCCCTGCTATCCACCCCGTTACTGCCCGCTCAATAGATTCTTCTACCTTTGCCGCTTCCTGCCGTATCCGCTGCTGTACTGTGCTATCTCCCGTAAGCTCTCCCGCTTTCTCTCTCAATAAACGCGCACTGTCTTTCATATCTGCATACACATCACTGGGATACCGGCTAAACCGGTACGTTATACTTTCTTTCAGCACTATCCGCCTTACCAGCTCCGCTTCCTCACGGCTGTCAATACTGCTGCTCACTACACTGCTTAAATCTTCCCACGCTGTAACTATAGCTCCTATCTTACCAATATCGCATACCGTGATGTCTGCTCCGGGCGTTCCTCCGTACTGCCCCTTATAGCTTTCAGTTACCGCTTCGCAAAAATCCCTTTCACTTAACCCAATTGAAAAAAAACGGTTAAACACATCTCGGTAATCCCAGCCGCTTGACGGTGTCGCTCCGCTTGAACCGATCCCATATTCACACAATCCCTCTAATTCATAAAATACTTCCGCGATCCCGCCGAAGCACGTGTCAAACCCGATTACCGTTAAACCTTTCCCGCTTACCGCTTCCGCAAGTTCACTCACCTTCATCTCGCCGTTTCCGCTGCTTGCGTCTATGCCGATCCCTTTTACTCCGCCGCTCCCGCTTCCTCGCCAGCCCGTGCCATGTCCCCATATAAGAAGTCCGTACTGTTCTGCCCGGTAGGTTTCTTTCGCATATTCAAGTAAGCGGCTCATCACCTCTTTCCGGCTCATGTCCAATTCACTTTCCTGATCTTCCCTTAAACCCAGTATTCCGCACGAAAGCCGCTTACTTACCACGGTATTGTTTACACCGTTTTTGTCCTGTCTCACTTCATACAGCCTCGTTCCGCTCCAGTTCCCGTCGCTTGCATCATAGCCGGGATGCCGGTCGAGCAGCACCAACATATTTACCGCCTTACCGTTCCATTCTGCGGCTTCAAGCTCGTTCATATCCAGCATCGCTGCGGCTTCAAGGTCGTTATCTGCTGCCATATACACCACAAAGGTCCATTGCCGTTTCACAAATTCCGCACTGATGCTCTTATGCCCGTCTATTCTTACCGTTATTTCTTCTTCATATTTTTTTTCTTCACTTACTCCGCTGCTCCACTGCTTAAACTTCCACCCATCCGCGGCTTGAGCTTTGAGGGTAAGCAGCTCGTTATGGGCATAGTACTCTTTTGTGTTGCTCCGTATGATGCTGCCGTTTCCGCTTTGAGTAATGTTGACGGTATAAATCGCTTCATTCGCCCTAAACCGTGCGTATACTTGGTAATTTTTATCAAAGGTGAGGTACAGCTTATCGCTGGTGCCGCCGGCATCTCCTTCCCATTGCACAAACTCATAGCCTACATCCGCTTGCGCTGTCAGTATACATTGTTCGCCGGGTGAAAAAATAACTTTTTGCGCACTATTGATGATTTTTCCGCCCTCTCCTGCGGTAGCGCGTAAGTGATATTCGGTTGCTTTCTTAAACCGTGCATATACTTGGTAATTTTTATCAAAGGTGAGGTACAGCTTGTCGCTTGTGCTGCCGGCATCTCCCTCCCATTGCACAAACTCATAGCCTGCATCCGCTTGCGCCGTGAGGATACATTGTTCGCCGGGTGAAAAAATAATTTTTTGTGCACTATTGATGATTTTTCCGCCCTCTCCTGCGGTAGCGCGTAAGTGATATTCGGTTGCTTTCTTAAACCGTGCATGTACTTGGTAGTTTTTATCAAAGGTGAGGTACAGCTTGTTATTTGTTCCGCTAACATCTCCCTCCCAGCGGACAAATTCATAGCCTGCATCTGCCTGAGCCGTTAGGGTACACCGCTCGTGTTCTAAATACTTTGTTTTCTCTCCTTCGGAGTTAAGGACTTTTCCTCCCTCCGAGGCAGAGGTATTAAGGGTATACTGCGGAATTGCAGTAAAATCGGCAATAATAGTTAGCGGTTCTTGGATTTTTATCACAAAAGGATTTTCCGTTCCGGTTAAGCTGCCTCTCCACCGGTTAAAACGGTGCTCACGGTCCGCTTTCGCCGTTACCGTAACAAATTCGCCTTTTGCATATTCTGCCTTTAAAGGATTAACCGTTACAGCACCGCCTTCCGTATTTTGAACGGATACCGTATAGACAACCGGTTTTCTTTCAAACATCCGCTCAAAATACGGATCTTTACATCCGGCTGCCGTAATAATGAAATACAATAGTGCTGTGAAACCTATAAAAAATGCTTTATACTTTGTATATGCCGAACACATCTTTCCACTCGCTCCCGTCATTAAACGTGATTTTCCGGATAAAAAAATAATCAATCAAATACGGTTTTTCCGGAATTATATATATATAGTTATCCAAAGGGATGATCAATTTTTTTTGAGTACCGCCTTCTATGTTTTGTCTTATTTTTGCCCGCACAATATTCGATCCGATAAAAGGATTTTTCTTTGTTTCCGCATCAAAGATCATACATTGTACCTCAACCTCCTGCATATCTTTTGTACTGGTATTGTAAAAATCAAATTCTATTCCTGCCGCCTCGTAGTAACCGGGTTCCGCTCCGATTTTACACTGAGGCACCGAAACGGCAAAGGGAACCGTACCGGAGTGCACCCCCTTGCATGAGATACAAAAAAGTATGTGAAAGAAGGCAATCAGTATTTTTTTCATTTTCCCTACCTTTCACCCTGAATCTTTTTCAATTTAAAAAAATAAACGTCAATCCAATCTGCACGGAATCCCTTCGCTTTCACTTTTTCGATTTCAGAGATTGCCCGCTCTATATTGTTTTTACGGAATTCCACAATTGAACTGTATATATCAATATCTATATTTTCTCCTTCAATTGTTCGTGCGCGGTTCAGATATGTTTCCGCCTCTGCAATTTTATGATTTTCAAGCGACACATCGGTCAGATGTAAAAGTTGATAGAAGGACGGTATTCTTAAATAGATAATTTGACCGCGGGCATACACATCAACGGTTTCACAGCAGCTTTCATATAAGCCGCCCTGTCCCGTCAATGAATAAGTGCCGATTTTTACTTTTTCAAAGGTAAATCGTCCGGTTACATCCGTAACAACCCTTAAGTCATTGTTCAGCATAAGTACATAGCCCGAAACGGGTCTGTTTTCAAAATCGTAGATCATGCCGTGTATATCAATACCGGCTGTTAATGAGGTGGTTTTACATCCGGCACTTCCGATAAGAAAAATAATAACCAAAGCAACATAACATCGTCTATTGCAGTAATACATTATCATCTCCGCAGCAAGCAGTTTCTGAAAGAACTGACTGTATAAAATAATATTATGACGGAGTTACGCGGATGTCAAGACGTATGTTTTATAACGATAAGCATTTATCATAACTCCTTATATGTTTTCTTGGGCATCTCTAAAAACTTAAGTTTTTAGAGATGCCCTCTTATTTATCTGTATACTATTTTTCCGCCGTAACGATTTTGCCGTCCGGAGTTCGGTAATAGGTTTTTACTGTTCCTTCTTTTTCTATTTTTCCTATTTGAACGCTTCCTTCAGGGATCGTTGATGTCCGGTTTTGCTCTTTAGGCCGTTGCGGAATTGTTGTTTGTCCAGCTGTTTTTTGTGTTTGTTTTTTATCGCTTACGGTACTGCCCTTACGGAAAGCCTGTGCAATAGCGATACTACCTTCCGGCATAAACAAAGGCGTATGCGCTTCTTGCATACGGTACACAATATGCACTGCAAGTACATCATGTTGTGCCGAAATACTCAGTTCATCTATCCCAAATGAATAATGTAGGGCGGTGTGCTCCGCTTCATGTAAAAAGCCATCGATACCGTCAACCGGAATATCTGCCGTGATCATAAAATCCGTAGAGCCGGAAAGAGAAAGAGCGGTTATCCGCCCATTTTGTTTTGTAACCGTTTTTTTTAAACGTTCAATACAATGTGCCGCGGAAACGGTTTCTGCTTTTGTAGATTCTGCCGTTGTAAAAAGGGGAACCGCTTCCGCAGTAAGGACTGCACTCAGCCGTACTGCATAGCTGCTTTCGGCGGCAGTGATTTCCTGTACCGAAACGGTGTCCGTATAGGGCATTCCGTTCAAAAGTGTGGTAAGCGGTTCCAGCTTTTCTCCTTCTGTCCGGCATTGCAGGAGGCCGTTCTGTAAGCGGTACTGTGTTAATACGATACCGGTTTGCACAGCACGGGAAGCGATAGCTTCAAGTATGTGCGCAGCGGTCGGTAGTACGGGCAGCGCCGCACTGCTGTCTTGGGGGAGCATATCAGGCCGGTTTTTTTGCGGTACGGTATGGAGCCGGAGTACGGTAAACACTGCGGGAATGATCATTGCAAATAGCATTACCGCTATCAGAAGAGCTTTCCGGTGCCGGGGGCGGTTTTTATACACAATGCTTTTATGCAAGACATGCGTTACCGTTTGTTCTTTTACCGTAGATGCCGCCGGTTTTTCTTCCGATGAAAGCATGTTCCGGTCAGCATCATACCGGAGCAGCTCATCAGCATACTCCTGCAAGCCCGTAGTAAAAAACGCCGGATCATATACAGCACGGGCGGCACCGGTAACAAAGGGGGTCTGCGGGTAGAGTATCCGGTATTCTTCTAAAAGCGTTTTTTTGATAACCGTCACGAGGAGCCATTCAGTACCGGTGTGCCTTACTAATTTGAAGTCGGTCTCATAGCTGTTTTCGTCATAGCCGGGGTGCAGCAGGATCAGCTGTTGTGCCGCAAACGTGCGTTGTTCCCGCCTTTTTATCCCCGATATGGGAACAAAGTAGACATCGTAATCTTTCCGCGGAAGCTGCATTGCTTTCATTCGGTATACTCCGTTAAAATGGTGATTGTTTTTCCATTAAATGTAATCACCGCTTCATACACAGCTGCACCGTCTTTTGCATAAATCCGGCGGGCAGTGGCTTTTTCCAAACCGGAGACTGCTTTTACCGCGTAACGCCACTGTGTAAAATCAGGATTTTTAGCTGTACACGCTTTGCGGAATGATTGTTCCACAAATGTCAGATTTTTATCTGCATATTCGTTATTTTTGAGCACAGTGTGCAGTTTTAGCAGCGGCAGCCCCGTTTGCCCTAAAACAGACAGGAAGAAAAAAAGAATAATCAGGCTGACAATCGTTTCAGTGTAGGTCATATTTTCCCCGTATACGGCTATTTTCTTGTTCGATCCGCTCTATGGTGTGCTCAAGCGGCTGAACCGTGCGGGTTTTCGCAATAAGGATTTGCGGCACTACGGCGAAAAATAAAAAGGAGATACCGAGTATTAAAAACACGGTTGTCAGTAAGACAAAACCGCTATCGTTTCCACGAAATGATATCCGCCGCATCACCTTCGCCTCCTTCTTTCCCGTCTGCACCGTATGAAATGATAGTATAGGGTAAGCCCTTATCTCCCGGATTTTTATAGATATAAGCATTATTCCACGGATCGGCGGGCAGCTCCCGGTCAATATACGGCCCATTCCAGTGTGCCGGTATAGGATGCAAGACCGGCTTTTCCCATAAGGCGGTAAGTCCTTGCGTACCGGAAGGATAGGTTCCGCAATCAAGATAGTAGGCCTGCAAGGAGAGTTTAAATACCTCAATTTGATTTTTGCAGGCAGTTACTTTTGCCTTCCCGACGAATTTAAAAGCCGAAAACCCGACCGTTGCACTTAAAATGAGTATAATTGCAATGACAATCAAGGTTTCAGGCAGTGTAAATCCCTTATCTTTTTTTTGCTGCATACGGTTCTTCCTCCTATAAGATGCTGCCGGAATAGGTGAGCAGCGGTAGTATAATACTTTGAATAAGTAACAAAACATAGATGCCTGCAATACCGATTGCCGCCGGTTCAATAAAACGGCCCGCAATAGTCCGCTTTTTTTCATCTCGTGTTCTATAATGATCCCATAAGAGGCTGAATACCTGCACACCGCCTCCTTGTTTTTGACTGATCTCAAGCCACGTACACACAAAAATCGGAAAAAAGCGGCTATGCCGGAATGCCTGCACCAAGGAGCTGCCGCCTATTAAGTCTTTTTTAATCACTATCAACGCTTTTTTCATTTTTAATGTTCCGGCGGCTTTAATACACTCATCGACAGCCTCCGTCAGCGGCAGATGAACGCTGAGAAGACGGCTCATCAAATAAAAAAAACGGGTTTCCTCCGAATCATCTTTAAAAATGTTCACAATTAAAAAGAAAAATAATGATACACTGGTGCATAAAAACAGTCCTGCAGCGATAAATCCTTGCACTGCATTCCGGTACAGTTCAGTGCTTCCCAATCCTAATTGCCGGAAAAACGGCAGCCCTGCAAACAGGAGAAACAGGGAACCTATTCCGGCAAGGAGAATAACAAAAAAAGGATACACTAATACCGCTGTGAGGGTATTATGCAGTGTTTCTTTCCGTTTAATATCTGACTGTACCGCTTGTAGAATCGGAACGATATCTGCCGTCCGTTCAAGAACCGCAAAGAGCCTAAAATGAAAATGAGTAAACCGGAAACTGCGGTAACGCTTTTGTTCCCGCTGTAAGGATTCTGCAAAGGGACTGCCGTTTTCCATAGCGGCTTTTATATGTGCCGATGCCTGTTTTAAGCACTGTTCAGTATCGGTGTCCGCTAAAAAGGCAATTGCGGTAAAGAGCGATGTGTTCCCTTCAAGCATGGTAAGCAGAAAGTCTGTAAACAATGCGGTACGCTGAAAAGCCCTCATATACTACCCATCCCCATTTTCCGCTCCAAGCTCGCGCAGAATTTCTCTTGTATCAGTTAAACCTTGCACTGCTTTTGATACGGCATCTTCGCGTATGCTTTGTATACACCGCTCTTTTTGCAGCCCATACAGTTCATTAACGGTAGTGTACCGGCTTATCAAACCGGAAAAGTCTTCATCAATCGGCAATATTTCGGCTGCGGCAATTCTCCCGCGGTATCCGGTATGTGAACAGCTTGCACATCCGCAGCCGCGGCAGTGCACACACAAGCGGCGCAAAAGCCGCTGAGCGATAACGGCACGTAAGACGGAGGCCGTTAAATACCGGGGGATACCTAAATTCTCCAGCCGCACAACGGCTTCGGCAGTACTGTTGGTGTGTAAGGTAGAAAAAACGAGATGACCGGTAAGGGCTGCACGGACGGCGAGCTCAGCGGTTTTTGAATCGCGGATTTCCCCGATCATAATAATATCGGGGTCTTGACGGAAAATCCGTTTCAAAAGTGCATCAAAACTAAGACCAAGTTCATCGTGTGTTTGAATTTGTGTAATGCCGTCAATGCGGTATTCTACGGGGTCTTCAATACTGATAATTTTAACTTCCGGTTTGTTCAAGATATGCAAAAAACTGGCAAGCGTGGTTGTTTTTCCTGAACCGGTCGGGCCGGTAACCAGTATAAGACCTGCCGGTGCCGTAAGAAAAGTTTCGATAGTTTGTATTTGCACGGCGGTAAACCCGAGTTCCTCCAACGAAAGCGGAAGTGAGGTATCAGGTAAAATACGCAGTACTATCGATTCGCCTGACACAGCCGGTACAATAGAAATACGGACATCCAGTGTGAGCGTTGATGAGCGAAGCACTATACGTCCGTCTTGCGGCCGACGGGTTTCTAACACATTTAAATCCGCCAGTACTTTTAATCGGGCACTCAGTGCACGTCCAACCGGTTCGGACAACGTTTGCATAAGTACCAATAATCCGTCAAGACGAAAGCGGACAGTGGTGTGTTCTTTCCCGATTTCAATATGAATGTCAGAGGCATTTTTTGAAATGGCTTCCAAAAAGATGCTATTCAGTAAATTGATAATGGGAGCTTCATCTTCAATCTTGTCGATACGGCCATCCGATGCAGGAGCAGCCGCTCTGTGTGTACTGTCATGTTGTCCGCCGGAAGACGGCACACCGGAAGCATCTGCTCCGGAGCTTTGAGAAAACAGCCGCGCCAGTAAGACATTAAAGGTATCCGTATCTATGATGTTAAATTCCAGTTTTTTTTCAGGCCATACCTTTTCAATTTTTCGTTTTAACCCCTCATTTTCTTCAAGCATTCCGAACGTACAGCTATCCGGACTCTGATTAAGAATGAGTATTTTATTGTGGGCACAAAAGCCTGCATGTAATACAATGCGGTTCATGGTAAATACGGCTCCACTAAGCGTTCAAAGATACTGTCACGTTTGAGTTTACTATTACCGGAATCGTCTCCTGCATAATCAATATGGGGAACAAGATAGATAACCATTTCGGTTTTTTCCGTTGTGCTTGTTTTATCCTTAAATAGTAAGCCGAGGCCTGGAATTTTCGATAACCCCGGAACTCCTTCTTGAGAAGAAGAGGTATCGTTTTGTTTTAAACCGCTGAGAATGACCGGCTCTCCAGAACGGGAGCGTACGTGGGTGGTTACCACTTTTTCAGAGGTCGGCGGCGGATTACCGGTATTTTGGGATACATCTGCTCCGCGCTTGGAAACCGATGCGGTAATGGAGGTGGTAATTACTCCATCACCGGAAACCCAGCCGTTAATGGTTAATTTCAAACCGGATATGATTTCTCTGGTAACACCGGTATATTTTTGTTTCCCGGTTTCAGGATCTATGGTAGAGTCACGATAACGGTAGGTATTCGTGTTTTGAAATTTAATTTCCTGTCCCGATAGTCCATATAGCATGGTATCGGCAAAAATACTTGCTTTACTGTCTCCCATTGCGGTGCTCAATTTTGCTGCAAATTGATAACCGAATACGGAAATAGCGTCAAAGTTCAAGGCAAGTAAACCGCCGAGCATTCCGGTTACGAGTGTTTGATCGCCGGGTTTCAGTCCGCGGGCAGCTACATTAAAATTCCAATTAAAGCTGTCAACGGATTGATACTGTATGATCAGCAAATCATACCGCAGCTGTGTATGCGGCTTATCAATAAAAACAATGTCTTTTAAAAAGGCCTCTTTCTGCTCTTCGCTGCCAATGTAAAAAAAGCTGCTGCCGTCTCCTGCATCTACAATATTTGCTTGTGTAACGGAAGGAGGCAGCCGTTTTAATAAGTCTTCAGTTTTTATATACCGCAGCTTAATCAATGAGCTATTAACCGCCGTATCGACGATTTTCAGCCAATTTTGTAAACTACTTCCGGTATCTGATTCAACAAGTGCAAAAAAACCGCTATTATCAGGCAATGGAGTAACCGGTAAATCGGGATACTGTATATGCAGTAATCCGTTTATATCTTGTACCGCTTTATGTTTCAAGCGGAATAACCGCCACGTCTTACCTTCACGTTTTAATTTTGCGATAACATCGTTTTGCTGAACAGGTAAAAGATAGTACATTGTGTCTTGCAGTACATATTCAGCCCGTGCTTGTTCTAAAATATACCGGAGAGCATCCTCAAAATTTTTTTCAGTAAATTCAATATGTTCAATAATCTGATCTCCGTTAATAAACGAAGAATATTCCTTACCGGCAGAACGGAAAAGGGCTTCAAGAATTTCCGCCAGAACGGCTTTTTGTACTTTTACATTAAAACGCCCGTCTGCTTCCCGTACATCCATTAAATAAGAAGTTTTCCATGATGATGAAGCGGAAACTGCATGATTTTTTTTAATATGCAAATGACTGCCGCTATCAATGACCGAATAGCCGTCATAGGCTTTCATAATTACGTTTATACTATCAACAACTGTGCTGCTTTTTATATGAATTGATACTGCCGTATTCGGCAATAAATCAGTAACGACGGTTACTCCTGTTTCCCGCGAAATATATTCTATAAGAACATTCAGACTGACATCTGAAGCATCCAAGGCGACGGTACCGGAAGGAGCAATTTGCAGCCGTATTTTAGAGACCGTCCATATATGCGGCTGTTTATCGACATACAGATTATTCAGCGATAGGAATGTTTCAAATGCGGTTTCAAAGTCAGTTCCGTTGAATTGAAACGTCGCGGTACCGGAAACGGTTTTATTTGCGACAATCGGAATTTCGCTGTAAACGGAAAGTGCATAAATAATATCGCTGATAGGCTGCCTGATAAATTGGAAATCCAATATCGGCAATTTTTCAGTAGGATCCGTTTTTTGTGCCCATGCGGTAAAAGAAATAGACAAAAATAAAATACAGCATATTCGTAATTTTTTATTCATAGTATCTTCCAGTAACTGAATAATAGGCATACACCTTCTGTAAGACAGGAGCCGCAGGCTAAAAAAGGAATAAACGGCACTGTTCTATTTTTGCTGCACATAAAAAACAAAAGAGCAGCAATACAGGCAATACCGACGGCATAATACCATTTGACAATCCCTAAAAAAGCACCGGCAAACGCGGAAAACCAGACATCGGCAAGTCCCATCCGTTTTTTACTTACATAATATGCCAATCCGAACAACAGCAACCCGGTGCCTCCCCCCAGCAAAGTTCCTATAAAATTCGCCGCAACCCGTATTCCTGTAACGATAACTATTGCAGTCCATAGCTGTAAGCGGCTCAGTTCGCCGTACCGGATATCCTGATATGAGAAATATACACAAAAGATAAAAAATATACTATAAGATAGTAGGAACATAGTTTGTACTATAACAGGCTGTTCTACAACAGTATAAATGAAATAAGTAAAAAAAACAATTTTTAAACTTACAAGCTTCTTTAAAAACAAACCTTGACATTATTTTGTTTTTCCGGTATAAGTATATTCCGTTGCTATTACAGCGGTGGATTATGTCTCCTTCGTCTAGTGGTTAGGACATCGGGTTTTCATCCCGACAACAGGGGTTCAATTCCCCTAGGAGATGTGTAAGACCTAAAATACCTATTTTAGGTCTTTTTTTATGTCTAGATAATCATTTTATTGCCTATCATACGAAAACAAGAACGGTTGAGGCCGTATATCCGTGCTTTTTCTTCATCCGCCCCTCCGTTATACAATCGACAGTGTCCATGCAACCGTTTGATTTGTAGGATGAGTACCAAGTTCGATTGTGATAATGCAGTAGGCTCTGCCGTTTTTCCGGTAGCACCGTATTTGTGCAGGCCTAGGAACATCAAGCGTATAGCAGCGGCCGTCTACCGAACATTCCTTTAAACTGGCTATGAAGTGCGTACCTTCCGTAAAGCCGAACGGATTTCCGTTTATCCGTATACTGCCGGAATTGAACACCTGCTTATGTTCCAGAACATGATATACCTCGCTGCTTGTGCCGTCGGCCGCGGCATCAACATCCGTAATTGTCTCTGAATAGTACAGCCCGTCCGGAATAAACGTCCAAGTTTTGGAAGAAGTGAGGGTATTATTCCAGTTATGAAAATCCATCCGGACGATCTTTGTTTCGACAGAACCTGAAGACGGTGCACCCTGCGAAACGTTTTGTCCATTCCGCTGTGCATTAATGCCGTCCATAACCTGACGTACCTCGGTAGTGCCCGGGATATAGTGTAAATCAGCTTCATGCCAAAAGAAGCGGTAGTTATCTGCTCTATCGTAGATATACACCATGCCGTCGCCGGTATACCACCCTTTCGTATTTTCCCCATTCATAGTTTCGTAGTTGCCGATCTGCTTTGAATGCAGGGCAAGGGCGATTGCGTATTTTTGTGAACGGAAAAAATACCGCTCCATTGCATTGAAGCAGTGGAGGTGCGGCAGATACGGCAGCGGTTCTACGGCTGCTGCAGCCTGATACGCCTGTGCTGCTAGATAGAAAAGAGAGGCAGCACCGCCGCCTGCAGCAGCAGCTTCCCCGCCGTTCAGCCATTCCCGCTTGATCAGTGCGGCAATCCGCTGTGAATACGGTTCCGGTGCCGTTTTTGCCAGCACCGACAAAGCATTCAATACGGCCTGCCCATTTACACGGTCAAAACTGTTTTTGCGGGAAATTGCCCTGCCGCTTACAAAGTCAGGCATAAGCCCCTTGTACAGCAGCGGTTCAAATGCCGCAAAAACATGGGTATACAAATTATCACCGTCCGGCACCGGAATAGCCGCGGAACCGCCGGTAAGATACAGCACTTCCCCAATGCCGCCGAGCAGTACCGCACCGTAAGTACCGGTATAGGGAATATCGCCGTGCTGAATAAAAGAGCCGTCAGCATAAAACCCGTCACGGGCTTCTCCGCTTTCGGTTCCGGTACGTGCCGCCCATACCTCCGGCAAGGCTGTGTATGCTGTTTTGATTTCCTGCACATCACCGGCAAGAATCCCCCGCAGCACACAGAGCTTTACCAGATCAACGCGGTTAGCACCGGTAGAAAGCCGCTTGGGATTGCCGGAAGGGTGTATCGCACCGGGATTATTCCCCGAATACTGGGCATCAGGCTGAAAATAACGGGTTGCCGCTATCAAGTTATCCCTCAAAGCCGGTTCCGCATCCAATCCCAATAAAATCAGCGTATCGAGTATTTTAAGCGGAAAGCCGATTTCCCAGTGCCACCAGTTGGTATGCTCCGGATTGCCTGTTTTGTACACCGTTTCATGCAGCGATTTCAGCAGGGTATTGATTGCTGCGGCAAGCTCCGGCTTACCGAAAAACCGGCTTTTTCCCGTCCGGTATACCTTTGCAAGCGTCAGCATCCGGTTACAATCTGCATAGATTTCTTCTATACCTTTTCCTTCCGGCGGAAGTCCGCCGAATGTATACCGGGATATTCCATCATACCCGCCGAAGTACTGAAGCACCGATTCGGCAGCCTGATCCTGTTTTTCAACAAAGCGGCGGACAGCCTCATCAGCCGCAAAAGCAGTATCAGGTTCATCCATACCGGTTAGAAAAAGAATACGCCGCTGTTGCAGCATGAAACAATCAAGCGGGGCAGGTTCACCGGCGGAAGGCGGCGGGTTCGGCTTTTCATGTCCCGGAACCGTCTGCCCGCGGCCGGATAAACCGGCGGGCAATCTACAGGCACTCAGCAACGGCGATACACAGATAGTAAGCATAAGAATACCTCGAAAAAAAGAGAGTACGAATGGGAAAGGCATAGGATAACTCCTTGCATAATAAGAAAAAGCACCGGTACTCATGCTCGGTGCCGGTGCTTCTGGTTCCGTTAATTACTTAGCGTTTGTTATAGCGGTTGTATGCCTGCTGATGCAGCTCAATCAGCCTGTCAACGCCCTGCGTTTTAATCCGTTTAACATACATATCCCAATCGGCATGGATATCGGAAGCACCGAGAACCCACTTCTGTACATATTCAGTGGTTGTTTGGTCGATAGCGGGCTTCAGTTTCTGGATTTCGCTCTGTTCCTGCGGTGAAAATTTCAGCGCCGGCAGATCCTCGACGGTATTACCTTTTTTCATATAAATCTTCCACGCATTGCGTGCAATATCGTTTGCAGCAGTTGCAAACTCATACTCGGCATCCTGGCATACACCGATACCGGACACCTGAGAACCCGCACGGTACAGCACCTGAATAGGCGTAAGATTTTCGGGATTTTTCAACACATAGTCGGTAAATACCGGTTTCCCGTTTTCCATCTTGTAATGCTTTCCTTCAATACCGAAGTTCCATGCACGGCGGCCTTCTTCACTAAACCACCAGTCCATATATTTGATCGCTGCGACAGGATCTTTTGCCGACACGGAAATACCCCACGCAAAATCAGTTGCAGGATTACGCATTAAACTGCGCGACAGCACATTACCGGCGGCATCGCGGATCGGGGGCACTGCAGTAAACTCAAAGCCTGCCGGGGTGTCTTTGCGGTAATTATACCCGGATGTAGAAGCAGGCCAGTCAAAGGTTGCCGTACCGAGGTTTGTCGGCAGCAGCTGATCGCGGGCACCCCAGCCGCGGGTGAACAGTTCTTTATCTACCAAGCCCTTCTTATACCAATCGGCCATCGTCGCAATAGCGGTTTTGAAAGTGGGTTCCAGCGGATTGTAGTTTACCGTTCCGTTTTCTGCATAGAAAGAAGTTGCATACCGTGCACCGAGAATACCGGACGTATACCGTAAAGGATTTTGGGTACCGGTACCGCGGCCGAATAAACCGACCTCATCTTTTTTACCGTTTCCGTTTGCATCACCGTTCACAATGGTAGTCAGTACGTGTTCAAGTTCTGCAACGGTTGTGGGAACCTTTAAGTTGAATTTTTTAAGCCAATCGGTACGGATAAAAAATGCGGTTGTAACATTGAGCTTATCGGAATCATAGAAGGTCGGCAATGCATAAATTTTACCGTCGTATGCATACATAGCTTTTGCAAACCGCGGATTTTCTTTCATAAACCGCTTAATATTCGGGGCGTGTTTTTCGATTAAATCGGTCAGGTCAATAACAGCACCATCCTTTAATGCCAATGCTTCCAGATCGCTTTGTGTATAACTGATGATATCCGGCAATGTTCCGGAGGCAATCATCAAGTTAAAGGCCTGTTTTGCGTCGGTATTATTTTTTGAAGCAGTCCCTTTTACGGTAACGCCGGTCTTTGCTGCTGCAAACCGGTAAATATCCCAATTTTCATCAAAGACCATCCCGTTAAAAACCATGTGCATGGTCAGCTGCTTTTGCCCTTCGGGTGCAGCCCCCTCTGAACCGCCCATTGCAAACAAAGCCGCAGCTGCGGTCACTGCAATACACAGTGTGAATACTGTCCGTTTTTTCATCTTATTCCTCCTAAAAACGATGTTTATTTACTCCGCTCCGTTCCGTATACCTCAATTTGTGTAAGGGCAGGAAAGGGCGAATCTAAGGTTTCATCCTTTATCAAATTACCGAGTGTAATATATTCGGTTGTTTTGGGGAGTATTTTAAAGGAGTGCGGTTTTTCACTTTTCTCCAAAAACAGCGTTTCCACCGTGCCGTCCGAAAAACCGACATCCACCTGCTTCCAATAATTATCATGGGGAAAATCCGCACGGCATACCAGCACAATGGTATCGACATCAACCGGCCTTCCGAATTCAAGCGTGAAAAGAGCTGCCGGATCGCGGTTAATACCCCACGATTCATAGGGCCACTTACCGTGTGAGCGGTTTTCGCAGTTTCCGTTAATGGCATTGCGGGCAGCAAAAACCGCTTCCCCCCGCGTTTCAATATTTGCCCGTGCATGAGGAAAACAGGCGGTATTGGCATGTGAATCGTGATCGTTCAGTGCGAGATTTTTATACACGGATATTTCTTCCGCACGGGCACAGCGCGCTTTTAAAAGATGCAGATTACCGGAAAATGTTTTAGGATCATATGAAAACCGCTTTTCTTCAAAAGGAATTTCAAAGGTATACGTCCGCTCTTTCATATATACAAAGGCAGGATTTAAGCATGAATCGAACTGAATAACCAAAAAACAGCCCGGATCCGATACCGAAAGGCTAATCGTGTCCCCCGGACGGTACTCCTCCGCATATACAAGATGCACAGTACCTCTTCCCGAATCGGCGGAAAGTACGGCTCCGCTGCCGTTTTTAATTTCAAATGTAAGAATTTGTTCCATCCTATCTCCTTATTCGTGCGGAGGGTTTAATACCCCGACGCTTCTTGAGTCGTAACAAAGGGTATTAAAGCCGACTGCAACCACCTCGTCAAAAACGTACATCCCTATACGTTTTTGACTGCGAGTTTTTTACAAAGCAAAAAACTCGTTTCTGTTTGGAACCACCGGCATCCGTGCCGGATCGCATATACAATGCGAAACATTGAGCATTGTACCCCGATGCTTTGCGTCGGGGCTGTTGATTTTATAATTCTCTATCCCTTCACGGCACCGAGAGTAATGCCTTTTCTAAAAAACCGTTGTACATAGGGATATACCACCATAATCGGGATAATCGAAAGTACAATAACGGCGTAAATAATCGTATCCGAAGAAGCCGTTCCCGCCTGATTCATCAGCGAACCGGCCTCTGCAGCAACATTCTTTTCGACAATCAATTTTTTTAATAAAACCTGTAAGGGGGCTTTTGTATCGTCGGTTAATAAAATCATCGTCCAAAAATAACCGTTCCAGCGGTTCACCGCGTAAAACAGGGCAATCGTCGTCAGAGCTGAAGTAGAAAGCGGAATATAGATATTCCGTAAAATAGTCCACTGCCCTGCTCCGTCAATACGGGCGGATTCTTCCAATGATTTGGGAACCGTTTCAAAAAAACTTTTGAGGATAATCAAATTGAAAGAGCTAACACCGAAGCCAATCGTAATTGCTGCATACGAGTTAATCAGATGCAGACTGCGGAAGTTTAAATACCGCGGAATCATACCCGGATCAAACCACATGACCATAACAGCCATCAGAATAAAAAACTTCCGGCCTTTCAGTTCTTTCTTTGAAAGTACATAGGCACCCGTTACGGTAAAAAACATATTTATCAGTGTACCGACTGCGGTCAAATGTACACTATTCCAATACGATCGCCAAAAATTGGGAATGGTAAAGGCTTCACGGTAAGAATCAAAGGTAAAGCCTTTTGGAAAAAGCACCACTTCCCCGCTCATCAGATGGATCGGCTTACTCATCGAAGCGGAAATGACATAGATAATCGGATACAAAAACAAGACGCTCAGTATCACTAAAAAAGAAATATTTACTGCATTAAATATGCTTTCATCTCTTGAACTGCGGATACCTGTCCGCACAGAACCGGTTTTCATACGCTCTCTCCTTACCACAAACTTACTTCGCTCACTTTTTTGCTCCATTTATTAGAACTATATACCAAGATAAACCCTACCACGGCATTAAACATACCCACTGCGGTAGCAAGGCCGAAGTTCTGTTGTTCCATACCGAGCCGGTACACATAGGTGCTGATAACATCGGATGTAGAATAGGTTGCCGGCTGATAGAGCAAGAGTACCGTTTCGAACCCGACATTCAGCATACTGCCGATCCGTAAAACCAGCATAACCACAATTGTGGGAATGATAGAAGGAATGGTAATACGGGTCAGCTGCTGCCATTTGTTTGCACCGTCTATGCGGGCTGCCTCATACAAACTGCCGTCAATAGCCGTTAATGCTGCAATATAAATAATGGCATTAAAGCCGGTTTGTTTCCATATCCCCAAGCCGGTGAAAATCGGCGCAAACCATTCGGGCTTTGCTAAAAAGTAGGTGGGTTCACCGCCCAGTTTTTGAATAAGATGATTGATAATACCGATAGACGGCGACAGCATATTGATCAGAATACCGCAAGCAACGACAACTGCGATAAAATAAGGTAAAAAAGAGGCAGTCTGAATGAACTTGCGTAAATGGCTGTTTTTTATCTCGTTTAGTAAGAGTGCAAACAGAATTGCGAAGGGGAAGGCTAAAATAAGGCCCCAGAGATTCAAGACAACCGTGTTTTTCAATGTCGTATAAAAATACGGACTGGTAAGAAATTCCGCAAAATTCTGCAGCCCGATCCATGTACTGCCCTTAATACCTTTAAAAAGACTGTAGTCCTGAAAGGCAATCAGCAGTCCGTACATCGGTTTATATTCAAAAATGACATACCATAAAAAACACGGTAAGCCGATTAAATACAGACTTTTTTGATCGCTGTCAAACCTTTTTTTCTTTTTCTTTAAGGTTCCTACAGCCGCGGACTGCGGCTGCTGTGTATCCGTTTTTTTCATACCTTGCTCCCTATCAGAAATTTCGATGTATTACTCATGCGGTTGCCGGACTTTTACCAATAAAGCTGCCATGCTTTATACAACCGGATTAATGCTTCAAAGTAATAGTAGTCTCCCCAAATGCAGAATTCATCAATACCGAGCTTTTGCGGCAGGGCATAGGTTGAATGAGCCAGTACCCCGTCTTCTTCAGCCTTTGTACTGACATAGTATTCCGTCATGTTTTTCACCATCGCATACACAGCCCGTTCATACAGCGGCCGGTGCGGATCGGTCAGCGGCAGGTATTTCAGCAGTTCCAGCAGTCCGCATACTACAATCGCAGCGGATGAACTGTCGCGCGGTTCTTCCGAAGGTTCCGTAATGGATAAGTCCCAATATGGAATAAGGTCTGACGGCAGTCTATTTAAAAAATAATGGGCTAATTTTTGTACAAGGTCTAAAAATGAAGCGTCATGGGTATAGCGGTAGGACAGCATAAAACCGTAGACACCCCATGCCTGCCCCCGTGCCCAGCACGAATCATCGGATTTTCCTTGATGCGTCTTACCGTATTTAGGCAGTCCCGTTTCCGCATCCATATAAAAGGTATGAAAGGTAGACGCATCTTCGCGGACAATATGCTCCTGAGCATGTTTAACATGGGTATAGGCCATCTCGCGGTACCGCGGGTTGCCGGTTTCTTCCGATGCCCAGTATAACAGCGGCAGGTTGAGGTTACAGTCGATAATCATACGTCCCCGCTGTTCCGGATCGTTAAGATTCCCCCATGCCTGAATAATACCGGCCTTTTCAAGATAACGTGTTGATAAAAAATCGGCAGCATCCAATGCTGCCGCACGGGCATCGGTATTCCCTGTCAGCTTATACGCAGCGGTACAGGAGAGCGTATACAAAAAGCCGAGATCATGGTGCTGAACATCCGGCCCCTTCCGTGCAATCCGTTCTTTAAATGAAAGCACGTGTGCATCGGCAAGGTTCCGGTATTTTTCATTACCCGTATATTCATAGGCAAGATGGAGCATTCCCGTCCAAAATCCGGTCGTCCATTCGATGTTGTCGATAATTTCATATCTGCCGTTTGTGCTGGCGCAAAAGGGAAATTGTTCCCCAAACCGCTCCATCATACCGTCTATTTTTTTCAGTACTGCCGCAATAGCATTTTCAATATACTGCCGCGTTAAGGCTGTGCAGCCGAACCGTTCTTCCCGTACAATCGGCTCAAGCCGTATCTGCTTAGGCATAGGTATCCTCCGCTTGTCGGCATATCAAAAAACGTTCTTTTTTCGATATGCCCTTATCTGTATCCAGCATAAAGCGGGTTTTCCGTTCACTGCAACCGTTATTTTTTCCGAATTAACGGTAATTCTTACTGAATGAGCAAAAATACCATATATATGTAATAAAAACACTTTTCTATTGACAGGGGGGGGGGGGGGGGGGTATTTTTATAAGAAGAAACTCTGCCGTTTTTTAGGCAGCCAAAAAACCTTAAAAAATGAGCATCAATATTAAAAAGAAC
>JARGFA010000016.1:0-179635 GCA_038397965.1 Treponema sp.
GTGCTTGCACCGTCTTTTAAGCATATCTTAAAGATGATCTCCTATCATATATTCCTCAATCGTCGGAGCTTTGCTTCTATCATTTGTTTTCTTTCGCAATTCTTCCTCATCTTTCTCATACCAGTGAAGCAAGGTTGCATAATGGTCTTGATAGGTCTTTCCACTGCTTTGCACATACCTTGATAGCTTTTCAATCATTGTATGTACATGGCTTTTTAACTTTTCCTTTCTTGATTGCCTTATCAATCTCAATGGATAGGTCTATTCCATAATCATCATTTACGGTTTTGACTGCATACTTGATATGATTGATTTGCTCGTACAAGGGATGAAATGATTTTCCATTATCGTAATTATAAGAATAGCAAAGAAAGCATTGAACGGATCAGTGCAGATAAATTATATTTGGATAGAATTATCCAAGAATGAAAAATATGATATAATTAAAAAAAGGTCTTGATATGATAAATGAAATTTATAAGAGGATTGGACAACGGATTTCCGACTCGATTAAAGAAAAATGGGTTAATGCTGTTTTGCAGATTGAATATATAGGGGCAGTAAAATGCTTTTTGCAATATAAAAAACCGGACGGCACAGCCGGCAACATAGCCTTAGTTGATAGTTTTAAAAATATGAGAGACATAAAAGATTTGCACAAAATAATGACAGAAGGCGGAAAAAATAAATGGAATAAAGCCGTTTTTTATTTAAACGCTGACGGTTCATTCAATATGGAATTTGAATGGGATCAAAAATTGCAAGATGAAATAGAAAAATTATGTCAAAAATAAAAGATATATTTTCATATTCTTCGCGGTGGGATAGCATTGGACTTAACTGTGCAGGATGTAAGTATTTTCAAGCCCCTCCACAGTGGCCTGATATAGACAAGCAAAGCAGATGTGAACTGCGTAATATTTCATTAGCCGTGCAAATAGGCAATAACGGCTATATGGAAGGCGAATGGTTTTGCTCTTTGTTTGAAGGACGAGCAGATGAGCGGGCATATAAAGAGTTTTTGTCGTTAAAACCAAAACTTAAAAAAGATATATTATACGGCGATTACGGTAAAGATGGAAACTTAAAAGAAATAGGATTGAGCGAATACAGTTTGTCGCAAAATTAAAATTTTGAAATGTAATAATACATAAGAAGAAAGGGGCATAATTATGAAAGCTAAAAGCGGAGATGTATACTGTGTGTATAATTCACATTTAAAAAAATATACTGCGTGCCAAATAACCAAGATAGAGGAAGGTGAGAAAAATCCGAAAGCAGTGCTGCTCTGGTTAGATTGGTCGGGTGAACAGCCTCTCAAAGAGGAAGAATTACCTTTACTAAAGCCGCTTTATCAGGACTTTATGTACTGGAAACATGGTCTGCATCTTTGTAATGTTGATGTCATGGTGCCTGCGAACCATATGTTAATCGGTAACATGCAGCCATTAACCGATGAAAGCACAAATACCTATGCAATGTCTTGGGGAAACGGATACGAAGTATATCGTCAACTTAAATGGCAGGAAATTCCTAAAGAGCAAAGAGATGCGTTTAAAAAAGCGGAGAGCAGTAAGGAAAAAATTATATTTGCCGGAAAAGAAATAGCGGTTTCCAGACATCGCATACATGATGATGTTCCTTTTGAAAATGTGCTGGAATTAAAAGCCTTTCCATGCTTATCCTATTTGGCATGTAAAAAATGGCATATCGGTTTATATGAATATTTACAATCATGTCCGTTTTTAAATGAGCTGGTACTTGAAAATCATCAGCAAAAAAGATTGGATTTTTCCAATGCGCATTTACATAAGCTTTCCATTGATATGAACGGCGTGGAAGAACTGTATCTGAATAACGAATTGGAAGAACTTATTCTGTTAGGTGAAGTAACAAATAACTGTAAAATACATGCTGTTGAAAACGGAGCTTTATTACTTTTAACATCAACTGAAATAGTGCCTAAAATACAGGGGCTAAAAGACTTGGGCAAACTGCATTGCTCAGAGATTACAGAACTTGATGTAGCCGAGATTTTAAAAGCATATCCGATGCTGAAGGAATTGCGGCTATGGGGCAAACCCGGTATTCTTTCTAACCTTTCTATGCTATCCCGGTTTACAAAACTGGAGGGCTTTACTACGGTTGATTTATTCGGTTTTTCTGCCGAAGACATTCCGGAGCCGGATCGTTTACCTAACTTACATTGGTTTTGGATGAGCAGCCTGCCGGAGGATGCGGCAAAAAAAGCAAAACAACTGTATAAAAAGAAAACAGAACGAGGTCTTAACCTTTGGATACAAAAGCCGCGAAAACCGGAATGGTTGGCGCAGAACCTTGACAATCCGTTCCGCTCATGGGACGGACAAGAAAATATTTCTGTAGCGAATGCCAAGAAAGCCGCAGATATATATAAAAAAACAAGAGCCGAAATCCTCAAATTGGAACAAAGCTCGCCGCTCGAAGCAGCCCGGACTGCTGAAGCTTTGGTGAGGGCATACACTGAAGCCTTTAATAAGATGGACAAACGCAAATATTTTATTGAAACAGTAGAAAGAGAGGATATCTATTGTGCTCTTACAGAACTTTTAGATTTAATACCGCCTTCTCTATCTATCAATAAAGAAAAACTCTTGGAAATTTTTGATACGACACGGGATTTTTAGGATTAAAAGATGTTTCCGAATTATTTGGACGGCGCAACTGTTTTAATGATTACTTACTTAGCCGAGGATTCTGAAAATGAATTTGTAAAAAAGATATTTGCAAGGATAAATAAAGACTTCGAGAATCTTTCTCCCAAAGAACAGGAAGTCTTCACAGTAAATTTTTCGCATATCTTTAGAAATTAACATGAATAAAATTGTAACTACAACAGTAATGGTAATTTTTACTCTCTTAGTTTTTACAGCCGATATACTGCTGATTACGCGGTTTTTCATGTTGATAAAACAAAGAAGATATAATGATTCGACCCCCCTTTGGGGCGGACTTCCGGATTTATTTCCCAAAATTGAAAATAGATATTTTAAAACTTTTTTGAACTACATCACGCTGAATATTGCGGTGTATATCATCGGGTACTATTTTCCAAGCAAATAGCCTGGTGCCAAAGCTCTTAGATTTTCTTTTGATGTTGTTATCGAAGGGTATAGATTTTTAATAGCATTTATAATAACAAACCTTTTTTTAGCTATTGGCCGGCTCACAAGAAAAATAAAAATTTTTCAACAAAATACAATGTCGGTTAAACTATATTACATTGAGCTTATCATCATTCCTATAATTGTTGTTCTTTCTCTTTATTTTTTTGACAGTGTTTTCAAAGTGCTCGCAAAGTATTATCTTGAATTGTCTATGGAGTAAGGTATGAAACAAAAATTGATAAAACGGCTGCAAATATTTTTCGATAGACACCCTTCACTAAGGGGAAAGCCTGCCGATATTGAGCAAATTACCGCTGCCGAACAAGAACTTAATATAAAGCTCGATGAGGACTATAAGGAATTTATAAAACTTTTCGGAGGAGCTTATGCGGGTTTGACGATACACGCCTTTGAAAATGGAGAATCCATAGGCAAAGAAACAATTATTGAATTAACCCGTTATGCCCGGAAATTATTTAATGATATAAAACTGTTCCCTGAAATAAATACAAGTCTTGTGATTGCAGATGACGGTTCGGGGAATCCGATAGCGATTGAAGCTGACGGAAGCGTTGTTTTATTTGATCGCGACATAGAAAAAAAGCGGGTTATTGCCTGTTCATTTGAGCATCTCATTGAACAAAATTTTGAAGAGTGGTAAAAAATGATAAAATAAAAACGAGGTGGGAAAATATGGGAATAGGAATAACGCCTGAAATGGCGGTCTTAGCAACTCCTTTTTTATTAGGATTGTTTTTATTGGTAACAATAGGCACAAAGAAATTTGCAACAAAAGAAAACCCTAACGGACTGATGACAAAAAAAGGCAGGATTGCATCTGCAATAGTTTTGTCCGTTTCGCTTGCCGTTTCCGCACTGTGGTGGTATTTAGTTTACGGCAAGGGTACCGGAGGTGCTGAGGTTAAAGGCGCCTTAATCACGATAGGTATAACCGAAGTGAGCCTTTGGGCATGCCTGCAGTGTTTAAACTTAAAAATAAAAGAAAATGATATCGAGCAATATATGGAATTTTTTTTGAGTGCTGCAATCGGCGGAGAAATTACGGCTGAGGTTGACGGAGCAAAAATCATTCATTCATTGATAATAAAGATGAGAAAATCTTTAAAAGAACATTTTGAAAAATCTTCTTTTGAAGGTCTTAATAAGATAAAAATCAGTGTGTATATCGGCGGAGATGTTTCTTCTTATTGTGAAAAAACCGGCATTAGTGTAAGCCGGTATTCCAGTACAAAAAAAGAATATACGGCGGAGTTTTGTATCGACAAAAATTATTGGAATTTAGAACCCCTTCTTCCGATAAAAAATAAATTTATTTTGATTATGGAAAATTTATTGATAAACTTAGGAGAACTGATCGAAAAAAAACTTAAAGCCTCAGGCTGCAATTTTGACTACAAACTATTTAAAGAAATTGTTCTTAAAAGTTTAGCGGAGGTATAAAAAAGAATATGATAAAATATTCAAAAGAAGCATTAGATGAAGCATTGCTGCAAGCTCAAAACGCTGATATAAAGATGAAAACAAAAGGAATAAAGTTTTTAAGGCAAGCTTCATGTTTGGAAGTCGGTACGAAAAATACATATCCGATAAGGGATTGGTTTTCTGAAACTAAAAATTATGCAAAGCTATTTGAAATAATACAATCAGAAAAAGATCCGAAGCTGTTATGGGAATATTTATTTTTGATAAAAATGTATTGTGAGCGTTATATTGATTCAGCTCATTTAGTAAAAAATTCTGAAACCTTTATTGCAAAAAAAGAAAACATGGAATTCAAAATAAAAGCTTGCAAACTCGGAGAATTATTTTTGGTACACCAAGATGCTTCAGTACGGCAAGCTGCAGCAAGTCTGCTTTGGTACTTAAAGAAAACTTCCGAAGTTTGGCCGGTAATCATAGAACTTATGCAGAAAAAACACGATTATATAACACTTTCTCATATCGGCATAATGATTTGCAATTGCTTTTCACTTTTGAATGACGATAGAACTATTACGGATTATTTGGAGAACACTGTGATAAAGGAAAATCTTATTTCACTAAAAGATGCAGCAGCTTTAAAGGATGCCGTATCACTTGCATTAGAAAAAGCTCCGGCAGCCGCAAAAAAAGCCGGCTTTAATTCCGTTTCTGAAGCACTTGACAATATAATTACAGAGCTTACAAAAATTGCTAAAAAATGATAGAATATAAACCGTAAAAAAGGCGGTCAAATCTTTTTGGGAGACAGGCTATGCATACGGGCATTGATTTTTGGAAGAATTACATGGATAGGTGGTTCGGAAATGAGTTAATAGCCGAGTGGAATAAAAACGTAAAAATCGAAGAGATACAATCAATTAACGGCCCGATACATATTGAAGTGTATAAAACCGATAACATCAATAATCCTACTCTGGTGTTTTCGCACGGTATTGCCGGCTATGCTCGTCTGCTGATCCCCTTTTTGATGCCCTTATATAAATTAGGATATAACATCATTGCGCCGGACTTAGAGGGGTACGGCTATAATAAACGTGTAAAAGGGAACTTTACCTGGAACGAACATTTAGTAAATCTAAAAGATACGGTTGAATATGCGAGAAAAAACTTTACCGGGAAAGTATTTCTCGGAGGAGCCAGCATGGGCGGCCCCTTAGCTTATGCTTGCGATGCAAGATATAATCTCGCCGACGGGTTAATATGCTGGTGTCTATGGGATTTTTCCGATAAAGAATTTATGCGCAAAGAAACGAATACGAAAAAAATGACCTTTGCTCTATTGCCGATATGTAAGCTCTTATCAAAACTCATCGGAAAAATCAGGCTGAAGACATATACTTTTATCTCATATGATACATTAACCGATGACAAAGAATTTAATGATTTAGTCAAAATCGATCCGCACGCCGGAACATTGATAAGCTTTAGAGGAATTGTCAGTTTATTAACGCAATCAAAACCGGACATTCTTCATAATGCGTATAATAAGCCTGTGTTATTATGCCAACCGAATGAAGATAAAATGACACCGGTGTATTACATGAAAAAAACATTTGACAACATTAAATGTAAAGATAAAAAATATGTTGATTTTCCCGGTCCGCATTTTCCCGTAAAAAAGGAAACATACGGGAAATGGGCAAAAGAGGTAGATGCTTTTATAAAAGAAATAGAGCGGACATAAGGATGCAACCTGATCTTTGATTCGGTAGAAAAGCAGATTAAGAGGACGGCGAACGGATGCTGCACATCAATTCATCAAAAGGATGAAAAATCGAAGGTTTATTTTAAGCGGTACACATACTACAGCTTAAAAACACTGACAAGTTTGCTGTAAGCAAACTTGCAGATTATATGCACTTTCTCACTGCCGTTACGAAAGTGCTTTCAATTCAACAATCCACGAAAACTGATGTTTTCTGCGGTTATTGAATTTATAGCAAAAGAATTTTTATCATGGAGGGCAATATGCAGAATATCTTTCAACAAAATTTAAGCGAAGAGCAAACGGACGGGGCGGTGTTTGTCGTACAACTCTTATTTAAATCACCCGTTACAATGCCTGAAAAAGAAAAGATGGAAGCTGTAATCCAAAAACATGTGGGCGGCACTGAATGTGTTTCTTATAATGAAAGCTTGGCAAGTTTTTCCGCAAAAAAATACAAGGCGAAATTCAGCGACAGAACCGTTCCGCCCATGCTGAATATTATGACAGGTTCCTTTACCGGCTCAGCCGTTGACGAATTTCAAAAAAGCCAGATGTGGGATTGTTCCGAAAAAGAGCGGGAAAAAATATTTTCCGAATGCACACATCAGGTAATCGGCACCGATATGCTCGCTGCCGTTCTTCCCGCTTTACAAAGAGCTGCGCTTGACATGGATTTTTTACAGGCTCTTTTAGAAATCTTCCCCGAATGTGCAGCCGTATATTTCCGAAATTCGGGAAAACTCTTCACGGCGGAAAAAATCCGCAGCCGCTCTTATCCGCATGAAGAACGCTTTATCTACCTTGCAGTCAATGTAAGGTTTTTCAATATTCAAGGCACTCACGATATACTTGTGGACACCTTAGGTATGGGCACCCTTTTTCTGCCGGACATTCAATATCATTTTCACGGAATCGATCCGAACAAAATAGTAAATCATGCCTATAGTACCGCTGTCTATATTTTAAAAAACAGCAACCCCATACAATCCGATGATACCATCGAAGGAATTATAGAAGGTACCGCACCTCCCGAAAAGTGGAAATGCCGCTATGAAGATTCTCTTATTCAGCCCTTACGTGCTGTTATCGATATTGAAACCGGCAGCCATGCTTCCGGAACCCGAGAATAATATGAGTACAAGTAATAGACATATTCCGGGAACAATAAAACACTCTTATAAATTTCTTTTTAAATAAACCATATCTACTAATTGAATGCCGTTTTCGGCAACGCTCTGCGTCGTAACAAGGGTATTAAAGCCGACTGCAACCACTTTATGAGAACAACATCCCGATACTAAAAGATGGTAAAAGATATCAGCCGAGTATAAATTATTAACATTTCCAAAATTGGAGATGCTAATTATCAAATTACAAACAGTTGAAAAACAGAGGAACCCTGATATGATCAAAATTTATAAAATTGACGATTTAACGGCAAAATCTTATTTACGACGGAAAAACTAAATTCTCCTCTCCCCATTTTTGCATGGACTTTAAGACCTTCATAAAACTTTTCCCCATCTCAGTTAGAGAGTATTCTACACGTGGCGGAATTTCTTTATAATCATGCCGTAAAAGAAAACCGTCGGCTTCAAGTTCTCTAAGCTGTTTCGTCAGAGAAGACTCGTTAATTTCACCTATCTTGCGGCGTAATTGTCCGAAGCGATTAATCTTTTCAATTCCGATGTAGTAAAGAATTTCAATCTTCCACTTTCCGCCTAGTATTTTTTGAATTGCCGAAACCGTTTCGCATCTCTTTATAGCCTCTGCCGTTTTTTTCATAGCATAATAATCCTATCATAAGAACTATTTAAAAAACAAGTACGCTAAAAAGAAGAACTATTAGAATGCCGGTATGTCATTCTGCATAGGTTATATGCAAAGTCAGTTTTTTACCCATACCGGAGGTTTCCAAGTGCAGATCGGCAAATGAACGGCTGATTTTTCCGCTCAACTGTGCGGAAGTTTTTGACCCGGCAACACTATAGGTGCCTGTAATCCCGTTGATGGAAAGTATCTCGGAACTACTTGTTATATCGGAAGTTTCAGGTATGATAAACTGAAACGAAGATGAAAACGGCATTTTTCCTAATTTAAATTTATCCGATCGTATTTCAATACTCCCGGAATCAAGGCCGCTTACAACAAGCATAATTTTATTTTCCGTTTTTTGTTTATTGACTTTTGCATAAATCGTTTTTTCTTTTCCATTCGAAACAGCACGGATATCGGCACTATACACTTTCTCACCGGCAAACACAAAAGAAACCGCAGCAGCATAAAGAAATATAAATAAGGTTTTCACAAGACCGCCTTTGTACATTGTACTTTTATATAATTAATTTAAGAAAATATCCATCTTCAATGTCATCATCAGCGCAAACCGGTTTATACATCCTGCTTATGTTTGTGCGGCTCAGAAATAGTTTTTATTCTAAAAATAAATACATAATATTTTATGCATAACACAAGTCCAATAAGAATACGGGCAAACAAATTATTGGAGAAATAAAACCCAAACGTCAACATTACTGAAGCAAATCCCAAAATCATCACTTTAGCTTTTAAAGTCATTGCACGGTTTTCATTAAAGGTTTTGACGTGATTTTGATAGATTTTTGTCTTAATAAACCATTTATGCAGCCGTACGGAACCCTTTGTAAAACAAAAAACGGTCACCATCAAAAAAGGCGTTGTAGGAAGTATCGGCAGGAACACCCCCAACATTCCGATTCCTAAAAAAACAAACCCGGCTGCCAGCCAAATATAATGCAATAGTTTCATAGTCAAACCTCTTATCTGATCAATAACACCCCAATAATACGGGAAATATTTTTGTTTACTAGTTCTAACATAAAAAGGAAAGTCGCGCAAGTATTTTTTTCCGTACTTGTGCCGTTCAATTATCATACTCATCAAAGTTTTTGAAGTTCCAGACTGTAGCCGGGTACAGTCGCCCTTGACAGAGGTCATATGATAGTGCTAGCATCGGGACAATCAAAATACAGGCCATTGCAGCAATGGCGATATAAATATATAGGAGGAAAGCGATGAAGACAACAGGAGACATAGAAGCCGAGATTGCACGTACGCAAGCTGAACTGCAAAACGTACACGGAACAGCTACTGAAGTATATGCACGTATCGTAGGTTATTACCGTTCAGTAAGGAACTGGAATAAAGGAAAGCGGGAAGAGTTTGCCGCACGGAAAATGTTCTCAAGTACCAATCCTAAAATCTCCGGTTATACTTCCGTACTCACCCCGCCGGCTGCTCACGGAGAGCTGGTTCACGATGCGGCATTCCTTGAAGTTTACACTCGTAAAACCTGTCCGAATTGTCCTCCCGTCAAAGAATTCTGCAGTGAATTAGGACTGCCGGTCCGCTTCATTGATGCCGATACTGATGAAGGTTTCCGTAAAGCATCAAATGCAAATGTACGCTCCTGCCCTACGGTAATCATATACGATGCAGCAGAAAAGGAAATGAAACGGGCATATTCTGTCCCGGAACTGAAAGACTGCCGCTTTATACCGTACACGGCCGAAGCAGTCATAGCATAGGATGAATGTCGGTTTACAAAAAACTTCCCTTATTAACTATCCGCAGCGTGTTGCCGCTGCGGTTTTTTTACCCGGATGTAATCTCCGCTGTCCATACTGTTACAACAGAGAGTTAGTATGCGCATCTGTAACCGAAGGACCTCAGAAAACCGGTGCTCATTCCACTCAAAACGAATATGTTTCTCTTGAAGATGTATATGCGCATATCGAAAAGCGTAAATCGGTTTTAAGCGGTATAGTATTTTCAGGGGGAGAAGCCTTATTGTCGCCACTGCTGCCTGACTTGATTATCCGAGCAAAAAAAGCCGGACTCGCCGTTAAACTTGATACAAACGGACTGCTGCCTGATACCTTATCGGCATTATTGCATGACAAAACCTTGCATCCCGATATGGTAGCGTTGGATATAAAAACCAGTCTTTCACGCTATGATGAATTAGGCTTTAACGGGTACGGATGTGATAGTTCTGTCAGGCAACAGCCGCATAGCTTATTGGAAAAGACACTCAGTCTACTTCGGCGGATTCAACAGTTTGACTACCCCATTGCTGTAGAATACCGGACAGTTTTGGTACCGCCGCTTGTAAAAGAAGCGGAAATTCTTGCAATAGCCGATGTGCTGCCTGCCGGTGCTGCGTGGTTTTTAACCTCTTTTTTATCCGGCAATTGCTTGAATCCTGCATGGAACAAGATTAAAGCCTATACCTCATCTGAAACAGAACAGCTTTTGCATCTTGCTCAGACTAAAATTCCCAGCACTCGTTTACGGTAAAAGCTGCGCACCTTAGTATAAGACAAGATTGACCGCCGTGCATAAATTTTGTACTATAACGCTAATGAATATATTGTTTTTAGGCGAAGAAACACTTCAGCAGCCGTCGCTGCCGGTACAAACTATTGATACCTCTCTCCATGAACTGATACGGGATATGTTTGTCATAATGGAAAAAGATCGGGGAATCGGTTTAGCAGCCCCGCAAATCGGAAAAAATATCCGGCTCTTTATCGTTAAAATAGATGACGGAATAGAACGGGTGTTTATTAATCCGCACATTATTGCAACGTCCGAGCGGCAATGCAGCTATGAAGAAGGGTGCTTAAGTATCCCTAAAGTATATGCATCCGTTACCCGGCCGGAAGCGGTTACGGTACAGTATCAAGACCTCAATGGGAAACGGAAAACCATGGAGGCAAGCGGGCTGCTTGCCCGTGTTATTCAACATGAATATGACCATTTGGACGGGATTCTGTTTGTTGACCGGCTGCCCGAAACGGAAAAATCGGAACTCGTAGATAAATTTCAGCGCAATCAGCAAAAACAAGCCCAACGCCGAGCAAAACGGCGGATGAGTGCCCCATGCTGAACGTTTTTTTTGCCGGAACCCCTGACTGTGCGGTACCGGCCCTCCGCGAAATTGCAAAAAACTATCGGATAGCCGGTATTTTAACGAGTCCGGCTGCTCTTGCCGGCCGTGGAAAGAAGTATGTTGAATCGGCAGTGTTTCGCGCTGCACAAGAATTAAAGGCGCAAAATATCCTTCCCCAAAATACGCCGGTACTGACACCCGATACACTCACTGCCGAATTCCGGTCAGCAGTGCAAGCCTTACAGCCGGATATTTTAGTCTGCTTTGCCTACGGAAAAATTTTCGGGCCTAAAACCCTTGCACTTTTTCCTCAGGGTGCACTCAATATCCATCCTTCCCTCCTTCCGCGCTGGCGCGGCCCCAGTCCGGTACCGGCAGCCATTGCAGCCGGAGATACGGTAACCGGGGTTACGGTGCAGTATATGGCACAGGAAATGGATGCGGGAGATATTGTTATACAGCATGAGGTCCCCATTGAACCGGACGATACGGCAGAAACCTTGCTTAACCGCTGTGCCCTCCTCGGTTCAGACCTCATAGTGCAAGCCCTTAACCGGGTACAGGACGGAACGGTACAGCGGACACGGCAGGACAGCAGTCAAGCTTCTTATTGCCGATTATTGGAAAAAGATGACGGGCGTATTAACTGGTACGAATCGGCGCAGGCAATCGGCTGTAAAATCCGTGCACATACCCCGTGGCCGGGTGCCTTTGCGCAGTGGAACAATACAAAACTGGCAATTTTACACGCACATCCCTACAAAGGCAGCACAGCGCCGGAACAGCCGGCAGTTCCGGGATTAGTTCTCGGCACAGATAAAATGGAAGGAATACTGGTACAGACCGGTAACGGTATCCTTGCAATACAGATGCTGCAGCGTGAAACAAAAAAAGCAATGCAATGGAAAGATTTTTTAAACGGTGTTTCCGGTTTTACCGGAGAAATTTTACAATAGACACCCTTGCCGCAGAACAGCGGGGGATGTCGCTCTGAACAGGAAGTTCATCGGTTTCCTGTTTAGTGTCAGAATCGTCAATACTAAGGAAAAAATATGGGTTTAAGTGGTATGGGAGACAGTATCAGCGGAAACGGAAAAGCTATTGTCCTGACCTCCCTTGTAATGACTATTGTATTTATAGCCGTTTCGGCACTGATGTTTTTTATATCCTTAAAGAGTCCTGAACAGGTGATGGTCCCGAATGTTGTCGGTAAAGACCTTCCTGAAGGACTGATTGAATTACAGGCAAAAGAACTCTATCCGCGTATACAGCTCCGTTATTCCGAAAAAGCGGAAGAACGGGGGCGTATTCTTGAGCAGGCACCGGCTGCCGGTGCAATCGTAAAAGGCGGTAAACGGATTGAACTGGTTGTAAGCCAAGGTACCGTAATCGACACCGTGCAGAATTATATCGGTGAACATATTGAGGACGTACAAGAACGTATTCAAGAATTGTTTAATTCGGGTACTCGGCAGTATGTACGGATACGGCAGCCGTATTTGGTACAATACAGCTCAGAACCGGCCGGCACCATCCTTGAACAAGAACCGCCGATGGGTACGCCTATTTCCAACAACATGGAATTAACCTTTGTCATCAGTAAAGGCATCGAACAAGAGCAAACCAAGGTACCGGATATGGTCAACGCCGGACTTGAAAAAATATACCAAATAATGCAAAAAGCATCGGTAGTCTTTGATTTTACCGCTTCGGACAGCATCGCTGCCGGCCGTATTATCGTAGACAGCCAAAGCCATGCCCCTCAAAGCAGCATACCGGTCTTTTCAGCGGTAACATTATCGCTTTCACTACCGGAGCGGACAGCGGAAGGCATCATCAGCGGTATTTTAAAAACAGAATTAACCGAGTTCCCCTATCCTTTTACCGTTTCGTTATATGCGGCATATCAGAACGGCGACAAAGAGCAGCTGACCTCATTCCGCCATCCCGGCGGAGCTTGTTCGGTGCCTTATGCAGTACCGGAAGGAACCGTATTATCGCTGGAGGTGCTCAATAAAGAAGTATATACCGAAACTGCTGGTCAATAACCCTGTACATAAGGAGTAAAGCTATGGGATGCGGACGGTTGATTCTCTGCATTATATTCCCGCCCTTAGCCGTAGTGGATAAGGGATGCGGATCTATTGTATTTGTTTTTATTTTAACCTGTGCCGGATGGGTTCCCGGTGCGCTTGCAGCCTTAATTATCAATAATAAGTAGTGTACGCTCCGGTATCTTGACAAGCAGTTCCTGTAAGACTATGCTTACTTTTATAAGGAAACTATTATGCAACTCACCGGAATTCACCAATTTTTTAAAAACATTGCACAGATGCAATTACGGTACCGTTGGCTTTGTATGGCGGCACTGGCGGTACTGACTCTGATCGGATTTATCGGTTTAAAAAATCTCCGTGTATCATCGGCTACGGAAGAAGCTTTTGTACCGGACGGAGGAGAAATCGAAAATCATGAAGAACGTTTTAAAGAGCTCTTCGGCAGCAACGATACCATTGTACTCTTGTTTGAATCCGACGATGTATTTCAGCCTGAGGTATTACAGGCGATTAAAAGCATAGGAAATGCCCTACTGGAAAATGTTCCCTATGCCGATTCTCTTACCTCGATTACCGATATGGATATTACCGTCGGTACCGATGAAGGGATAGAAGTCGGCAATCCCTTTAAAGACGGCATTCCGCAAAATGAGGCAGACCTCAAGAAGGCAAAAGAGTTTATTTTATCGCGGAAATCAATCGTAAACAAGCTCGTAACCCTTGATGCAACAGAAACATGGGTTGTTTTATCCCTTAAAGCAACTCCGCGGGAAGAAGAATGGAGTAAAACCGATACCAAAGCCCCAATGTATGTCATCGGGGAAGCAGCCATCAGCATCGTAACCGATCCAAAATACCACAGTTCAGCATACACGGTGAAGCCTGCCGGACTTCCGTATACCGAAACGGAAGAAAAATACGTACTCGGAGCGGAAACACGGAAAAGTGTCGGACTGAGTTTTCTTTGTATGCTGCTGCTGCTCATTATTTTTTCACGCTCATTCCGCGGCACCCTTGTACCGATTGTTGCAACCGTGTGCGCAATAGCAACCGTCCTCGGCTTCATGGGACATCTTAATATTTCAGCCAATTCAGAAATGTTGTCATTACCGATTATTTTAGCAATGGCATTATCCGTCGGTTACTCAATCCACTTGCTTAACTCCTTCCGCAACAGCTTTTACCGGATCGGGAAAAGAAAAGAGGCGGTTATTCAATCATTAGAAAACACCGGATGGCCGCTCTTTTTCACCGTCGTTACCACTGCCGCTTCCGTACTGTCGTTTTTGACAACGGAATTGGCTGCTATACGCTGGGTAGGGGTAGCTTGCGCCGCAATGGTATTTGCCGTATACATCTATGTCAGTACGCTCATACCCGTTTTGATGAGTTTCGGAAAAGATAGCCTGCCTTCAAACAGCCCTCAAGCAAACCGGTATAAAAAACTGGATGAGGCATTTGAGCGGTTCGGTAATGCAGTGATCAGAAAACGGAAAGCAATCCTGATTATCTTTACTGCGGTAACGGCTGCCTGTGTTCCTGCACTTTTTAACATCACCGTTAATATGGACAGCTTTAACTTCATGGGTACCCGCATCCACTATGTAAAACGCTTATATGATATTACACAATCACAGCTTGGGTCTTACTTTAACTACAATATTATGCTGACGTTTAGAGAACCGGATGCGGTAAAAAATCCGGATAATCTAAAAAAATTGGATAAACTTGCAGAACATATCGGGACATTCCGCCTCACAAAATTAAATAACGGTGTACCGAAAATCTTTTCAATCTTGGACATTGTAAAAGAAATGAACCAAACCATGAATGCTGATGATCCTGCCTATTACACTATTCCCGATGACCCCGAACTTCTAACACAGCTGCTGTTTTTGTATGAACTTTCAGGCGGAAATGCGTTGCAATGGGTCGATGATGAATACCGTACCTTGCGGATGAATATTGATGTAAGCTTATTTGACGGCAACGAAATAAAAGCAAACATGGAAGATATACGCAGACAATGCGCACTTCTTTTTCCTGATGCGCACTGTTTTTTAACCGGAGCCGCCGTTCATTTTGCTGAAATGAATAATAAAATCGTCTATGGAGAGTTATACTCTTTCTTGACTTCGCTTATTGCCATAGCCGTCTTGATGATGATTGTCTTCGGCAGTTTAAAAATGGGCTTTATCGGACTTATTCCCAACCTCATGCCCGTTATCAGCATCGGCGCCATTATGGGCTATCTTAATATCCCCCTTGATATGATCACAATGACGATCATGCCGATGATTTTAGGAATTGCCGTTGACGATACTATTCACTTTACCAACCATACAAAATATGTGTTTGAACAAGAGCAGTGCTATGATACGGCTATCCGGCAAACCTTTTACTCCATCGGAAAAACTCTTGCAATGACAACTATCATTCTATCGGTAACTTTTTTGATGTATTTGACGTGTAAAATAGATGCTATTTTTAGGCTGGGCATATTGGCCGCCGTCGGCCTTTTTTCCGCACTGATTGCCGATTATCTGATGACCCCGATACTCATTTATATAACCCAACCTTTCTCAAAAAATACAAAGGACTAAGGGGGTATATACCGAAAGCAAGCCCAGCCGGAGCGGTGCTGATAGCGCCGATCCGGCTGGGTCTAGCCCGTGTAGCTTATAGTTTAAATTTTTTTACTTCTTGCGCAACATTTTCAATATTTAAACTATTGTTTTGCGTGATGTGGTGCACTTCTTGAATAGTGCGGGTGATTTGATGTACATCCTCAGCCATCTCAGCCATACTGCCGTTAATAAATTTTGTTAATTCATCAAGCTTTTGCATTTCTTGTGCAACTTCCGTTCCGCCATGCAATATCTCATCTGCGCCGTTTTTGACCTCATCCGTAACCGTATTAATATGTTTAATTGCAGCAACAACTTCCCTACTCCCTGCTTCTTGTTCACGCATGGATGCCGTAACATGAGCACTCATCTCCCTTACCCGCTCCGACAGTGAAAAAATATTATTAAATTTTTCTTCAGCACTTTTTGACGCTTTTGATAATATATCAATCTCACTGCTTAAATTTTTCAGCGTAGTTGTGATGGTCTTACCTTGCGAACTTGATTCTTCCGCTAATTTTCTAATTTCATCCGCGACAACAGCAAACCCCTTCCCTGTTTCTCCCGCATGAGCGGCTTCAATAGCGGCATTCATCGCGAGCAGGTTTGTTTGACTTGCAATATGCTGAATGACACTGCTTGCCTCCAATAAGCTGCCTGATTCGTCATTTATTTTTTGGGTAATGCTATTGGACTGAATCAGCATTTCCTTTCCCTCATTGGTGGCCGTCGATAAGGCATGAACAATTTCGCCGCTGCTTTCCAATGTTTTTGCAACAGAACTAATATTCGCTGTAATTTGCTCTATAGAAGATGAGGATACGGCAACACTCGAAGCCTGGCGTTCAATACTCGTATGCAGCTGCTTAATCGTTCTAATAATTTGCTCAATGGTAGCTGCCGTTTCGGTTACGCCGGTACTCTGCGACAGCATTTGAGTACTGACAGAACTTACATTGCCGTTGATATGTTCAATAGAATCTGCCGTTCGACTCATATTTGCGGCAAGGGTTTCTCCCGAAACTTTCAAAAGAGCAGTGCTGGCATCCATAGCAGCAATCGCATCGCGTATCTTACCGATAGTGTCATTAAACCCTTGTGCAAGCTGCGCTATTTCATTCTTTCCTTTTACCGGCAATGACACAGTCAAATCTCCATCGCCTTGTGCAATATTTTTTTATAAATTCGCGGTACGTGTAATGGGATTAATAATTGCCATATTGACAAATAAGAAAAAGTAACCAACTGAGCACATGACCAGGACAATAAAAACCAAAGCAACGGTTTCATACCGGCTTAAGAGGTGCTGAGCTTCCCGCACCGCCGTATCGGTACGCTCAGTTACCGAATAATAAAACGCATCGATCGGTTCCATAATTTTCATAATGGTACCGTAGTATTCATCATCAAACAAAATGCGGGAAGCAAATTCTTTGACGGTTTCACCCTCATCAGGTATACGGAGACCCGGAGCATACTGATTTAAATGAATACTATCCATTGCCTGATCTTCAATTGCAATCAGCTCATTTGACAGCTGCGTAGCGGTATGCAGCAGCTGCATCTCTTCTTCAGTACAGCCGAATTCATGCAAGAGATCCGTTTGACTGATTATTCGTCCGGGATACAGCTTGTAATGAACGGACTCAGGCCGTGCTTGTTTTCCGCTCCGCCATTTTACAAGAGCATTATACTCCTGCCGGTACGTTTCCTTACCGTTTGTTATGACAAATAACTGGCATAAACGGGTCAGCTCTTGGGAACTTTGTTTGACCTCATCTGCCAGCAGTAAGGATTGCTCTTTTTGCTGCTGTAAAAGATTGAGCGCAGTATTTTGCGTTTTTACTGCGACCAAAAACATAAATAATGCTCCCAAAAGTAACAGCGTAATTACTGCCTGATTCATGGAAGATTCTTTTATAGAAGTTGAGGCTGCACCCATTTATTATCCGCTCCTTATGTATTTTAGTATACCTTTGAATACTCACTTTCACAAGAGTAGAATGTAACAAAATGTAAAATAATATGCTTGACATTTTTTTCATTGTCTTGTATACTTGTTATCACATCGCAGGGTAGAGCAGTTGGCAGCTCGTCGGGCTCATAACCCGGAGGTCAGAGGTTCAAGTCCTCTCCCTGCTATTATTAAAGCCACCCTTACGGGTGGCTTTTTTTGTGCCTCTCTGTTTTATACCATCACTGCACTTACAATATACAGACGGCTATTCTTTCCTCATTAAAACGCATAAGCGGCCGATAACCGGATAAAACTGTTCTTCCGGAATTGACCACGCGCTCCCGTTTTTCTGCCGCCGAACATCCCCGCCGCGGCATTCAGCATAAGAGTTGCAAACTGCCACTGTATCTCCGGCATAATACAAAAATCTGCATCTTCAAGACCGATAACTGCATTGAGTTTCCATTCAAAGGAGTTGCGTAATAACAGTTGTGAAACAGAAAATATCAGCCTTGTATCGGTTCTCCGGCAATCTTTTTCAACATCATAAGGATCATGTATCCGGTTATGGTGCAGCCTGACGGTCTCCAAAGCATTAAGAGCCAAACTAAGACTATATGGACCTGAATAGCGTATACCGGTATTCCAGGCTAACGCAGGATTGTATATTGACGGAATACTTCCTGTCAAATCGGCAGTGATATTTGCTGCAAACTCCGCAGTAAAAGCAATCGGCCCGGCACCCGTTCCGTAATCCACCCCGATATGATGGTAGGGATTATACATACCATACACCGCCCGCGGCTGCCCGGCCGTACCGGACAGGGATATTACTTTAAAAGCAGGATCGGGCAGCCGGCCGTAAAAATACTGCACACCGAGATCATGCCTGCCGTCTACCGATACCGTAAGACGCGCTCCTCCTTGTGCATACTCCAAGGTATCCCCGGAAACCGGTTTGGTAAAAAACGACCGGTCAAGCTGCAGCACAGAATCAAAACGGCGGGAATACCACCGTGCATTTCTTTCTGCAGGAATATGATTCCCTTCAAAGACAGGTAAAAATACTCCCTCACACTTTATATCATACGGAAGATAGACTGCAGCGGACAAAAGCGGACGGCCGATTTTCAGTTCTTGAGGATCGGAAACCGTCATATCCGTTTTATCGCGGGGATTGATAATATCAAGCACACTAAACTGTTCGGCACGCCCCCAATTCAGTTTTTGAATACCACCGGACAGCACTGCCGGTCCTAAAAGAATTTTGACAAATGCTTCATCAATCCACCGCGGTATCTGCGGATACACCGGAAAAACGGCTTCCGGCGATCCTATCCGCACTCCGACAGTTTTGCCGGTTAGACGTACCCCAAAGTAGGCTTCGCTCACCGGAGCACGGGCATGAATATGCAATTTTCCGTCAATAATTGAAGAAACATGGGTATCCTTAAAGGTCTTAAAATCATTGACAAAAAAAACACCGCCTAAAGCAAAACGTCCGCCTATATTTACGGTAAATGAATCATTTCCCTCATCACCGTCAGTAAATCCGAAATCTTCCGTTTCTTGCGCAGATAAGAAAAAGGTACAAAATAGACAAAAACATAGACAAATGACAGCGGATATTCGTTTCATGTTACCCCCATACCGTCTAGTATAGGCTATTCCGTCAGAATGCACAATGCAGCAGTTTCGCAGCAGGGGCATACGGGCTACTTGACTCTCGCTAAAAAATAGCTGAATATGTATCTACTATCACTTTATAAGAAAGGGAGGTCGTACTATGCGGCAAAAATTATTGATACTCTCATTAGCCTTAGGGCTGTTGACAGCTCCATTTATCTGTGCACAAAACAAAAATGCACCCCAAAACAGTTCATCGGATAAAGATTCCGGAAATATGATAACTGTTGAGCAAGCATATTTGAATTCCATCGAAGGCGTCATGATCAAAGAAATGGTAGCTGCGGAAGGACGGGATTCAAAGCTTGTTGCCTTACAGTATATTGAAAATGCGCTCAATGAAGGACGGAAAACGGAAGAAATTCAAGCAGCATTAAGCAGCTTGGCAACAACAGGCTTATCAACCGTTATTCGGGAAGACGGCAGAGTTATCAATAACTATCCTGATATCCGGCGGAGAGCTTGTGAGTTATTAGGGCAAATGGGCACCGATGAGGCAAAGGATGTATTAGTTGCCGTTATGTATACGGATAACGAACCCTCTGTCATTACTGCTGCGGTTAAATCGCTGGGAACGATCGGTAAAAATAATAACGATGAAGTTTCGGACATGATCAACTGGATTGCACGCAAATTCGATACGGTAAATCCTACCAGTTCACTGGCACTTGAGATACTGAACACTTTTGAAAGAATGGCCGGATCAATCAGCAACAAAAAAGATATGTTTGAAACCATTATGCGTATTGCAAATAACTACAGTTATGTAACACCAGTGAGAACAAAGGCGCATGAGGTCATGCGGGCAATTTCAAATGCCGACGGTAAAGGCGAAAAATAAGCGCCGGCCTCTATAACAAATGCTCAAGAAGCTGTCCGAAAACTTTAGTTCGCGGACAGCTTTTTTTGTGTACCGGTTATTTCAATTCGATAAAGTCAATTTCAATCCCATTAGGGTCTACGGCAGTTAATATTTTCTTGCCATCTTTTACTGTCCGCGGCTGCATAATAATCCGCACATCTTTTGATCTCAGATATTTTTCAGTTTCACCGATTTGATTAACAGTGAAGGTCAGCGAAATGGAGTTCTCTTTTTTTACTTTTGACCGGTCGCTGTGAATAAGCTCTAATCTGCCGCCCGATTTTGGATCACGTAAAAAGGCTATCTGTTTTCCCGGTGCAGCGGACATCATTGTTTCAAATGTCAGGCCGATGATGTTTTGATAAAAGTGTAAGGATTTTTCCATATTGTCGGTTCTGATAACCACACTATTCATTTGCATTTGCATTCTCCTTATGCAACGGCATTTGCCGCAGCTATATATTCAGTATAACCGACAAATAAGAATTTTGCAAAAAAACTCTCGGTAATTTTATATAAACCTGACTTTTCAAGAAGGTTGTCTAAAAATAAATCGTCCCCTTCCCTTTTCACCGAGAAATTCGTTATGCCGTACAATCAGTTCCCCGCGGCTGAATACGGAATCGATCGTGCAGTGAACTTTCATGCCTTCATAGGTGCAGTAATCGCAGGCACTTTTCAGATTTTTCTTTGTCAGCACCTCTTCGGCATTCGGGTTGATCAGGGTAAGATCGGCATCGGCACCCGGCTGTAAGCATCCTTTTTGGGGATAGAGGTTAAAAATGCGTGCAGGATTAGCAGCCATAACCTGCACAAACCGCTGTAGGGAAATCCGCTTTTTTTGTACCCCTTCGGAAAAAATAATCCGTACACGCTCCTCAATACCCGGTGCGCCTCCCGGCCCCTTCGTAAAATCCCCCTTTGTGTCCATTTTTTCTTTCATCAGGAAGGGACAGTGATCGGTAGCAACAACCTGGATAGCACCATCTGCAATCCCCTGCCACAGCACCGCATTATCCTGCTTTGTGCGCAAGGGAGGCGCCATCATGTACTTCAAGCCCTCGATATTTTCAGGATCATCGGGACTGCCGTCCTCGTTTCCGTATTTTTCTTCTGACAAGGTTAAGTATTGGGTACAGGTTTCAACAAAGGTATTGTTAAGGTGCATCCGTCCTTGCATCACGGCACGGAGCGCTTCTGCGGTTGACAAGTGTACAATATACAGCGGAGCATCGCCGGCTAAATCAGCAAAGTGCAGTAAACGTGCAACCGCTTCGGATTCCGTAATATTGGGCCGGCTCCGCGCATGATAAATAGGAAGCACTTTTTTGTACTTTACACACTCTGCCCGTAAATAATTGATAAGGGCATCATTTTCGGAATGGACGGTCAGAACGCCGCCAGCCTCTTTAACGGTTTTAAGCAGCCGGAAAAAGCCGGTATCATCTACTTTAAACCCGTAGGTTGTGTAGGCCTTAACGCTGGTAATACCTTCATGCCTTATAATATGGGCAAGTTCCTCAAGGATAGCGTCATCGACGTGCTGTATTACACCGTGGAAACTATAATCAATAACCGCTTTTTTTGCTAATTCATGGTAGCGGTCAAGAGAATAATGCAGGTTGCAGCCGGCAGGCCCGAAGGCAATGTGATCGATAATGCTGGTGGTTCCTCCGCAGGCGGCGGCAACGGTTCCCGTATAGAAATCATCGGCGGCACGGTACTGAGGGGTTTGCTGCAATTCAAGATGGGTGTGAGCATCGATCAGCCCCGGCATCACCAGTAAACCGTGTGCATCATACACCGAATCAAACGCTATACCATCAAATCGACCGATACCGGTAATAATCCCATCCTGCACGGCAATATCGGCAATAAAGGTATCCGTTTCCGTTACGAGCGTTCCCCCGCGTATCAGTGTTTTCATATCCGCCTCCCATAAAAAGTCAAAAAGATGCCGGCCAATCACACAGTGAACCGGCATCTTTTTTTTTAGTCATCGACCATAATATTCAAGATAACCTTATCGGTTTCCCGCATACCGTCCGCGGCAATACTGCCGACACCGGCAATGGTTTTTTCTACAGTATCTTTCACAATGCCCTCGCCTGCAAGAAAAACCTTATTTTTCATTGCAAGATTATGCGCATTGATTGCTGCATCGACTGCGGTTGCAATCTTAGAAGCACAAGACGGTTTTGCGCCGTCGCATACAATCCCCGACACTACTGCAAGCGTATTGGTAATTGTTTCGCAAATTTGCTCGTAGCTGCCGCCGGAAAGGTAGGTAACGGCAGCCCCGCTTCCGCAAGCAGCGCTTACCGCTCCGCAGTAGGCGGAAAGCCGGCCTATCCGTGTTTTTTGGTGTATTGCAAGCAGGTTACTCACAATAAGACCGCGCAGCAGCCGGTCATGCGGCAATTTTTTTTCTTCCGCAAAGACAATTACCGGCAGCGATACGGTTAACCCCTGATTACCGCTTCCCGAATTGGTAACAACAGGCAGAGTGCATCCGCTCATACGGGCATCCGATCCGGCTGCGGCTGCTGCCTGCGCCCGGATTTTAAAGCTCACTGCATTCTCAGCCTGTGCCGCCTCCAAAAGATTGGAACCGGCATTAATACCGTACGACTGTTCAAAGCCTTCATGAGCAATACGGGTATTATATTCGATTTGCCGCTCCAGTACAGTACGTACCCGGTCAATATCTACCGTGTCGGCAAAAGCAAGAATCTTTTTTACCGAAAGCCCCGACCGATCCGTTAGAGCTGCATTCGCACTATTCGGATCAAAGGGGATATTGATAACATCCCGGCCGTTTTTCATTGTCCGGACGATGTTGGTATGCTGATGTACAATTTCTACCGACGCACTTTCTTCCCCTGCAAACACTTCCACGATAAAGTGAAGCGAAGCGGTACTGTGGAGCAGCGAAACTTTGCAGGGAACTTCCTGTAAAAACAGCTTTGTCTGAATCCGGTCTTCTTCGGTAACATCGGCCAATACCTCCAAGCCTTTTTCAGGATTTCCGCCGATAATACCGATTGCTGCGGCAGCCGGAATTCCCTTTAAATTACCCGAATTGGGCACCGTAACGCTTTTGACGTTTTTGATGATATTACCGCTGCTTTTTATATCAACACGGTCGGGAATTTTTCCAAGCAAGGCGCGTGCATGCGCGCCTGCATAGGCAATGGCAATCGGCTCAGTACAGCCTAAGGCCGGAACCAGTTCTTCCTCCAGAATAGCAATAAACTGCTGACAGTCAACCTCCGTTATATCCATAACATCAGGCCTGCCGTTTTAATGATCCGTCGGGTCTATAGAAAATACCGCGTAAAATGAGCGCCAAAGCTCCGTCGCCGGTTACATTACAGGCAGTTCCGAAGCTGTCCTGCAAAGCAAAAATCGCAATCAGCAAGCCTGTTCCCGTTTCATCAAAACCGAGTATGCTGATAACAATCCCTAAAGAAGCCATGACAGTTCCGCCCGGTACACCGGGGGCACCAACGGCAAACACACCGAATAAAAGTGAAAAGAGGAGCATGGTAGCGAATGAAGGAACCGCTCCGTACAGCATCTGCGCAATGATCATTGCAAAAAAAGTTTCTGTTAAAACGGAACCGCAAAGATGAGTGGTTGCTCCCAGCGGAATAGCAAAGTCAACCACATCATCGGAGAGAACCGACGACTTATGCGCACAGCGGAGTGCAACGGGCAAGGTTGCGGCGCTCGACATAGTACCAACCGCAGTTGCATAAGCAGGGCCGTAATGCTTAATGACTTCAAGCGGATTCTTTTTGGAAACCGCCCCGCCGATGAGATATAATAATGTCAGCCAAATAAAATGCCCAATCAGAACAATTACAATAACCTTTAAGAATACCGGAAGCTGACGGGTTAAACTGCCGCTATACGCAAGTTCTGCGAAAGTAGTTGCAATAAAGAACGGAAGCAGCGGCACGATAATGCGGTTGACAATTTCCAACACCATTGCCTGAAATTCATTTAACAGTTTTTCAACTGCCTCTGCCTTTGTCCAAATAACCGAAATACCGACCAAGATTGCCATCACCAAGGCGGTCATCACCGGCATAATCGGCTGTATGTTCAGTGAAAAAGCCGTTGTGGGAATATCCACCAAACCGGTCACATTTGAAGGAACGTGCAAGAATGGAATTAAAAGATACCCTACGATTGTAGAAAACAGCGATGCGCCCACTGCCGATAAATAGGAAATCAGTAAAAAGGTACCGAGCATCTTTCCTGCATTTGTTTTTAAACCGCAGATTGCCGGTGCAATAAACCCGAAAATGACCAAAGGAACCGCAAAAAAGATAATCGACCCTAACAGCTTTTTAACTGTTGCAATTACCCCCATTACGGAAGCAGGTACATACAATCCCAAAAGCACGCCGGCAAGAATCCCCAAGCCGAGCTGCGGCAATAATCCTAACTTCATACTGCCTTGTTTTTCCATAAAAATAAAACCTCCTATTGCGATCGGCATATCGTTGTATACTGCATCCCGCCGCAATGTAAAATATTCTATACCTCAATGGTAAACTTGTCAAATCAGAGCCCGGCGTGTTGCAATATCTACCGTTTGAGAGTAAAATCCTTGCTCCATCTATTCTTTCCGGAGGAGTAATGAATCAATTCACACTGTTTTTAAAAAGAAAAAAGGTAGAAATTTCCGCAAAAGGGTATTTTATTGACGCAATGAGTGCAATGGCCATGGGACTTTTTTCGTCCTTATTGGTGGGCACGATTTTAAATACGATCGGATTAAAATTGCATATTTCCTTTTTAAGCGATACCGTCTGGCCGATCTGCCGTGATATGACCGGGGCAGCAATAGGAATTGCTGTCGCTCATGCATTACAAGCGCATACCTTTGTTCTGTTTTCTGCTGCGATTGTCGGTTATGCCGGAAATACATTCGGCGGAGCAGTCGGTTCATTTCTCTCAGTCATCATCAGTACGGAGTTAGGAAAACTCATTTCACGGGAAACCAAGGTTGATCTCATCGTTACCCCGATGGTTACGATTCTTTCGGGAACGGCTGTTGCTGTCTTTTTCGGGCCTTATATGTCGGCTTTTATGAATGGACTAGGTACTTTGATCATGACGGCAACGAATTTACAGCCTTTTGCCATGGGAGTAACGCTTTCGGTGCTGGTCGGTATGATACTGACGCTGCCGATAAGCAGTGCTGCAATCTGTATGATGCTTTCCCTTTCAGGCCTTGCCGGAGGAGCGGCGGCGGCGGGATGCTGTGCACAGATGATAGGTTTTGCCGTTATGAGCTATCGGGATAACGGCTTGGGCGGTACGGTTGCAGTAGGAATAGGTACCAGTATGCTGCAGATGCCGAATATCATACGGAATCCCCGAATATGGATACCGCCTACCGCCGCCGCCGCAGTAACGGGCCCGCTTTCGACTCTGTTGTTTAAAATGGAGAACACACCCATCGGTTCCGGTATGGGAACCTGCGGTTTTGTCGGGCAAATAGGAGCATTGACCGCGATGGAACAGGCAGGAGGGAGCGGAGCCTTCCTCTATGGTTCTGTGCTTATAGTGCACTTCATTCTCCCTGCCCTGCTTACGGCTGTGTTTACCCTGCCGCTGCGGAAACTCGGCTGGATTAAAAACGGGGATTTAAAACTGAATATCTAATACCGGTTCAGATCAGGTCAATGCTTCCCGCTGTAAGGGCATACTCATACAGCGGGGGCCTCCGCGGCCGCGCGAGAGTTCCGAAGACGGCATTTCAAAGACTTTTATGCCTTTTTTATAAAAAAGTTCATTGGTAACGGTGTTTCTATCGTACACAACGACTTTTCCCGGGCCGATACACAGCGTATTAGCGCCGTCGTTCCATTGTTCCCGATCGGCAGCGATTTTATCACCGCCGGCGCATGGAATAAGTTCAACCGGGCCGCTGCCGGTATAGGTTTCCAATATTGTTTCAAGTTTTTCATCAAGGGCGGTAACGTTTAAATCAGGAAACACCGTCCCTCTCGTTATTTTAAACACCTGCAGCCGATCCAAAACTCCCGGATGAATAGTAAAGGCCGCATAATCAATTTGGGTCAGCACGGTATCAAGGTGCATAAAGGCTCTGATTGCAGGAATCTTAAAGACTAATATGGTATGAACGGAAGACTGAGAATCGTAAAACAGTTTCCGCGCAAGGGCATCCGCCGCATTTGCGGTTGTTCTTTGGGATAGTCCCAGTGCGATAGTTGAATGATTGATATTCAGAATATCTCCGCCTTCAATACTCGCAATCCCGCTGCGGCTATAGTACAGTTCCGTCTTATTTTTAAAATCGGGATGATATTTAAAAATATATTCACCGTAAATTGTTTCACGGTTACGCGTTAATGAATGCATTCTATTCAAGCTGACACCATGGCCGATGAACGAAAAAGGATCGCGGGTAAAATAGAGATTCGGCATAGGATTTATCAGCATTCCGTGTTCACCCAATACGTACTGCGAAAGCGATTTTTTCGGCTGCACCGCCAGCTCGTGAATAGGCACGCCTGCCATGGTTTTTAGAATCAACGCTTTTGAATCGCGGATACCGTTTAAGTAGTCAAAAACCGCAGCAGTATAGTCGGCAGACACAATTCCCGCTTCGGCGATATACTGATGTAAAAAGGCTTCCCGTATCCCCATATCTTGCCCGATAGCTTCGGCGGCAAGATCTTCCAAATAGATGATTTGTACACCGTTATCCGATAAAATGTGTGCAAAGGCATCATGTTCAGCTTGGGCGGTTTTTAAAAAAGGAATGTCGTCGAATAAGAGTTCATCTAAGGTATCAGGGGTTAAATACAGCAGTTCTTTCCCCGGCCGATGGAGTATCACTTTTTTTAATCTGCCTATTTCACTGGTAACACACGCTGCCTGCACGCAAGCCTCCTTATGAATGCGGTACTATACCACACTTCACACAAAAAGGATAGAATGACAAAAAAACGTGGACTTTTTTTTTGTTTTCCGCTATTTTTACCCTATGGGGATGCTGAAACTCTATATTGATTATCTTAAAAATAAGCTGAAAAAACTGCGGAGCATCAAAAAAGATATTCCGGCAGATTTTGAAGAAATTGTTGAAGAACAGTGGACAGCCGATTTTGCCCGTCCGCAGCTCTGCCGTTTTGGGGCAGAAACGGGGGACGGCTATACGGCCTCTTTCGGTACCGGCGAAAGAACCGGTCTGGTGCTTGAAGCGCAGCGGAAACACCTCTATGCGTGGACGGTCAACCGGGTCTTCCGCTATAAAAATGCGGTTATCGAAGCCGATATTCACTTTGACCGGCCGCTCGCTGCGGTGCAGACACCGGCAGTACCGGATAACGGTACCGAAACAGCCGGCAGCTTTGCAGGCGGTCTTTTATTCCGATATATCAGTCAATCAACCTTTTATGCCCTCATTATCTCCGATGCAGGATGGGTACGCCTCGATGCGGTTGTGAATACCACACCGATGCCTATCTTAGGCTGGGTTAAAATTCCTGAACCGGAAACACCGGATACATATAACGTGAAACTTATCACCAACAACACCTCCCTTACCCTCATCATAAACGGAGTATGGATTGCCTGCTGCGAAGATGACACCATCCAAGCTGCCGGCAATACTGCCTTTGCGGTTCAAAACTGGGAAACCTATCCGCGCGCAGCGGTGCGTCTTTCCGGCTTTAGGCTCAATTCCGTACCGCTCACCGTCGAAACCGCCTATACCCAAGCAAACAGCCGTGAAGCAGTGCCGGCAGAAGCCCGGATTACCCTTGCAAAAACCTTCTACGCGATGGGAAAATACGTCCCTGCGCTGCTCCATTTACGGACAGCTGCCCGGATGCGTGAACCTACTGCCGATGAGCGGATGCTTACCGGACGTATTTATTTTGCGCAGCGCCTCATCGCCGAAGCCGAACAGGAATTTCAGGCGGTCTTAAAAGAGCAGCCGGTATATGAGGAAGCCATAGCGGAACTCGGAGGCATTTACTACCGCACCAGCCGCTATGATGAGTTACACACATTGCTGGCACACGTACCTGCTGCAGTGATAGAACAAGCCCCGTTTTTATCAAATCTTCAAGGACACCTACTGCATTCACAGCAAAAATATGAAGCGGCAGCTGCGGCATACCAACAGGCATTTGAGCGGAATCCGGAGCAAGGGCTGTTTGCCTTCCATCAAGCGAACGAACTGTATGCTGCCGGCAAAAAACCGGAAGCGGTTGAAGTCTATATTCAAGCAGCGCGGGTGTTTTTACAGCAGGAAAACTATGACGACCTTGCGGAAACCCTTGCCGTACTGGAACGTATCGCTCCTGATGACTTACGGACTGTTTCCCTTGCAGGTAAATACGCCTACGCATTAGGACACTACGATACAGCCCTCCTGAAACTAAAGGCTGCCTGTAAACAGCATTCTGAAGATTCCGCTGACTGGTACCTCTATGGGCTGCTTTTGAAAGCAACTCAAGGGAAGGAAGCGGTTAAGGCCTTGAAAAAAGCCTGTACGCTCGAACCTGATTGCGGGCTCTATCAATTCCGTCTGGCAGAAGCACTCTATCTAACCGGAGGAAAATACGGGCCGGTATTGACCAAGGCGCTTGCGGCAGACCCCGAAAATGCCTGGATACATAATCTTCACGCCTTAACAGCCCTTGATGAAGGAGATATTGAACGGGCAGAACAGGCCGTAGCCCGCGCACGGCAGCTGCTGCCCGATGAGGCTGCCTTGCTAGTAAACTACTTGGAAGTACAGCGCCGCAAAGGGCAGCTGACTGATTGCCTCCCGCTCTTTGACATCGAAGGAGGCACCGCCGACCTTGCCGTAGAACGGAACCGCGCGGCGGCCTTCCATGCGCTTGCCAATGCCTTTGCCGCTGACGGTGCCCGCGATGAGGCACAAGAATGGTATTTCCGGGCGGTTAAACTTAATCCTAAAAATCCCGAACTGCTGACAGATAAGGCCGAGAACGACTGCGCCTTATTCCTACTTAACGAAGCAGACGACGGTTTGGTAAAAGCGCTTGATCTTCAGCCTTCCGTGCGGATATACCAGCTGATAGCAGCGGTTTCGGTGCAAAAAGGTGATTATGCCCGCGCGGAAATCACGCTGCGCACCGGCCTTGAATCTTTTTCCGGCAGCGCCGATTTGCGGTATGACCTTGTATGCCTTTACCGGTCAACCCGCCGTTTTGATCTTGCACAAGCACAGTTGCAAGAACTCAAGCGGTACGAAGTGTCGGATCGGGTAGAGGCGCTTGAGCGGATACTGGAAAGAGGAGAATAGTTTTAGGGAAAAACTGTGAAATAACAGGCCGAAAAGATGTTTCACGCCGCGCATAAAAAAAGGGCAGTTACAAAACCTGGTTTTGCAGCTGTCCTTTTTTGTAGTAACAAGCGTACCTAACGATGAAACGTAACAGGATGTCCCAAAAGAAGGACTTTCAGAACATCCAGGATATCCTTAGGCACTAAGCACTGTCTGACTAAAACAGTTATTTTTTTGCTTCGATGGCAGCCTGCGCAGCGGCAAGACGTGCAATCGGGACGCGGAACGGAGAAGCGGAAACATAGCTCATACCGGCACGGCAGCAGAACTTAACAGATTCCAAATCACCGCCGTGTTCACCGCAGATACCGACCTTTAAATCGGCACGCACGGAACGGCCCTTTTCGATACCGCTCTTAACCAAGAACCCGACACCTTCCTGATCCAATGACTGGAAGGGATCTGCTGTAAAGACGCCGGCTTTCTGCTCATCAACATAGTCGGGCAGGAATTTTCCTGCATCATCACGGCTTACACCCAGTGTCATCTGAGTTAAATCATTGGTGCCGAAGGAGAAGAATTCCGCATGGGCGGCGATCTTATCGGCTAATACCGCCGCTCTCGGCGTTTCAATCATAGTACCGACGAGGTATTTAATATCCGCTCCGTTCTTTTTAATAAGATCATCTGCAACGGCACGAACCTTCTTTTCAAGCATCGCAAATTCTTTAGCATCGATAGTAAGCGGAATCATGATTTCAGGAAGAACGGTTACTCCTTTCTTCTGCATATTGCATGCAGCGGAAATAATTGCAGTTACTTGCATTTCAAGGATTTCCGGATAGGTTACGGCTAAACGGCAGCCGCGGTGTCCGAGCATCGGGTTAGCCTCATGGAGCTGTTCAACACGCTCTTTAACGCTTGCAAAACTGATATTGAGTGCTTCGGCCAGTTTCTGCTGACCTTCTTTGTCGTGGGGTACAAATTCATGCAGCGGCGGGTCGATTAAGCGGATGGTAACCCCCTTACCGTCCATCACCTTGAAGATACCTTCAAAGTCTTTTGTTTGGATGGGAAGTAATTTTGCCAAAGCCTTCTTGCGCCCTTCGGTGCTGTCTGCAACAATCATCTCGCGGATTGCCAAAATACGTTTTTCATCATTAAAGAACATATGTTCGGTGCGGCACAGACCGATACCTTCAGCCCCGTGCTCAAGCGCCACTTTCGCATCATCCGGCTGATCGGCATTGGTACGCACTTTAATGGTGCGGATTTCATCCACCCACTTCATTAAGGTTTTGTATGATTCAGGCTGTTTTGCCTGCACCAACTTCAATTCACCGACATAGACATCACCGCGGGTACCGTCAAGGGTGATGTAGTCGCCTTCTTTTAAGGTTACACCGTTGTAGCTGCACTCGCCTTTTTCATAGTCGATCACGAGTTTTTCGCATCCGACGATACAGCATTTACCCCAGCCGCGTGCAACAACCGCAGCATGGCTCGTTTTTCCGCCGGTTGCGGTTAAAATACCCTGTGCCGCGTGCATACCGCCGACATCTTCGGGACTGGTTTCCTTACGCACCAGAATTGCTTTTTCTTTTTTTGCAGCCAATTCTTCAGCTTTTGCGGCAGAAAAACAGATTTTACCGGCAGCAGCTCCGGGAACCGCATCAATACCGCTAATAAGGAAGGATTCTTTAAGTTTGTCCTGCTTATAATCAATAGCAGGATAGAAAATACCTTCTATATCGCTTGCCTTAATACGCATGACAGCTTCTTCTTTGGTAATCAGGCCTTCTTCTACCATATCAACTGCCATTTTGAAGGCAGCGGCAGGAAGACGCTTACCGGTGCGGCACTGGAGCATATAGAGTGTCCCTTCTTCAACAGTAAACTCCATGTCCTGCATATCTTTATAGTGTTTTTCGAGCAATGCGCGTACATCGCACAGCTGTTTGTACGCTTTGGGGTCTTCTTTTTCAAACTCTGAAAGCTTGATAGGAGTACGGATACCGGCAACGACGTCCTCACCTTGTGCATTAAAGAGATAATCGCCGTAGAATACGTTTTCTCCCGAGTTGGGGTCACGGGTAAAGCAGACACCGGTTCCAGAAGTATCACCTTTGTTACCGAAGACCATCTGCATGACGTTTACCGCAGTACCTTTAATACCGACGAGGTTTTCTACGCGGCGGTAGGTTACGGCTTTATCAGCCATCCATGAATTAAAGACGGCGCTAATCGCTCCCCAAAGCTGCTCAATCGGATCCTGAGGAAAGTCGGACTTAATTTCTTTTTTATAGAGAGCCTTTGATTTTTCGATAACTTCTGCAAGTTCCGCTTCGTTTACATCAGTATCACCTACTTTCACATCGGCAGCGGTACCGAGACGGACACGGGTTTTTTTCTCTTTTACTTCATCGAAAATTTCATCGAATTTTGCACGTTCAACACCCATAGCAGTTGAACCGTACATCATAATAAACCGGCGGTATGCATCCAGTGCAAAACGGCGGTTTGAGGTTTTTTTTGCCAAGCCTTCAACGGACTTATCGGTTAAACCGAGGTTCAAAATGGTTTCCATCATACCGGGCATGGAAACCGGTGCACCGGAGCGTACCGAAACGAGGAGCGGATCATCCGGATCGCCGAGTTTTTTACCGGCTGCCGCTTCAAGTTTTTGTAAATTTTCTTTTACGGCATTTTCCAATCCGTCGGGATATTTTTTGTTGTTTGTGTAATAGAGCTGGCAAACTTCAGTCGTGATGGTAAAGCCAGCAGGAACCGGTAATTTTGCACGGGTCATTTCAGCCAAACCGGCACCCTTACCGCCTAAGAGCTGTTTCATGTCGCCCTTGCCTTCCGCCTCACCATTTCCGAAAAAATATACATACTTTTGCTCTGTCATTTTTCCTTCCTTAAAATGTAAAAATGTTTTGTATAGGAATGTTCAAAAGCCCCTGCTTCCGGAACACCCCTGCCGAGCTTAAACCTCAGTCTTTATACATCAACTGCTGAAATTTAAGCATCGCAGGTAAAATTAAGGAAACTGCCGAAAAACCGTAATTTTTTGACAGTCCATTATTCTTACACTGTTCTGTAAATAATATTCTTATTTTATAGTGTACTGCCGTTCATGTCAACGCCTCGATACAATCGGAGTACGGCGAACATCGAAAACATCAGTCCTGCAATAAAGAGCGAAGCACACGGTCTTTTTGGCGCCAGTTTTTATCCACTCTGACCTGTAAATCAAGCTGCACCCGATAGGGAAAAATAGTACGTAATTGATTTTGAGATTCTATGCGTATGGCTTTAATCACCGCAGCTCCTTTACCGATCACCATTGATTTTTGACTTTCACGCTCAACACAAAGAAAAGCACGGACAAACAACTCTTTGCCGTTCTTTTTCATTTCCATGTCTTGAATATCTACATACACTGCATGAGGGATTTCCTCGTACAAACGGCTGATTGCCTGCTCGCGGATAATTTCTGCAATACGGAAATCGACCGGCTGGTCGGTATAAAAATCTTCGGGATACAGCGGCACACCTTCCGGCAACAGCGCGAACAAAGAATCTAATAAAGCATCCAAGCCTATCTTCTCCTGCGCAGAAATATCAAAGATATGTTCCTGCGGCACTGCGGGAAGCGCCTGTATGATACTGAGCCGTGTTTGTCCTGCCGATGCACTTTCGATATCCGTTTTATTTACAGCCGCAACCAGCCGATCCTGCACTCCGGCAAGCAAGGTGCAAATAGCCTGTTCTTCTTCACCAAAAGATCTCGTTGAATCGGTGAGATACAGCACTGCATCAGCGTCCCGCAGCCGGTTTTCCGTGATAGCCTGCAACCGGCGGTTCATTTTTTTTTCGCTTGTGTGGTACCCCGGGGTATCAATAAAAACAATCTGCCCCTGTGCTGCGGTTAAGATACCGCGCACGGCATTCCGGGTTGTCTGCGGCAGTGCCGAAACTATCGACACTTTTTCCCCGCAGACACTATTGACAAATGTGGATTTTCCGGCGGAGGGCCGTCCGATAATACAGACAACCCCGCTCCGTTTTTTTACATCAGGCACGTTCAGCACGCTTGACATCCGCTGCATGAGGAGCGAACTGCAATTCTATCCTCAACCAAATCAAGCACCTTTGTCGGACAGCCTTCTATACATTTGCCGCATGAATCGCACAGCTCATAATTGACTTCAGGTATTCCGTTAACAACCTTGATAGCTCCCGTGGGGCAATTTTTTTCACACTTCATACACTTAATACAGCCGCGCTTACAATTTTTCATAATAACCGGTTTGCGCGGGTTTCTGCATGAACACAGGGCAACAGCACCTTTACGGCGGGTTGAAACGGTAGTTAAAATATGCTGCGGACAAGCGGCCACACAGACTGCGCATCCGGTACATTTTTCATAATCAACGTGCGGTAACCCGTCTTCTTGGATATGGATGGCATCGAAAGGACACGCAGCTTCACAGTCGCCGAGACCGATACAGCCCCAATCACATTCTTTTAATCCGTTGACGGAAATTTTGGCAGCCTTACAGGTTTTAACACCGACATAATCCGCTTTATTTTTGCAGACATCATGAGAGCCTTGGCAAAGCAAGACAGCAACCTTAGCATCCGCATCTGCGGTTATTCCCATGATATCTCCAACCTTTACCGCAACAGGGCCTGCACCGACGGTACAGCCGTTTACCGGCGCTTCGCCTTTTGCAACCGCTGCCGCAAATCCGTCACATCCCGGATATCCGCACGCACCGCAGTTTGCACCCGGCAATACCTCACGGATTTTTTCTACGGTTTCATCCGGCTCTACATAAAATAACCGCTTAAAGAATCCCAGTAAAAATCCGATAACCAACGCTAAAATCAGCGAAACGATGAACGTTAAAAAAATAGTTTGCATACTCTCTTATTACACTCCCTTAAATCATTCCGGCAAAACCGCCGAAAGCCAACGACAAGAGGGCAGCAGCAATAAACAGAATAGGAGTGCCCTTCAAATACTTGGGTATTGGTGCAATATCAATACGCTCGCGCAATCCCGCAAACAATACCATCGCCAGCATAAAGCTGAGCGCAACACCGACCGAATACACCATCGCTTCGATAAAGGTATAATCGGCAGCAATAACATCAAGGGTAACCGCCAAAATAGCGCAGTTCGTGGTAATAAGCGGTAAATACACACCCATAGCGGAATACAGGGCAGGAGCCGATTTTTTTAGGTAAAATTCAACCAGCTGTACCAAACTCGCAATAACCAAGATGAACAGCAGAGTCTGCAAGAAGCCGAGATCATACGGTGCAAGTACCAATTTATACAAAGGATAGGTTGCCGCTGTAGCGATAACCGTAACAAATAGTACCGCCCAGCCCATACCGGTCGATTTCTTTACATCAGAAGTCATACCGATAAACGAACACAGTGCTAAGAAGCGGATAAAAACGATGTTTTTTACAAACAGTGCGGCAAGAAAAATCTTAAACAGTTCCATTTGCATTTTCCTCCGTTACAGTAAGAGATGGAGCCGTTTCTTTTTGCACGGCTGCTTTGCGGCTTTTACGCAGTTTTGCCTGATCTTGTAGTAAATATGTCAGTGCAATAATAATACCGAACACAAAGAAACCGCCGGGAGAGTTCGCAAAAAATTTGATTAAAAAATCTTCCGGTACAATGCTTATACCCATTACGGTACCGGCGCCTAAGAGCTCGCGGATGGCGGAAATCACTACAAGCACCCAGGTAAAGCCCAGCCCCATACCGAAGGCATCCGCAACGGCACGTCCGACGCTCTCCTTTGATGCAAACGCTTCGACACGTCCCATAATGATACAGTTTACAACAATGAGCTTAATGAAAATTCCCATCGATTCGGAAAGTTCCGGCAAAAAGGCCTGCATTAAGAGGTCTACAATCGTTGTAAATGATGCGATAACAATGATAAAAATCGGAATACGGATATCTTTCGGAATAAACTTTCTAAAGATACTGATAATCAGCTCACTCAAAACAATAACAAAGGTCATCGCAAAGCCCATACTGATACCGTTTTGAACAGTTGTGGTAATTGCGAGAGCGGAACACAGTCCGATCATGAGCATAATGAGCGGGTTTTCTTTCAGCAGTCCGTTTGTAAAAATACGTATATATTCTTTCATGACACCTTCTCCTTTAGTTCCCGCCTGCGGCAAGACCTTCACTCTTGAGATATGCCGAAGCGGCTCCAACGGCAATCTTTACCATACGGGTAACTGCAGTCGAGGTAATGGTTGCACCCGCTATTGCCTGTACATCGCCGCCGATCGCAAATCCATCCGAAACCGGCTTATTGCGGAACTGTCCGATAAACGGTTCTTCCTTAGCCTTTGTTCCAATACCGGGTGAATCGGTCAGTACCAAGAACTGAATCATCTTTAATGTTCCGTTCATATCAATACCGTTGAGAATAGTTGCCTGATCATAGGTGTGACCGCTGACGGTTACGATAATACCAATAGGCTTTTCTCCTTGAAATGCAAGAAACGATTCGCCGAAAAAGACCTTATCAATGGATTTCGGCATTCCTTCAGTGATCGGCTTAAAGGTGTCGGCCTCAGGAAACAGGGCTTTAAGCGCTATTTTCGTTTTTTCTTCTTTTGCCGCCTGAATGCGGGGAGAGGTAAACATATTAACCGCAGCAAGCGAAAGACAGGCAATAACGGTATACACCGCCAATGTAACGGATAGTTTGATCATTTGCTTCATTTTGCGCCTCCCTCTTGAGCCGCTTTGGTCTTCCGCGGCGGTTTAACATAGCCGTATTTATACGGAATAATTCTATTTAAGAACGGCACAACCGAGTTCATAATCAAGATACTGTACATAACGCCCTCAGGCATTCCCGCAAAAAGACGCATCAGGGCAGTTATCAACCCGCAGCCTGCACCGAAAATAATCTGTCCCCACGGCGTAACCGGAGAACTCGCATAATCGGTTGCCATAAAAACTGCACCGAATAACAGACCGCCGCTTAACAAGGTCATCACCGGGTCAACTCCGCCGATCGCATTAACGGCAACTGCCGTAACGATCATTGAAACGGGAATCTGCCATCCTATCACCTTCTTAAACAGTAAATATGCAAAGCCGGCAAGAATAAGCACAGCGCTTGTTTCACCGATACAGCCGCCGTGATCGCCGATAAACAGCTTCAAATACAGTTCGCCTGCAGAACTCAGTCCCATCTTTTCTGCAACGGCCGCAGCGGAGGCAACCGCACCTTCAGCCGGCGGCTTCATATAGGATAAAGGAGTAGCAGCCGCTACGGCATCAAAACCCTGGTGCGGGGCGACCCATCTGGTCATTAGCTGTGAAAAGCTCACAACAGCAAAAGCGCGTCCGATCAATGCAGGATTAAACGGATTAGCGCCCAGACCGCCGAAAAACTCTTTTGCTACGACAATCGCAAATACTACGGCCAGCACAACAATCCAAAGCGGGACGAGCGGCGGGAGTACCAAGGCAAACAGCAGGCCTGTTACAGCTGCGGATAAATCATTGATGCGGATGTCCTTCCCCATCATCTTCCGGAATCCTGCTTCTGCGGCAACCGCTGTACCAACCGATACGGCAATACGGATCAGCGCCGGCCATGTGTACAAATAAATACCATACAAAGTCAGCGGTGCAAGCGCAATTAATACATCCGCCATCAGTTTCCGGGTAGTCACCGGACTGGCAATGTGCGGCGCAGGGGAAAGAAAAATTTCGTTTTTATCGGATTCGCTCATCTGTTATTTTCCTCCTTGTGCAGCGGCCGCCTTTGCCGCTTCTTTTTGTTTTGCCTCGCGTAAAAGCTGCTTACCAACCTTAAACCGCTGAACAAGCTTGATACGTGCAGGACAAACGTATGAACACGTGCCGCATTCGACACAATCCATCAAGCCGTAGCGAACCGCTTCTTCCAGTTTATTGGCTTTCAGCGCACGGATAATAAGCACCGGCGATAAACGGCAGCTGCAAATCTGCACACACTTACCGCAGCCGATACAGGCACTTTCTTCATCAAGATTAATTTCTTCCCGGGTTAAAAACAGCACACCTGAGGTATTTTTTTGAATGGGAAAATCGGCACTTTTCATGGAAAAGCCCATCATCGGCCCGCCTGAAATAATCTTTGTAACGCCCGATTTCAGCCGGATCACCTCGGGAATAAGATCGCCGACACAGGTTCCAATCGGCGCGATGATGTTTACGGGGTTTTCACAGGCGCCCCCTGAAAGAGTGAGCGGACGGTCAATCAGCGGCATCCCCTTCCGGAAAGCATCGGAAATAGCCTTGAGCGTTCCGACATTTTGGATAATACAGCCGATTTGGAACGGCAAACCGCCGGAAGGAATTTCTCTGCCGACAACTGCGGAGGTAATATTTTTTTCTCCGCCTTGCGGATATTTTGTTTTACACAATTCGACGGAAATATCGTGAGATCCTGCACCGACAGGATTTTCTTTTATTTTTGCAATTGCCTTTTGAAAGACCGGTACAAGCTGCTGCTTGTTATCTTCAAGCGCAATAATACCCTTCCCTGCTCCGGTAATGTGCATAATAATAGCCATACCGTCAATAATCGACTCTGCGTGATGATACATGGACGCCGAATCAGTGCAAAGATACGGTTCACATTCCGCAGCATTGCCTAAAATGTATTCTATTTTAGCATCTTTCGGGGGGCTGAGCTTAACATGGACGGGAAACGAGGCACCTCCCATTCCGGTAATCCCCGCTTCACGGATCCGCTGAATTGCTTCCTCTTTTGTGCAGGTAAAGGGATCCAAGGGGTCCATAAAGGATTCAGCCGGATCTTCACTTGCTTGAATTGCAATACAGAGTGCATCGGAATTTCCTGTAACCAAATGAGGTTCTATTTTCTTAACAGTACCTGAAATTGATGCATGTACAGGCGCAGACATAAACTTATCGGTTTCTGCTATTTTTTGTCCCCGTACTACAGTATCTCCTACCTTAACCAAGGGGGTGTTCGGCGCACCTCCTTGAGTAACCGGTATCCACACCATCTTAGTAGACGGCATCACAGTCAAAACTTCAGATTCGGCAGAAATTGCCTTCCGCTCAGGAGGATGAATACCCCCTTTAAATGACTTAGTACTCATTTTTCCATCATATACTACATCCCGTAGACAGTCAATAAAAAAGCAAAAAGTGCAGATTACGGCATAAGTTCAATATGTGTAATGAGGTTCAAGATACATCCGTCAAAGCCGAAAATAATAGTATGAGAGTACTTTTATATGACCACGATCAGGAAAGAAATAGAAGGCTCCACCAGCACCTTGAGGAAGATGACATACCGGTGATTGCAGCGTATTGTTTAAAAGACTTTCTGATGAAGTTTGAAAAAAAATCCTTAAAAGTGCTTTTGATTGAACACACCCGCATACAGCATTACAATATAGATGTTGAAGATATACTTGACCGCTTAGGTTTAACCTTTACCGTTATTGTTTACAATGAGTCGTCAACCGGATTTGAGTTCAGTACACACTATTTGCAAACATATTTTTATTTTCCTTTTACAACCGAAAAAGATAAAGAACTTATAAAAAAAGTAAAATACAGTTTACGGAAATTTAAACGGCGCAAAGCAAAAGAAAGACAAATACCGGACATCAGTACCGCGGCACACCCTCATGATATTACGATCAAAAATGCTATGAAACACCTTTCAGGAAAACAACGGCAACTATTAACAAAACTGCTTGAGAAAAAAGAAGGGATAAATGTAGAAGAGATTGTGGAAGTATTAAATGCACAAGAGTCGAAAAACAAACAAAACTACGCACACAGTAATATACACCGGCTAAGAAATAAATTGTATCAAGTACTTGGAAAGGAATATATTATATCATATAAAAACCAGATATATCAATTACTCCGCGTAGACCCGTAAAAAACTATTCTGCCGCATATAAGCATATACGGCAGAATAGCATAACCGTGTTAAAAAACAGGCACAGTAAAAATTACTTAGACAAGACGGCTGCGATACGCTCCAGAACTTTTTTACGATCAAGCGGCTTGACAATATAATTTTTAGCACCAAGCAGCAAGGATTTTTTAACGAGTTCCTCTTTTCCGAGTGCACTAATCATAACAACTTTTGCATTTTTATCAAAAGCCATAATTTGCTCTAACGCTGTAATTCCATCCATCTTAGGCATTGTAATGTCCATAGTAACAAGGTCAACATTAGGACACAGCTCTTTATACTTTTCAACTCCTTCAAAACCGTCGGTCGCAGTAGCAACAACTTCATAACCTTCGCTAGTTAAGATTTGACCGATTTGCTTTGAAACAAAGATAGAATCATCTACAACTAATACACGGAAAGCCGTTCCATCGGCTTTTACGCCACCGGGGGCACGTTCGTTAATAGACGGAAAATCTTGTTTGGAAATCATACCCTACTCCTCTTATGCTCTGTCGCGAATAGCAACGTTTATTTCAACTTTTCCCTGCGTTGTTTCCATAGGGACAATTAAGGCTTCAATATCGCTGCTTGATATTGCCATATTATCACCGGTAAACAGAGCAGGCGGTGTCAAATCAAACTTAAAGCCGAGATCATGCAGCTTTGTTACCGCTTGTGCAGTAATAAGGTTAGCAAGTTCAGTAATTGTAGCACGGGATAGTTCATCAAACTCAGTCAATTCTTCCTGATTCATAGCAGATGCGATCTTTAAGGCTGTATCCGGAGTCATGTCAAAAATAACACGTCCCTCAACATCACCGGCCAAGCCTACAATCGCCGCAACACCCATAACCGGCATACAAGTAGATTTTAAATACAAATCGCCGCGCTTAACTTCGCCGCCCAGTACTTGCACTAAGATATTATAGGCAGCTTCGCTAAACGGATTGATATACTCTACACGCATCAAAATCTCCTTATTGTAAAAATTCAACGGATAACACTATCCGCTACGGTACGAGGTCCGTTTACAGTTTAAAAAACTGCGCATGGCAGCCGGGATACCGGCTGCCAGCCCTCTTTTATAAGATGACTGAAAAGAAGCGGTTTCAGTCATTCACGACAAACTACTCCCGTGAGAAAGTAGCCATATCCCCAGTCATCTGCCGCAGCCAGCCGTTCTGCTTCGGCATCATTTCATTAGCTCCTAAGATAACGATACCTGTCGTCTTAAGTTTTTCTCTAAATTCTTCCAGCAATACCGTCTGGTTCTCATTTTTTATAAAAGACAGCACATCGCGGGCTAAAATAATATCAGCATCGGGTACGGTATTTTGATGCAGGCAGTCATGATACTCAAATAAAATCATATCTTTTATATCCTGACTAAAACTATAGGTTCCATTCACACCTTTTACCAAATAGCGCTGAAACCTATTAATAACCTGATCTTCCGGCACCGTCAGCATGGGCGCATTAGAAATTGATAAGAGGTCAGAATCATTTGCATAAATACGGATAGTAGCACGAGGATACTTCTGCTTGAGCAGCACTGCTAAGCTATACGTTTCATGACCGGATCCGCAGCCGACATTCCACACATTAATGACACGTGAATCATTATCGGGCAAAACCGAAAAAATCGCATTCATGTACTGGTCAGACCAAAAACGCCGCGTATCGGGTGAAAGGAAAGGGCTTAAAAATTCACGGGCATGATCTTCTGATTGAATTTGAATGTCGGAAGCAACCCGCATATCGCGCCACTCGTAATAACGCTTTTCTATCCATGCTTCGTTAATCGGAGAAGCATAAAACTTACCTAAGGCAGCCAGTGTATCGCTGATAAACCGGATATCAAGCACATCATTGGATTGAGACACCTCTTTTACCGGCTGTGCGGGCGCGGCATCCGGCAGCAAGTCTTCCGGCGCAGTCTCTGCCTTTTCCTCTTTTGCCGTACGTGCAGCAAAAATACGGTCTACATCCAAAAGAATATAGAGCTGACCTGCATTTTCAACAACACCGTAAATATACTTAATATTGATGTCGCCGAAGATAGGATGCGGAGGCTGTATGGTATTTTTTGAAACCCCGACAACTTTATCAATCCGGTCAACGACAATACCGAAAGTTTGTTCATCTACATTGATGATAACCATACTTTCGATACTGTCTTTTGCACGCTGTTTAACGGGAATATTAAAAAATATCCGCAAATCAATAATTGGAATAATATCACCGCGTAGGTTATAAACTCCAAGTACAAAAGGAGCGGTATTCGGGACATAGGTAAAGTTATTTGCCTTAGCAATTTCTTTTACCTTCATGATATCAATGGCATAATCCTTTTCTGCAAGAGAAAAGGTTATCATCTTGAAATCAATGACAGAAATATGCTCACGGATATAATCATCCTGCATTTCTTCATGTATATTGGTATTCAGTTCAGTAGTTTCCATAGTTATTCATTCCCCTTTACCAAATTGAAGCTTCCCGGCGTTCACGGGCGTGCATTTCCTGTTTCAAGCCTAAATCAAGCAGCTGACCGACATCAATAATCAATGATACAGAGCCGTCGCCTAAAATGGATGCACCTGCAATACCCGGTGAATTTGTAAACTGATCCTTGAGAGGTTTAATAACCACATCTTCTTCACCGATAAGACTGTCAACCATCAAGCCTACTTTCTTTTCAGCAGTTCCGACAATGACAATATAGTGATGTCCTTCATCACCGCCTTCAGCGGAAGGAACTCCGAATAATCTATTTAAGCGAAGCAAACTAATAACCTCGTTACGGACGTTAAAGACCTCATAACTGTCAATACGGTTTATTTCTTCACTGCGGACACGGTGACTTTCAATAACCGAGGTAATCGGGATTGAATAAACTTCTTCACCGACACGGATGAGTAAGCCTTGAATAATGGCAAGAGTAAGAGGCAGCTTTATCGTAAACCGGGTTCCGCTATTTCTTTCCGAAACCACGGTAACCGTTCCATTCAGTTTTTCGATGTGCGTTTTGACAACATCCAAACCTACACCGCGTCCTGAAACATTGGAAATCGTTTTTGAAGTTGAAAATCCGGGAGCAAAGATAAGCTGATAGGCTTCCACATCGGTCAAGTTTTTACCCGGATGCAAAATTCCCCGTTCAACAGCTTTTGCTTTTACCGCATCAACATCAATACCTTTACCGTCATCGGTTACCTCAATGACGATCATATTTCCTTCATTACTCGCCTTCAATAAAAGAGTACCCTGTTCAGGCTTACCGACTTTTTTCCGTTCTTCCGGTGTTTCAATTCCATGATCCATAGAGTTACGGACGCAGTGCATAATCGGATCAAGCAAGTCTTCAACAACAGACTTATCCAATTCAGTATCTTCACCTTCGATAACAAGCTGGATATTTTTATTCAAACTGCGCGAAAGATCACGGACAACACGGGGGAAGCGGCTGAAAATCTGACTGATGGGAACCATACGGATTTTCATAACACCTTCCTGCAATTCGCCGGATATTCTTCCGAGGTTTTGCGCAGAAGAACGGAACTTCGTTACGGAGTATTTCATAGAGGTTTCAAACTGACTAAAGAGTTCAAACATCCCGGTATAATCCGCAGAAAGTTCTTTTTTTATTGCGTTTAAATCCATACCCTGCTGGAGTTTTTCCAAGTATGACGGGAATTTATCCAAAAACTTCCGCAGGCGGTCTTTATATTCGCCGTTTGCGGTCTGGAACAGGGAATACAGTTCATTAAACTCCATCGCACTCTGGTTCAAAGACGCTTTGGTAATAACGGTTTCGCTCACCAAATTGAGCAGATAGTCAATCCGTTTTGCATCCACACGTAAAACAGAACCAGAAGAATGCCCCGCGTTCCCCGCAGCAGCAGCGCGCTTAGGATGCGCAGCGTCGCCCGCAGGTGCAGCAGCTTTTTCCGGCTTAACTTCTTCTTTTACCTCTGCTGCGGGCTGAGTAACTTCCTGTGTCTTCTGCGGTGCCGGCACGGCAGGTTTTTTAGCAGACACTTTAGAGGCAACTCCTTCCGAATTAAGTGAAAGCTCATCGACAATAACCCGCAAAGTTACATCCGGAATGCTTGCGATAGACTTTAAACCGGTTTTCTCTGATGAAGAAGCTACATAATAAATAACCTCAGGATGAAACACATCCTCATACAAGTCATCAAAGTCAGGAATGGTTTTCAAGACTACCGCAGATTGTTTCAAGGCAGCAAATACTTGTATACCGCCGACAGTATTCATCAGGCTTGATTCATCAAATTTAACACAAACGGCATACACCTTATTATTTTTCGGAACCGCCTCGCGTAGTTCGAGAATCTCATATTCGGAAAGCAAGGAAGCAGGATCAATCTCATTTTCTTCATCTGCTTCCTGAACCGCTGCCTTCACCGGTTTTACCTCAGGCTGAGGACGTGCCGGAGCTGAAGATGCTTTTGCAGCAGGTTTTTTATCGTCTTTTTTGTCTGGAATGTACGAACGAAGACGGGTAACAGTAGCCGACACATCTTCACCATACACTTCACCGTTTGCCCGTGACGCAAGCATGGCCTTAATGATATCCAAAGAATAAAGCAGTAGATCAACCGTATCTTCCGTAACGGTTACTTTATTGGATCTGATAGCATCAAGCAAGTCTTCTACGGCATGAGTGAATCCGGATAATTCACTCATCTCAACGGTAGCTGATCCCCCTTTTAAGGTATGAGCCGCACGGAATATCTCATCAATTGCTTCTTTGTTGGTAGGATCTTGTTCAATGACGAGTATGTTACTTTCCAGCTGCTCAACTTGCTGTTCCGCCTCACTAAAAAAGTCTTTCAATAATTCTTCATTATTGATATCCAGATAATCACTCATGCTAATAATTCTAATTGCTTTTTCAGATTAGTCAAGGTCTTATATGTAAATTTTAAGGGAATTCATAGAAGCCTTCACCGTATCCAGTCCATTTTTACTCATACGCGAGAATATCGCGGCTGTCTTCTTCCGAACAATAGTTTGTTTCATCGGGGCTATGGTCGTCATACCAGAGCTGAGCATAGAACGGAATATGTTTTGCTGCCTCATCAAAATTCCACGGCGGGGCGGCACAGCATTCGGGACACCAATGTCCTGTTTTAAGCACTAAAAAGGGCGTGGCGGTAAAACGATGATGATTATGGCATTCCCATTCGAGCGGCGTATACAGATCCCCTGTCTCCATGGCGGCACTCAGGCAGCATCCGCCCCGGAAAGCAGCCGCTTGACGCATATCGTCAATATTCAGCTCTTCATTTTTTTTACTTTCATCATAGCCGTGATTAAGCAGCAAGCCCTTTTGCACAAGAGCCGATTCATCTTTTAATGCGTTATAATCAAGGAATGCCCCCGTTTCCGGATTTTTATTCTTGCAGAGAAGCGGATAGTCGCTCCAGCTGCGGGGAATTTTTTCATATTGTTCGCGGGAACCGAAAAAGGCGCGTATCCGTTTCTCAAGTCCTTGCCGCACCCAAAAAAGCGGTGCATTATTGGTATTCAAAAGCCGCATGACGGCAAAACGCTTTATCAGGCGCGGAAAGGGCTTCCCAAACTTAAAATACCAGAGCTTTTTTTGCAGCCGGAAAAAAAACGCTTCAAAGCCTTCATATTGAAAGTCAAGATACTCATGTAAAATATGAGAATCGGCATACCACATACAATGGAAGTTACGCGCTGCATTCCATTCAGGCTGAAATATTTCATCGGCACCGCGCCCCATTAGACGGAATCCGCGGTCAAGTGTTTCATAGCCGGTAACGCGTGCCTCTTTTCCGTTACCGATATTGTATACCCGCCGCCAAAATTCAGGCGGCAAACTGCCCTGGATGTCTTTTTCTACCAAATTTTTCAAAAGCAGCCCCGAAGTGCGTGCCGTTGCCCACTCGATCGGTGTGTTCCAGCAGGTATGAAACATCAGGCCGTCATCCATATTTCTGAATAGCACATCATCGTATAAAATACCCGACTGCCTAAGCGATACCCAGCACAGCGGCGATTCGATAACGGCGCGTTCTGCCTTTACCTTTGTTGCCGCATAGATGTCGCAGGCACTCGGCATGAGCGGATCACCGGTACGTCCCCAGGGGTGCTTGAAGGTGCGGTTACCGTATTCAGCTACGGTGCCGATATGTACGAATTTGGTGTGTTCGTGTTGTCCGAGCTCCTGCACGGCAGTCAGCAGCTGCACCGTACCGATATAATTTGTCCGGTAGGTTTCATCAGGATGATGGTCTGCAAGCGGCGGTATGACGGCTGCACAATGGAGAATATAATCCGCACCCATCACAGCGGTCAGACAATCCCTATAATTTTGCAAATCACCGAATAGGATTTCAATTGTTTGATATTTTTTCTGAAGCCGCCGTGCAAATTTTCTGTTTGCAGATTTCGGCCGCAATAATACACGGCACATAACCGTACCTGATTCTGCAAGCTGAGTGAGCGCTGCGCCGCCCATGGTTCCGGACGCACCGGTAATTAAAACCGTTTTCATAACGCTGCATCATATAATGAAGTTTTCAATGAGGTCAACTCACGGCAGCTTATTGCCGAGAGACACCAGCACAAAGATATATGGAATCAACAACCCCGACGCAGAGCATCGGGGTATGTTGTTCTCATAAGGTGGTTGCAGTCGGCTTTAATACCCTTTGTTACGACGCAGAGCGTCGGGGTATTAAACCCTCCGCACGAATAAAGACATCCTGATAACAGAGTTAGCACAGTATTATACCGTTAAATTTTTGACCCAGTATTCTTTTTTCAGCTGTCTGTGAGCAAGCACTGCTTTTACAATGGTGGTTGATTTTGAAAGTGCGTACATTACCGGAGCGGAGAGCGCAGTAAAGCGGTATAACAAAAAAATACTCGGCATAAACAGCACAAGATTAACAAACGGATCAACCTTTGCCCCCATCGCAGTATCGCCGCCGGCACGGGCTACTGCATACTGCGCATTTTGAAAGCACCACAGCGGCATATAACAGGCGATAAAAACCAGCAGCATTCGTGCCACAGTATGCGCCTCCGGTGTCAGGCGGGCAAATACAACCGGAATCAGCAGGACAGCCGCTCCCTCCAGCATACCTGCTGCAACCCCCAGCAGAACAGCACCGTGTTTAAGCCACTGTGCTTGTAAGCGCGCCTCGCCGAGCGCATTCCTGCCGAGAGTACCGCCGACAATCACACCGACAGCCGTGTGGATAGCAGGAAATACAAGAAAGAAGAGATTGGCGATTGTCCAGCCGGCCGACATACCGGAAACCACTTCAGGGCCTCCGCGGCTGTTATAGACCGCAGTTACAACGGTTTCACTCATCACCCATGACATATCGGCAAAAAATATCAAAGCAGAATTTTTTAGAATTGTTCGAAACAATGCAGCGTTAATTTTGAAAAGCTGCCGGAGCCGGACATAAAACGGCGGTTTTGTTTTTTTAACATAGCATAAAAATAAAAGCAGTTCCGTCAAACGGGCCAGAACCGTCGCATAGGCGGCACCGGCAACTTCAAGACGGGGTGCACCGAAATTACCGTAAATTAAAACATAGTTTGCGGCAGTATTTACCAGTGTCGCAATAAGCGAGATATACATAGATACCTTGACAGAACCTATATCCCGTAACGAGGAAGCTATTGCTGCCGAAAACGATACCGGAAGAAAGGTAAAAATAATGATACCGGTATAAATTCTTCCTTGCCCGACAATTTCAGTCTTTGCAGAATTACCTTGTACCAATAGGCCAAGCAGAGTATCGGGTATTGCAGCACAGGTTACAAACAAGATAAGCGTGAAAAGCATACAGGAAAGCTGTTTAAACCGGTAAGCCTGCTGCATTCCTTTTTGATCCTTGGAACCGTTATACTGCGACATAAATATTCCGCCTGCACGGCACATAATTTCCAGGCCGGTTATATAGACAAAAATAATATGATTGGCAATATTCACACCGCTCATTTTAAGATCGCCCAAATCAGCGACCATAAAATTATCTATCAAAGACACAAGGGCTTGAATAAACAGCTGTATCATAATAGGAATAGCCAGGGCAGCAGCCCGTTTATAAAAATAAATCGGCCCGAAAAAAGAATGTAATTGAAGCATAAAGAAGCATACCTATCGTTTTCTGTAACAGAATGTATAGATTACGGCAACAAAAAACACACCTCCGATAATATTACCGATAGTAACCGGTACTAAATTTTTAAATATAAAATTCATCCAAGTCAGTTCAGCCAGCGATTCCGTACCGATACCGGCCGCTGCAATATAGCGTTCAGCTGACTTTGCCATAAGACCTGCCGGTACATAATACATATTTGCAACACAGTGCTCAAAGCTTGAAACCGCAAACAGCATAATCGGAAAAAACGCTGCAAAAAGAGTACCGGCCACATCTTTGGCGGCATAGCAAATCCAAACGGCCGAGCAAACAAGCCAGTTACATAAAATACCCAGCATAACCGCCTGTAAAAAACCTAATGTCATTTTACTGTATGCAATGCTGACAGTAACCCCGCCCAGTAGCGCAGAGCCGGCTTCAAGCTGGCCGCCCTGCACAACCAAAAAAGCCACCGTAAACGCCCCGGCAAAATTACCGAAATAGACTAAGAACCAATTTTTTAACAGTGCGGAAAACCGGACTTTTTTTTCAAGCACAGCTGCCGTTATCAGACAATTACCGGTAAACAGTTCACTTCCGCATATTAGAATCAGCATAAGACCGACCGGAAAGACAAAACCGCTTACCAGTTTTCCCAATCCGTAGTATGCAGGATCGGCCAATAAACCGAATGCCGCCATATTTGCACCTGACCCTGCAAAACCGACAAAGGCCCCTGCCGAGAATCCTAAAATAAATTGTTTCCACACAGGATTTGCAACTTTCAGCATACCTTTTTGTATCGTTATATCTAATATTTCAGCCGGATCATAAAAGTAAGTATTAATCATAATCTTTTACCTTTTTATTTATTCATGCGGAGGATTTACTACCCCCGACGCGCTGTGTTGTAACAAAGGGTATTAAAGCCAACTACAACTACCTTATAAGCCCCCCGATGCTCTACATCGGAGATGTTGATTTTTTTGAATGATTATTATGATAATCTCTATCAGCGTCAATAAGCACCGGAATTGAAACACAGCGCAGCAGACAGAAACAAGTACTGCCAAAACAGACGATAAGGACGAAATAACATTGCATCGGATAGCCTTACCGGTGCTCAAAATATCAACGATACTTGAAAAACTCCTTGCCGGTATGCTTGCCAATATACCGGTGCTATGGTAGTATGCCGCCCGTGATGCAGTGTAAGAACTATGTACCGGCAGTATTGATGTTTGCTATCACCGGCTTTTTCATATCGTGTTCCCGTGATCCGGCTTCGTATCTCTATGCGGGCTTACATGAACACAAAGAAGAGCAAAAAGTGCTGGCAGGTTTATTAAAAACCGAACAAGACCCCCGCATCCATTTTGCTCTTGTTGATAAAATAGCCTATAATTTGCAAGTTGAAGGAAAAATAGCAGCTCTAACGGTCTTTTTACAGTCAATAGTTGACATTCAACCTGATAATAAGTATAATACTTACTTTCTTTTAAGGCTTGCAGCAGCATACCGTGAAATACATGAAGATAAGATAGCAGCGCATTATTTTGAGTACGTAATGCAAAATTATCCCGATATGCTGGTCAAGGGTCAATCCGTTCATTTGCTTTGCTTAAAAAATCTGATAGAATTATCGGCTTCCGCACCTAAGCGGGTGGTATATTATTCACGGCTGTTAACCGATTTCTATAATGAATTTGATCCTGCTTATGCATATTTTATGCTTGCACAGGCTTATGAGACACAAGGAGAGTGGAGACTTGCAATTCAAGCGTATACGCAATTTTTAAACCTCCGCCGGTTTGATGTCATCATTCCCGGTATTCCGGACAGTTACGGATATGCCCGCAAAATTGTTGATTATAACGCTTCAACAAAGAATTGGACGTTTAATACGCTTGACGAACTGGTGAAAACGGTAACGGATGCCATTAGGATGAGGGATTATGCAACGCTTGACCGATGCAGATCAAAGGTAAACTTCTTTGCAATGTCCTGGAAGCAGGAGCTGTCGGATATACAGCAGCAGTCGGATTTTAATTTACGGAATTTTATGCACGGCAGTTCAATACGGATTGCATCACAGCTGGATCCGTCCTCGACGCCTTATGAAGCATATTTGCGGACTTCGGGATGGAATCAATATATCCGCACCTGGTATTTATATTTTAAGAAGATCAATTTTCCTGCCGATCCCGCTATCCACGGCCGTTGGGAATGGGCAGGTATTTATTATGGAGAAAAAATTTGAGAATGTGTATAAATGTAAACAACACACACAGCTGTCTTTTCAAGCGGCTGTGCGTAGGTTTGCTGGCAGGTTTTCTGTTTATTCATCATGCTTTTCCCAATGCACAGCCGCTGCCGGCCGGTACGGCCTTTCCCGATAAAGCTACCCTGCAAAAATTTCAAAGTAACGCACTGGTTCACAACACCCTTGTGTGTTACGATCATCCGCTGGTTCAGCGGTTCCGTAAACAGTATTCAACAAAAGAGAACCGAGACTATCTTTCCGCCGCTATGAAGCGGTCTGCCCCCTACCGGAATTTTATTATTGACCTGCTTGAATCTGAAAATATGCCGGCTGAACTGCTTTTTTTGCCGGTCATTGAATCCGGGTTTGTTGAAAAAGCGACCTCAAAATCCGGAGCGGTCGGTGTGTGGCAGTTTATGAAAAACAGCATCGGCGGGTATAATATCCATATTGATGACTGGGTTGATGAGCGGCGCGATCCGTGGAAAACAAGCATTGCTGCCGTAAAAAAACTGAAATGGAATTACAGCCAGCTGAAAGATTGGCCGCTTGCCCTTGCCGCCTATAACTGCGGTATGGGAGCCGTCAAAGCCGCTATTAAAAAAGCAGGAAAAGCGGATTACTGGTATTTATCGGAACACGGGTATTTAAAGAAAGAAACGGTGTATTATATACCGAAATTTCTTGCAATTATTGAAATCCTATCGCGCAGCGATGAGTTTCAAATTGATTGGGGCAATGCAGCGGATCACCCACAGACCGCCGTAATCGAAGTCCAACGGGCGATTGATGTCGGAATGCTGGCAGAAGAAATCGGAGTTGAGCCGATAGTGATCCAAAAATTAAATCCTTCCCTCCGGTATGCCGTTACCCCCCCGTCTATCACCTACCCCCTGCGTCTGCCGGCTGCATACGAAGACACGGCACGCACGGTATTAAGCCAATCCGATAAACTGTTTGTCAAACATTACCAATACCGCATCAAATCCGGGGATACCCTTTATGCGCTTGCAAAACATTACGGGGTCAGTGTACAGAGTATCCTCAATTATAACCGCGGGTTAAAGCCGACCGCACTTAAAATAGGCAAGCTGATCTTAATTCCCGCATTAAAATCGGTACCTGCTTATGTAAGGACGGAAAGCACTGCAGATCACTCAGGGGATAATTTTACCGGCCGGCATACAATACAATCGGGGGATACCCTCTGGTCGCTCGCCCTCAAGTATTCCGTTCCGGTAGAACTGCTGGCACAAAAGAATAATTTAACGGTAAACAGTGTTCTAAAGTTAGGGAACACCTTAAAAGTACCGATACTATAATCGATTCATGAACATCTTCCGGTACGTCAGAACGATGTTTAGAGATTTAGTGCGTAAAGAGGCGGATCTTATGAAGTATTCATATTATTTTCCAGTTTTGTTTTTCTTTGTTTCATCCCTATGCTCCGCAGCTCCCTCAGGAATGCAATCGCAGACAGTACAAAACTGGGAAACTGCACACATTGATTCAAAAATCACGGTCGATTTACACAAAAGCAACTTGTATTTACCGACTGACAGAAATGCTGCACTCCGCCTTATCGATCAAAACCGTGCCTCTCTGCTCAAAAATGCCTATCTTTCCATTCTCGTGGATTCTTCACATAGAGTAGGAACCTATCTCGCAGAAGAAAAACTATCCTTAACGGATATTAATGCGGTTATAAACAAAGGCAGCAGTACCCCGCCGGTGCTTTCTTCGCAGCTGCAAACGGCGATAGTTTATCATCAAAACCGCTTACAAGAAATTGCAAACTTATTTATTAAACACAATGCACCGTATAATCCGCCGTTTTTTCCCCTCGGTACTGCCAGTAAAATATATACCGGCATTCTCATAGATGCGCGCGGACAGCTTCCGGTGCATGGGGAATACTCGAGCGAAAAACTCAATCCCTGCCTGTTTCCGAAAATCTGGAACAGAAACATGAATCTCATTTATGAAAAAAATATTGTCAATCCCGATTTAGCCCGTACGAAAAGTATCGCGTTTTATACCCGTACGCTTGATGAGAGCGCGTACCGGGATAGAATCGGAACAGAACCGTTACGGATTATCGCCCGCGGAGTATTCGGCGACAATCGCACCGATCCTATTATCAGCAATGAAGATGCAGAACGTATTTTGGCCAAAAAAGAAAATATTGAATTGCTCCGTCAAGGAAAAATCGTTATTGTATGCGACGAAGAGAGCTTACAGGTTTCACCGAAGTATCCGCTGGTCGATGAAAATTTTTATTTTTTATATCATGATATAGCAGCTGCATTTGTGGATCATGACCCCGAAAAAATCAGCGTAAAAGCGCCGAAAAATGTCATTAAAATTACGATGTATGATATACGCTTTGTTGCCGATTCACCAGAAATCATTCCCGAAGAAACGAAAACGCTTGATTCAATTGCAGAAGCGCTCAAAAAAGTCGGGCCGAACACCCACTTTCTGATAGAAGGCCACACTGCGGATTTAAACCGTCCTGATGGAGAGCGTATACTTTCAAAGCAGCGGGCGCAAACTATCGCAGATGAATTAGAAAAACGGGGAATTGAAGCCGGCCGGATGAAAACCGCCGGTTACGGCGCCACACGGCCTATTGCCCCCAGCAATAGCCCTGAAAATAAAGCAAAAAACCGCCGGGTTGAAATTACTATCTTACGGGATTAAAAAAATAAGGAGATTGTATGAAAATACACAAATTACTGTCTTATGTATGTTGTTGTATACTCACTTGTGTGCTCGCATCGTGTATGACGGTTCCTAAGGAATCGGATATACCTGACAGCGCAACACCAGCCGATTTAACGCAAAAGGCCCAGGAAGCCTTTGACGCAAATAATTACCGCGCAGCATACGCATATTATCATATTATTCTGAAACGTTTTTCCTCTGACGAAGCGGTTTGTGTCGCTGCAGAATATGAAATTGCCCATCTCCATGTCAAAAAACGGAAATGGAAAGAAGCCCAGCCATTGCTTGAAAAAATCATAGCGCAGTATGAAGGCCCGTCGGGCATACAATTACCTCCGGCCTATTATAAATTGGCAAAGATAGACTATACCCGTGTAACCGAAAAACTCGGTTCAAAAACAAAAAAGAATAAATAAGGAGAATGGGGATGCTTCTTAAATTCTCCTGCGTTAAGACATCCCCGCCTTACACATCACCATCACCGTACTTTAGGCCCGGCGATACCGTTTATAAACGGCTGTTTCAGGCATATTCCGCCCAAAAATGACACTTTTTACCGCCTCTCCTTCTTGAAGATAATAAGAACCCGTAGTAAAATAGGAGGCAGAACGTTATCATGCCGGGGATACGGCACCCGTAAACTATCCTTTATACTATGCAATAACCTAAAACTGCATACATATATTCAGATAACATCTCGGAGAACGATATGGCAGAAAAAAAGAAATTACATACTGTACCGGAAAAAGTCAAATTTCCGATAGGTGCGAAACTCGTTACGATTATTTCCATTTTGATCTTTATTGCCCTGGCCGGTATTACCCTCCTGGTAACATGGTTCGGCAGTGAAGATGTACAAATTACCGCAGAGGAAAACAACCGGACGGTCAATGCGCAAGCTGCGGGCGCCATCGAAAACGAGTTATCATCTATCAGGGCAAACGCCTTTTTGCTGCTCGATCTTATCAATTCGGCAGATAGCGCAGGAACCTTTGCCGGGCAAGCCTCCGACTTTTATTTTGAGCGTAATCCCTCCATCGCGGCGGTTTTTGTTACCGACACCCGCCGTGACAAAGGAATAGAGCTGCAATTACTCAATACCACCTTCTTCCTGTCCAATGAACTGGATACTTTGCTGGCTGAATCATTTCTGCAGCAGGAAAAAGAAGCGTCAAAACAAGCGGAACGGGGAATAATGCGGATACTCAATGCAAGTCCGCTCTTTAATCAGCCGATGCTGGTCTTGTTCTATCCCTATAGAGAAAAAGGCTTAGCGCAAGGACTTGCCGTCTTCTTTTCGGCGGAAAAACTCTTTGACAGCTTCGGCCAAGGAACCCTCCAGACCACATATCTTGTCAATGATTCAGGTGATATTCTTATTCACCCTGACTTTGATTTAGTCCGGCGTGGTGCGAATGTCGCGGCTTTTCCTCTGTTTACCCAAATGCGCAAAAATGGGGATACAAACCGCCAAATGCTTTTTCAAGACGAAACAGGGAAAAAATTCTTCGGTTCATACTCCCGCCTCTCATTAGGAGATTCAGCCGTTCTGACAACTGCTGAGGCAGCGCAGGTCCTTGAACCGGTGAATGATACGGCAAAACGGAATATCTATCTAAGTGCCGCAGTACTTGCACTGGCAGCCCTGTTTGTGTGGTTTTTTTCTAAAGCCATCAGTGCGCCGATAAAACTCCTCACGCTTGCCGCACATCAAATTGAAAAAGGTGAATACGAGCTTGACCTTAAACCGAAAACCCGTGATGAAATCGGGCTTTTAACGTCCAGCTTCGTGCAAATGGGCAAGGGGCTTGCAGAGCGGGAGCGGCTCAAAGATTCGTTCGGGCGGTTTATTAATAAAGAAATTGCAGAACTTGCCATGCAGGGGCGCCTTGCACTCGGCGGTGAAACAAAGAATACCACGATTTTCTTTTCCGATATCCGCTCCTTCACGGCGATTTCGGAAAAACTTGAGCCGGCTGAGGTTGTTGAATTTTTAAATGAGTATATGACTCAGATGGTAGAATGTGTGAATGATACCCACGGTGTTGTAGATAAATTTATCGGGGACGCCATCATGGCGGTGTGGGGAGCCCCGACTACCGCAGGCAGTCCGCGGGAGGATGCACTCAACTGTATCCGTGCAGCTCTCCGTATGCGTGCAGCACTCATCATCTTTAACCGCGGACGCGGCGGAGATAAAAAACCGCTTATCAAGATCGGCTGCGGTATTAACTCAGGTCCCGTTGTTGCCGGCCAAATAGGCTCTCAAAAACGTATGGAATATACCGTTATCGGCGACGCGGTAAACCTTGCATCGCGTACGGAGGCATTAAACAAACCCATGGGAACGGATATTCTCATCACCGAATACACCTATAACTTGATTAAGGACGAAGTATTAGTAGAAGAAATGCCCTCGGTTACCGTAAAGGGAAAGGAAAAACCGCTCCGTATGTTCGCAGTAGTCAATATGCCCCATGCAACAGACATTCCGGGTGCAGGTGAAAAGGGGCCAAAGACTTTGAACGAAATAAGAAAAGTGTTAGGAATACCCATTCCTGATTTTGCAAAGGTAGATATAAATGAAGACGAGAAAAAATACAACATCCAGGCCTAATTTCACAAACGCAGCTGCGGATATTTTCGTTGTCGCCCTGTCGCTATTGGTTATCTTTATATCTGTCTTTCTGTTTTTGAAGAATCTGAATAAGACGTTTGTACGGAATGACAAAACGCCGGTTGCAACGGTAACGTTTAAATATAAATCCATACAGCGTAAGTTTCTTGACCGCGCCGTATGGGATCGCCCGCAGCAAAATTCTCCGGTGTATAACGGCGATACTATCCGTACCTCCCCGGATGCAGAAGCAACGCTCTATTTTGTTGACCGCAATGTGGTTGAACTCGGTTCAAATACTATGATTCAGATATTTGTTAATAATGAAGAAGCGCAGATCAATTTGGACAGCGGTCTTCTAGCGGTAGAAACCTCAGATTCATCACAGCTGCTCGTCAGTTCGCAAGGTGCAACCGCACGGGTTGCAAAAGGTTCTTCCATGCGTGCCGACAAAAGTCTGACAGACCGTCTGCACTTTGCGGTTGAAAAAGGTGAAGCCGCAGTGATTACCGAAAGCGGTGAACCGGTTGAAGTTTTAACCGAGGGAGCGGTACTGCAGAATGGTGCTGAGGCTCCTCTTGTAACGATTAGCCCGGGAAAAAGCGCCAAGATACTCGATCAAACCGGCCGGGGTGCCGATGTCTTATTTAAGTGGCATAACGGCTTTCCTGAAGGTCAAGAACTTGTCCTTGAAACCTCCCCCTTCAGTGCATTTGCAGAAGATACCGAAACATTTGCCGTTACAAACCGCGATGAATTTACCGTTTCAAAGAAAACCAAACCTTTCTACTGGCGCTTATATGCCGCTGATTCGGCCCCCGACAGTGCCGAATCTTTGTCGGGAAAAGTAACGATTATACCGGCACCCGTTCCGCGCTTGCTGGAACCTGAGGTTGAAGCACAGTATACCTATATGCAAACCCTGCCCGCTGTCCGTTTTCTCTGGGAAGGAAACAGCCTCGCTGCCTCATATCTTTTGGAAGTAGGCGATGACCCCGAATTGAACAATCCCCAGTTTAGCCGGTTTACCAATACACAATCGGTAACCTTATCGGAGTTTGGGGAAGGTACCTGGTACTGGAGAGTTACCCCGCGCTATCTCGTCGGTACGGAAAGTACACCCGCTTCTTCAAGAATTTCCTTTTTCCACATAGAAAGAACAGAACAGACAGCGGATACTCCTGCAGTTCTGCTTCCGCAGGCTGTTGCCGAAACCTCGAAAGGGAAAGAACTGACCTTTGCATGGAAAAATATGTCCGAGTCGAAAACCTACCGGCTCAAGATTGCAAAAGATGCTGAAATGAAGAATGTCATTGTCGATACGGTGGTGGAATCCAATTATTTTAAATTAGATGATGCCGCAGCCCGTTTACCTGACGGTGAGTATTATTGGTCGGTTTCGGGAACGGATGCGCAAGGAAAAGAACTGGCCGCAACCGCACCCTCAAAATTCAAAACGGTCAATCAAGATTTCATGCTCCGCAGTATCTTCCCGCCTGACGGATATATCCTCGCCGATACCCTCTGTCCTGACACCCGTTTTACCTGGAAAGCAAATGTTGAAACGGAAAAACATTTTCAAGTATCTGATACGAAGGATTTTGCTCAGATTATAACCGACATAAAAATAAACGGTAACGGTGTAGAGGGTGTCAGTTTAGCCCAAGGACAATGGTACTGGAGAATCACTGCCGAAGGTCCAAACGGTATGCTGACCAGCGAACCGAAACGGGTCACTGTTGCTCCCCCGCTTGAAAAACCCGTACTTTATGATATAGGCAGTACGGTTGTTGTATTTCCGCACGGTAAAACCGCTTTTGCATGGTCAGCTATCCCGGGAGCCGATTACTACCAGGTACGCATCACACAGGGTCAAAATAAGCCCCCCATATACGAGAACTTATTTATTACCGATACACGGATTGAAATACCCCTGCAAAAGACGCCCGAAGGTAACTACCGCATCAGTATCCAAGGATTTGCCGCGGCTTCTGCCGGTTCTACACGGCGGTACGGTCTTGCCGTCGATCATGATTTCCGCCTAATGCATTTAAAACCGGTTGAGTTGCTGTATCCAGCCGACGGAGGGGTTATTCCAGGTCTTGATGCAGCCTTACGTCCTTTTGTGTTTAAGTGGGACTCGGTTGTTTCTCCGTCCTCATCCCGGCTGATTCTCCGGAAATCCGGCAGCAGCCGGCCGGTCTTTGAAGTAAACAATCCTTCAGCCGCTGTGCAGGCTCCTCCGCTTGAACCGGGCAGATACACATGGGAGGTCAAGGCGGCCGTACCGGAAGGATTTGATATATCTTGCCCAAAACGTTTTGCATTTACCGTTGCTGCAATTCCGCCCTTACCGGCTGCCGGATTTGAAGCACCTAAAACCAATACCGTCTTAAATGCAGAATTTTTTAAATCAAACCGCAGCATACAATTCAGATGGTCGAAAGTTACCGACGCGACTCATTACCGCCTCACGATAAAAAATTCTTCCGGCCGCTCCATTTACCGGACGGATATTCGGGCAGACAAAGGTACCAAACCTGAAGTGATCTTTAAAGACATAGCCCGTCTATCCCGCGGTTTGTTTTCCGTCGAAGTAACGGCACAGCGCCGCTTGAGCACCGGAAAAGTGTTTCAGGACGGGAAGACGGCACGGTTGAATTTCACGGTCGATTTGCCGAAGGGCAGAGCCGTCACGACCGATGAAACAGGAGTTTTGTATGGAAATTAAGCGCATCGTGTTTGTATGCTTCACCGTCTTTTGTCTTGGCTCCTTAGCGGCATAAAATACCGCGGGAGCTGAAAAGCACGAAAACGCTAAAAAAAATTATTTTATTCAAGAAACCGAGACAGGTGTTAAACTCGTACAGCGTCTTTCTTGGGAGCATTTGGATGATATTTTAGAGTTTGAGGTAGAGCTGGAAGCTCAGAATAAACAGACGAAGCTGTGGCGCGCCATAGATCGGAAAAATGTGAAAACCAACTATATGGACGTATCCTTACCAGCAGGAAACTACCGTTACCGAGTCCGCGTCATAAACCTTTTGGGACAAAAAGAAGATGTCAGCGATTACCGCGAGTTTGCCGTACGTTTTGCCTATCAGCCTGAACTTACGTCGGTTACACCGCAGGTTATCAACTTTGATGAGCTGGAAGATCATACCCTTCAAATAACCGGCAAGAATTTTCATGAAGACACATCTTTTTCCTTAGTAAACCGATTAAGCGGAGGTGTGCTCACGGGAACACTGGTAGAACTCAACGAAGAAGGAACCCATGCATCTGTCGCATTTGAATTTTCTAAGGCACCTCCGGGAACCTATACCTTTTCAGCACGGGATCCAAGCGATCTCTTCGCAGAAAGTGAGGGCATTGTATTTAGATTCCAAAAACCGGTTGATGTGTTCCTATCAGGAGGATATGTTTTTACAGGATTCCCCGGCCACCGTCTGTTTAAAGAATATTTTAAGACATCTTTTTCTGCCTTGGGTGCGGGTATGCGCATAACCGTCGCACCGATCAAAAGGTATTACGGTAATTTCGGTTTTAATTTCAGCGGTTCAGGCTTCTTCTTACAGCAAAAAACGCCTGAATATAAATTGAAGGCAGGTATGTTGTTAGCCCATTTTAATGCCGTGTATATGTACCCGATTATCAAACGCCGGCTAACCTTTGATGTGCACGCAGGTTTCGGCGCAGCCTTTCTTGTAAATACCCAATTTTATTACCCGCCGCTAAAACTCTATAGTCCGAAAGCATGGTATTGGGGTATGACCCTTAATGCCGGCACTGCATTCTATGTGTATATGTATAAAAAACTGTTTGTCGAATTCAATATTGATCATATTCTTCCCTTCCGGAAAGGCTTCCCGCAGTACATCATCCAACCGCAGCTTTCCATCGGCTGGGAGTTTTAATATCTGCGCACATCCCAATGCATCACTGCACTGTAATCATAAGGAGCCTCCTATACTATGAAACCTCATCGGATTTTTTCCATTAAAAAAAAGCTTATGCTGATATTCGGTATCCTATTAGTTTGTGCCGGCATAACACAAGGAATCGTGATCGGTACCTTAGCAAAACGTACGGCAACGGGACAGATTTCCGAAATTCTGATCAATAAGGCACAGGACACAGCTAAGATTATCGACGGAAGACTCTTTGCCTTATTCCAATTTACAGAAGGCCTTGCTCGTATGCCTGCATTAATTGATCCTGCTATTTCATTTGAGGATAAAAGTATTTTACTTGAACATGAAGCAGCCTTCAATCCCACCATTTCTGAACTGCATATTTCCGATACAATGGGAATGCTGCACCTCCGTGACGGAAAAATGAAATTCGTGGGAGAAACTGATTGGTTTAAAGCCGCAAAACAGGGGAGAAATTTTGTTTCGGAACCGCGCGTTTTAAAGACAAACGGTACATTTTCTTTGACGGTTGCGGTTCCGGTGTATGACCGTAACCGGAGGGTTATTGCCGTATTGACAGCGTATATTGACGGCTTGTGGCTTTCGGAATCAATTCAAGATATTGTGTTCGGGAAAACAGGCAGCTGCGAGATAACGGGACGAAATGGAACAACCATTGCCCACCGTGATACCGGTTGGGTTACCCAACAAATTAACATTATCGGAGCGGCAAAGAAAGACAAAGCTCTTAATTCCTTTTCATCGTTTCTGCAAACCGCATTGGCTGCCGCCGAAAGTGCTATCGGATATTATACTTATCAAGATACAGCATATATTGCCGGATATGCAAAAATGGCCGAAACCGGATGGCTGATTATTGTAAAGGCTCCTATTGATGAATTTATGGAAGCAGTACAGCGCTTGCAAAAAGCCATGTTCGGCATAGGCGGATTGATCTTACTCCTTTCACTTGTTATTATTTTCGTCACTGCAGGGCAAATTGTCAAACCGCTTGAAACAGCCGTTAATGCGTTAAAAGATATTGCACAAGGTGCAGGTGATTTAACGGTGCGTCTGCCGGTAACAGGGAGAGATGAAACCGCAGAATTATCGCGGTATTTTAATCAGACAATAGAAAAAATCAGGCGTTCCATACAAGCGGTAGAAGCAAGTTCCACTACCATGCAGATCATTGGTGATGAACTGATGAGTAACATGACAACCACCGCCCATGCAGTTGATGAAATCAGCAGCCATATCAGCGGGGTTAAGCAGCAAACGCAGACACAGGCGGAAAGTGTTTCAAAAACTGCCGGAACAATCGAAGAGGTCATCGCAGCAATTAACGAATTAAATGCCGGTATAGAAACACAATCGTCAAGTGTTATAGAATCTTCCGCTTCCGTAGAAGAGATGGTGGCAAATATTGCTGCAATTACGCACACCATTGAAAAAAGCGACGCTGCAGTCAAAGAATTAGCACTTGCAACGGCCGACGGTAAAGAAATGCTGACCAGTTCAAACAGTATTACACAAAAAATAGCCGAAGAATCCGGTTTTCTTATGGAAGCAAGCAGCGTTATTCAGCACATTGCCAGCCAAACCAATCTGCTTGCGATGAATGCAGCAATAGAAGCCGCCCATGCCGGAGAGGCCGGAAGGGGTTTTGCCGTTGTTGCAGATGAGATCCGTAAGCTGGCCGAAGAATCGAGTATGCAAGGCAAAAATATTACCGCCACATTGAAAACGCTCACCAATGAAATTGACATCCTCTCTTCTGCCTCAAAAACCGCTGAAGAAAAATTTAATCTTATTTTCCGCCATTCCGAAAATGTCCGCAGCATGAGTACGCATCTTACTGCTGCAATGCAGGAACAAGAAAAAGGTAGTAAAGAAATACTTGCAGCTATTAAAAACATTAATACGGTAACGGTTGGGGTACAAGCAAGTTCCGAATCCATGCTGAAAGGCGGCGAAGCAGTTGCATCTGAAATGTACACGCTTGATGAATTGACCCGGCGCATTACCGAAAGTATGAATGAGATGGAAACAGGTGCATTGCAAATAACTCATGCCGTACAGGAAGTCAACGAAATTACCCGGAAAAATAAGAACAGCATTGAAAATCTTGCCGCCGAGGTTCACAAGTTCAAAACATAAAATATACACCGGACACGGAGCAAAGGAGTGCGCCTTAGGGATCCTTTGCCTCAAATTCATAATCACGGTGCAGCTGCATAATGAACTTTTTCATCAGATATTCGCCGCCTTCAACCGTATAGTGAATACCGTCGCTCTGCATAAAAGTGCGCCATAGTCCATCCTCCCCTTTCACTGCCCCGACATAGTCATTACCGTATTCTGCGGTAAAGTCTTGCAGTGCAACCTTGATCAGTCTTTTGCTATCATACTCTGCTGCAATGGAGCGGTGTACTGAATCCAAATACTGAATTTTTTCGTTATAAGCGCTTTTGCGTACCACCGGCAGTCCGAACCAATATAGCCGGGGAACTGAACGGAGAACAATATCAATATGCTTTTTAACCATTCTGCGGTACACTTCTTCCCATTCGGGAGTACCTGCATACAGGATAGAGCCCGCAGCAATCATATCCTGATAGTCATTCATACCTAAAAACAAAACAGCAGCATCAAAATGTGTACCGGACGTCTGCTGTGCAAAACAACTTTCAAGTTTTTGAGGCCAGTTATAATAATCCGAACGGAGAAAACCGGATGAATGGACACTTAATTCTTCAACCGTGATGCTGGTATCCGAACCAAGCGCACGTTTCATACCTGAAGCAATACCGTGCATCTGAGAATCGCCGAAAAAGAACATACGGAGCGGATACCGAGGTGACCGCGGTATCGAAACGGCAACATTCCGGAGCAGCTCCTGTGAGATGTGCTTTTTGAGTTCTGCCGGTACTGTTCCCTCTGCCTCCCCTGCCCCCTCATCGGAAAGAACATCAGTATTACTTGGGTATACCCCGCTTCCGTCAAAAGCCCATAAAAAATCGGCATCTTCGCCGTATGCCTCACCGTTGTAAAAAAACGAATCCCACTCTCCTCGTTCTCCCAAACCGGCAGCAGTAATAAAACCGGCCCTAACGGCAGGAATGATGGAGGCAAGGGGGAAATATTCGGTAAACGCGATGACCGGCTGCACCAGTGCAGAATAGATATTTTTTAAATAGAGATTTTTGATACTCTGGGCTGGGCGGCCGATCCGCTTACCTAGAAAAGGAAGAAGGATAATCAGTACCAGAACTACAAAAAAAATGCATTGATTAGGCGAATACCGGCCCTGACGGGTTGAGCGTTCCTGTTCCCGCATACACACACCTTAAAATCCGAAGTAGATAAAGGGAGCAATCCCGGAGGTTGAAATTACATTCAGTCCGATAAAAAAACACACCACTGCAGCAGCCTTCACCGGTACCGGCAGCCGGATATACATATCAAAACTTTTACGCCGGAACGCCTCATCCGGAAGTTGCAGAAGAAAGGCCGCTGTCAGCGGTACAAACGCAAAACTATGCACGGTACGGAACGGCAACCCGATATTTTTTAGTGAATACACATACTGCATAACTTCCCGCACAGACGCTGCGCGGAAAACCAGCCAGCTGATATTAATAAATAAAAATACTCCCGCAAGCCGGAAAAACGGCATAACCGTAGGTTTCCGGTGTTTTTTTACTACAGTAACAATCCGCTCTACAGCACAAGCGCTGCCCTGCAAAAAACCCCACAGCAAAAAGGTCAGGGAACCGCCGTGCCACAGACCGGCAATAAGCATGGTGCCGATAAGCGCCAGTACCGTCCGGAATAAACCGAAACGCGAACCGCCGAAAGCAAAATAGACATAATCGCGCAGCCAGGAAGAAAAACTAATATGCCAGCGCCGCCAAAACTCGCTTACAGACTGGGATATATAGGGGCGGTTAAAATTGTGCGGAGTATGAAAGCCGAGCAGCAGAGCAATACCCACCGCCATATCGCTATACCCTGAAAAATCGCAATAAATAACGAAGGTATACGATAATAAGCCGATAATGAGTTCAATCGTATTACACTGTGCAGGATTGGCAAACACCGGATCAGCGGCAAGGATGAGCAAAAAGTGGGCAAGAATCATCTTTTTATAAATTCCGCAGATAATTAGCAGGATACTGCGGTCAAACTCAATCGGCGCCCTCTGTTCATAAGGCACCGGCGATCCATTCTCCGCACTATCCCGTTCAAGGCTTTCAGGCAAAGCCGCAAAAAACGCTTCGGCTTTCACAATCGGCCCTGACGCAAGCTGCGGAAAAAATGAAATGTACAGCATGAGGTCTGCAAAGGATTTGACGGGACGCATTTTACACAGATAAATATCAAAAATATAACTTAATGACCGGAAAGTATAATAGGAAATCCCCACGGGGAGCAGCAGAGAGTATTCTTGCAGAGTGCCTAAAAAAGGTGTATTCAGCTGAACATCAAACAGGACATACGTAAGAAACACCGTAATATCATAAAAATATTTAAAAAACCCCAGCAGCACGATGTGCAGAACCGTACCGGTAATCAAGGTAAGAGTGCGGGGAACGTAATTTTTTTGACGCCCGAGCAAGGCACCGAAAACAGCAGCAAGCACCGTTACGCCGAATAATAGGATACAAAAGCGCCAATCCCAGCAGGCATAAAAAAAATAGCTTGCAACAATAAGGAGGATAACCCGCTGGCGCTTTAGCCGGAACACATACCAATAGAGAAAAAAAACAATGAAAAAAAAGAGTGCAAACCGGAGAGTCGGAAAGAGCATCTATAAAAACATCAGGGAAGCGATGCCGGTTTATTTGCCATTTTACGCTGAATATCCGCAGCACGGTTGGGCGGCATTAAAGAAAACCAGAACGCTACCGATGAGGCCTTATTCGCTTTTTTTGCCATCTCCTCTACTGCCCGCAGAACATCAATAATATCTTGATCATCCATCTGCAATAAGTTGGCAACGGCCTTTTCCGGCGTCATACCGTTAATATATTTTGCAATCTGCACAATATTAACATCGCGTTCTTCTTTTTCCGCCAGCATTTGTTTAAACGACTTTTCCTTTTCTTCGATGATGGAAAGCCGGTCGTCAAGTTCCTGAGATACCTGTTCGGCCTCTTGTTCACGGACAGAGACCTGCGCCTCCCGCTTATCCAGTTCTTGAGAGCGGATATCCAAGGCAGCTAAGCGCTTGGCATACCGGTCGGCATCTAAATCCCCCGCAGCATCGGCAGGAGAAGCAACACCTGCCGGTGTTTTTAAACCGAACAGCGAATACACCGGCGCAAATACACTGCGGGCATTGATTAAACCGAGATAGGTGAACCAAAAAAGCCCGCCGAAAATTAATATTATGATCAATAAAAGCAATACAATTACACGTCCAAAAGAACCTCTTCGTCTCACCGGAGTCCTCCCTGCATATTACAGTATCGGTAAAAAAGCTCGGCAGATAAAGAGCTGAATCGGAATTTTTAAAAAAGTCTCCTCAAATCTGCCGATCCTTTCTCGGTATTCCCGTTTTTTGGCAGATGCCCTAATGTTTATACAGATACTGAAAATACTCTAAATCGGTTGATAAGATTTTTTCCGTATTCGGAAGTGCATTTTGATACACTTCAAGGCTTTTCCAAAAACTGTAAAACTCAGGCGATTTTCCGTATGAAGATGCATAAATTGCCGTTGCTTGTGCATCCGCCAGTCCCTTTATTCTCTCAGATTCTGCGTAGGCCTTAGACAAAATACTTTTTTTCTCGTTTTCCAGCTTTCCCAGCCATTCCGCCTTTTTTCCCTCACCGGTTGAACGGAAGGTTTGAGCAATTTGATTGCGCTCCTTAATCATCCGGTTGTGTACCGATGCTTGTAATTCATCGGAATATTTTATTTCCTTAAAAATAATGTCGATGACTTCAATACCGAAATCATCAAGCTGCGCGTTCGCTTTTTTTAATATTTCGGCAGCGAGCACATCACGCCCCTTTTCTATGGTCGGATAAATGACTTTTTCGTTACCGGTAACATCCTCTAAGTTGATTTCGTCGGTGTTTAAGCCGAACTGTTCCTGATGTGTCGACTGATTGATATTATTGGTCGTACGCACCACATTATCCAAGCTATTTATGGTGATAATATCCCGCACCGATGAATCGATAATATCAGATAAACGGGAATACGCCCCTTCGTAGGTAACCAAGGATTGATAAAACTTGCGTATATCGGAAATACGCCACCTGCTTGTAGTATTGACCTCAATAAACTGCTTTTCTTTGGTGAGAATTTTCTGCGGATCGCCGTCGATACGGAGCAGCTTTGCTGTGTAGCGGTGCACCTTATGCAGCACCGGCATTTTAAAATGAATACCGGCCGCAGTTTCGGTTTTTATGATTTCACCGAACTGGGTAATAATCGCCGTCTGTCCTTCATTCAAAATATAAAAAGGCTTAATAAAAAGAATGAATAAAAAAACAACTATCAGACCAATACTTATTCTAAGCGTTTTTAACGCCTGAGTTTTTTGAACGCTCACTGACGGCCTCCTGTTAAATCTTTAAGCGGCAGGAAATTTTTTAAATTCTTGTCGATAAACAGCACCTTATCGGTATTGGAAAAGATTGTATCAAGCGTTTCAAGATATAAGCGCCGCTTGGTTATATCCGGTGCTTTACTATATTCGGCATATACCGCATTGAAACGGGCAGTGTCTCCTTCCGCCTTATTGACCCGTTCGGCAGCATACCCGCGGGCTTCTTGAATCATCCGGTCGGCCTCCCCTTTCGCCTTAGGAATCTCTTTATTATAGGCCTCTTTTCCTTCGTTTATCATCCTGTTCATATCCTGAATAGCGATATTAACATCTTCAAAAGCCTGCTGAACTTCCTCCGGCGGAATAACATTTTGCAGCTGCACGGAAGAAACGGAAATACCTAAGCCCAGCTGCTTATATTTTTCATTCATAATCTCCTTTGCAGAAAATTGAATGGAATCACGTTCCGCACCCATGATGTCTAAGATTGCACGGTCGCCGATGAGACTATTGATTGCAGCCCCCGAAACATCCCGGACGGTATTAATGCGCTCTCCTGCTTCGACATTAAATAACCAGGCTTTAGGGTCTACAATGCGGTACTGAACCGTCCATTCGACATTAATAATATTCAGATCCCCTGTCAGCATGGATGATTCGCTTAAAATATTATTCCGGTACTGACTGCGGTCGGAGGCAATCGTTGTACGGAAACCGAACTCTTCTTTCTGCACCGTGGTTACCGGTATATGATACACCGTTTCGATAAACGGAATGATAAACTGTAATCCGGGCTGGAGTGTTCTATTATATTTACCGAAACGGGTTACTACGCCGTTATCCGTTGTGGCAATAACCTTAAAGCTGGACACACTGAGGATGATCACCGCAGCGGCTGCCGCAATAAGTGCAAAGCGGCTTTTTTTCAGTTGTTTCATAATGGCTCCTTATACACTATAAGACCGTATTTTGTGCCTTTCCTGCAAGGAAACTTTTTAAATTATCTACCGCAGTATTGAGCAGCCGCGACCGGGCTTCAAAACTCTGCCAGGCAATATGGGGTGTTAATAGACAATGAGGACAGCCGAACAAGGGATGATCTGCAGGAGGCGGTTCTGTACTGAGTACATCGCTTGCATATCCGCCTAATGTACCGTTTTTCAGTGCTGCGGCAACCGCTGCATCATCAACCAGTTGTCCGCGGCCCGTATTGATGATCAGTGCATGGGATTTTACTTTTGAAAGCGCATCGGCATTCAGTATTTTTTCGGTGCCGTTAGTCAACGGTACATTTAAACTGATAATATCCGACTGTGTTAATAAGGCGTCAAGATCAACCTGCAAGGCACCGGCCAGATACGGAACTGTTTTAAGAGAACGGTTGACATATAACACCCTCATCCCCATCGCGAGCGCGAGCGCGGCAACTTTTTGTCCAATCCTTCCAAAACCGATAATTCCCAGTGTTTTTCCGGTCAGCTCAAAAAGCGGGAATGATGTATAACAAAAATGTGCACTGCGCGCCCATGTACCGGCATGAACCTCATCGCTGTGTTCTTTTATATGCCAATAGAATTGAAAAATAAAGGCAAATACCAGCTGGGCAACACTGTCCGTTGCATAAGCCGGAATATTGGTTACCACAATACCCGCAGCACGGGCAGCATCTAAGTCAATAACATTGTAGCCTGTAGCAAGTACGCCGATATACCGCAAACGGGGCAGACGGGCAATCAATTCCTTTGAAAATACCACCTTATTTGACAGCACCGCTTCACAGTCTTTTACCCTGTCATACACCTCATCGGGGGATGTTTTATCATAGACCGTAACTTCTGCAATGCTTTCGAGATTCTTCCACGAAAGATCCCCCGGATTAAGCGTATACCCGTCCAATACTGCAACCTTCATACCCTCTCCTTACTTAACAGAATCAGCAGCTGCATTATACCTGAGCAGCCGTTTTTTTTCAATGATGGGGATAGGCGGCATAAAAAAACACCGGTCTGCCTTGCTAGACAGCCGGTGTTTTATCAAAATGCGTTAAAAAGGGGGATTATTTTACCGGGAATGCTTCAATCCAAAGCACTGCGTCTTCGGAAAGTTCCTTTCCTTCATGTGTTTTTTCACCGCCTGCACCGAGCGCTGCAAAGCCCCAGTAACCGGCCATAGTGGGTACAAAGGAGAAATTTCCCTGCTCATCGGCATGAATAACTGCGGCACCCTTTGCGGTGCGGGGATTGCCGGTAAATTTGTTTGCATTCATGTCAATGTCATAATTGCAGTATTCAACTTCAATTTCGGCATTGGCAACGGGATTTCCTTTTCCGTCAACAACTGTTCCGCGGAATAACCCGCCGACCCATACATCATACGGTTTTACTAACGGAAGAATTTCCGGATACCCTTCAGCAACGCGGTTTGACCAGTCGGTATCAAGTTCTCCCTTATTAACCATCACCTTAGTAATCTGCTTGATGTAAATATCTTCGGATGCTTCATAGTACGGATGAGGAACGGCAACCAATACCCAGTCTCCGCCTCCGCGGAAAGAAGAATCCTTATCAAGGACAAAATCGAACCCCTTACCGGAGTTTTCGAGCGAGGTAAAGGTCATTTCCTTCAATTTTGATACAACATCCATTGATTTTTCTTTGTGAACAACAAAGAGATGTTCCAAACCTTTTACGGTACCGCCTTCATTTTTACCGATGTCCATCGTATGTCCTGCCTCAAAGGGGTGCGTAAATACCACTTTGAAGGGAACCGATTTTGCATCTTCTTCAATAATGGAAGACGGGGTGTATATCATTTGAAAATGGGCAAAGGCTGAACCGATGACTGCCGAGACCAGCAGTGCAGAAATAAATTTTTTATTCATACGTATTAACTCCTCGAAATAGAGATTATTTCTTCTTTTTCATTACGACAAAGCCGGCAACCGCAGCTGCAAGCACGGCTACCACTGCAATCAGGGCAATGGGAGAGCCGCCGCTCTTTTTTTCTGTTGCAGGTGCTGCCGTTTCAGCAGGGGCAGGAGCCGCTTCCATTACCGGTCCGGCCATTGCAGCAGGTTCCATCGGCTGTGCTTCGATCCACAACACAGCATCTTCTGAAAGCTCTTTACCGCCGAATTGTTTTTCGCCGCCTGCACCGAGCGCTGCAAAGCCCCAGTAACCGGCACGGGGAGGAATAAATTCAAAAACACCCTGTGCATTTGCTAAAATAATTCCTGCACCTGATTTTTCGAGTTTTGCCGCACCGGTGAACTTGTTTGCAGCCATATCAACATCGTAGTTGATCAGTTCAAATTCGATTTCGGCATTCGGTACGGGTTCTCCCTTACCGTCTACAACAACACCGCGGAATACCCCGCCTGTCCACACATCATAGGGCTTTACGAGCGGAATAATTTCGGGATACCCTTCAGCAACACGGTTTGACCAGTCGGTATCAAGTTCCCCCTTATTGATCATCACCTTAGTGATCTGCTGAATATAAATATCTTCCGAACCCTCATAGTAGGGATGCGGCACTGCAACGAGTACCCAATCTCCGCCCCCGCGGAAGCCGGATTCTTTGTTTAAGGTAAAATTGAACCCTTTACCGGTGCCTTCATTGGATGTAAACTGCATTTCTTTCAATCCGGCAAGTAAATCAGTTCTCTTTTCCTTATGAACGGCAAAGAACTCTTTCATCCCCTTTACCGCACCGCTTTCGTCTTTCCCGATGTCCATCGTGTGCCCTGACTCAAAGGGGTGGGTAAATACCAATTTAAATTCGACAGAAGAAGCATCTTCAGGTATTACCGACGAAGGGGTATATACCATCTGAAAGTGTGCATACGCCGAATTTACCGCAATCGATAGAAGAAGCACAAAAAACAGTTTTGCAGACTTCACTCTAACCTCCTTAAAATTAACCTTGTATAACAAGCATATCTATACCGAATAAAAAAATACAGAGCCGTTCCGTTAACCGAAAGACTCCGTTTCGATGATGGGAACGCTGAATAGTCAAAAAATTCAGTGTTCCCGCATATTTGCTACCGCCTTCTCCGCAACAGCATTACCAGCATGACGGCATTCGCACAGCTGATAAGCGCAATAAAAATCGAAAGATATGAAACACCGGCGGACGGCATAACGGAAGCCGTATCCTGCGCCGTCCAATTCATTTGCGGCGCAGCCGTACCGGAAGCGGCAGGCTGAGATGCCGGAGCAGCTTCTGCAGCAGGAGCCTCGGTTTTTGCGGCCGGAGCAGCACCAAACCCTCCGGGAGGAGGAGGCCCTTCTTTTTCAACGATATGACCGGGGCCTGCATCGAAGGTTACAATATACGGTTCATTGGGAATCTCAATATCCAACTCTCCGATGTCGGGGAACACGCTTTCCCACAGTTTTTCTTTGGTCGCAACGCTGACAAGATAGACTTTTACCCCGCCTGCCGAAGCTCCGTTTGAAAAGCCGCCTTGCACAAAGATTGTGCCGTCCCCATTATCCTCAACCGTTAAAAGCGGTGTATGAGCAAACACGGTAAGTACACTGCACAGCAGTAGACCGAATACGGCAAGTGCTTTTTTACGTCCTATTTTCATAACAAACTCCTTTTAAAATCCTAACAATCTTCCTGCTTGGAATACAATTGTTGCTACAATTCCGCCTAAAAATACCGGATAGACAATGCTGAACAGCGCCCATTTCCAGCTGCGGGTTTCGGTTTTAATTGCCATCATTGTTGCAATACAGGGCGGGAACAGCGCAATTAAGATCATAATTGCAAGCCCGTCCAAGGCTGTCATACCCGTTTCATTATTTTGGATGCGGGCTTCCAGCTCCGTACCGTCGGTACCGCTGCCTGATTCAAGGCTGTAAATGGTGCCTAATGTTGAAACGAGTGCTTCCTTAGCCGCAAAGGCTCCGAGAATGGCAACGTTAATACGCCAATCAAAGCCGGCATATTGAGAAACCGGTTCAAAGAATTTCCCCATATAGCCCAAAACGGAATATTCGAGCGTTTCTTTCCGGTAATTCCGGCCGATCAATTTTATATCCGCACTGAGAGCGCGCAGCTGCTTGCTCACCGCCTTTGCTTCGGCATCCATCACAGCCGTGCCTTTAACCGAAATTGAACCGGTACGGACAAGGGCAAAAAAGAAGGGGTTTGCCTTCATCCACTTGCCGTAAAAGGCTGCTTTCACTGCATCTTTATCGGACGCTTCGGTATACTGCCGTGAAAATTCCGAAAAATCTTTTTTATAGGCTTCAAAGTAGCTTTTAAAAAGCGGCATGGTTTCGCCCAGCTCAATTTCCCCTTTCAAGAGAACCTTTGTATATTCGGGATTCTCCAGGAAAAAGCGGACGGCAATTTTATTTTGACCCGCTTCCTTACCGAACCAATTCAAGGTGCTTGCAAGTGCATATTTTTCTTCAAACTGAAAATAACGGATCAGCTGATCTTCCTGCATAAAGAAGGGAGTGTATGAATTATTCACCTGTTGTGCAAACCGTTCAATACGCTGTTCTTTTTGCTGCATATACTGCAACTCAGCGTCTTTATTCAGCCCGGGAAAGCTAATTCCTGCCCAGATAACAACGGAAACGGCAACAACCGTTGTGGCAACCTTCTTAATAAAGCTCCACAAGCGCTCCCATGTTCTAATAGCAACGCCTGAAAGCGTGGGCATATTATACGCAGGCAGCTCAAGCACAAAGGGCTCGGCTTCGCCCGGGATAACATACAGGCTGAAAAACTTTGCAATCAGTAAAGCAACTACCAGCGTGAAAAAAGACACGCCGCCGAGTACCAACCATTGATCCTGTTTAAAGAAGATACCGGTGATAAGCACATAAAACGGTATCTTTGCCATACAATTTAAAAGCGGCAAAATCATTAGGGTAACAAGACGGGATTTGTCGTCGCGGATTGTGCGGGTAGACATAACGCCGGGAACAACACAGCCGCCCATAATAACCCCGGATAAGATCATCGGAAGGGTTGACTGTCCGTGCAGCCCGAATTTCCGCAAAATCCTATCCATAATGAAGGCAAGACGCGCCATATACCCCACATCCTCCAAGAAAGCAACCAGTGCAAATAAACAGAGGAATATGGGCACATAGTTTAAAATCATAATGGCGCCGTCAATAACACCGCTCAAGAATAAACCGCGCAAGGGGCCTTCCGCAACAAACCCCATCGGCGGCAATGCTTGAGAAACGAGTGCCCGGACAAACCGGAAGAAAGGAAATACTTTATCGGTCATTTTATAACCGAGGACAACCGTTATCCAGTAAAACACAAGAATCAGTTCAACCAAGATGATGGGGCCGTAAATCCGATGGCACAATACGCGGTCAACCCGGTCTGCACTGTTAATGGAAGCCGTAGTTCCTGCGCAATAAATCGCAGCCGCTCCTGCGGTAAATGCCGCTGAAAGCAAACCGGAAAACACAGCCCGTATGAGCGGATTTCCTAAGACGGCGCTTAAAGCCCCTGTTTCTCCTAATTGAAAGAGCGACTGCAAAATAAAATAACTTACAATGAACAGCACTCCTGCTCCGGCAAGGGCAGAAACCCGCTGCTTGCGGGTAAGCGCCGCCTGTGTTTTTTCATCAATCGCGGTTTTTGCAACACAGGCAGAAACAATCCGCTTTGCCTCTTTTGCCCGCGAAACTGCAACGGCAATTTCAAAATTCTGCTTATACTGTTCTTGATGCTCTTTTTCACACGCGGCAACAAGAGATACAACCGCTTCGCTATTGGAAAAAAACTCCGGCAGCTCTTCGCGGACTTTTTCATCATGTTCACACAGCTTGACGGCAAACCAGCGCAGCGGCACCGTATAGGGAGCGTCTTCCTTTTTCCCTGTTTCCAGCGCGGCGGTAATACGCTCAATATAGCCTTCCATTGCATCGCTATACCGTATCCGGAAGCCGTTTTGAGCGGAAGAGTCACCGCCGCGGTTGATCAGGTCTTTGAGCTCATGCACCCGCTGCTTCTTTTTGGCACTGCCGGCGATAATCGGAATACCGAGCTGCTTGGACAGCTCCTGCTGATTAATCACCAATCCCGCACTCTCGGCAACATCAAGCTTATTCATATACATGACCATCGGATGTTCCATTTCGAGAAGCTGGAAGGTTAAATATAAATGCCGCTCAAGATTGGAGGCATCGGTAATATTTACAATAAGTTCGGGATTTTCTTTAAGAATAAACTCACGGGAAACCCGTTCTTCCGGAGAATAGGAAGTCAAGCTGTAGGTACCCGGTAAGTCGGTAATAAAGACATCCGTACCGTTATGCACATACTCGCCGGTCTTCTTTTCTACGGTGATGCCCGGGTAGTTTGCAACGTGCTGATGGGAACCCGTCATCATGTTAAAAAGGGTTGATTTACCGGAATTCGGCTGCCCTGCAAAGGCTATACGCATCGATTCACTCATACCGCTTCCACTTCCACTTGGCGCGCTTCCGCCTTCCGTACCGCTACCATCGAACCGCAAATTGAAATGTCAAAGGGATCAAGTAACGGAGCCTTTCTGATTACTTCAATCTCCGCTCCCGGCATAAATCCAAGGCTGATAAGCCGCTGCAGGGTAACACCGGACACAGAAATTGCTGAAATAACCGCTTTTTTCCCCTGCTCCAATTCATCTAATGTCATACCACTCTCCCTATCCGGCAATCGGCATTACCATAATACGCGCCGCAAGGTCATAGTCGATTGCATACTTTGAACCGTTTACCTGAAGCAGCAGCGGACCGCTGACATCCGCTTGAGAGGTAATAACCGCTAATTCGGTATTTACATCAAGTCCGAAGCTGCGGACACGGCTGAATTCCGCTCCATCCCCGTCAAACCGTAAGACGGTTGCTTTTTCACCCGCTTGAATCATTATAAGAGGAATCATATTGCACCTAACACATTTTAATCCTTTATTTACAAAGTTATCTCTAATTGTTTTTTTTGTCAACTATAGATAACAGCAAATACAGGTTGCTCTGTGAATTTTGTCTATATGTCTTACACTTTATACAGTCTTGTGTTATAGTAAAACTATGTTAGAAACGCCGTCAGGTAAGCGGAACTACAAGGATTCTATCTTTGTAGACCTTTTCAGTACCGCTAAAAAACCGAAAGAACGGTTCCTATCGCTGTATAATGCTTTGCACCATGCACAACTGCCATTGCATTGTCCGAGAGAAAATAACGGGAGGTAATTACTATTTTTTTAGCAGAATATGCGTACGAAATAGGGAGAGCAGTACAGCGGGCCGAAAAAATAAAGTATGACAAGCTCTGATGCAGTATCACGATGAACCAGAAGAACACCGCTATCATCCGATAAATCCCGATAAAATTGCAGGGTATCTTGAAGAAACCGGCAGTTTTGCGTCTTTTTTTGACCATTATGAAGAACGCCCCCCGCAGCTTGCCCTTGTGCGTGCCATAACGCGCTGCTTTAACCGGAGCGCTGTCGGTGTTTTTGAAGCGGGAACGGGTGTCGGTAAGAGTTTAGCCTATTTGCTGCCCGCCTTTGAATGGGCGCACACCAACAAGGTACGCATTGTTATTTCAACGGGTACCATTAACTTACAGCATCAGCTTATTGAAAAAGACGTACCGGCTGCCTTAAAAATTCTCAAGGGTGTGCCGGACGATCTGCAAGCTGTCCTTATAAAAGGGCGGCAGAATTATCTGTGCTTGCGTAGGCTGGTGCAAACGATACAGGAACCGGATTTATTCAGCCAAGAATCCGAAGAACTGAAAACCATTCAAAAATGGGCGCAGGAGTGTACGGAGGGCAGCCGTTCGGAATTGCCGTTTATGCCGTCAGGCGGATTATGGACAAAAATTTGCTCCGAATCGGATAACTGTCTCGGTCAGCGCTGTGCGTTTTATGCCGATTGCTTTGTGATGAAGCTGCGGCGCAAAGCGGAAAAGGCCGCAGTGCTCATCGTCAATCATCATCTTTTATTTGCAGACCTTGCCAGCAGAAGGGACGGAGCCGGCTATGCCGGCACAGCCGTACTCCCCTCTTTTAATGCAGTTATCTTTGATGAAGCACATACAATCGAAGAAGCGGCAAGCGGATTTTTTTCCCGCACCTTTTCACGTTTTGAATTAACACGGTCTATTACAACACTTTCCCGTACAAAAAAAGGAAAAAATGCCGGCTGTTTGGAAAAAATTACTGCGGTATCAACTAAGGCCGAACTGCTGCCGGTCATTATCAATGCGCTTGCAAAGACTCAAACAGCCTATTCGCTGCTGGAAGCGCAAGCTCTTTCATTTTGCGGTAAGACCGGCAGCCTGAGCTTTACACAGGTACCGGCTTCGAAAACCGCAGCCCTGCTTTCCGCCTGCAAAAATTTCTACGGAGAGCTCTGCATTTTAAATGTAAAACTCGCCGTACTAATCACAAATGCTGAACCGGAAGAAAACTCCCCGCATGAAGAAGCTGTCCGGGAAGGAAGCCTCACCCTCAACCGCTTACAGGGAATTGCCGAAACCCTCGAAAACTTTTTCCGCTGGAAAGAACTGCCTGATCAAGTGTTCTGGGTTGAGAAAATTCAAACAGCCGGAGGAGAAGCACCCCGTTTTAATCAAACACCGGTAGACTTGTCAGGTTTACTCAGGCAAGCGGTTTTTACCCCGTTTGATACGGTAATTGCCCTTTCTGCAACCTTAAAAATCGGCAGCAGTTTTTCTTACTGGCTCGGACGGGTCGGTTTAAGCTTTTTTTCCGATAAACCGGTAGAAACCGCCTCATTTGAATCGCCTTTCCCGTATCATACCAATGTTTTGCTCAATATCCCGGCCGATGCGCCTTTACCGGATGAAGAATCGTTTCAGGATTTTGTGAATACCGCCGTTGCCGAACTGATTGAAATGACCGGCGGTAAAACCCTTGTCTTGTTTACTTCTTATGATTCGCTTAAAAAAGCCTGTGCATACACACGTACCCATTTACCCGATATGGAAATTTTGCAGCAGGGAGAGGCCGACCGGAGCCGCTTATTGCAAGCTTTCAAAGAAAACGTAGAAAGCAGTCTTTTTGCAACCGCATCGTTTTGGGCGGGAATTGATGTTCCGGGAGAGGCGCTCAGTCATGTTATTTTAGTCAAGCTGCCGTTTTCCGTCCCCACCGATCCTTTATTCCGCGCCCGTGCAGATGCAATTGAAGAAAAAGGCGGCAGTTCGTTTATGCAGCTGAGCGTTCCGGAAGCAGTTGTACAATTCAGGCAAGGGTTCGGAAGGCTTATGCGCTCCCAAACAGACCGCGGGATTGTAACCTTACTTGATAAACGCGCCTTGATAAAACAGTACGGCAGAATTTTCATTGACAGTATCCCGCAAACACGGCAATGCTTTGCATCTTTAAAAGAAATAGTATATACTGTTGAAAATTTTTTATATTGACGGAGTCTTCTTATGCTTGGTGTTTTTTGCATACTCTGCTGTTTCGTTGCCGTATCGGGATGGGCATTTCTCAATAGATTTGCTTACACGTTTTACCGGCCTTGGTGCGAAAAAATCAATGCACATATTTCAACGGTTGTTGCTCACCGTCTTTTTGCTATCTTATCTACCTACCTTAATTTCCGTTTTGTAGGCGATTACAGCCTAGTACCCCGGCTGCCGGAACAATATATGCTGCTTTCAAACCATCAAAGCTTACTCGATATTGTTGTGTATATGAATTATCTGGGCGGAAAACGGCTGCGGTTTGTTGCAAAAAAAGAACTCGCTGCGGGTATCCCGCTTGTTTCCGTCATGCTCAAAAGCGACTCGCACTGCTTAGTACAGCGCAAGGGAAGTCCTAGCCAGGCAATGCAGGCAATGGATTCCTTTGCAGCCCGCGTGCAAAAAAATAATTGGATACCCGTTCTTTTTCCCGAAGGGACCCGTTCAAAAACCGGTGTTGTCGGAACATTTCATTCGGCGGGATTCAGGCGGTTTATCTCGAAAGCACCGATGCCGGTTGCCGTTGCAGCCCTTGATGGAGGCTGGAATATTTCATCAATTAATCGGCTGGCAACAAACCTCAAAGGCGGCGCATACCGGGTAAAAATTCTGAAAGTATACCCCGCTCCTACCTCAAAAGAAGAACAGCTCAAGATACTGGAAGAAGGAAAAGCATTAATTCAGGAACAACTTGCACTGTGGCGGGCTGAAAAATAAGCGGACATAAAAAAAGGGTAAATACTGTGCATTTACCCTTTTTCCTTACCGGTTCTATCTGTGTGATTATTTAAAATCTTTCGGTCTGCGTTCAATACGATGACATTTCCCGCATTCGGCGATATTCTTTATTTTACCGTTTTCAATTAAGGTTTTTAATACAACATCACCGCCGCAAGGACAGCTAAACCGCTGTGTAGCAACAGCCGTACGGGAGTTTTTACTTGCACCAGCCATATCTCCAGCCTCCTGATTAGAAATTTTATGACTACTCACTATAGGAAATTAGTGCATAACTGTCAAGAGCTGATTTTACTATTACGTCTATAAAAAAACTACAGTGCGGCTTTGTAAATTGCAAGGATATCGTTTGCAGTAAGCTCCTGAAATCCGCAAATAGTACCTCCGCAGTGTTGAGCAGCCGCTTCGGCCATTGTTTCAAGATACTCAGATCCGATACCTGCTTCACGTAAGGTCATAGGGATACCGAGTGATTTAAAAAATGCTGCCGTCTTGGAAATTGCCGCTTCGGCTCTTGTATACGGTTCTCCTTCAGGCGGTACATTCCACACAGCAGTACCGTAGTCGGCAATTTTATGGACGGTTGCACTGTTGAGGATATGGCGGAGCCAATGCGGTGTCAAAATTGCCAATCCAACCCCGTGGGTAATATCATAGAATGCACTGAGTTCATGTTCCATCGGATGCACTGACCAGCTGGTTTGCTTTCCGCGGCTCAGTAATCCGTTAATTGCCCATGTACCTGCCCACATAAGATTTGCGCGGGCTTCATAATTATTGGGCTGCCGAATTGCAAGCGGGCCGTATGTAATACAGGTTTTCAGTACCGCCTCGGCACATCTATCCTGAAAAAAAGCACCGTCATTCAGTGAAAAATAATTTTCAAAGGTATGACTCATAATATCGGCAATACCGGCTGCGGTATGTTCTCTCGGCACTGTAAAGGTATAAGAAGGATCCAAAACAGAAAACTTGGGCATCATAGCCGGTACTCCAAACCCAAGTTTTTCTTTTGTCGCGGGATTTGAAATAACGGAACCGCAGTTCATCTCAGAGCCGGTAGCAGCAAGGGTTAAGACAGCTCCCACGGGGATAACTGAACCGATAGGGGCCTTACGGGTAATGAGATCCCATGGAGAACCCGTATAGAGCGCACCGGCAGCAATCGCTTTTGCACAATCTATTGTACTGCCGCCGCCCACCGGCAGAATAAAATCGAGCTTATGCTTCCTGACACATTCAATGCCTGCTTCCACCTCTTCAATACGGGGATTGGGAGAAATACCGGAAAGTTCACGGTAAAACAATCCTTTTTGCGTCAGCTGCTGTACCACTTCATCATACAGTCCGATTTTTTTGATACTGCCGCCTCCGTAGCACAACAGCACTCTCTTTCCATACTTGAGAATTTCATCGGCAAGCCCTTTGATAGAATCCTTACCGAATAGAATTTTTACCGGTACATCAAAGGTAAAATTATACATACTATCACCTCGCTTTCATAACATTACGTATACAAAGCCCCGGCTTTTTTTCCTGCAAACCAGATACTCCACCGGCGAACTCCATTACTGATAATCAATTATACTGCCCATCACTTAAAATGCAAGCGGTTAGACCACTTTTACGGCAGAAAAGACAGTGATTGACGCATACATAGTGCTGCGGTAATATAGGCCCGTTAAGGAAAAAAGATGAATACCTATAAATTAGTACGTACAGAAAATCTTAATCATTACGGTAAGCTGTTCGGCGGCGAACTGTTAAAATGGGTGGATGAATATGTATGGATTGCCGCCTCATTGGACTTTCCGGCAACCTCATTTGTTACCCGTGCAATGGATAATTGTAATTTTAAGTACGGAGTTGAAAACGGCGCCATTCTCCGGTTCCACATCGAACGTATTTCTGTGGGTAACACATCGGTACGGTATAGTGCCGATGTGTATGCCTCTATGCCGGAAGAACCCGGTGAACGGCATATTTTTTCCACACAGATAACGCTTGCCGCCATTGATTCCGCCGGAAAAAAATGCGCCGTTCCGGAGCCCCAGCCGAACTGCGGGTCCGCATAGGAAATACGGAACAATATGCAACTCCGTATCGGTGTCCCGTCCCTGCACGGAAGTATCCGCGCCCCCTCATCCAAAAGCCATACCATCCGTGCCCTTATCTGTGCGGCCTTGGCGGATAGCCCCTCCTTAATTACCGCACCGCTGGTCAGTGCCGATACCGCAGCTGCCGTCGCGGTGTTACGGCAGCTAGGCAGCGAAATACGAATCATGCAATCAGACCCGCAGGTTCTTGAGGTATGTCCGCCGCCGCAGGGGCTGCCGTCATTTCTATCTTTAAACCGCCGCCCGGCTGCCGGTACTGTGCCGGAAATTGTACTAGACCTTGGAAACTCAGGGTCTCTACTGTATTTTCTTGGTGTTGTGCTTGCGGCGGCGGAGGTGCCGGTGTGCCTAACCGGCGATAGGTCTTTGCAAGGCCGCCCGGTTGAACCTTTAACCGCCCTCTACCGCCAAGCCGGAATACGGTATTCGGTGCGGAAAGACGGTACCGGCGCTGCATTTCCTCCCATCCGTTTCTGCGGCCCCCTTCAGGCAGGGAATTTTCAGCTTACCGGGCCCTTTTCGCAGCCGGTTACCGGGCTTTTATTGACAGCACCCCTACTGCATGGCACCACCAGGATTGTGTTTAAGCAGGCAGGAGAACTGCCTTACCTCCGCATGACCTGCGGCTGGATGCAGACAGCCGGCATCAGCTTCGCTGCCCGTAACGGCCGGTATTTTGAGATCAGCGGCCCGCAGAGGTACCGCGCTTTTTCCGAAACTATTCCCGGCGACTGGTCATCCGCACTGTTTCCGCTAACCGCTGCCGTTATCTGCAATACTGCCTTAACAATCTGCAATCTTAATCCCGCCGATTCGCAAGGCGATTCACAGGCAGTTGATATCTTACGGAGTATGGGGGCGGATATCCGCTGCGATAGTGCTGCCCGTACCGTTTCGGCAGTTCCCATCACCGGCAGCTTGCAGGGCGGCACCTTTGACTGTGCCGGTATCCCCGATGCGGTTCCCATCCTTGCCGCTGCGGCACTTTTCTGCAGCGGTACAACCCGTTTAATCAATGCAGGGGTATGCCGATTCAAAGAATGCGACCGCTTACAGGCATCGGCAGAAGAATTGCAAAAATTCGGAGCACACATTAACGCCGGAATAGATTTTTTAAAGATTGAAGGAAGCGGCGGACAGGGGCTATATCCGGCCACCGTCAACAGCCGCGGCGATCACCGTATGGCAATGATGCTTACCGTTGCTGCCTGCGGAATTGCCGCCCGCATCCATACAGTTTCCGGCACCGCCCCTCCCTTTTCATACGTAGAAGACACCGAGTGTATCGGAGTATCCTATCCCGGATTCATCAGGGACATGAATGCAGCCGGCGCCGTATGCAGCGGCCGGATATAAGCATACCTATACCTATACAGATTTGATTTTAAAGCTTTTCCGCTGGATGGGGGACGGGCCGTATTCGCGGATGAGTGAACGGTGTAAGGCAGTTCCGTAGCCTTTATGCACATCATAGCGGTAGACAGGATATTCCAGATGATAGCTGCGCATCCGGCTGTCCCGCGCCGTCTTTGCTAAGATAGAAGCTGCCATCACAGCTGGATACCGTGCATCTGCATGGGGTTCGGCAGTAATACGAAAACGGCCTCCGATATCCGGCAGCTGATTCCCATCTACCAGAACCGTTAAATCCTCCAATGCATACCCGGCGGCAGAAAAGCGCTGTACAACGCCGGCACACGCTTCTTTCATAGCGGCGAGCGTTGCTTGCAGAATATTCACCGCATCAATTGTTTCGTGGGATGACCATGCGATATGCCAAAATAAGGCTTGTTCAAGAATGGCCGCCCGTGCGTGTTCACGCTTTTTTTCAGACAATTTTTTTGAATCGTTTAAAAGAGAAATATCAAATGAGGCAGGCAAAATAACCGCTGCAGCATACACAGGGCCTGCAAGGGCTCCTCTGCCTGCCTCATCAATGCCGCATATCATGTTTACTTCCGCTGTAGAACGGCCTGCGTAAATCCCTGCAAGACAGGTTTCCCCAAAACCGTTATTTTTGACTGTTTGTCTGCCAGTACCGCAGTATCCATCTTACTGAATAAGGGGGATGCATAGGAGGCTTCCAAACCGCTTACCTGTAAATTGGAACGGACAAGCTCCGCAGCCCTGCCGGTATAATGAGGTAAAAGGCTGCATCGTATATCGGCAACCGTACATTCGCTATCAGAAAGCTCAAAACAGAGAGCATTTAACCCTTCAGCAGCAAATGAGCTGCGCACGGCAGACACAAAACCGGTATCCGAACGGATCAGCACCGCCTGCGCCGATTGTTTGGAAGTAAACACACAATCGGTACAAAACAACCGGCTCCCGCGCAGTAAAACAGCCTCTCCGCCTTCCGTTACCGTCAGTAAAACATTATTCAGCACGATACTGCTTTGACCGCCGTACAGCACGGGCACCATCCGCGGTTCCGTAAACCATTCCGACCGCTTGAGTGTACAGCCGCTGATTTCAAAAAAGGTTTTTTCGATAACAAATCCCGCATTATCCCCAAAGGACAAAACCGGAGTACCGCGTCCCTTAATCCTTACCGGCAGGGTCAGAAACACTGCTTCTTCAACGGAAACATCAGACAGCAGATAGATCGTAACCGGTAAGAGCGGCGCTTCTTTTTGCCGGTGTGCGTATTCGTAAGCTGCCGTTACCGCCTGTTCAAGAGAAGTAAAGGGATTGTCTTCAGTTCCTTTTTGGGCGCTGTGCCGGCTGCCCGTATTCACATAAAAAACCGGCGCATCTTCGGGAAACAAAAAAAATACACAGCAGAAACAAGATATAAAAAGAAAAACGAAGCGTTTAATATGCAGTTCTCCTTAGGAGATAATCCCCTGAAACGTCTCCCGCAGTTCAGGATACGCAGAAAAATAATATTTTTCAAGCTCGGCAGGAGTAAGCCCCAACAGCTCATGGCTCATATAATGAATCCAGCGGCTATCCGAATCAGAATAAATATCGTGCTTCCGGCACCAGTAATCAGGCTGAATCGGTTCGGCACTTTCCCGATTATGAAAGACCTTATAGTCATACACTGCAATTTTAATATCGCTGCGCGGAATGCCCTTATTCAAAAAAGCGGATACCAGATAATTCATCGTTGCACCGCTGTCGAAAATATCGTCGATTAATAGTATTTTATCTCCGCTGCGCAGATGTTCCGGTGAATATGTCCATCCGTCAATCATCATTTTCGTTTGCTGATTGATATCGGAGTATGAATGAGCAACAACCGCGGCATACAAGATTTGGGTTTCTTTGTCGACCAATTTAAACCACTCGTGCATGACATTTCCTAAATACGAACCGCCGCGTAATGAAATATACATCACATTCGGAATAAAGCCGTCATCCCAAATACGCCGTGCGAGGCGGAATCCGTCATTACGGATAGTATCATAGGGTATAAATTCCTTCTCCATAAAATCTGTTCCTTTATCTAAAATAATGTATGCCGGTTTCCAATCAAGGGAGTATGCGCATTAGTATTAAGCAGCGCAATCTTAAAATCCGGGCGAATATACACACTGTTCTATAATTAAGAAAAATAGTGCACAGCCCTTATATTCTTACAGGAAGAATAAGCCTGACAGGAATGCCGCCCTTGTGGAATAGTATAATCATTTTACGCTGCTTATTCAATAGAAAAATAAGCCGGTAAAAATGCAGCGGGCAGGCGCAATTATATTTCATCCTTTGACGGCATAATGGCCGAAACCCAGCGGGTACGTAGGATTAATATAATTGCAATCAGCGCCGCTGCTGTGTTTGAAAAAAGATTACCCCAAAATACCGCGTAGTATTCCAAAATATGTTCGGTCGCAAGTACAAAGATATAGCGTAACAGCCATATACGCAGAATACCGAGCATAAGCGGTATTTTTGTTTTGCCGAGTCCGATAAAAGCGCCTTGAATAGTCATACAGATACCGAAACTGATAATCGAATAGGTATAAATATTGAGAGCCCTGTTCGCAATGGCTACTATTTCCGGTTCACGGCGGAACAGCAGCGTCAGATGCGGTGCTAAGGGGATCATAACGGTGATGAGCAGGGCTGCAACAATACTGCTGGTGATGCAGCCGAGTAGACAGTCTTTTTGCGCCTTTTGAGGATATCCGGCACCGATGTGCATACTCACCATTGTAGTAACAGCCGCGCTGAATGCCGCCGGCAAGTTGAAGCACAGGGCATTAATATTACTTGCAATGCCCTGTGCGGCGACAACGATTGCGCCGTAGCGTTCTATTTCTTTATTGATCAAAAAAAAGCCGAAAAAGACAAACGAATAATTAAACATCGCCGGAAATCCGACCCTCAGCACCTCTTTTAAAATCTTTATATCGAAGCGAAAATTTCTGGTATGCAAACGGTCGGGACTTTTATGGATAAATAATTCATAGATCATCCAAACGGTAATGCACGCATTTGCCAGAAGGGATGAAAGAACACAGCCGATAATTTCGAGGCGGAAGTAATATAAGAATATGACATTCCCGATAATTTTCAGCACAAACAGCAGTGCCATCCGTGTAAAGGCAGCCTCCGGTTTTCCGTTTGCGTTTTTTATACCGTTGTATACCGCTTCCAGAAAGCTGAACGGCAGTACAATACTGTACCATGCAATATATTGCTGCACATAGGGAGCAATGTCGCTGTGCAGACTGCGGGCGATCACGGCGCTGATAAACAGCAAAATCGGTGCGCTTGCAATGCCGAGCAGTAAGGCAAACAAGAATATCTGTGCAGCAACCTTTTTTCCTTCTTCGATGTCCCCTTTGCCGTTCAGTTGGCCGATAATCGCCATTGCTGCTACGCTCAATCCCTGCGACAAGGCAAGAATCATCGAAATAATCGGCTGGGAGAAACTGACTGCACCCGTTACCTCATATCCCGTTAAGTTATTGATAAAAAGCCCGTCGGTGAAGGGCATCATTGCCTGCACCGTACTCATCAGCAAAGCGGGTAATGAAAGGATAACGAGAGTCTTAAAAGGATTACCGTTTAGAATCAGGTCGCGGCGTGCTTGGGTAGATTGTTTTAAAAATGCGGATTTCATTATGCAGACGGCTGCTATTCTACGGTAATAACCGACGCGGTTCTCCCATCAGCCGTATAAACGTGTTCACGGTTTGTGGTGTCGGGGATTTGTTTGCCGTCTTTAAAGTAGGCATAATACCACGTACCGTTCGGTAAGGGGAGAAACAGTTCATAACGGCCGGGAATAACCTCCTCTAGGGTATACATGAAAGGATCCCAGTTGTTAAAGGTTCCTGCAAGATAGATTTTTTTTCCTGTTTCTCCTTGATAGATAAAACGGGTTCTCCCGTTATTTTCAACGGCGGTTTTATATTCTTTTTGAAAAGGAATTTTAAGGATTGAAAGCGACATACCGGCTGAATAATCGAATATCTCATCGGGATTGAGCGGATCGGTAGACCATAAGCCGTTGATGGCAAGGCGGTAGCGCAGTTCCCGCATTTCTTCCGGAATCTGCATAATATAAAACAGAATTGATTTTTTTGTTTCCGTGTCTTCACTGCGGTAGAGGCGTTGGAAAGAATGGATGGACTGAAAATTTTCGTGCTCAAAAGCAATACCTGCATGACGCGCGGAACCCTCTGCGGTAAAGATGATATATTTACCGGTAATAAGCGGTGCGTCCGCCCGTGCAATGGTTTCGACTAATTCACCGTAGGTATGTGCATCAATCACGGTCTGCTCCGCAATCACGGCCGCCGTCATGCTGAGTAAAAAAAAGAGTAGTGCGGCAGTCCGCCGTATTGTGGTGCACATAACTATCCTCCCCGAATTTTGCTGTGCAGATGCGTTCAGTATCAAAATACTACAGTATTACCATCGGAAAATAAGCTGAAAACTTTAATACCGCTTTCCTGATACCTGCACGCTACTCCAGTATTCTGCCGATTGTTTCGAGCGCACTGACGGCACAGTCAATCTCCGCCTTTGTATTAAACGATGAAAAGCTGAAGCGCACAATGCCCTGCGATTCAGTGTTATATGCACGGTGTACCAGCGGTGCGCAATGCGCCCCCGGCCGTGTTGCGATGCCGTATTGTTCATCCAAAAGGCGACTCACCTCTCCTGACGGGATAGTACCGATATTAATACCGATAACGGGGCCGGCAGTTCTTGCCTCAGGCGCATACAGTGTAATGTGGGGCAGGGTTAATATCCGTTCTATAAAATATGTGCGCAGCCGTGACAAATAAGAACCAATGGTACTAATGCCGTGCTGCTCAAGATAGGCACAGCCTGCCGCCAATCCTGCAAAAGAAGGCACATTCATGGTACCCGATTCGAAGACATCGGGCATCGTTGCCGGGTGCTCTTGGTCGAACGAATGGATACCGCTGCCGCCTGAAAAAACCGGTTTAAAATCGAAATTGCCGTTGACCGCAATGCCGCCCGTTCCCTGCGGGCCGTATAAGCCCTTATGCCCGGTAAAACAGACAATCGTATTCGAATATTCCGAAAGATTGAAGGGAATAATACCGGCACTTTGAGAGGCGTCAATAATGAGGATTAGACCGTGCTGTGCACACAGGTTATGTACGGTTTCAATATCACAAACGGCACCTATCACATTTGAGCAAGCACTTACAACGATGGCCTTGGTAGTATCCCGTATCTGTGCAGCCATCTCTTTATAATCCAAAACACCGGTTTGCAGATCAAAACCGATAATTGAAACCTCTGCGCCTTGCCGTTCCAGTTGATACAAGGGGCGCAATACCGAATTATGTTCCAAGGCGGTGGTAATAAGATGATCCCCGGCACCAAAAAGGCTTTTCAATACCAAATTCAATGCAGCGGTTGCATTCTGACACAGCGCAATCTGCAATGGATTTTGCACGCCGAAAATACGTGCAAGAGCGGAACGTGTTTTAAATAATTGGGCAAGTGCATTATGTGCTGTGGTATGCGCCGCCCGTCCCGGGTTTGCATAGTGCTGAGATGCGATTGTCTCATAAACCGCTTGTGCTACCGTTTCGGGTTTTTGCAAAGTCGTTGCGCTGTTGTCAAAATAAATCATAACATCTTTGTTGCGGTTCTTGCCGTGCCTTGAATATTCAAGATATAGATGTCTTGATACACGGCCCCGCCGGCTTGTAATAATTCAACCGCTTTTTCCGAATCTTCACGGTTGATCCGCAAGGCAAGGCCGCAGCCTTCCGAAATTTCAGGAGGGAGAGGAATAAGGCGTGCACCTGCAAGTCCGGTAACAGCCATTTCCGCTGCGATTGCCTGATGAGAGGTATCAAATGAAATAACACAAAATTCTTCACTATTCATAATTTACGGATGCACCACTTTATTTGTCCGCATAATTTCAACAATCCGGTACATATTTGTCGGAGAGCCTACCTGCAATTTTTCTTTTAGACCGTAAAAGTCCAAGCACAGGCCGCAGGCAAGGATTTCCGTACCTTTTTCTTGTAGAACCAGTAAGTCCTTGACAGTTTTTTCGTTTTCAGTTGCGAGACGGACACCTGAGTTATACATCACTACCATTTTAGGGATACGGTCTTGTTCAGTCAATGCATAGACAAAGTTTTCCAAGAGTTTTTTTCCGAATTCCTCATTACCGCTGCCCATCATGTCAGAATTAATGACAACCGTATACTCATCTTCGCTTGGGGCAAGCAGGGCTGAATCGCTCATTACCGTACAGGCTTCACATCCTTCAAAATCATAGAGCACGGTGTATTCTCCGTCCTTTACTTTCGTAACGCTGGATGTAATGTTCAACTGTGCCGCCATCTTTGCAAGGTTCTGGGTGGCAATCTCATTATCTACCCGTATCAGAATGTTTTCCCCTGCGCTGTTTTCGCGGATAACCTTTTTTGTCATAATAACAGGGATGGGGCATACCTTGCCCATTGCATTTACTTCAATCATAGTGTACCTCCTTAGCTGATTTCTATTGCATATTCGGAACGGGGTATAAGGGTTCCGATTTCCCATAAATTGACGCGTGCTTGTGCAAAGGCGTCCCGGATTTTTTCCGCTTCGGCAGGACTGACGGCAAAAAGTAAGCCTCCCGATGTCTGCGGATCAAAGATGATTTCTTCCAGTGCAAAATCCGTTCCGCGGAAAAGTATCTTTCCTTGGGCAAAGTTCCGGTTCCGCTGGCCGCCGGCAGTCAGTAAAAATTCATTTGCGGCCTGATATGCTGCGCCGATATACGGAATATTGTGTGCACAAAGGCAGGCGGTAAAATCCGTACCGGTCATTTCCAGCATATGGCCGCTCAGACCGAAGCCCGTTACATCCGTACAGGCATGGATGCAAAAATTGCGCATAATTTCCGCCGGATATTTATTCAAGGCGGTCATTGAGGCAGCCGCTTCGTCAAAGGCGGAGCGGGGAACTTCACCTGCGCTGTATCCTGTGGTAATAATCCCGATGCCGAGTTTTTTTGTTAAAAAAAGAATGTCCCCTGCCTGCGGGGTGTTATTTTGCCAAATCTTGCGGGGATGTACCTTCCCCATTACCGAAAGGCCGTACTTTATTTTGGGATCATGAATGGAATGCCCGCCGACAAGGGCAGCGCCTGCTTCTTTCACCTTTTCCGCTCCGCCGGTCAGTATTTTTTGCAATACAGAATAGGCATTTTCGTGGGATTCTTCGGGATAGCAGACAATGTTCATTGCACAGACAGGCTCCCCGCCCATTGCATAAACATCGCTGAGGGCATTGGCTGCCGCAATCTGCCCAAACAAGCCGGAATCGGTTACCATCGGCGGAAAAAAATCGAGGGTTTGAATCACGGCCAGGTCTTCGGTCATTTGAATGACGGCAGCATCATCCGAACTGTCAAAGCCGACCAGCAATCCTGGGTATGAAGTCTTCGGTAAAGTTTTTAAAAGACCGCTTAACACTCCCGCACCGATTTTTGCATTACATCCGCCGCAGACAAACAAATCATCCGTATGTGTATCTGCTGATTTATTATAATTCTCCATGAATTTATTATAATATATATATCTTTTTCTTACAAGCAGGAAGAATAAATGCTATTTTATCGCTCCGGCGGTCATTCCTTTGATAAAATATTTACTCATAAATAAATAGAGTATAAGCATGGGTAAAATGGCAACCGTTAGACCGGTAAAAAGCAGATTCCAGTTGGTACTGTGCTGACCGAAAAAGGTACTGAGTCCGACCGGAAGCGTTTTTAAATTCCTGCTGTGTAAAAATACTAAGGGAAAAAAGAAGTCGTTCCAAATCGGTACCGCATTATAGATGGTTACCAAAGCAATACCGGGTGCAATCACAGGCATCATAATTCTGCTGTAAATGCTGAAATCATTACAGCCGTCAATCCGTGCTGCATATTCCAGGTCCATCGGTATGGCTTTTAAAAAACCCGAAAGAATAAAAATAGTGGAAGGAATACCCATAGCGGTAAAAATCAGGATAACCGATAAAAAACTGTCCATCAGTCCAAGCTTTTTGATGATCATAAACAAGGGAATGATAGCGGCCTTAAGCGGCAGCATTATTCCGCTTAAAAAGATCATATATAGGACGGTATTACCTTTAAAAACATACCGGCTGATTCCGTATGACGCCATAGACCCCATCACCAGTACCATAGTCATCGAAATAACCGTTACAATCACGCTGTTGATAAAAAACGTACCGAATCCCATATCAATCCACACCCGTTTATATGAAGAAAAATCGGGATTTTTCGGAAGTGCAAAGGGGTGCTGCAGAATTTCCCGTGTCGGCTTGAGCGATGAGATGATCATATTAAACAGCGGGTACGCGATCAGAATGACATACACTGTCATCAGCAGCAAAATACCGCTAATGACAATCCGTTTGACCGGGGAGGTATGTGAAAAACGTAAATCAGTGTTCATACTTGGGTTTCCTTACTTTTTCCGATTGCGACGGACAAGAGAGAGATAATAAAGGTCATAAGGTAGATGATAACGGCAATAGTGCTGCCGATACCGATTTCAGGATTACCCGTATCAACCGAACCGAATGCAGTGCGGTAAAACAGGGTACCGATGGTGTCCGTGCTGTAATTCGGGCCGCCGCCTAAATCGGTCATTGTGTATATTTGTTCAAACACATTTAAACTGCCGATAATGGTTAAAACCGTGATAACAGTGATTGAGGGAATAATAAGCGGAAAAATAATTTTCCAAAATAACCCCATTTCACTTACGCCGTCCATATAGGCGGCTTCAAGACAGCTTTGATCGACTGAATCGATAGCTGCAAGGAATACGAGTGAAGGAAATCCGACCCAACGCCAAATATTGGTAGCAATAATAGCAAAAGTTGCCGTTTTTTCATCTCCGAGCCAAGCCCGCCGAAGATGAGATAAATCCACAAGATTTAAAAAGCTGTTTACCAGACCGTCGCTTTTGAGGTACATCCCCCATAAAAAACCGACTGCAACAATCGAAAAGAGGACAGGGATGAAAAAAACCCGCTTAAACAGGGCATGACCGGCAATTTTTCTGCTTAGTGCATAGCCGAATAGTAAGCCGAGGGTATTTTGAATAAGCATGGTACAGCAGAACCATATACCGTTATGTTTTAATGCATTAAAAAAACGTTCGTTATAAGGGAACGTGAAAAAGAGTTTTTTAAAATTATCCAATCCGATAAAAGAACCGCGTAAGAGCTGATTCCATTCAAAAAAACTATTGAATAAACTCATAAACAGCGGCAGTAAAATAAAGACCGTAACGATGAGCAGGGCTGGGGTTACAAAAAAAGCGACCCAGAAAAATTTTTGCATTTTTGATGTTATCATACCTGAATTTCCGGTCCGGCACGGGATGCGCAAGAAGTTCTCCGCGTAATCCCTATGCCGGCTGTTCATCTTTTTTTATTTTTGGAACGGCTTATAGTAGGAAGCGATTCCCGTTTGAACGTTTTTACACGCTTCTTCTGCAGTGAGCGAACCGGACAAGAATCCCTGTCCTGCTGCCTGCCAAAGAGCTGAACCGGTCGGCTGCTGGTAACGGAAGGGTACCAAGAAAATATAACTGGTACTGTTTTTCAGCAGTGTAATTACTTTACCGACAAAGGGGTCTAAGGAAATATCGACACCCGGTACCGAGCTGATCATTTTAAGATCTGAGATCAGCATATTGCCTACTTCAGGAGAACCGAGGAATTTTAAGAAGGCCAAGGCTGCTTCCTGATGTTTTGTTCCGGCATTCACTGCCCAGTTCATATCTGCATAGAAGGTAACATACTGTGTACCGGCCTGTGTACCCGGAACCGGGAAGGCATCAAATGCGAGTGACGGATTTTGCGCCTTGAAGGTACCGGCTTCGTATGAACCGCCGATCATGTGTGCGGACATTTCATTGATGAAGGACCCCTGTATATCGGTATACCCCACGCCGGCAAACAATTCGGGCATATAGGGGCGCAGCTCTCCGATTTTTTTCACTGCACTCACAAAACGGGGATCTTCAAAAGTGGTTTTTCCGGCTACAACTGCATTGAAGAAATCGTTTGCACCGTAGAAGTTAGGCCCTACCCCGCCGAGGAGGGTTTCTACCGTCCAGCCGTCTTTTGAACCGTTCGCAAGCGGAATAATGCCGTTCTTTTTGCATACTTCCAAATTCGCAATAAACTCATCCCAGGTACCGGGAACTTTTAAACCGAGTTTCTTATATACATCTTTGTTGTAATAGCAGAAGATAGCCTGGCTCAATGCGGGTAATCCGTACATCTTGCCGTCTTTGATACTCCGGGCGCCCTGTTTTGCCGGTTCAGAATAGTCTTTAATATTCGGCACTACATTGTCCAATGCCAGCAAGTAGCCGCTGTCCGCAAGGGTTTGCAAACCGCCGTATGCTCTGCCCATAAAAACATCAGGCCCGCCGCCGCCCTGCAAAGAAGCGCTCACAATGGTGTTATATTCGGTATTTTTGATGGCGGTTTGTTTGACGCTGATGTTCGGATGTTTTTTTTCAAAGGCTTTGATCACCTTCTCATAAAACTCGACATCTTCGGTACGCCATGTCCAAAATTCCAGCGTGACTTTATCGCCGGAACTGCTGTCTTTTTCACCCGACCCCATTGCCGTTAGTGCTAACGGAAGGAGCATAAAGCAGGTAATAAAAACCGCAATCGCTTTGTTTTTCATAACATTGCCTCCTAGAGTGCCGGAATACCGTCGCTTCCGGCGCTTATTTTTATTGTACCGTGTTCTTTCTGCTTAAAAGAACCGGTCAATTATCTTTTTTATTCCGGTATCCCAAAAAAGCCAGTCATGTCCGCCGTTCCGCTCTCCGTATTCATGCGGGATTCCTAATCCGTTAAGGAAACGGACAAAGTCCCGGTTTGCATCCAATAAAAAATCTTCGGTTCCGCATTCGAGATACAGATACGGAACCGTATCTGCCGAAGCTGCGAGAGACTGAACCGTATGTTTATATGCAGCTTCCATACTTTCCGTACTTCCGAAGATGTGCTGCGCCCATTTCGGTGTAAAAACAGGATGGCTGTTTGAAAGATGGGCAGCCCGTAAAAACGCAGACGACAAACCTGCTGCCGCGCTGAAGGTGTGCGGATACAGACAGGCAGTGTGTACCGCGCCGGCTCCTCCCATCGAAAGACCGGCAATAACCGTATCCGCCTGCTTTGGTGAGAGCGGAAACAGGCGGCGCGTCAATGTAACGAGCTCTTCACCGATAAACGAACCGTAGCGCCGGCCCGGCAGGGTTCCGTCCCGGTAAAAGGAATTTTCTCCTGCCGGCATAATGACGGCAATCCGTTTTTCTGCTGCATAGCGGCGGATTGCGGTGAGCGTCAGCCAATCCGTATGGGAACCGTAGAGTCCGTGCAGGAGATAGAGTGTTTTAAACGGAGGCTCCGCCGGAGAGGCGGGACTTTTCCCTGCAGCATCGGGCGCCCCGGCTTCAACCGGAATAAGTGCACAAAAAGGAACCGTCCTCATCAGTGACTGCGAAAAAATCTCCGTGTAAATAACTGCCATCTTCTTATACCCCTTAGTTAGTGCCGCTGCACTGTTACGGCCTTACGGGTGCGGGCTATGTTTTCTATACTATGCTCCATTGCTCGCGTAATTAAAGCCGTATAAATGATGTCGATAATAAGCAGCTGATTCATCCGTGAAATCGTTGCCCCATGACGGGACAGCGATTCGGTATCCGGAATGCAAAAGACAAAGTCGGCAAGTTTTGAAAGGCTGTTACTTCCAACCCGGGTTACTGCCGCAATCTTGACACCGTTTTCTTTTGCAATTTGTGCAGGCAGCAGCACCTCACGGGTTTCCCCCGAATACGAGAAAGCAAAAAATATATCAGAAGGAGTCAAAGTCGCCGCCGCAGTCAGCTGCATATGAGTTTCCTGATGAAATACCGCCAAAATTCCGAGCCGGGTTAATTTTTGATGAAAGTCCATTGCAGCAACAGCTGAGGCGCCTATTCCGCCGATATGGACGGAACGCGCGTGCAGCACTTCGGCCACCGTTTGAAACAAGACCGTTTCATTTAACAGCTTACCGACATTCTGAAAATTACCGGAAGCGGCGTGAATGAGTGCCGAAGTAATACGTTCTAAGGAAGAATCTTTTTCAAAATTAAAGTCCGGTAAAAAAACGTCGTGCTGCTCAGGAGAATAGACATCCTTTGCAAGCATCAATTTTAAGGTATTAAAGCTGCCGACATGGATACGCTTACACAAGCGGGTAACAGCCGCTGTACTTACCTGCGCCTGAGCCGCCAAATCCGAAATATTACACCGCATCGCATCAGCAGGATGCTCCAAAATGTAGCGGGCAGCTTGCTGTTCGCTGGGAGAACAGTTTGGTAACGATTCCTTAAGCAAGTAAGAAAGGCTCATCATGGCTCTTATTGTCAATGATGTTTCAGAGTTTGTCAAGTTTTTTCATTATATAATTTTGTAAAATGAAATTTTTTTTTATTTTTACTACACAAACGGGACTGTTTGGGGTATAGTAAGAATATGCAGGTATTTCTCACGGAATGAGCGCACGCTGTCCAAAAGCTCCGGCTCCCTGACAGCCGCAAGTCTACAATAAAAAATCGTACATCAGGAGGAAATATAGATGAGTGGGATTCCCGTAACAGAGCAGCGTAATCCTGTATCTTATCAGATTGATACTAAAACGACTGCCGAAATTTTGACAATTATTAACAGTGAAGATAAAAAGGTTGCCCATGCCGTTGAGCAGGCTATTCCTCAGCTGACGGTACTCATTGATTGTGCAGTCGAAGTATTTAAGAAAGGCGGCCGGCTTTTTTACCTCGGTGCCGGTACTTCAGGGCGGTTAGGTGTGCTTGATGCTTCCGAATGTCCGCCGACATACGGAGTTTCCACCGGTATGGTACAGGGTTTTATTGCGGGAGGTGATGAGGCCTTACGCCGTTCTATCGAAGGTGCCGAAGATGACGAAAATCATGGTATTGACCAATTACAGAGCGCCGGTTTTTCGTGTAGTGATATGCTGGTCGGTATTACTGCATCGGGATCTGCCCCCTATGTGCTGGGAGCGTTGAAATACGCTCGATCGATCGGCAGTCCGACCGGTGCTATCAGCTGCAACAAGGACTCTCACACCTTTGCACTTGCCGACTTCCCGATATTTTTACCGGTTGGACCTGAAATTATTACCGGATCAACCCGTATGAAGTCGGGAACCGCCCAGAAACTTGCGTTAAATATGATTACCACTACGGCAATGATACGCCTCGGTAAGGTGTATAATAATTTTATGATTGATTTAATGCCGGTAAATGCAAAACTTGTGGAACGTTCGAAACGGCTGATAAATGAAATTACGGGTTGCGGCGAGTCCTGTGCCGCACGCATTTTTGAAGATTCCGGGCGGAAAATCCGGACAGCCGTCATTATGGCATCGCTCAATATCGGAAAAGAAGAAGCGGAGACACTACTTGAACAGGGCGGCGGCAATATTAATGCTGCACTGGATGTACACAACCGGCGCGGAAAACCGCAGTAACAACGAGGAACCATTATGGAACAGCTTTTTTTCGGAATTGACGGCGGCGGAACTCAATCACGGCTGGGTATCTGCGATGAAAACGGACATATACGGGGTGTGGTAAAGGGCGGTTCTACAAATATGTACGCCGCCGGTTTCGATACCGCCTGTGCAAATATCAGGGCATTACTAAAAAAGGTAAAAGAAGAATGCAGAATCGACATACGCGATTGCGCCGCGGGCTGCTTTGCCTCAGCCGGGGTAAGCACTGAAAGCGAAAAAGACAATTTCCGCCGTTTTTTTGAGGCGGAGGGGCTGAGGTGCCCTTTGCATATTTGTAATGATGCCTTAGCTGCACTGGCAGGCGGTACGGGAAAACCGGAAGGGATTATTATTATCAGCGGAACCGGCTCTATTGCGGCGGGTTTGGACGGATGCGGCCGTACAGTCCGTGCAGGAGGTCTTGGACATCTCATCAGTGATGAAGGTTCCGGCTTCTGCATCGGGTTGGAAGGAATGAAGGCCGCAGCTGCAGCAGCCGAACGCCGCGGTATGCCGACGGTTTTGGAAATGATGCTTTTTGAACACTATCAGATCGAAAGCATTCGAGAACTTTTTCCGTTTTTATATACACAGTTTGATAAACCGCGCATCGCATCATTTGCACCTGCTGTATTCACCGCTGCGAGAAGAAAAGACCGTGTAGCGCTTGCTATTGTAGAAAATGCAGCAAAAGACCTTTCACTGCTTGCCTATAGCGTATACAGCCGTTTATTTGAAGGGAAAAAAACAGAAGCGGTACTGTCAGGCGGTGTTTTTGAACATGACCCCGCATTTGCACGGAAAACGGCAGCCTATATCAGCGAGGCATTACCGCCGGTGCAGGTTATTCCCCGCCGCTTTGATGCGGTAACCGGTGCCTGTATTCTTGCCCGTACTCAAGCCGCCGAGATTTGAATCCGGGCATACACGCTTATTTTTTGGGCAATTCACTGCGATTTTGGACAACGCTTGCAATCAGCCCGTATTCTGCTGCTTCTTCGGCATTTAACCAGTAATCGCGGTCGGTATCTTTTGCAACCTCGCCTTCCTGTTTACCCGTTTCGGCGGCAATCAACATATTGATTTTTGTCCGCATTTTTTCAATTTCTTTTGCATGAATTTCAATATCCGTTGCAACTCCTTTTATACCGGAAAGCGGCTGATGAATAAGATAATGACTATTCGGTAAGCCGAGGCGGCGGTTCTGGGGAGCCGCCAAGAGGATTAAAGCGCCGGCGCTTGCAACCAGCCCCATACCCACTGTATACACCGGCGGCTTGATAAAGCGGATCATATCAAAAATGGCAAAACCGGCATCGGCATCTCCGCCCGGAGAATCAATGTAGAGGTAAATAGGCTTGGAGCTGGAATCCGCTTCGAGGATGAGCAGCTGACGGATGATTTTTTCCGCCAGCTCTTTATTGACTTCGCCCGAAAGGATGATTTGCCGGGTATTCAAAAATTTCTGCATGAGCATGAGCTGTTCATTGCCGGATTCAGCACCTTTTTCTTTTGCCGTTTCTTCACGGTTATACAAAGCGTTCATTCTTATTCCTCTTTCAGTATATAAAATCTTAGTACGGGGATGCCGCAACAGTTGGTTACTCTTTTGACAGCGCTCATACCATACTAAAAATTTTTGTTTTAGTACAGCGGTTACATTGAATGGAGCAGAATTAGGGGCGGATGAACATGAGTTCGCTGATGGGGTGTGCTTTGTTGAGTCCCTTTTGTTCAAATTTAGTGCGGGGCCGCCAGACTTGAGGCGGAGCAAATCCTTCATATTGAGAGCACAGTCCTTCAGTTGCCGAGAGCTCCGCAAAGGCATCAACGGCGTAATCGTACCAGTCGGTAACCATATAGATATATCCGTTTTTTTGCAGCTTCCGTGCAAGCAGGTTAGTCCGCGGCCGGTGCATCAGCCGCCGCTTATGGTGCTTTTTCTTTTGCCACGGGTCCGGAAAAAAAACATGAAATCCTGCGAGTGAAGCATCTGGTATCATCGTTTCCAAAACCTCAAGTGCATCATGTTCTATAATGCGGATATTATTCAGCTTCAGCCGCTCTATTTCGCTCAATAATTTTCCTACGCCCGCCTGATACACTTCGATACCGAGATAGTTCCGGTCAGGATTTTGCGCGGCTATTTCAGCGGTAGCAATGCCCATACCGAAACCGATTTCGATAATTACCGGATTGGTATTACCGAATACCTCCGTAAATGAAAGTAATGCCGATTTGTACGGGATGCACCACAGCGGGGCAAGAGCGGCGTAGGCTTTTTTTTGAGCTTCTGTCATCCGCCCCTTCCGCAATACAAAGGTTCTGATTGATCGTCCCTGCACCGGTTCTTCCGGGATGCTGCTATCTTCCATAATGAATTCGTCCTTTATACTCAGTATTATTCTGCTGCCGGTATTTTTTCAATAAGCGCACAGTACAGCGGACCTGATCCGCCGCAGTAATCGGGCAAAAACCGGCAGCCGAAAATTGTTTTTTCACAAGGCGCCGGCGGCTCATAGCTTCGGATTGCCGCCGACTTACCGTATTTTTTCACCAAGCGCTCTATTACACCGTCATTTTCCGCATCCGCAAGGGCACAGGTGGCGTAGACAAGAAAACCGCCTTCTTTTAAAAGCAAAAAAGCTGCGGATAAAAGCGCCCATTGCCGCTGTGCCAGCATCTTCACCCGTGCCGCAGTCCAGCACGACAAATATTTGGGGTCGGTAAGAACGTGCCGCTCCGAGGAACAGGGTGCATCGAGTAATATCCTATCATACCGGCTTTGCTGAATGCGGGGCAGCACGGCGGCATCGCAGCCGGTAACCTCGATGCGGCTCCTGTTTGCCGGCGGCAGGTGTTCGTCCAGTACTTTCAGCAGGCGGGCGCGCCGCGGACGGGACAATTCATTAGCGGTTATTTGTACGTTTAAACCCATCCGCGAGGCAAGAACCAGTGTTTTTCCCCCCCGGAGCGGCGCACATATCAAGGCAGCAGCCTTCGTCTGTAACCGGCAAGGCTTCGGCTGCGTATATGCTTGCCCGATCAAGATAGTACGGAGCGGTCAAACCCGATGTAAAAGGGATGGGCTGGGTTTCCTGTATGAGTGCCTCCCGGAGTGTCGGCCAGCGGCTGCCGAACAAGGCAGCATAATAGGCATCGAAAGCCGCTGCACCTTCCGGCCGATTAGATTTTTTCACAGTCGGCCTCCTCTACCGCCTTTTGTGTAGATACAGTGCGGTATGCAGACATTTTCACCGGAACACCTACGGTGTTTTCCGGCAGCTGGCCGGCATACCCGGCACACGCCTCCATACAGGCCGTCCACAGCGGGTCGGTCTGTTGCGGAGCTGCCTGTATGGAGAGAGATGCCCCTGTTACAGGATGAGTAAACCGTAAACCGAAGCAGTGGAGCCGGATACCTCCGTTTTTTTCGCTCCGCCGTGCGCCGTATTTTAAATCCCCCTTAACCGGCCGTCCGGTATGCGCCATCTGTGCCCGTATCTGGTGGGTTCTGCCCGTTTCGGGAAAAATTTGCAGAAAATCATACCGTTCTCCCTTTCCACAGAGTCTCCAGTACAGTACGGCATCCTTTAAGGCAGCTGCTTTTTCTTTTGCCGTTTTTGCATTTTTGCCGGATGCCGGTGTGCTGCCGATAAAAGCTTTCCGTTTTTTTGCATTAAAGCCGATGCGATGTTCAAGCCGGTGCAACAAGCCCGGCTCTGTCAGATATGCCGGCTCAACCGTTCTCCGTTCGCAGATTGCCCGGTATTCTTTTATAACTCTATGTTCGGCAAAGGCACGGGACAGCACTGTTTGTATCCGGGCTGAAAAGGCGATAACCAAAAGCCCTGAAACGGGAGTGTCCAGCCGGTTAACCGGAGCGGCAAAGGGCGCCTGAGGAAAAAAACCGGTATAAAACGATTGAGAATCTTCACCGGCAGTTTTGTATATGACTGCACAGTGTTCATCTTGAAAATAAATACGGGTTACATTCAGCATAACAAGATCAGTCGGCGCTTTCCGGCTTTTTATTCATCCTCCATAATTAAACAGAAGCGGAGTATATCCGTTTTCTTCGATCGATACAAGTTATGAGATTGATAGAACACAACAAGTGCAGCACAAACATTCTGGGATATTTTATACTCTATCTAGATATATTTTTAAAAATGAGGTACAATAAAAATACTATTATTGATTTTTTCTAACAGATATGGGGAGAGAAAATGAGAATACGCACATCAGTGAACTTATTTTTGTCGGCAGCCCTTACGCTTGCCGTTTGCGGAGCCTTAGCGTTTACCGTTAATCAAGCAAAATCTTACATTGAAGGCAATTTCTACAAAGATGTGCCGTTTATGCTGGATGCATCCTGTGCGGACTTGCAGACTGATTTGGCGGTCGGCTTGATTGAAGCAAAACATCTTGCCGCATATCCTCATCTGATCCGATGGTTTGAAAACTTAGAAAAAACCCCCGAAGATGAGAAAGAAGTCTCTCAAGCATTGATGCGGCTCAGTAATCTTGAACGATTTTCCGACGGTTTCGCCGTTTCAAAATTAACCGAGAACTATTATATCCCTAAAGGCAATACCATAGCACAGCACAAAATATCTCAGGGTAATCCTGATGATGCATGGTTTTACACCATGATGCAAAGCCCGCAGGAAGTCTTTTACAGTCTTGACAGTACTGGAACAAACTTTTGGTTTGATGTCAAAGTGGTCAATTCAGCAAACGAAGCGATCGGACTTGCAGGAACCGCCGTTAATTTGGAGCAAGCGGTTACCAGAATGAAAAAATCAATTCCGAGCGGTAACTCATGGATAGGAATTATCGATGAATCAAATACGATCGTTATTTCTTCCAATGCAGGTTTCGCAAATAAAAAACTTGAAAAAGTGATCGGAACACTGTCAAAACTCACCGACTATAATGATTTACTCTATTATAACGATTCAGCTTTGGGAAAGGTTATAGTAAAAAAGCGTAAACTCGCTGACGTTCCTTATTCAACCATCCTTGCAGTTCCTGTGAATGATTTTGTACCCTCCATTCTTTCCATTTTAGGGTATTCGATTTTGTGGACAATTATCCTACTGGTTATCATCATCATCACAAGCCAAATTATGCTCCGGTATTTATTCGGCCGTTTCGCCAAACTGCACACTGTTTTCAATCAGGTAGCGGAAGGCGATTTTACCATCAGAGCAGAGGGCTCCGGCGATGAATTAGGCAATATTGCATCATCCATGAATAATGCCATTGAAAAAATCCGTTCATCTTTTTCGGCAATCTCCGAAACCACAAAAAATATGCAGGCGGTCAGTGAAACCTTATCCGCAAAAATGATCCAGTCCGCTGCTGCGCTTAATCAAATCACCGACAATATTGACAATGTAAAAAGCCAGATTATGCTCCAGCATAACGGGGTCAGCGATACGGCGGTAAAAATAAACGATATTACACAAACAATATCGGGTCTTGATGCTCATATCGACAGCCAAGCGGAAAGTATTGCCGGTTCATCCCTGTCAATAACGGAAATTGTAAAAAATATTCAAATTGTACGTGAACGGGCGGAAAATAATCTGCAATCAATTAAAGACCTTGAAAAAACAACTCATACGGGAAAAGAAACCGTTGCAATGGTTGTCGACATTACAAAGATCGTTACGGAACAGTCGGAAGGATTGTTGGATGCTATTAGTGTTATTCAAAATACCGCCAGCCAAACCAACCTGCTTGCAATGAATGCCGCAATCGAAGCGGCCCACGCAGGAGAGGCCGGAAAAGGCTTTGCCGTTGTTGCGGATGAAATACGGAAACTCGCTGAAGAATCCGGGGCACAGGGTAAAAGCATTACAAAGGTTTTGGAAGAATTAAAACGCAAAATCGAAAACTTAAACGGTGCAGGTCCGCTGGTTTCGGAACAGTTTGAAAAGATCAGTGCAAAAATGGATTTTATCTACCGCCAAGAAGACGGCATGATCCGGACAATGAAAGAGCAAATGCATGACGGAGAAGAAGTACTGCATCTGATTCAGGGTATGAATGAAATTACTTCAAAGGTTAAAAAAGGTTCCGATGAAATCCTTGCAGAATCACTTGATATATCAAAGGGGATTGAAAAACTCACCTATCTTTCGGAAAGCATCACGCGGAATATGAGCGATATGGCCGCCGGAGTAGCGCAAGTTAATGATGCTATCCAGGAGATTAACGATATTGCACTCAGCAATAAAAAGAATACCACAACCGTCACAAAAGAAATAGAAAAGTTTAAAGTATAGCGATTTCAACCCCAGGGATACCGTTGCGGCTATCTGCTGAAGTTAAAAAAACCGCCGGTGAATACCGGCGGTTGAGTACCTTGCAAACCGGTCATCTTCCGGCTTGGAAGCACATATTAGCAGATTCCGGAAATTTGTTCAAAATAGCCCTGAGGATGATCACAGGCAGGGCATTTTTGAGGTGCGCTTTTACTCACCACAATAAAACCGCAGTTCATACACCGCCATGTTACCGCATCTTCCTGCACCCACATATTATTTTCTTCAATCCGTTTAATAAAGGCTTCATACCGTTTGGCGTGATGCTTTTCGGCTACTGCTATACTCATCATCACCGCGGCAATCAAAGGGAAACCTTCTTTCTTGGCAGTCTCTGCAAATTCAGGATACATATGCTGCCATTCATGGTTTTCGCCTGCTGCCGCCATCTTTAAATTTTCCAGGGTGGTTCCGATAACCCCTGCCCCTGCCGATGTTGTAAGCTCTACTTCTCCGCCTTCAAGAAAGCTGAACAAACGCTTTGCGTGTTCTTTTTCTTGCTCAGCAGTTTCGGTAAAAATAGCGGCTATCTTCATATACCCTTCTTTTTTTGCAGTACTTGCCCAGTAGGTATATTTGTTTCTCGCCTGAGATTCTCCGATAAACGCAGCCAGGATGTTTTTTTCGGTTTGCGTTCCTTTCAATGATTTCATACGTGCCTCCTCAAGTCAGCAGGTTAAAAACAGTGCATACTCCTTTACCCGCTGCACTATCAAAAACATTATACGGACAGATATATGTTTACGCAAGTTTATTTAAGGTATATTTTATACAAACAGCCGATTACCGGCTCTTGCATTCAGACTTTTTATACGTTACACTTGAAAGTATGAAATACATTGATTTACGCAGCGATACCGTTACATGGCCGACAGAGGCCATGCGGGAAGCGATGGCTCATGCCCAAGTCGGCGATGACGTATACGGCGATGATCCTACAGTGATTGAGCTGGAGCAGTATGCCGCCAGTATTACCGCAAAAGAGGCAGCCCTTTTCGTCCCTTCGGGAGTATTCGGTAATCAGCTCGCATTATTTACCCATAGCGCACGCGGTACGGAAGTAATACTTGATGATCAAAGCCACATTGTTCAGCATGAAAGCGGGGCTTCTGCCATTATTGCCGGCGTTCAACTCAGAACTGCCGATATGCACGGGCAGTGTCTTTCTCCGGAGGCGATCGAACAGCGTATACGTATCGGCGATGACATCCACGAACCGAAAACCAGTCTTATTTGTTTGGAAAATGCACATTCAAACGGCAAGGTATTTTCCGTACAGGAGATGGAAAATGTCCGCCGCTGCGCAAACCGCCGGCATATTCCCATCCATCTTGACGGAGCACGCCTTTTTAACGCAGCAATCTCCCTTGGTGTAGAAGCTAAGGAAATTACTCAGCATACCGATTCCGTTATGTTTTGTCTTTCCAAAGGGCTTTGCGCACCGGTCGGATCCATTTTAGCGGGGAGCAGGAAATTTATCGATCAGGCACGGCGGAACCGGAAAATTATGGGCGGCGGGCTGCGCCAATCAGGTGTTCTGGCAGCAGCCGGATTAGTTGCACTCAAAGAGATGCGCTACCGCTTGGATACGGACCATCAAAATGCAGGCTTATTGGAAAAAATGCTTGAGGAAATTGACAAAATTGAAATTGCGCATGACCGGCGCGATATAAATTTTGTCTTTTTCAAAAACAAAGATGACGCTCAATTAGATGCAGAAGCCTTTGTTGAATATATGCAGCAAAAAAATATTCTGATCAATCCCTGCGGTCAGGACGGATATTTCAGGTTTGTAACACATTATTGGATTACAAAAGAACATATCAAGTTTATTGCCGATACCGTAAAAGAATTTTATGCTTAAACGCAATGCAAGCGAGCTGACGGTATGAATGAAGTTGCGCAGAATACACCGGCACAGGCAACCCGAATAAAAATAGTCCGCCAAGCCTCCTTTATTGCACTATTCGGTAACTTAGTCCTTTGCGCTGCAAAACTGATTGCCGGTTTTCTTACCGGCAGCCTTGCCGTTATAGGCGACGGCCTTGATTCGGCGGCAGATGTCGGCATTGCCGTTATGGCCGTAGCAGTCAGTTTTATCATCGACCGGCCATCCGATCAAAAACATCCGTGGGGACATCAGCGGGCAGAAACCATTGCATCACTGATATTAGCATTTTTGATCATGTTTGCCGGTATTCAACTCTGTATTGCAGCCATAAACAGATTAATCGGTGTCTATCACGGACTTACTTTATCGATGCCGGAACGGGCAGCTATTATCGTAACGGGTGCCTCTATTGCCGGCAAGCTCCTGCTGGCCGTTAATCAGCACATACTGGGAAAAAAGGCAGAGAGCCTGATGATATCGGCAAATGCACGGAATATGCTGAACGATATTGTTCTGTCCTGTGCGGTTTTGACCGGATTTGCTCTGTCGGCACTCTTCTCCCTGCCCATTCTCGACACTGTAATAGCACTCTTTGTTTCATGCTGGATCATGAAATCGGCATTTACCCTCTCTATCGAACTGAATGTTGAATTGATGGACGGCAATACCAACAAAAAACTGTATGAACAGCTATTCAACGCAGTACAAACGGTTCCTGCCGCAAAAAATCCTCACCGTGCACGTATCCGCAAGATGGCAAACCTTTGGGACATCGATCTTGATATTGAAGTAGACGGACAACTCACCGTTTATGAGGCACACAATATTGCAGAACAAATCACCCGTGAAATTAAAGAACGGATTTCAAATGTCTACGATGTGATGATTCATGTTGAACCGTATAATTCCGACCGGAGCGAAGAATCATACGGTCTTTCTCAAAAAGATATCGGGCACGGCGATGCAGCAGTATTGATATAGGTCAATGCTGCTGCAAGTGCATCGGCAGCATGATCAGGCTTGGGGATTTCTTTTAGACCGAGCAAGAGCTGGACGGTCAGCTGTACCTGAATTTTTTCCGCCTGGGCAATACCGGTGACCGCTTTTTTGATCGCATTAGGCGCATATTGGGACACGGGTACTCCCGCTTGAGCAAGCGCAAGCAGAGAGACCCCCCGTGCCTCCGAAACACTCAAGGCGCTGCTGACATTTTTAGCAAAATAGAGGGTTTCAATACCGGCAGCAGCGGGACGGTACCGGCTTATCAGAGCGGTCAACCGGTCAAAAATCGTAAGCAGCCGTTTTCCCTGTACCTCGTCAGCAGGAGTATGAATGACTCCGTATTCAATACAACGGAATCGGCTGCCCGCAACACTGATAAAACCGTAACCGGTTGAAGCCAGTCCCGGATCTATTCCGATAACTACCTGCCCCTCTACCCTGCCCGTTAAATGCGGCACCGCTTACAGCACCTTTGTCCGCTCTTGCAGAAAATGCCGGTGTTCTTCATCCAGATGAGGACTCAGGGCTTCGTACACGCGCCGGTGATATTCATTAAGCCACTCACGTTCGGCAGGGAGCAGCAATTCTTTTATCACAGGCCGGGTATCTATGGGACACAGTGTTAGGGTTTCAAAGCCTAAAAAGCTGCCGTACTCCGTCCGTTTCCACTCCTGTGCTAAGGTGAGATTTTCGATACGGATACCATGGCTGCCGGCGCAATAGAATCCGGGTTCATTCGAGGTGATCATTCCAGCCTGCATAGGATAATCGACATACCGCAGTCCAATCGTTTGCGGGCCTTCATGAACGGACAGAAGGTACCCTACTCCATGGCCGGTACCGTGTTTATAATCCTTCCCAAACTCCCACAGCGGACTGCGGGCAAAGGCATCAAGTTTATAACCGGGAGTATTTGCAGGAAATTTGAGGGAGGCGAGCTGAATATGGCCTTTTAAGACAAGCGTATAATCTTCTTTTTCGGCTTCCGTAAGCGGGCCGAGCGGAATAGTACGGGTAATATCCGTCGTTCCGTCATAGTATTGACCGCCTGAATCCAGCAGCAAAAATCCTTTCGGCTGCAAAACAGCCGCGCTATCCTTTTTGGGCGAATAATGAATAACCGCAGCATTCGGGCCGTATCCGGCAATAGTGGTAAAACTCGCCTCCAGAAATTCGGGCTGTTCTTCACGGAATCGTAACAGCCGTTCGGACACATCCCACTCGCTGATTCCATCACCGCAGTGATCTTCAATCCATTTCAGCATCTTGACCATGGCGATGCCGTCTTTTACAAATGCATTACGGTAATTTTTCAATTCGGTTTCATTTTTTACGGCTTTCATAACCGCAGTACAATTCAAACCTTCCATTATTTGGGCATTAATACTATTCCGCAAGAAAATATTGGTGCGGACAGGATCAAGGTACACGGTACCGGTCAATTTTCCCGCATCCGCAAATACGGCTGTATAATCCGCAACGGATACCCCTTCTCCTCCCAAATAGGAGATCACTTCATCGGTGAGCTGCCGCCTATCAATATACAAACAGGCCGTCTCCATATCCACAATAGCATAAGCAGTTACAACGGGTGTTGATTGAATATCACGGCCTCTAATATTAAAGAGATAACACACATCCTCCAATGCGCCGATAACCGTTGCATCGGCTCCTTTTTCCCGTAAAGCAGCACGGAGTTCCTGTATCTTTTGCGCTGCCGATTTACCGGTATAGCGCAGTTCATGTATGAAGGCCGTGCTGAGTACCGGTGCGGGCCGGTCAGTCCATATCTTTCCGATTAAATCCTTATCGATGGTAAAGGTAAAACCGGGTAATTTAGACTGAAAAAGAGAAAAGGCTTCGGCAGATACCACTTTTCCATCCATACCGACAACCGCTCCGTCTGTAAATGCATCGGCAAGATATTCATACAAAGTGGGAACGCCGGGTTCTCCGCTTTTTTGTAATACAATTCCGCTTCCTTCCAATTCCTGTGCAGCCTGTAAAAAATATCTGCCGTCAGTCCACAGCAATGCTTCCTTTTGGGTAACCAGCACGGTTCCTGCCGACCCGGTAAACCCTGAAATAAATACACGTGTTTTATCATGTTCTGCAAGATATTCACACTGATGCGGATCCGATGTCGGAATATAATAGGCATCCAGCCCCTCGTCCTTCATCATTTTCCGCAACACATTAATCCGTTCGGGTATTGTCATACCGTCTCCTTCATCAAAAAATAGCGTTCGTATAATATCATACACTAATTATATCGGCCGGCAGTCAGTTAAATCTTACAGAGTAAACTGCGTAACTCTAACCGAAGCGGTTTCATCATGAATAGAAGACCTGATAATCACAATATACGGAAGCCCCTCCATAAGTTTTGCCAAATCTTTTGCCGGAATAATAGCCTGAAACTGTCCCTCACTGATCATCTGTGCCGAATACTCCGTTTGCGTTCCGTCCTCATGCTGTAAGGACACGGTTATACTTCCTTCCGACATCGGCTGATAGTCTGCCGAAGGATAGGTAAATTGCAATGCAGCAATTTCGTAGACCGCATCACTGCCTTTTTGTACCGGTTCCTTTGTTTTAACCGATTGAATCACTGACATCTTTTGTGAAAAAAGCGTATACCAATATAATGAATCATAAGGGTACTTTCTGACCGCTTCTTGAATAACTTTTTTACCGTTCAAATCAATACTGCTGATAAAAAATGGACCTGTGGAAATATAGGCATGGTTATACCGATTGATAAAATCTATACTTGCTTTATACCGTGTAAGCGCTTCTTCAACAGAAATAAAACCTTTTAACCCGTCCGGAATATGTTTCAAGGCAATAAATTTTTGAAGCTGACTTTTTATATCCGCTATGCATTCACTATCAATTAAACTTATGCGCTTTTGATCGTCAGCGGACACCGAATATCGTGTTCCATGGATTGAACCGTAAGCAAGCAGTTCCGAAATTGCTTCATACAGTTCCCACGGAATAACAATACGGCTATCCGAAGTCCCGGCTTTGATATTCAATGCGCCGATTGATGCAGCGGTTTTATTCATATCAGGTGCAAAATAGTAATTATAGTAATTAGTAACCGAACCGTTTTTATTAAATTCCGATCCTTTATAACTTTTGATTAAACTTAATAACTCATCTTCAAATAACGGATCAAAATAAGGATCATTTTCGTTATCTTTTACAGCCCACTCTAAATCAAAGGCCATACAGTATCTCACATCTGCATTCGTTACCGGACATCCGTTATGCCAATAGTATCCTTCTTTCAGCCATCCTGTTGCAGCCCCTGCAACGGTTTCAGTGAGGTCTGCCCGTTTCCATACTTTTGCGTGTGTGTCATATATCTCAGTAGACTCCCCCAAAGGCAGCGAACCAGAAAGCCGTCCGTCTTGATTGATTTTCGGTGCCGTTTTTAGGCTGGTAGGCTCATAATACGACAGCAGCGGAAAATCAAGAGCATTATTAGGTGCCTCGCCTACTGACGCATCGCTGCACGGATCAACGATCGTTGCCGAAAAATCATCGGTAAATCCTTCCGGTCCTACCGGATCCCAGGGACTGGGAAATAAGACATCCCCGGAATCGGAGCAAATCACTCTCAATACCTTTTTTCCTGCAAATTCACCTGAACTGTCCGGTTTTATATCGGCGGTACGGATAGACCAGGTATTCAATCCATCGCCTATTCCATAAATAAAACGCCGATTAAACCGGTCCTTATGTGCAATAAAATGCGATATTTCGGCAAGCAAATACACACGCACCGATTCCGATAAACCGAGCTTACACACCTCAAGACAAGCATTCCAATAGTCAACCGGATAGATATACTGTCCATCAGTTGTTTTTTCTGCAATTTTATCGAGTAACTCATAGGTATAATTCCAATGATCAGGGTTATTACGTCCCGGCATATTTCCCCAAAACGGTGCATACATTTGTGCATTGATACTTTCCCACCAGCGGCGGGTAGCCCCTTCCCCCCAGCATTCGGTATATAAAGTCCATTCATAAGCGGCAGGATCGGAAAAATACACCGTATCAAAGGACACATCACGCAGCTGTTCAATCAGCTCCACAATAAATCCGGCCTTCTTCAGCTGCTCCGACACATACCGGGCTATTTTAAATGAAGCAGACGGATCATCCTGCCGTACCACAAACTTTACCGTAACCGGCGTCTCTTCATAATACCAGATACCCTGTTTTTTCAGCAATTTACCTCTATTTTCCGGCAACCCGGCAGCAGCCTTCATTGCACGCTCTATATCGGTTAAAGCGCGCAATTCATTCCCTTCAGAAATCATGCCGAGCTTAGTAGGGACGAGGCTATACCGGCACGTTCCCGGCTGACCGGGAGTAACCGACGTGTACATCGGCGTCCCTGCACCGGAAAATACCGTATCAACAAGATAACGTCGGTTTATCAGCCAATTCAAAGCATACCGTATTTCTTTCACGGCAAACGGATTAAAAACGGTGATCCCGGTATCGAGATTCAAGGTATAGGGTGCTTTATTAGGAACGGGATTAAGCAAAAGAGAACGGATATCGGAAGAAACCGCATAAACTTCAAGTTTTTTTTCCATGTCAGGCTGCAAAGTATCAAGAACATTTTTAGGAACGGCATTGATATATATATCTTGAGTGCCGTCTATCACCGCCTGTATCGCAGCTTCAGGATTATTCACCACCGTATAAATCACCTTATCCGGAATCGGCCCATTCACTCCTGAATGCTTCTCATCAATCATGCCTGCTTTCGTGCATGACACCACTGATACCGCGGAAAAGATAATGGAAAGAAAAAAGCCGGTTGTTTTTAATCTGTAGTTATGCATCACCTCACACCTCTTCCGTGTATTGTAGCATATTTTTACCGTCTGCAATAGTTGGTTTTACCGTCCTACCGGGCAGCCACATCACAAATTTTTATAGATATCCTCAAAGTACATAGGCTGCTCCTATTGGCTACCGGTTTGATGCGGCTGCCCGGTATTCTGCTCACTTAAAGCTTGTGTCCGCCGCATCTTCCCGCTATAATAAGCACCCTATAGGTAACGATTCAAAAGGAGTAAATGCAATGTCGCTGAACTGTGCCGAAATAAATCTGATACTCAAAGAATTACAGCTTGAAGGGATGTACATTCAAAAAATCGTACAGTCTTCGTATTCCATGATGGTCTTGCACCTTTATAAAACCCGGCCGGTGAATCTCCTGATCTGCCTTGAAGGAGGAGCCTGCCGCCTGCATGAAACGCGGCGGAAAATTCCGAAATTCGATAAACCCCTACGGTTTATGGAGCTGCTCCGTTCCCGTATCAAAGGGGCTAAAATCATACAGGCGGAACAGCTGAACAATGACCGGATTATCAAGCTTGTGCTGGAAACTGAGGCAGGGACGCTCGATCTGTATATCAGACTATGGAGCGGGGCGGCGAATATGATTTTAACGGACAAGGGGATTATCGTTGATGCGTTTTACCGCCGCCCTTCCCGCCGCGAAATCAGCGGAGAACCGTGGCGGGAACCTGCCGCAGTTTCTGCTTTGGAGGGCACACCCGAAAAAACGTATACGGTACGCGCGTATGATCCGGCGCTCAGTTTTAATGAAGCAGTTGATGAATGGTATGCGCAAAAAGCGCCCGTACTTTCGCTGGAAGCCCTGCAGGCAGAAGCCGAAAGTTTTTACGGCCTTAAAATCGAAAAAATAACACGGGCTCTTGAAAAACTCGAAGCTAAAAAAGACAGCTTTTTGCAGGCAGATTGCTTAAAACATCAAGGCGATTTATTGCTGGCAAACCTCTACCGCATTCCTCCGGCCGCTTCTTTTATAGAGCTTGAGGACTATGAGCAGGAAAACCGCATTATCCGCATTGCGCTTGACAGCCGGAAAACCGGACAGGAAAATGCTCTTTCCTACTATGAGCGGTATAAAAAAGCGGTTTCCGGTCTTGAAGCACTCACGCAAGATATTGAAACGGCGAAACGGGAACGTGCGCTGCTTGCCGAAGAACTCGAAAAACTCCGTGCTGAAGAAAATCCCTACCTGATCGAAAAATTTTTACGGAAGAAAAAAACACCTGCTCAACAGATACGCAATGCACAGGATAAGGCGCGGCCGGGACTTGCCTTCTGCTATGACGGATGGTCTCTGTTTGTCGGCAGAACCGCTGCGGAAAACGATGAACTGCTCCGTCATCATGTCCGGGGAAAAGATATGTGGCTCCATGTACGGGATTATTCGGGCGGATATGTTTTTATTAAAAACAAGGCCGGCAAAAGTGTGCCCCTTCCCGTACTCATTGCAGCGGGAAATTTGGCAGTTTTTTATTCAAAGGCGCGCCGGAACGGACAGGCCGATCTCTACTATACCGCAGTAAAAAATCTCAGAAGGGCAAAAAACGCTCCGAAAGGTACGGTTCTCCCCTCAAACGAAAAAAATCTTCTGATTAGACTGGATGACGCACTGTTAAAACAGCTCGAAACGGCGCGGGTCTAGTGTTGCAGCACCGTGCCGGCAGATATTAACCGTGGCGTGATGCCGTGTAGCCTTGCCGGAGCAGCGCAGGATTTCCGTTCCGGCGCACTGCAATCAGTTCGGCAGTAATTGAAACGGCAATTTCTCCGGGAGTTTCCGCCCGTATCGGTAAGCCGATCGGCTTATAGATGGAGTCCAGATACTCCGCGGCAAGCCCCTCTTGGGCAAGCAGCGCAGTAACCGCAGTATTTTTTTCAACTGAACCGATCATGCCGATATAGGCAAGCGGTTTACCGTATAAATAGCGCAAGACATCGGCATCGCAGCGGTGCCCGCGGGTTACCGCAACACAGTAGACATTTTGATGAAAGCGGAACGGCAGGGTATCACCGGCAAAGAGTTCGGAAAGCGGGCAGCATATTCTGTGCGCATGAGGAAATAATTCCGGTGTAATGCAATCGGCACGGTCATCCCATACCGTTACGCGGAAGCCTGCCGAAGGAGCAATCGCTGCAAGAGAGCGCCCGACATGACCGCCGCCGAAAATAAACAGTTCGGGGTCGTTACCGATCCGCTCAAGATATACCTGGATGGAGCCTCCGCACGCAAGGCCTTCTTCTGCAGTCAGCCGTTTTTGGACTAAGGCGGTCTGTGTCCCGTCCTTGAGCATTTCACGGGCTTTTTTAATCACTTCATGCTCGGAAATACCGCCGCCCACAGTTCCGCGTACTGCATCGCCGGAAACCCACATCGAGGTTCCCGCCTCCCGCGGAGCAGACCCGCGGGATTCTATAATCGTGCATAAGACTCCGATGCGGCCGGAAGCATTTTCCCCTGCAATATATGCTAAAAGTTCAGTATCCATACGTTACTTGTCCTCTTTTTGCTCCAGCACCTTTTCGTTATCCAAAATCATCGGTATATCGGTATAGATTTCGGCATGATAGGCACTGCGCGGATTAATCATATTTTGAATATTCAAATAGGCCAAACCGACGGATTTTGAGCGGATCATAGTTTGCGGATTCCTGGTAAGCGCATCCCATGCCCGTGTCGATTCTGCAAATAATGCCAGTGCCCGCGCATTCTTTTGAGAATCGCCGGTACGCTCGGATAGGCGGTTCAGCGTTGCTCCTAAGTTATTTGCCGTATGCATATACCGTTCAATAAAGACGGCATCATCGGGACGGATATGCGGAAACAGCTTGCCCTTGCGTACCCGCTGCGCATCCAGTAACTCCATCAGCTGCTCATAAGAGGCTTGAGCTGCAAAATAATCACCCCGCTTAAATAGGACATTTCCGAAACCGAAAAGAACATTTTTATCATTTGGTTTTTCCGCATAAGCAATACTCATAGCCTCAATAGCCTGCGGGTACTGTTCCTGCTGATAATGAATATAGCCGATACGGTAATGAATCGAGGGAGTGCTGTACAATTCCTTGACCGCATTTTGATAACTGTCGAGTGCAGAATCAAAATTATAGGAAATAAAATAATCAATATCGCCGTAGTCGGCGTACAGTTTTCCAATTATTTTATTGGGAGGCAGGGGCTTAAATGCCGTATACTCACGGTAAATATTCAGAGCATCAGCATAGAGCTTTTGAGCATCAAGGTATTTTTTCTGTGCAGCCAGCTGTTCGCCCAAAAGTCTCAGTGCATCGACATAATTGATTGTCCGCCGTGCCGTCATCGGAGCAGCAGTTTCAAACCGCTTAATCGCTTCGGTCAGATTTTCTATAGCCGCATCCTGCTTATGATTATAAATAAAGAAGCGGCCTAAATTATAATAGGCTTCGGGCATCGTCTTATCTGCCTGTACTGCTTTTTCAAGCAGCATACGGACATCATCAATCTGCATTCTCAGTTTCTCGGAATCAAGAGGCTTAGGATTATACCGTTTTTCCAAAAGATATCCGCTCAGTTCGGTGATATCCGCAGGTTCAATCTTAGACAGGCGCGGTAAAAAGCGTTCTTTTAATACGAGTACTTCGGCGAGATTATCGGTCCGGATAAAATAACGCATCATTCTAACTAAGAAAGTATCATTTTCACCGTACAGCTCAATTAACCGACTGTAAATTTTTACTGCGGCATCATATTTTTCAGCATCCTCATCAGCCCAATTCATATACACATCGCCGAGTGCCAATAAACCTTCTTTATCGTTAATATGTTCATCCAGAAGCCTGCGCCGCAGCACAAATTCAGCCTTTTCGTAGTTCCGTAAGTCGGTACTCAACATATCGGCATATTCAAGACTTGCCTGTTTATCATGGTTAAAGTCATAAATAAGACGGGTATATATCTTCTCGGCAGAAGTAAACTGTTTTTTATTCCTAAATGCACGGGCATAAGCAAAATACCATTTTTTCTTCCGTTTATACTCTCCGGCTTTATTAAATTTTTCAACGGCAGTTTCATACTGTCCGTTTTCCAAATAGACATACCCGGTCTTATACAGAGATTCTGATTTTACCGGCTTATAAATAAACTGCCATGATAAAACCGAAATACAGAACACCATGATCAGTGCGATACCGGTCATCACTGCAACAGGCAAGAATCTGTGTAAAACCCAATATTTAAATGTTTTCTTTTCCTGTTCGTACTCTTCAACACTTTTCCGTTGGAAACCGCGCGGTATTGGAATACTTGTATTGAGTATCTTTTCAAGACGGTGAGCAATTTTTTTCAAAGAGGCCTTTGACAAAATAAGCCGTACAAAGTCCATTTTATTCTCATCGGTATCATCACCGTTGCCGATATAATCTTGAATTGCCAGCTGAACGTTTAACGGAAAGGATTCAAGACGGTTTAAAAACTGAAAGTATTCCTCATCCGTAATTGTGAGAGACGATGTTTCGGAAGCAACTCCGGTACTTTTTGCAATAACGGAATCAAACATACGGGCATGACTGTCAGCGGAGAAATCTTTAAAATTATCGGGAAGATTAAACTGATCGTCCGTTACCTCAGGTATCGCGGTATCAAGTACATTTTCTTCCAGTGAAAAACCGCTTTGATCATCATCCTGCTGAGTAAAAAAGCTGTCTGACATATCGCCGGGCATACTAAAGCCCGACATTCCCTCAAATCCCGTATCGGTGTCTGAAAAAGAAGCGGCATCGTCAAAACCTGCAACCGAATCAGCTGAATCTGTAAGAGTATCCGAAGGATCGGCACTGCCGCCGTCAAAATTATCTGAAAATGACGCTTCTTCTGCCTGTTCTGCATCTTTCGGCTCTTCGTCGGCCGGTTCTTCATCGAACTCACTGCGATCCTCCGAAAAGAGGGACAGTTCTTCCAAACCGGAAAAATCGGGCATTTCCGTCTCAGAATCTGAAACCCCGGAACGTACCGGACCGTCGGCATCCTCAAAAACGTCCTCATCCGCTGCTTCATCGGTTGTATCAGAATCGACATCGTCTGAAGGCGAATCAAATGATGAAAAATCAAACGCAGACAAATCAGGCGCAGAACTGTCTACTTCCTCATCAGCAGTACCTGAATCGAAATCAAACGAAGAGAGCATATCATCAAAACCGTCAGTTTCTACTTGCCCCTCATCCGCGATAGAAGAATCGTCAAATCCAAGCTCAGGCAATTCTTCATCGGCGGAAGATGATGCCGGATAATCCAAATCGGGAGCATCCGTACCAAAATCGGGAATATCAAAACCGCTGACATCCGGTATATCCAAATCGGGATTTTCATCAAAGCCGAAGTCGGAGTTTTCCGGTATTCCCTCATTTTCAGGAGCTGTTTCCGGTGCATCATCAAAATCAAGCGAGGAAAGAAAATCATCAAAACCGGCTGAATCATCTGTGCCGGCGTCGTTACTGCCGCTGTCAATCCCCGAAAAAAGGTCATCAAAACCGGTCAACATATCGTTATCTGCAATATCTTCAACGGCATCCGCTACCGGTACGGTATCGAAATTGCTGAACCCATCTTCCGCGGTACCGGCATCGTCAAAGCTGCCGTTACCGCCGGCAGAAGGATCATCAAAGGTCATGCTTTGCCCGCTTTCTTCTTCTGACGGAGCTGTAAGCCCTGTTGAAGACAGTAATGCATCAATATCAAGATCCGGCACTGCAGCAGGATCGGGCGGAGGAAGCTCATCGTACACCGGTTCCTTCCAATTTGAAGTAATCCGTTCTTCTTGAGCAATATTTTTCAGTTCTCTTCTAAATTCTGCAATTTCATTCAAATTCGGCATAAACGTGCACAAAAGCCCCTTTCTCTTGTTATTTCGGTATTTTTAGCGTAATCTTGAGTAAAACGGCCGGGAGCGGATATCCATCTGCTGCCGACCGGTTTTGTGGACGCCCTTATTCACTATAATACCGGCGGAATACGCGGGTGATATACGCTTGATCGGCGACTCCGCCGAGTTCGCGGATAGAATGCATTGCAAGGATGGGATTTCCTATATCAACCGCCTTAATCCGCAGATTACCGGCAGTTATCGGCCCGATGGTTGACCCGCCCCGCATATCCGACCGGTTTACAAACGTTTGACACGGCACCCCTGCACGCGTGCAGAGGTCTTTAAAAATACCCGCGGACACACCGTCGCTGGTATAACTCATAGATGCGGCAATTTTTATTACCGGCCCCTCATTAATGAGCGGAAAATTGGTTATATCGTTTTTTTCAGGATAGTTAGGATGCAGCGCGTGTGCCTGATCGGCAGAAATCAAAAAAGACCGGCTCATCTGCTGCTGAAACAGCTCAAACCAATTACCGGCCGGAGCGCATTGCGAAGCCGTTATACGTTTGAGTGTGTCGGCTAAAAACGGACTTCCCGCCCCCTGCATGGTACCCGACCCAACCTCTTCATTATCGAAAATACACACGGCTTTGACGTAGTCTTCCAATGGGGCTTGTTCACTGATCAAGGCATCCAAGGATGCGTAGGCCATACCGAGGTTATCAATTCTGCCCACCGAAAAAAACTCGTTTGATAACCCGCACAGGCACCCCGGCTGCGGATCGTAAAGATAAAGGTCAAAATCTAAAATATCGTGTTCGGAAACGTTCAGCTGACGTGCAAGGAGCCGTACTAAAAAGCCGTCTTTTTCAAAGGTGTTATTGATGAGGCCGAACACCGGCAGCAGGTCTTTTTGCCGGTCTATTTTATATCCGTCATTTACCTCACGGTTCATGTGAATTGCCAGACTGGGAATAATCAAAGGATAATTATCAAAAGCGGTGAGTACCTCGTGCGGAGCAAGCGGGTCAGCGCTGCGGATAACCGCACGGCCGGCACAGGACAGCGGACGGTCAAACCAGGTTGAAAGAAGCGGCCCCCCGTATACTTCGGTGTTTAACTTGAGATAATGGTCATGCACTCCTATTTCCGGCCTCGGTTTAATCCGCAGACAAGGGGAATCGCTGTGGCTGCCGATAAGCTTAAAGCCTTTCGCGGCTGCCGAACTCATTTGCCAGGCAATAAGGCTGCTGCCGTTTGCAGTTATAAAATACCGCCCTCCTGCCGACAGCAGGAACGGTTCCGAAGGTTCCAATTCGATAAAGCCCGCTTCTATAAGCCTCCGGCGCGCATTATCAATCACATGATACACTGACGGACTTTGTTCAATAAAAGTAATGAGTTCACAGGCTTTTCCGGTTTCCACACAAAGCTCCTTTTCAACCATTATAGCCGGTTTTTGAAGTTTTGGGAATGTTAAAGAAATGATTTTTTACCCTCCGCATACGGGTACGGCAGCCCGTATTACAGGACAGAATCCACCAGTTTTTTAAATGCAGGATCTAAAGAAGCATTTTCAGTCTGTTTTTGCACAAAAAACAGGCCGTCTTCGTTGATAATCGAATCGGGGCTGTCAGAACCGTAGTGCTCTTGATTCCGGCGGAAGGTTTCTGCCTTACCCAGTAAGCCTTTAGTATCCGAATCATGAACCCCCGCACCGGCAGATAAATGAGCAGCATCGGACGGAATAGGTTCAGCAGTATCCGAATACATACCCCGATAGCCGGCAAGACGGCGCAGTAAGAGTTCCGTAAACTCACGGACATTATCCGGTATAAAATTATCTGAATGAGTTCCGGTAAGCAGTAATAAAAAGTCATCCCAATGTGTATCTAAAAATTCCAAAATAAGCTTTTTTTCCACGTGCGTTTCCAATCAAGTCTTCTGCAAACCGGCAGGCGCATCTTCCCATTTATGCGGGTGACTTGCCTGAATTTCAGAGGTTATGAGCAAATAGGCCGCCGTTCAATATGAACACCGAGGGCTTGAAAACGCTCTACCAAGTGTTCGTATCCCCGCTCAATTTGATAGACATTACGGATTAAGCTGTCGCCGCGGGCGCAGCAGGCGGCAATGACAAGCGCCATACCCGCCCGTACATCAGGAGAGACTAACTCTGATCCGTGCAAGGTACTTGGGCCGGTAATAACGGCACGGTGCGGATCACAAAGGGTTATACGTGCTCCCATCCCAATAAGCTTATCAACAAAGAACATACGGGATTCAAACATCTTTTCGTGAATAAGCACCGTGCCGTCCACTTGAGTCGCTATAACTGCCATGATGCTGGTCAGATCGGCAGGGAAACCAGGCCAGGGTGCATCATCTATTTTAGGAATCATACCGCCGAGATCACAGTTTACTTTAAGTGCTTGCTGGGCGGGAACGGTAAGATTTGTTCCCTCAATTTCCCAACGGATACCTAACTTGTTGAAAGCCAGTTTAATGGGGCGCATATCAAGCGGATTAATATCGGTTATGGTAAGTGAGCCGCGGGTTACGGCCGCAAGACCGATGAAGGATCCGACTTCCATATAGTCCGCACCGATGCGGTATTCGGCGCCGTGCAGCTGCCCTACCCCTTCTATCGTCAAAATATTAGATCCGATACCGCTTATCCGGGCCCCCATCGCATTGAGCAAACGGCATAAATCTTGAATATGCGGTTCACTTGCGGCATTGGTAATAATTGTTTGCCCCTCCGCGGTGGCGGCAGCCATCACTGCATTCTCTGTAGCGGTAACCGAAGCTTCGTCTAGAAAAATGTCCTGTCCGATGAGTTTATTTGCCGTAAATACAAAATGCCCGTTAATTTTTACCTGAGCTCCCAGTTCGGTTAGGGCTAAAAAATGGGTATCAAGCCGGCGGCGACCGATAACATCTCCGCCCGGCGGTGTCATAACCGCTTTACCGCTCCGTGCAAGCAGGGGGCCTGCAAACAGAATAGAAGCCCGTATCTTCTGCGCAAGGTGCGCAGGAACTTCATGTCCGGTAATGCTTTCCAGCTGAAGTACATACTCATTCCGTGCGAGTTTTGTAACCGTTCCGCCGAAAGATTTAAATATTTCAAACATTACAAAGACATCTTCAATTTCAGGTAAATTTTTTAACGTAACCGGTTCATCGGTTAAAACGGCTGCGGCAATACAGGGTAAGGCGGCATTTTTATTTCCGCTTGCTTTCACGGTACCTTTTACAGGGAAACCGCCTTCGATATGATATTCATACATGAACTACTCCAAATACGATACTACCTCGGAAAGTGCCGGTTACTAGAGCGGTAAGGCTGCAGAATCAATTAAGTCTTGGATTTTCTCTTTTAGGCTGATCCGGATGGGCAAAAGCGGATAATCCGGCTTATCAATAAGGTCTAAAAACAGCTGTTTTTGACCGACCGGATTTACTTCGATGAGGAATTCTATTTTTCCTTTTTGTTCGTTTCCTAAAATAGTATAGACCGCTACTGCCTCAAACTCTTCCCGGTAATAGATGAGAGAATTCTTTTTTTCAATATTGATTATATCCGTTACAATCACTGTTGATATCTCCATTTAGACTAAATTGCATAATACCCCATTTATCAAATCTTTGACAAGGGGTGCCAGTTCATACTCAGCTAAATCACCTACTTGAATAATATCTTTGTCTTCTATACTTGATACAATATCGTTCAATAACGAACTGATTTCTTTTTGATAGGATTGCAGAGACTTGCCTTGTATCGGTATGTCAACCGGAATACCAGTTATATCGGATAACAGGAATGCACGGTACAGTTCATTCAGTTTCTGAGAAAATGCCTGCAATACTGAAAGCACCTGTGCATCCTTACCTGTCTGCATATACACCGGTATCCGTTCAAACTCATCGGCAGAAGCCAAGAGTTCTTGGGCAAGTGTGTGCATATAGCTGCGGACTTCAGCACCGGAAAGGGTAGAAAGATCAATAGTTACCTCCGAATCTACCGGCTCGGCAAAAAGCCGATCCAGGTCATCCGGCGTCAATATTTTTCCATCCGCTGCCACTTGTATGATGGTTGCCTGCTCTTGCCGGCACAACGATTCAATACTGCCTAATACTTCTCCGATATTTTTTTCTTTTTCGAGCGTATAATCAAGCGGTGTACCGTTTAATGTAATAATCATACTGCAATTCCTCCCTTAGTTTCCTGAACTGTTTTGATTTTGCTTCTTAAAATTGTCGATCATATCCGACTGCTTTTGCAGCTTCCGTAATGAGCCGTCCATCGCACCGTATTTTTGCTTTAATATCTGTTCTTTTTTTTCAAGCTCTTTATCGTACCGATCGATTTTTTCTTTATTGGTTTTTATCTGTGCCGTCAGCCCGTTTGTCCGCGTAGAAAAAATACCGCCGCGCTGTACATAGGGATCTATTTGTGTAAAAAATTGGAACGCAACTCCGTCATCAACCAGAATATCGTTGTTTGTATCGTATCCGAATAAAAAACGGACGTCTTCCATTGAATGCTTTAAGGCTTCATCCAGTGTTTTTTCGTCAATCTCCAAATATCCTCTCAGACGGGCATCATTATATCCTGTACTTGTGTCCGATTTTGTGGAAATTCCCATTTGGGCAAGGCTCCGTATATCGGTATCGTCATTTTTACGGTACACGCCGGATACAATTTGTCTCAGCTTGCTTTTAAACGATGACAAGGTAGTATCGCCGAACAGCGCGCCGAGATTTTCTTCTGCGCTTTTCCGTTCATCGTCGGTAAAATAGCCGATCTCATCAATAACCGCCTGCTGATTGCTCGTTACAATATTAATTTCCGCTAAAAGCCGGTTATAGGATGCAACAAATTCAATAACGGCATTTTTCGCCGTTTCGGTATCCGGTTTAATACTAACGGTTTCCGGTTTTTCGGTTGTATCTTCCAGCTGTAGGGTTACACCCGGAATTACATCATCAACTGTGTTTTTATCCCGCGTAACCCGGATACCTTCAAACCGGAATACGGCATCTTGCGCCTGAGAAACGGGATTAACCGGAATATAATCCCCCGTTGCTTTCGGATCATATACCCGGATTTCTTCAATGGCAACCGTTTTTTCGGTATTGTTATTATGAATGGCAAGCGCCTTTATATCGCCGTATTCACTCAGCGGAATGGTAAACACCTGCCTTTCACCGGTATTTTTCAACACCGGCAGCGGAATGAGCGTACCCCGTGCGGAAACCAAGGATAAGACATTATAGTCTTCAATTGCGGCACCGGCAGCGCTTATGCCGGCTGCTTCCGGTGCAATGCCGGAATCGCTGAGTGCATTGGTTACCGTTACCCCTTTGAACGACACGGCACCGATCTGTTCATAAACCGCCTCCGTGTCTTGGATAGCGGAGCTATTGTCTCCCGCTAGTACACTCCCTTCACCGAGCGCTACCGTATACTCCAGTACATACTCTTGTGCTCCGCGCACGGTTTGCGAAAAATCAATCTGCTCAGTTGTCTGTGCAGGCACAGCGGCAGCAGTTTTTGCAAGTTCCACAGCTGCGCCGTCATTTTCTTTAATCAGACCGTTTTCAAGGGCAAACGGTAAGGCATCATCGGCAAAGACCAATCGGTTTGCGGCCCCAGACACCTGTGCTTCAAAAACTAAGGCATTTGCAGTACCGGAGGTTTTAATTTCAGAAATTTGAATAATATTTTTACCTTTTTTATTCACCGCATTTATAAAATTCCGGTATTTTCCGCCCTGCCAGTTCAGCGATAGTCTTTTTTCACCCACACTGAAGGTATACACCCCTTTCGGTACTTGAAAGTCTTTGGACAGTTCTTTCGACAAAAAACTATCCGCCTTGGCAATTTGCTCAATGGAAATTTTAAATGACTGTTCGCGCGCATCCCGCGAGGCAGTTGCAGTTAATGCCCGTTCATTGGAAGATTCAACGGTTTTTTCAACAAAAGGATTATTAAAAGAATACAATTCACGGGTTTTATCACGTACCTGTGCGGAAAATTGACTGAGCTTCCTCCAAATAGTATTTTGCTGTTCATACTTTTTTAGGTCTTCTGCAGCCTTATCCCGCGGCACACGCTCTTTTTTCATGAGCGTTTCGATGAGATTATCATACTTACCGGCGCCGATGCCGGGAACATTCATATCAGACACTATACCCTCTTTACCGTATCCCAAAAACACCGCAATTCAGAATACACACGGACAGTACGGCGTTTTTAGACTTAGTTCCGGCAGAATCTCTTTGATAACTTTATCGGTTGCAGTATCGACGACCTTTATAATGACGCGGTTACTATCTTTATTTACGCTGAATTGGAGTTTTTCCGGACTGCTGCTTTCGAACAAACCCGGATAGCAAAAAAAAAGGAAGAAGAAGGGCGCAGCTTCTTCTTCCTCAAGTAAATACCGGAAAAAGAGATAACATCCAGAACTCTCTTTTCTTATCCGTACGCTGTTGAACGTCCGTTTTTATACCGGCTCTTACTTTAGAGCACTATTGAAGCAGGCGGACAACCGACTGGGGCTGTGTGTTTGCCTGTGCGAGCATTGCTGTTCCTGACTGCATCAAGATCTGATTCTTGGTGTATTCAACAACCTGTTTTGCCATATCGCTGTCACGGATGCGTGATTCAGCTGCCTGCAAGTTTTCAGCGGCAATGGCAACACCGTTGTAAGCCATTTCAAAACGGTTCTGATATGCACCGAGGTCTGCACGCTGCTTGTTAATCTGCTTGAGAGCATTGTCGATAGTACCGATAGCCATATTTGCTCCTTCAACAGAAGACAAGGAGATAATATCGCCTTCAGCACCTTGCATACCGCCTGCCAAGCCGAGTGCCATGGCTGTCATAGTACCGACAAAGATTTGTTCGGACTGATCCATATTTGCACCGACGTGGAGCTGCATAGCACCTGTTGCAGAATCTTTTGCAAAACGTCCGGTCAGCAGGTTCATACCATTGAACTGTGCATGGCTTGCAATGCGGTCTACTTCGTCTACAAGCTGAGATACTTCAACCTGAATCTGCATCCGGTCTTCTGCGGAATAAATTCCGTTTGCAGCCTGAACTGCAAGCTCGCGCATCCGCTGCATAATATCGGTGGTTTCAGCCAAATATCCTTCTGTTGTCTGGATAAAAGAAACACCGTTCTGTATATTCTGTCCGGCCTGAGTTAAACCGCGAATCTGGCTTCTCATTTTTTCAGATACTGCAAGCCCGGAAGCATCGTCGCCTGCACGGTTAATACGCATACCGCTTGAAAGCTTCTCAATGTCTTTTGCAATACCTGTTTCAACGACACCTGTTTGACGCTGCGCATACATAGCGCTCATGTTGTGGTTAATAATCATATAACCCTCCTTGAAGTTATGTTCCGGCATCCATGCCGGAAATTCTCACTGTATAAAAACGTAAGGGAAATTGGCTGCGCCTTTCCCAGCCGTTTTTTACAATATTATTGGCTTCCGATGTACGACCGGAAACCAATAATACTGCTATACAGGGCTTCTAAAGGGTGTTTTTCAAAGATCATGCACAGCGGACACCCGAAGGTATCCGCCGGCTTGTATTATTACAGATACGAGTATACTCCCTTACTGAAAAAAAAACAAGGGAGTAGACAAGAAATTAACGCAATAACGAAAGTACCAGCTGAGTATTGGAATTAGCCTGTGCAAGCATTGCCGTTCCGGACTGTGTGATGATTTGATTTTTTGTATACTCCACCATCTGCTTCGCCATATCGGCATCCCGTATCCGGGATTCAGAGGCTTGCAAATTTTCTGCCGCGATATTGATACCGACAACAGCCATTTCCAATCGGTTCTGATATCCGCCCAGATCCGCACGCTGCTTGTTAATCTTTTTCAAGGCCTCATCAACGGTGCCGATTCCGAGGTTTGCTTCTTCGGCTGTTGCTAGCGAAAGGATTTGATTATCGCTCAAATTGCGGACGCCCAAGGCCCCGGCAGTCATGGTGCCGATATAAATACGGACACGCTGATCCATATTTGCACCGATGTGGAACCACATCGATCCGGTTACCGTGTTTTCTCCGACGGGCTGTGCAAAGCGTCCGGTCAGCATATTCATACCGTTAAATTGTGCAGAACTTGCAATGCGGTCAACTTCGGCAATAAGCTGAGAAACTTCCACCTGTATCTGCATCCGGTCTTCGGCACTATAAATACCGTTTGAAGACTGAACGGCCAACTCACGGATACGCTGCATAATGTCGGTAGTTTCCTGTAAATATGCTTCCGCTACCTGAATAAAGCTAATACCGTTTGAGGCATTTGCAGAAGCCTGGTTTAAGCCGCGGATTTGTGCGCGCATTTTTTCGGATACGGCAAGTCCGGAAGCATCATCTCCTGCACGGTTAATACGCAAACCTGACGACAGCTTTTCAATGTCTTTTCCAATGCTGACGTTGGTTAGGCCCAAAGAGCGCTGTGCAAACATTGCACTAATGTTGTGATTGATAATCATAGCATTCCTCCATGAAATAATGTGTGTGAAAAGCGTCCGTGCTTTTCATAAGAATAGAATATCTCCATATCCTTTATCGGAAGGATATACTGAAAACTTTAGTATTTTTCAAAAATTATGCGTAATTTTAAAAAAACACCCTCTTACGTACTATCCGATATTCTTTGTAAAATGCAAAGACTTGTCGGCATCGTATTGACTGTTTACCGGTAGTTCTTACAATAGAACCGGATCATTTTACAGTATCCGAAGCGGCCGGCTCTCCGCACAGGCCCGACTAAACACGGTTCTTCTTACTGAACAAAGAATGTAAGATACAATAGGAGTTCTTATGGTGAAAGAAATACGCGGCAAAAGTGCAAAAAATCTGCGCGGCAGAAGTTTTTTAACCCTACTGGATTTTACCGGTGATGAAATCCGGTACTTGCTTGATTTATCAAAACAGTTCAAAAATATGAAGACGGCGGGCATTCCGCACCGGTATTTGGAAGGAAAGAACATTGTGCTGCTGTTTGAAAAAACCTCAACCAGAACACGCTGCTCTTTTGAAGTTGCCGGTTATGATTTGGGGATGGGGGTAACCTATCTTGATCCTGCCTCTTCGCAGATGGGACATAAAGAATCGATTGAAGATACAGCACGGGTGTTAGGCCGGATGTATGACGGTATTGAATACCGCGGATTCGATCAAAAAATCGTAGAAACCTTAGCGGAATATGCAGGTATCCCGGTGTGGAACGGATTGACCGACCTATTCCATCCGACACAAATGCTTGCAGACCTTCTAACCGCAGAAGAAAACTTCGGCCGTTTAAAGGGTTTAAAGCTTACCTATATGGGAGATGCCCGCAATAATGTTGCTAACTCTTTAATGATTGCCTGCGCAAAAATGGGTATGCACTTTACGGCATGTGCACCTGCCTCCTTGTATCCGGCAGAAGACTTAGTAACGAAAGCACAAGAAATTGCTGCAGTAACCGGTTCCACTATCACCTTAACCGATGATGTCAAAGCCGGTACAAAAGATGCTCACATTCTCTATACCGATATTTGGGTTTCTATGGGAGAACCGGATTCTATTTGGGAAGAACGCATCACACTGTTAAAGCCCTACCAAGTCAATAAGGCGGCAATGGAAAATGCCGACAAAAATGCTATTTTCCTTCACTGCCTACCCTCATTTCACGATCTTAAAACCTCAAAGGGACAAGATATTCATAAAAAATTCGGTCTTCCCGAAATGGAAGTAACCGATGAGGTCTTTGAATCTCATCAATCGGTTGTATTCGATCAGGCTGAAAATAGGATGCACACTATTAAAGCCGTTATGTATGCAACGCTCAGCTAAACATACCGTCAAGCGTCGGTCTGCAAAACTGCTCGTTCACTACGGTACAAGGACGTACCGTAGTGAACAGGACCGGTATACTCAGCACTAACATCACGTTCCATGAAGAAAGTGTTTCTTTTTATTCCGGCAGCTTTTCTCATAGTGTTTTTTATGTATAATAATGCTGTATTTTAATATCTGACAGCAAAATTCTATTATGCACGGAGCAAAAAAATGCCGGTACAATCAAAAAAAATAACAAAAATCATTTCTTTATTTGTCATACTGTTTCATATTATGGGGTTTATCAGTTCAATTAATGCGGTTATAACAGCGCGGACATCGCAAGGGGCAATCGCATGGATTGTCAGTTTAAATACCTTTCCGATCGTCAGTGTTCCCGCTTATTGGATATTCGGGCGCAATAAATTCAACGGATATGCAGAAGACTGGCGCGATAATTCAAAAATCACGGAGGAGCGGACGGAACACATTTACCGGGATTTACAGCCCTTTTTTATCGAACCGCCGGATGTGTTTCCCGAATACGAAGTGATAAAGAAACTTGCCGGTCATCCCTTTTTAAGCGGCAATACCGTTACCCTGCTTGAAAACGGACAGCAAACCTATAAAAGCATTGATGAGGGGATTGAACAAGCGGAACAATATATTTTATTTCAATTTTATATTTTAAAGGATGATGAAATCGGCACCCACTTCAAAAACCGGCTTATCCGGAAAGCACAGCAGGGGGTTGCCGTGTACGTACTCTATGACGAATTGGGAAGCAGAGGAATATCAGCCGAATGGATTAAAACATTTCAGGAAGCGCATCATAATATCAAAATAGTACCGTTTAATACACGGCAAGGAAAACGGAACCGGTTTCAGCTCAATTTCCGCAATCACCGTAAAATTGTGGTGGTAGACGGAAAAGCGGCATGGGTAGGGGGCCTTAATATCGGGGACGATCACTTGGATAAAGATCCAAAATATACCCCCTGGCGCGATACCCACCTAATGATCGCAGGTCCTTCTGTGCTTGCAGCACAGGCAACATTCTTAATCGACTGGCATTGGGCAAGCAAGGAGGTTCTTGCCGGTCTTAGTTGGAAACCTTACACGCCGCCGGACGGAAATACAAACGTATTAATGCTTGCGTCCGGCCCCGCAGACAAGCATGAAACGGCAAGTTTGTTTTTTACTAATCTGTTAAATGCCGCCCGCAAGCGTATTTGGATTGCAACGCCTTACTTTATTCCGGATGAGGCGACAATGACGGCACTCAGATTGGCTCTTTTAAAAGGTATAGAAGTCCGCATCCTTACCCCCCGTATGTATGATAATTGGTTTGTCTATCATGCCGCGCATGTGTACCTACAAGAACTGGCCGATGAAGGAGCACAAATTTATTTTTATGACAACGGATTTATGCATCAAAAAGTTTTGCTGTTAGATGACAATCTTTCTACCGTCGGTACGGTCAATTTTGACAACCGGTCGTTCAGACTGAATTTTGAAATAACGGCTCTGATTGCAGACCGCACCTTTGCACGCCAAATAGAAAATATGCTACGCAATGATTTTTTGCAGAGTATTGATAGCACCGCTCGTTATTTACAGCCGGCATCGTTTATGACGCGGCTGAAAGCAAAGTTCAGTACCTTGTTTGCACCTGTGTTATAAATACCGCACGCATATCTTAAATAAAAAATGAGGAGTTTCCGCTTATGAATACAACGGTTCTTATTATTACTATACTGATATTGATGTTTCCGATCGGCTGTAAGAACAGCAATCAGCGTTCGCAAATTGCAAAACTACAGGAAGCCTCGCGTTTAAAGCATGAAGACCCGAATATTTCGGATTTTGAAAAGCTATTTATTCCGCAATATGCAATAGAAACGCCTGAGCCGGTGCAGGAAGCAAAACTTCCGGTATTCCGCGTCAACGCCTCAAAAGCGGTGCCCAACGATGTTTCGGTTATTCCGGGATTGCGGACATTGACAGCATATAAAACCGCCTATATAAGCGACAGAAGCGCCGTTCCGGTTCAGCCCGAAACACAAAAACCTAAAGGTGCCGTAAAAGATTCGGGGCCGCTTACTATTGCCGACTGGGGCCCAAAAGGTAAAATCCCCGCAGTCATTGAAAATCCTTCTTTATATGTTGTCTTTTCGCTTCCGGTTAACGCACTCGCAATGTTACCTGAACCGTCAGCGGTTTCCGACTATATGTCGATAACTCCTGCGGTAAAAGGAGTATTCCGCTGGTACGGCTCACGCTATCTTGCTTTTGAAGCGCAAGAAAGCCTAATCCCCGGACAGGAATACACCATCACCGTAAAAGATGGGGTACAGTCTTTAAGCGGCAAACGGCTGGAAGGCAAACGACAGTTCACGGTAAAAAGTGAAGACCTTAAAATCACCGATTCCCGAATAGGCTATACCTTTGTAACCGAATCAAAGACATGGATATATATCGATAGAGATGATGTAATACCGGAAGCGGCAAACGAAGTCCTTTTAACCTTCAACTATCCTGTAAAGGCAGACACGCTGAAATCAGCCGTCTATGCGGAAGTACAAGAAGAAGGCAAACAACCGGTGCGGTATACCTGCACCCTGACACAAAAAGAATCGCATAAGCTATTTGCCCGCATCGACGGAACCATTCCGCACAATGCCGATGTAACGATCGGTTTCCGGCAAGCAGACGGAAAAACCGCTGCAATCGGCTACCATACCTTGCGCAGTTTCCGTGTAAAATCGGCAGAAAGCAGAGACTCAAGCGAACTTTTTGAAAATCCGGTTCATTTTGTATTCTCCCATAATGTACGAAAAGAAAGCGTGCTTGGAAATATCAAAACGGAACCGCTCATGCCGATTACGGACAAAAATATTGAAGTTATCGGCGATAGACTCATTCTGCACGGGCTTCCGGTGCACTTTAATTCTACCTATACGGTACAACTCCTCAGCGGAATAACAGATGTGTACGGCAGAAACTTGACGGCAGATTCACAGCATAGAATAACCGTTCCCGAAGCCTCCGGCTATGTCCACTTCTTGGATAGCGGCAGAAGGATGCTCGAAGCAAACTATCCGCACACCTTCCTTTTTGAATACCGCAATATACTGGAATCTGCTGCGTATAGTGTCGTAAAGACGGATAATCCACTCTATACGCCGTGGAACTCCGCGGTGGTCGAAGCGGTAAAAAAAGAATTAAATGTTACGATGCGGAATAAGCGTCAATTCGAAGCGGTCGATTTAAATCCCTATCTTGATAACGGAAAGGGCTTTGTCCGTTTTGATGCCGTGATTAACTATACCGATCATTCACCGTGGAATGATTCAGATTATTCAACTGCAACAAACTGTACGACTATTCAAGTAACCGATTTAGGGATTACCGTCCGCTCTGCAATCAATAAAACCGTTGTGTTGGTAACAAGCCTTGCAACGGGTGAGCCGGTAGAAGGTGCAGCAGTATATATCTATAATGGATCAACCTACGGCGATACCATCCTTAACACAAAGGAAGGCGTACAAAATGCCTTTGTATCGGGTACAACCGACAAAAACGGCACTGTTATATTAACGTATGACAGTAGGAGTATTCCTTTCTTCAAAAAGGCCGGTACCGGGACAGCTGTCTTTGTTGAAAAAGACGGAGACCGCGCCGTATTTTATCCGACATCACATGACCCCTGGCAGGAGGGAATTTATACGGTCGGTCAAACGGAAGGTGCTATAGAAGGAATCCAGCGTACCTTTATGTTCTCCGACCGAGGGCTCTATAAGCCTGGGGAAAAGCTGCTGTTTAGAGGGATTGACCGGGATCAGCAGATGAGTTCTTTTACTCCCTATACCGGCTCTTACACCATCACATTAGAGGAATACAACTGGGAAGATCCGAAAATCATCGAAACAATTACCGGTTCCTGCTCCAAATCGGGAGGATTCTGGGGTTCTTTCGACCTACCGAAGGATATAAAACCAGGTGATTATCTGATAAAATATAAACGGGAGGGCACGAAGCATTCAGCGCAGGAACTTGCCGTTACGGTTGCCTATTTTGAAAAGCTCAAATTTCAAACGGCAGTAACTTTGCCGAAAGAAACGGTTATCAGCGGGCAGACACTTACCGGAACGGTCAGCGCGTCCTACTTATCGGGAGGCGGTATTGCACACGCCGCGTATAGGGGTAACTGGGTACGGCAAGGTGCCGATTTCCGTCCGGAACATCCCGCCTTAAAGCACTATACATTCGGGCCGAGCGATACGGACTATGGGATGGATCAACTCGATTCCTTTAGCGGAAAAACGGCTGGAGACGGCAGTGCAGAAATATCTTGTAAGACGGCTGAAGCAGGTGTAATCGGTTCGCCGTACCGTTATTTCGCGGAAGCCTCCGTAACCGATGCGAGTAATCAGGAAATTTCAGCCCGTAATTCGATACTCGTCCATCCGGCAGCGTTCTACGCCGGTCTCGGACGGCCTGAAAACCTTACCGGTTTTGCAAAAAAAGGCGAAACCCTCACCTTCCCCTTTATCTTAGCCTCTCCTGACGGCGAACCGCTCGATTCTGCGAAACTTGCAGCCGGAGATTTTACGGCGGAATTGCTCAGGGAAGATTGGAAACTCGTCCAGCAGCAGGGCGCAGCAAAGAGTATTTATGCAAGCTACGAAAAAGAAATTGTCAGCGAATATTCGACAACCGTCAAAGCAGCGGCAAAAGGAACCATCAGTATCACACCGAAAAATGCGGGATATCATACGTTAACTTTAAGCGGAGCCGACAAAAACGGTAAGCCGGTTAAAACCGAATACCGCTTTTATGTTACCGGTTCGGGAGCGGTATTCTGGAACCGGAACTTTGAATCTTCACTGCGGCTTACCCCCGATCAATCTCTATACAATCCGGGAGACACCGCCCGCATCTTATTGGAAAGTCCGCTTCCCGCCGGTACCTATCTTATTACGGTTGAGCGTGAAGGAATCTTTACAGAAGAAATCCGGCATATCGAAGGAAATACACAGGTTCTCGAAATTCCGATAGCACAAAACTATGTACCGGTGGTCTATGTTACCGTGTCTTCTTATTCGGTACGCACCGGAGCACCCAAGCATACATACGGAGAGCCCGATCTCGATAAACCCAAGGGCTTTTTCGGCGCTACGGCGGTCTTTGTCAATGCCCGTGTAAAGGCATTTTCCATCGATATTGCAGCAGATAAGAAAACCTATAAACCGGGCGAAAAAGCGGTTCTTACGCTGACGGCGAAACAAGGCGGCAAGCCTTTAGCTGATGCAGAACTAACCTTACTTGCCGTAGACCGCGGTGTCTTGGATTTAATCGACTATCACGTACCTAATCCGTTGGACTTTTTCTATAATCCCGAAAACTTCCCGCTGTGTGTAACGGGAGGAGATTCCCGCTCATGGCTGATGGATCCGGTTACCTACGAGATTAAAAACCTATATGGAGGCGATTCAGATGACGGGAAGGGAGACGGGGAACGCAGTGATTTCAATCCGACGGCAGTTTTTATGCCGATTCTCAAAACCGATGCAAACGGTCAAGTAAAAGCGGAGTTTACCTTCCCCGACAGCCTAACCAGCTACCGTATTACCGCACTCGGTGTACAAGGAGAACTTCTTGCACTGCATGAAGAAGAAATTACCGTACAAAACACGGTAAACATTTTACCGGTTATGCCGCGGCGTTTGCGTGAACGGGATACGGCCGAATGCGGAGTCCTTATTTCAAATCTCGACCGCAGCGCGCACAGCGTAACCGTAAACGCCTCCCTGCGTACACCTCAATCAGGTAACGCCTCCGCAGGTCTTGTACGCGAGGAAGGAAAAGCCTTTATCGACGGGAAGACACAACACACGGTAAAGGTAGAAGGTCGGCAGCAGGCAGTTGTGTATTTTGACCTTGCAGCGGTACAAAGCGGCGAAATAGAAGTTGTTTTTGACATACGTTCCGATATCCTGAATGAAAAACTTATTCAGCCGCTGATTATTGAACGGCCCTTTGTGTTTGAAACCGTTACCGCCGTCGGTACCATCGAAAAAAATGAAAAAGAGGCTTCAGAAGGGGTTGTCATTCCGTCCTTGGCCGATTCAAACACCGGTTCGCTTTCCGTTACGCTCGATTCAAGCCGATTAGGACTGCTTTCCTCTGCCGTGCGGTATGTTTTCGACTATCCGTACAACTGCATGGAACAGCAATCGTCCCGTATGCTTCCGTTAGTCATCTTCGGAAAGTATATTGATGTATTCGGCATGAATAACAAGGTCGCCGATGTCAGAGAAACAGTCCGTTCCGTTTTTGCCGACTGGGCAGAAATTCAGCAGCAAAACGGTGCCTTCCCTTATTGGCCGGGCGGCGAGTATTCAAGTTTTTATGTCAGTTTGCGTGTCGCACACGTATGTGCTGCGGCAAAAAAGCACGGTTATACGGAACAAGACATCGCAGTAAATACCGCGGCGCTGACAGCTTATCTCAATAAAGCATTCCAGCAGAATACCGAAAAACTCAGCCCCTATCTACAGGCTTACAGCGGCTATGTCCTTTCGTTATACGGTATCAAAGTGCCTCAGAACCTCTTGAACGGATTAGCCGCACAAGAAGGAAATCCTGCGGTACAAGCCCTTACCGGTCTTATCTACCTACAGCGCGGGGATAAAGAGCGTGCGGCAGCCTGTGCAGCCGTTATTAAACGCTATCTGCGTCCCACCGCACGGGGTTTTGAGCTGTCTTTGGATGACCATGGGCGTACCCGTTTCTGGTTCGACAATGACATTGCCCTCGATTATGCCCTTGCCGTACAGTTCTTAGTGCAGCTTGATTCTGGCGATGAAACGGTTACCCGGCTCTTGCATACCCTGATGGAGCGGCAGCGGGCAGGATACTGGCAAAGCACCAGCATTACTGCGCAGGTTTTCAGTGCCTTTGATGCGCTGATTACCTACCGGAATTTGGAAGCCACTGATATGACTGCGGCAGCGGCACTCGGCGGACAGGAATTGACTTCCGGCGCATTTAAAGGACTAGAAGCAAAGCCCGTTTCCGCTGTTCTCCCCTTTGCTGAGGCACCGGTACAAAAAATGCAGCGGGATACGCTTTTACCATTGAGTTTTTCCAAAAAGGGAACGGGGCAGCTCTACTACACAGCCAGTCTTATGTACGCACTGCCGCAGGAGATGCAAACCATGCGGGATGAAGGGCTCGGTATTGACTATACGATACGGGATACCGCTTCCGGTAAGGTACTGACCGCCTCCTCACCGGTTATTGCATTGGAAAGCGGGAAAGTATATGAGGCGGAAGTCCGGCTTTCTTCCGGCAAGGATTACACCTTTGTTGCATTGCGGGTTCCCGTTCCCTCCGGAGCGGAAATTCTGGATACGGCATTTGTTACCACTGCTGCCTTCAACGAATCCGAAGAAAATACCGACGAACCATGGCAGGAAGAAAGGCTTTTAAGCAGCCAGCGGATTTATGATAATGAAGTACAGTATTTCTGGAATGAATGGGAGCGCGGGTCTTCTACCCTCCGCTTTAAGTTCCGTGCGGCGCGGCGCGGAGTATTCCCCTGTCCGCCGGCTGTCGCCGAATGTATGTACGAACCTGAAATATTCGGCAGAAGCAGCGGTACGCTCTTTACCATTAAATAACGGTGTATAGAACGTATAAAAAACAGTTTACGGCAGCAGCGGTTTATGCGGCACCTTAAATTTCTTAGATTTCCGCACGCGGGCTTAATAAAAATACACAGCAGGAGAACATTCATTATTTTGAGTGTTTTCCTGCTGTGCCTCTGCGGATACGGCTCTCTTTTTTTATCCTTCCCCGAACTGGAGGCATTCAGACAGCGGGACTGGAGTACCCGCATCTACGACCGCGGCGGGAATCTGGTGCAGATTCTTGCAGTGGAAGACAGCGTGAGGAGGGAATTCACCTCCTTAAAAGATATGCCGCCGGAAGCCGTTTCGATTTTTCTTGCAGCGGAAGATAAATCCTTTTTTTCTCACTCCGGTGTTGATTTTTCTGCAATTTTACGGGCGGCGTATCAGAATATCACGAGCGGGAAGCGGATAAGCGGAGCTTCCACCATTACGATGCAGCTTGCCCGCCTCATCGTTCCTGCCAAAAGGCGCAGTTTTTTTGCAAAACTGCGCGAAGCCCGGAATGCCCTGCGGATTGAACGGAAACTGACAAAAAACGAAATCCTTGAGCTCTATTTAAATACCCTCCCCTTCGGCTTTCAGACTGAAGGCATCAGCTCTGCTGCACGGAATTTTTTTGCCCGTCCGCTTGCAGAGCTCACTAAAGAACAGCTTTGCTGTCTTGCGGTTATTCCTCGCCGCCCTGCAGGATACAATCCGATTGAACATCCCGAAGCCTGTGCGGAAAAAGCGGCTTTGCTGTACCGTAGTCTGTTTCCCAAGCTACACGATTCCCCTGTGTTAGCGGATTTTGAGGAGAAAACCGCGGAAGAGCGGCTTCTGGAAGCGGCAAAAACAGCCCGCCGCTTTGCGTACCCCTTTTATATGCCCCACTATATTGAATTTTTGGTCAGGCAGTATAAAGCAGGAGCCTTTTTGCCGGAAAAAACCGCCGATAGAGAAGCGCAGCCGCCGCTGCCCCCTGAATGGCGGCTTACGGCCGATCTTCCGTTTTCTGCTCAGGCAGCGCTCATGCTGCACTCGGAAATTGGAAAAATAGCCAATGCACGGCTAAATAACGGGGCGCTTCTCATTATTGATAATGCAACGGGTGAGGTAATCGCTTGGGTGGGTTCCAATTCATATTTTGACGATACGCATGGTGGAAAAATAGATGGGGTTACTGCACGGAATCAAAGCGGCAGCAGTACAAAACCTTTTTTGTACGCTCTTGCATTGGAGCAAGGGCATAAACCGTCTGATGTACTACCGGATATTCCGGTACGCTTCGGTGCGGAACATATTTATGTACCGCGGAATTTTAACAATCGGTATAACGGCCCTATACGGCTGCGGATTGCGCTTGCATCAAGCCTGAATATTCCGGCGGTGAGCCTTCTTGATAAAATCGGAGAGGAAACCTATCTAAAAACACTGGAAAAGCTGAAATTTCATTCAGTGAGATCACACGGTGATACGGCAGGGCTTTCCCTCGCACTCGGCAGCGTACCGGTATCTCTCTACGAATTGGTCAGAGCCTTTAGCGTTTTTCCCCGCGACGGCCGCATTATGCCGCTGAAGCATTTTACGGGCGGCGGCACTCCTGACGGTTTTTCCGCTCCCGAAACGGTCTATACGCCCGACACTGCCCGGCTCATCTGTTCGATACTATCCGATTCTTCGGCACGAGTAAAAGGCTTCGGTTTTTCTCCTACTTTCCGCACCCCCTTTCCTTCCCTGTTTAAAACCGGAACGGCAAATCAATTCCAAAGTCTTGTCGCCCTTGCCGCCTCCTCAGCATATACGATCGGCGTTTGGATGGGAAATTTTTCAGGGAATACCGTAATCGGAAAAACCGGCAGCTCAATTCCCGCTGCTGTGGCCCGGCGCTTGTTAGTCCGGCTGCACAATCAACCCTTATCGGATGGAACGCTTAAAACTGCCGATCCTTTTGCGGAACCCGAACACTGGCGGAAGGAACCGGTCTGTGCGCTTTCGGGTATGCGCGCAAGCCCGTTTTGCCCCAATGCCGTGCCGGAATATCTGCCGGTTCAAATGAGGCAGAGCAATGACCTTTGTCCGCAGTGTTCGTGGCATCAGAAGAAAAACGGAAAGATCGTTACAGTGTATCCCGAACAATACCGGAGTTGGTTATCGGCCTTTGCACGGCACGGCAGCATCGGGAATCCCTCCGGCAGCCTGACCATTGTTCGTCCGGCGGAAGGCAGCCGCTTTATCTATGATCCCCGTTATAAAAAGCTTGGAATTATTCCGCTTGAAATTATCGGCGGGACAGACTCTACCGCCCAAGTATTTTACGATGACAACCCTCCGTTTACCCTCCGCCGCCCCTTTTCAGCACAGCTTCCCTCGGAAAAAGGCAGCCACCGCCTTGTTGTCCGTTGCGGAGATAATGAAACAACCGTCCGGTTTACCGTGGAGTAATTTCTATAAGATATTTTCTGCGGGATATGCATATGTATGCAGTCTATTACGGAATATCTTTTCCCGTCAAATGCTTTTGAAATTTTTAATTCTGTTGAATGCATACTGTATATATGCTATAATAATTTATGCTTTTGCACAAATATACACACAGGTACTGGGAGATAAGAGGTGCCGATAGATTTTTATGATATATACCATCCTGCCGTATCTATTCCGATAGAAACGGCAGTAAAAATGGGACAGAGCTGCATACCTGCACAAATACCGCTCTTACCCGATTCATTGATATATAAAAATCCCCCCCCCTCATTCCGTGAAGTTGCATTTGAAACCGCACGGCTGTTTTTTTCGGACGTCATTCCGGACACCGATTTATACACGCTCATTGCCGAATCATTTCCGTTTAAGGTGCCGGTTTTCCCGATTGATCCGCGAACCTATATTCTTGAGCTTACTCACGGTAATAGCGGCTCATGCACCGATTTTGGAGCCCGTTTTACCGCCCAACTTACTGCATATTTTCGGAACGGTAATGAAAATCCCGTTCATATCCTGTTTTCCGGTCAGGAGCGGCAGACTCTTTCGCTTGCAAAAGCTTTTACGGAACATGAACAGTTCCATTGTACCTTTTTATTTCCAAAGGGCAGTTTTACCGCTGCGGCAGAACAACAGCTGCTTGCCCTCCCGCAACATATTCATACCTTTGCAGTTGAAGGTACCTTAGATGACTGTGAGCGGATGATTCAAGCGGCTCAAGCAAATGAAAGGATTCAATCGGCTCTGGAAGTGTTTATTCCTCATGAATCCTCTGCCGCATATCTTTTAGCTTATACCTTTTGCTGTATATATGCCTCGTTAGCGGTTCTTTCCCGCAGCAGCTATGATAACAGCATTGAGATGCCCCGTTTAATAATGGGTTTTCCGTTACCGTATCCGGCCGGAATAGCGGCTGCCGTCCTTGCGCAAAAAATGAATGCACCGATAGCCGGATTTATGACAGCAGCGGACGCTTCACTGTCATCGCCTCAAACGCAGAGAGGGTATGAGCAGCTTACCACGATTCTGGATGGTATCAATCCCACAGCGGCTCTTGTATCCAGCCGTCTTACTCAGCAAGATATTCTGGAAGCAATGCGTACCTGTAATGACCGTACCGGTGTTATTATTGGGCCGGAGGCAGGCGGAATATGGCATATATGGAATACTGTTAAAAGCGGTGCGAATGCGAGCGGCTTACGTTGTTCCGACATTCTAACCGCCCGCGGAGGTAATGATAGTGCCCTGCCGCCGTGGGTATCAAATCACGATTCAAGCCGATCCTGTATCAGTATCATTGCCGAAACCAGTCATCCGGCGCTGCACACAGATACCGTGAAAGCAGCAATAGGACGCGAACCGTTGATGCCGTACCGCTTTGAATATAATCCCCAGTATCTCCGGCAGCCGGTTTCCATGCAAGCCTCTGCAGATGCCTTAGCGCATTGGCTTTTGTCTCTTGTATAGGCAGTGCCGGGTGCTCATTGGTTAGTATACTCTTCGACAGTATCGTTGAGATGTTCAATGGTTACCCCGGCTTGTTTGAACATTTCGATGGAATCGGCACTGTCGTGATAGCGTTTTTCTGCAATAACCCGCGTAATACCGCAGTTTATAATCAGCATTGCACAGGTTCGGCAAGGTGTCATTTTACAATACAGCGTTGCTCCGTCAATACTTATTCCTCTTTTTGCGGCTTGACAAATTGCATTTTGTTCGGCATGGACGGTACGGACACAATGCTGGCTGACTGAACCGTCTTCATGCTGAATTTTTTTAAACTGATGCCCGGCATCATCACAATGAGGAAGACCGCGCGGCGCACCGACATACCCGGTAACGAGCAACTGATTATCCCGCGCAATCACACAGCCTGACCGTCCCCGATTACAGGTTGCCCGTTTTGCAATCGCACGGCACACCTCCATAAAGTATTCATCCCATGTTGGGCGGACATACCGTTCTTCGCACATACGCGATTCTCCTCCGTCTTATAACCACGGATTTATTCCGTCGCTTTGTATCACACTATCATCATCGGTATTATCGGTACCGTCAGACGGCAGTGCGGTTTCTTCCGTCTTTTCTGCTGCATCTCCGGCACTGCCGGTTTCCGCATCGGGCGCGGACGGTTCCGGCGGAGGAGAAACTGACTCAGACAAACCATTGTCAGGTACTTGTGTGCCGTCAACGTTTTCGGTTTCTAGGGTACCGGCTTCCGGCTGGGACGAGAATGCTTCCTCAGGTACCGTGAGGGTACCGGCATCACTAAACTCCGACAGAGCAGAGGCCGTTCCTTCCGTTACGTTCTTATCAAAGGCATTACCCGGCCGTACCGAACGTCCGGAACGCCGTAGTTTTTTACTCGGTTCAGGATCTTCGAAAATACGGGGGTCAAGGAAGACCCCTGTCTCACTTATATCAACCGGAGTTTGACCGGCACTGTAGCTGCTCGTACGCAAGCGGTTTTTTGCAATTTCAAGCAGCACAGTATGTGCTTCATGGTAACCGCACGATACAGTCGGTTCGGTACCGCTTAAAAAATAGAGAGAAACGGTACCCTCATTACAGTGCTCCGTTTGCAGCATACCTGACTTTGCGCATACGGAAACCGAAGTTAAACCCGTTTCCGGCCGGTTAAACTCTTTATATGGTTTGTCCTCGTGAATTGCTTTCATAAAGTTCGCCCACGGCGGCCCTGCAAGAGTTGCTCCCGTGTTATCAAGACCGAGTGATTGTCCGCCTTTATCATAGCCGAACCATACTGCGGCGGTGTAGTAAGGCGAATAACCGATTGCCCACGCATCGGACCAGTTCTGTGTTGTTCCCGTTTTTCCGGCCATCGGCATAGTAAAATACTTACCCGTTGTTTTATCTTTATAGCGGAATTTTGAACCGCTTCCGGATGCATAAGACAAGGTTCCTTCCGTTATCGTTTTCTGCATCATAGACACCATGATATAGGCATTTTGCGGACTGATAACCTGCATTGCCTTCCCTTTCCGCCGCTGCTCCAAACGTAAATCGCGCTCCGGATCCATAATAATAGTTCCGTTGCGGTTTTCAACCGTTCTAATTGCGATTGGGTCAACGCGCCGGCCCTCATTACCGAAACACGCAAATGCTTTTGCCATCTGTATGGGAGCGACACTGATAACCCCCAGTGCCAATGGGTACAAACGGGGAAAAGTACGCTCTATTTCGTCAGGATCGGTAATGTCCAACAAGGCTGCTGAACGATTGATAGCTGCATCAAAGCCGATAGTATCAAGTACCTTAATGGCCGGTATATTCAGTGATTTTGCCAGTGCCCGCCATGCCAGTACGGTACCCTGCCACTTGCCGGCGTAGTTATTCGGAATATAGGGGACTCCGCTCTGATTTTTGAATACCTGCGGTGTATCTTCCAAAACCGTTGCAGGTGTAATCAGCTTTGTATCAAAAGCTGCCGAGTATAAAAGCGGTTTAAAAGAACTGCCGGGCTGAACACGTCCTTGGGTGGCACGGATCATCTGATTGGTTTCATCAAACTTGCTGCCTCCGACAAGTGCTGTGATATAACCGGTAGCATTTTCAACACAGATAAGCGTTCCTTCAACCGTTTTCTTTGCCAGTTCATCCTGAATCTGCATTGTGCTTTTTGTGCTTGCTATTTTTAAGCTGTTTAAGCCGAACAGCATGGCCGCCATATCAACCACTGGATTGATGGTTTCCCGGTAATATGCACGCGTTTTAGTTTGAACACGTTCGGAATCGATATGGAGAGCCGGTATGTTGAAAGTTAAGGATAACAGGGCGGTAATATTGCTATAGAGTTCATTTTGAGAAAAACGGTGCGTCCGTGAATTTTTTACCCGGTTATTCGCAATTTTTATATAGTCGCCGATTTCTTTTTCTGCCGCTGCTTGATGACGCAGATCACAGGTTGTATGCACAATATAACCGTCGGAATAAAAATCCATCGTACCGTACATCATTGTTTCCAACTGCCGGCGTACGTATTCGGAGAACCAGCGGGCATTGTCTTCCCGGTTAAACCATGCCGATGATTTTGTACGGGTATAGTCGAAATGCGCCCAGTACTCATCATACGATTCATCTTTTTCTTCTTTTGAGAGATATCCGAGCCGTACCATTTCGTCAAGTACATAATTTTGTCTGTCTTGTGCCCGGTTCGGGTATTCAAAAGGATTGTAATACGCCGGATTTGAAAGCTGAATAACTAATATTGCTGCCTCGGCAGGTGTAATTTCGGCTACTGAGTGGCCGAAGTAAAAGCGGCAGGCTGCACTGACGCCGTAGGTACCGCCGCCGAAATATACCTTGTTTAAATACAGTTCAAGGATTTCATCCTTTGAATAGCGGCGTTCCATTTGCAGTGCCCACCACAATTCTTTTACTTTACGCTTAATACTCATATCGGTGCGGTCGCAATATAAAAGACCCGCTATTTGCTGGGTAATGGTACTGCCGCCGCCCAAGGATTTTCCCGTAAGTTTTCCGACAACCGCACGAAAAATAGCTTTTACGGTAAATCCGCGGTGCTGATAAAAACTGCGGTCTTCACGCACTAATAACGCATTGATGAGGGCAGGAGGTATCTGGTCAAATCTAATAATTTCCCGTTTTTCATCAGAAGAAAATTCCGTTATCAGGTCGCCCCGTATATCAAGAATACGGGTAGGCAGATCAGGATTAAAAGCGGTAAACTGTTCGTTTTGCTTTATGACAGCTGTCTGCGCCAACAGAATACCGAGGGTTGCGGAGCCTGCAATCAAGACTGTAAATATAAAAATAAGATAAAAATAGAAACAAATCGTCCGTCCGCGCATTTGATTATACAATCATAAAACAGTTTTTTTTTCAAGCATACGGTAAGAGCTGAAGCGCACGCTACAAGACGGCATTTTTCTTCCGTGTGTCTTCCGCCTTACGCGAAATTTTATTCCATACACCGGATAGTCCCATAGCTTTTTTCACTTCCTTCAGTGTTTGGCGGGCTTCTTCCCGCATACGCATAGTACCGTTATAGATAACCTCATCCACAAACCCCGATTTTGCGGCATAAAAGGCACGTCTGTCACGGATGGGGGTCAAAAAATTATTTAAGGCAACGGCAAGTTTGTCTTTTACCTCAACATCCCCGACTTTACCCCGTCTATAGCGGTCTTTTAAGTCATTGACTTCATCGGTATCCGGATTAAATGCATCGTGATAGATAAACACGGGATTACCCTCGATCCTTCCGGGAATATCCGCGCTGGTACGATTCGGATCGGTATACATACTCCGCACTTTTTTTATCACAGTTTTTTCATCATCGGAAAGAAATACCGCATTACCGAGGCTTTTAGACATCTTCGCTTGCCCGTCTATCCCCACCAACGAACCGCAATCGCTTACCATTACTTCGGGAAGCGGAAACACCTCGCCGTACATATAGTTAAAACGTTTTGCAATCTCCCGCGTCAATTCAACATGACTTTCATTATCTTTACCGACCGGCACCAAATGGGAACGCGGCAGCAGAATATCGGCTGCCTGTAGTACCGGATAGCCGAGAAGGCCAAGCGGCAGTTCCGAAAGATGCGCAGCCTTAGCCATATCTTTTATAGAAGGAATACGCTGCAGCCGCGGAACGGTTACTAAATCGCTAAAAAGTAAGTTAAGTTCACACACCTCAGGTACTGCCGACTGTAAATAAATGACCGATTTTTCAGGATCAATACCGCACGCCAGATAATCCAATGCCATCTGACGCACATTGTCGGTTAAGCAGTCGATATGTTCTTTTTCCGGTTTTGTCGTCAGCGTGTGCAAATCCGCAATGATAAAAAAACATTCAAATTGATCCTGTAGCCGTACTCTATTGTGTATCGATCCGACATAATGGCCAAGGTGCAAATTACCCGTCGGCCGATCACCGGTTAAAATTCGCTTTTTTTCCATAACTGTATAAGAATAGCATATTTAGAATCATCAGCGCAAGAGCAGAGTGTGACGGTAAAATATATAGACATTCCGCCATATTTATAGACCTTTCAAAAAAATTTGACTATATTGAAGGAATGGATACAAAAAAAATACGTACATATCTTTTACCCTTTTTACTAACCGTATTCGTTATCGGTATCGATCAACTATCGAAGTTTCTTATTGTTGCCTCGATTGAACCGTGGTCCGTAGGATACCAGTTTTTCGGTGATCTCGTACGCATTGTCTGTGTGTATAATACCGGAGCAGCATTCAGCCTAGGCCACGGACTGCCGGAAACGCTGCGTTTTATTGTTCTGGCGTGCATCCCTGCCGTTTTTATTGCCGGTATTTGTGTTGCATACTTCAAAACGGATTTTTCAAACATACAGCGCTGGTGGTTGTGCGGAATTATCGGCGGCGGTATCAGTAATATTCTCGACCGTTTCTTTCGGCCGGAGGGGGTAGTAGATTTTATAGATGTGAAGTTCTTCGGGCTTTTTGGACTTGAGCGGTGGCCGACCTTTAATATTGCGGATTCTGTCATTGTTATCGGCGCCTTTGCCTTATTCATTACCATTGCAATGCAGGACATTATAAAACAGAAAACAGAAAACAAAACGGAGACGGAACTATGAAAAAAATAGTTGGTTTTTTACTGCTTGGAACAGTTATTACCTTACTGCTTATTGTTGTATGCAGCACAGCCTGTGCTGCAGTTATTATCCTGCTTGCAAAGCTTATCAATACCCGCATACTTGCAGCCCTTCCCTTTTCATTTATTGCCGGTATGGTATTTTCGTTTTTACTATACGGAAAGATCATCAAAATCGTAATGAAAAAATGCGGGCTTGATAGTAATAAGAAAAAATAACAAGAATATGCTGATTAATATCCGTCAGACATTTGACGGTTTATGTCTTTTTGGCAAAGTTCCTGATATACAGGAGCTCTTGTTTTCAGCTCTTCTTTCACTGCTTTGCTAAAGGGCATATACCGCCAAAATACATTACGTACTTCTCTATCGAGCTTTTGTATACCTTCGCTTTCCTTAGTCATCCAGATTACATAATCTTCGATAAAATATTCTTTAACATCGCCCTTGAGTTTCTGCCCCTGAAACCATTGATAGTAATTACCGGTCAGCCCTTCTTCCATCCAATAATATGATGCTTTTTCTTTTGCAACCTGCCATCGCAGGTCAGCAGTCGCAGTCAAAAGTGCAAGTTTCAAATTCTTCGTATACATCGGAATAGCAATACGCCCGCGGCTTGTAACACGGTTATAGCGGTCAAACGGCTCCCAACAAAATCCGACATCTCCATACGAGGGAATCAAAATAACAAAAGGCGGTATTCTATTCAACTGGGAACGGTATTGCCGGCAATATGCCTCAACATCGATACTTTCAATCCAGCGCATAATCTCCAGAACATTTTCTCTCGTACCTATCTCGTTTGGTGTGCAGCGGAAAAATTCACGGGATAAGAGAGGAAAATGATTCCCCTGCCGCCCGCAAGTCATTTTCACCATCTGTCTGACCGTTTCCAGCTCTGAGGATACTCCCGATACATTTAATTCACCGTCGCCGGAAGCATCTATTTTTTCTTGTAAAGAGCGGACATCTTCTTCAACACGCTGATACTCGTTATAAAACATTGTCAGCTCACGGTCTAATGTCAGAACACGCCGCAAGGCCTCACCTAAATCATTGATCCCCCGCTTTTGCAGCTCTGTAAACGGAGATTTTATGCCGGCAAAACCGGTTAAATTATCATGCACAAACAGCTCATGTACCCGGCCCTTTATCATTTCTTCCGCCTGAGAACGCTCATCGGATTTTGCACGGAGCAGATTTTCTGCACTCTGCAATTTCCCGTTGGCCTTATTAAAAAGCTGCTGGAAATGCGCAGACATATTTTTTTGCTTTGTCCGCACTTCATCAGTTGATGAAGGATTGATTAAACCTACAGCAATTCCATGGAACCATTCATCCAGATAGTAAATCGGTTCATTAAATGCATTCTCATCAATTATTTTTGCAAACGTATCTTTCTGTGCAGCCGTTAAAAGGGTGGGAAGAACTAAACCGTAACGCAAAGCATATTTTTTTTCCGCTGCCGCCTCATCCGTTGGAAGTTTAACGACAAGAACAGCAATAAACTGCCAATAGTTGGTAATCAGCTGCTGGCGGTACACACCTCTATCTTTTTGATCCTGTGTCGTTAGATACTTTGTCAGTATATTATGCAGCCGCTGAGATACGTCACCGCAATTTTTTAAAACACGTTTATAAAAATCCGCCGAATCAAAGTATGAATGAGGGGTATCGTGATAAAAATGTTCGACCTTAGGAAAAGATTTAACGGTTAAATCAACTCTACTAGGGTCAGGCTCCAAACTGCCTGAAGCCTGAGGAGAAGCGGATAACAAAACATCATCTGAAATATCATCAAAGAGATCAAGAGCGGGTTTTGAGGGGGCTACAGGAATATCTTCCAATAAGGCAGCCAGATCGGGATCAAGATTAGATATATCCATGCCTGTTCTATTCCTACCTTTTAGTTATTTTCTGGAGGTGAGGGGAATCGAACCCCTGACCTCTTGCATGCCATGCAAGCGCTCTAGCCAACTGAGCTACACCCCCGAAAAGGTAATGAAGCTATTATGCAGTAAATTTTATTTTACGTCAAGCCCCTGTTTTGAAATAACAGCTGTAATAAAAAAGAGTCCTTACGCCGGACCCTTTTTTATTGAAAAACAGAAAAGAGTACCTTACACTTTCTTAACAACATAGTTACTCTTTAAACAGCGGGAACACATCTTAACCGTTAAAGTTCTGCCATTGATTTCCGTTTTCACCTCAATAAGGTTAGGACGCCATACACGGCGGCGGTGATTCAAGGATTTACTTACTGTATTACCGCTCATCGGCCCTTTTCCACAAATATCGCATCTACGTGCCATAGTTTACCTTCCTTCAGTTTCCTATATTTGCGCATTATAAATAAAACGAGCAGGATTATAGCTTAAAAGCAGTATTATGTAAAGTAGCTATAATCCTGTTTCAGCCTATTACCCTCCATTTTCCTGATTTTCTGCCGACAGCCGGTTGAGACGCAGTACAATTTCCCGTGTATCATCCTGAGATTCGGCGGTCTTTGAAAAGATTTTTATCAGTTCGGTAATATTATCAACCATTGAATCAATTTCTGCGTTGACCTTTTCAGTTGCCTTGGACAAGCGGGTAAAACTGGCAATGGTATTTTCGCGAGTTTCTATCATTTGGATGTTTTCATTTTGCAATCTTCCCATCTCTTCCAAGGCTGCCTTCAATGTCTGCTCCATACTGGCACTTTGTGCATTCGTATGTCCGATGAAGGTAGCAATTTCCGTCAGCATTTGTTCAAAACCCGTTACCTTCTCGCTAATATCGCTAAAACTTTGCGCCAGTATATCAGCAGCAGAAGCAGTTTCTTCAATCGATCCGGTGATTTGCTTTATGATTTTACCGGTCGAATCCGCTTCTGCCGATGACTTTTCGGCAAGATTCCGTATTTCTTCCGCAACAACGGCAAAGCCCTTACCTGCTTCACCGGCATGGGCGGCTTCGATAGCGGCATTCATAGCCAGTAAGTCGGTTTGTTCGGCAATCTGAGTTATCAATTTATTCGTTTCAAGCAACAGAGCAGACCGTGCAGTAATTTCCGAAATAGTTTGCGTCATTTTGGAGAGGTTGGTTTTTCCAATCTCATTCGCCTTAAAAATATTTGCAAAATTATCCTGAATAATTTTAAATTTTTCCGTCAGCAGCTTAGTATTTTGAATGAGATCGGAAAGCTTCGCCATTGCATCCTTTGACTTTTCACTTTGTTCGGTAATTTGTGCATCCAAACTATCAAGAAAGCCGTTTAAATATCCCGTATTTTCTTCCGTGTCTATTAAACTGGTTTGCTGAGATGCAATTTCTTCCAGAACCAGTTTAATGTAGCTTGATATTTTATCGACATAGGTTTGCGCATTATGCATATTCGATGTTAATATCTTATCTTCATGTGCCAAATCATCAATTACCTTTTTGATTTCCGTAAGAAATACATTCAGTTTTTCGGAAGATATAAGCAATTTATCCCGCGTAGCATCGCTCCGTATTTTTTCAAGATTGAACGACCATGCCAGCGATACTGCTTGTGCGAGTAAGAAGAACAGGAGGCCGAATGATAGGGTATTCGGAATTTTAGCAATCATCATACCGGAGATAATATCAAGTGTTCCGGTTGCTATTAATGCCATAAAACCGATTAAAATAAACCAATAGCCCGGTCTCTTCCGCTTTACGGCAAGGAAAATCACAAACAGCACATAGGTCATCTCAATCAAATAAACGATTTGATGAAATAAAATAAATGAGGCAAAAAACATCGGTTTTGTTAGCAGAGTTATTACTCCGTATACGGCGGCCTCTGCAATAACGACAGCCAGTACCGGTTTATTCATTTCACGAGGATAGAGCGTATATAAATAGAGGAAAGTAGGAATAGGAATAAGTGCAAATGTGAGATACTCCAGCTTTACGATCATCAGCCAGGAAAGTCCCAGTAATTCATTGCCGATCAGCGTTCCATCTGACATAATTCTGAGTGCAACAATAAAAACAAATACTGAGAAACACAAAAGACTCTTTTCTTTCGGTCTGAATAAAAATAAGAACAAGTGGTAAATACCAAGTGCGAGTGCAAAGCTGAAAATCATTGCTTCAATCATTTTTGCCGTTACAACACGGTCGGCAAGCATTTCCGATTTACCGATTATTACTTCGCTATATAAGCCGCCGCGTATATGATCAAAGTTAGCAACTTGAAAGAGGAGGTATATATCCGTTTCATGACGCGGTAAGGCAAACCGTCTTGTTTTTACTCCCGGCATATATGAATCGGCATTCTTGCCGACTTTTCCGAATTCACCGAGTTCTACGCCGTTTGCAATAATTTTTGCAGCAAGAAGCGGCTTTGCAATGGAAATGGAAAGCGCCGGAGTGTTTTTAGGGAGTAATATCCGCAAACTATAGGTTGCATATCCCGTTTGAGGATATTTTTTTCCCTGCGTTGCACTGGTATTAACCCATGAGGTCGGCACAGCAATAAACTCTTCCGGTTCCTTCCATTCATTCAGCAATTCGTTTCAAAAGAATCCGTACTCACCTGCCAGTGATATTTCGCCCTGTGTTTCAAAGTCCCAACTTCTTAAATCAATAACACCGGCATAGACGGAAGGTTCCTCCGCATAGACCGCTGCTGCGGTGCATAAGAACACCGATAGGATGACACCGGTCAACACACACCTTCTGCCTAACCTCATTTTTTTAAACCATGCAGATACACGATTATTAGATGGAAGCCGGCTCATTACCTGAATAAACTGCTGCATAAGTGCATCTCTCCCTTATATGATTACATAGAGCATACTGCAAATACCGGGATTAATCTAGCATCTTGTGCATTTTAATCCGATTTAGTTGCTTGACACATAGCGACCGGGCTTTTATGCTTGCCGCTATGCCAGAAAAACAAGAAAAAGCAAAACCCGTCAGAAAATCCGGTGAAAAATCTTCAAAAGAAAAAACAAAGCCGCTCAACCGTAGCACCGGAAAGGCAAAACCGCGCCGCCGCCGTAAAAAACAAAAAAACAGAATAGGCGTACTTATCGCTGTGCTGAGCCTTATCTGTATCCTCTTACTGGGACTTAATCTCTTTCTCGTGCTGAACCTCGTGCCGGGTTTAAAACGCGCCTTACAAGCTCAGCAGATGCAACCGGCAGCCGTGGACACACTTCCGCTTCAAGAGCCTCCGGCGCAACTGCCGGAAACCTCCCCTGCACCGGCCGTCTCTCCCGGTCGGGAAGAACAGGCAGCGCATCAAAAAAATCCTGCCGATTCCATCCGCGTTACCGATATGAAAAAGACATCCGGCAGTTCGGCCGTACCATCCCCACGTGCGGAAGAAACCGGCAAGAAAGCCTCACCGTCCGGCAAAAAGCAGCCGGTAAAGCCAAAGGTACTACCGCAGGCACCGGCTGTAAAGGAGAAGGAGAAAACTACTCCTCCTTCAAAAAAACTTTCTCCGCCGCTTGCAAAACCGCAGCAGCCGCAGAAACAGCCTGTCCATGCCGGCACTTTGATGTTTGTCTTTGACGACGCAGGACATAATCTTACACACCTGGATTATTTTTTAAAGCTGCCCTTTCCCTGCACTATTGCAGTTTTACCGCAATTACGGTATTCTGCTGAATCTGCACGGAGGATACGCAAGGCGGGAAAACAGGTTATCTTACATCAGCCGATGCAGTCTATCGACCCGAACATCGATCCGGGACCGGGAGCAATTCTTCCGGGATTGTCCGAGGAACACATCAAACATATTGTTAAACAAAACCTCGAACAAATATGGCCGGTTGACGGTATGAACAACCATGAAGGCTCTCTTATTACCCAAGATACCGCAGCAATGCGGGCGGTATTGGATATAGCAGCGGAAAAAAATATCTTCTTCTTAGATTCCCGCACAACTGCACAATCGGTTGTTCCCCAGGTAGCAAAGGAGAAAAATATGGTTATCTGGGAACGGGCTGTTTTTATTGATAACAAAAAAGATAGACGGTCAATGGAAACACAAATTAAAAAAGGGATGGCAATCGCACGCCGTACTGGTTCTGCAATCCTTATCGGCCATGTGGTTACAACGGAATTGGCAGAACTACTGACGGATATGTACCCTCTGCTTATTGAAGAAGGGTTTACCTTTTCGCGCATTGCAGCATCCGTAAAAGCAAAGGAATAGAATAAAATGAAAATACTTGGCATTGAAAGCTCCTGTGACGAAACAGCTGCCGCAGTTGTTGAAAACGGGCGCACCATACTCAGCTCAGTTGTGGCAACTCAAATTCCCTTTCATGAAGCATATAAGGGCGTAGTGCCGGAAATTGCAAGCAGAAAACACACCGAATGGATACTGCCGGTTGTAAAAACGGCATTGAAAGACGCAGGAGAAACCCTTGAAACCATCGACGGTATTGCGGTAACAAGCAGACCGGGCTTGATGGGATCTTTGCTGGTAGGCTTGACCTTTGCTAAAACGCTCGCGTGGTCATGCGGTAAACCCTTCATTGCAGTAAACCATATGCTCGGGCATCTGTATGCGGCGCATCTTGAGCAAGATATTGAATATCCCTATCTCGGACTGCTGGTATCCGGGGGACATTCGATTATCTGCAAGGTTCATAACTTTGATTCCATAGAGGTACTCGGCAGTACAATAGATGATGCACCGGGTGAAGCCTTTGATAAGGTTGCAAAGTTTTACAACCTCGGCTATCCGGGAGGATTGATCATCGACCGGCTGGCAAAAAACGGAGATCCGAAAGCAGCTAATTTTCCGATGCCGGTGCTGCATGAGGCAGGCCGTCAGTACGATGTGTCATATTCGGGGTTGAAAACGGCGGTTATCAATCAACTTGACCGGTTTTGGAATCCCGAATATGAAAAAACAAATGAAAACATTGCAGCAGCCTTTCAAAGCCGGGCAATCAAAATCCTGCTGCGCGCCTTACTGCGGGCGGCGGAAGATACGGGGCTGCGCACCATTGTAGCAGGCGGCGGTGTTGCGGCAAACTCCCTACTCCGGGAAAAATTGGCGGAGCAAAAAAACTTGGTATGTATTTTTCCGCCGCTTAAATTCTGCACTGATAATGCTGCTATGATTGCAGGACTCGGATATCAATACCTGCGCCGCGGCGACCGCAGTCCGCTTGACTGCGCTGCAAGTGCGCGGGTTGAGGGCTTTAAACGGCGGTAAGTCCCCTTGCAGTAAAGAGTAACTGTTTTTCATAAAGACGGTCTGCATTGCTTCGCAAAATATGCCGGCGGGAGCCTTCTAAAAACTTTTGTTTTTATTTGACTTCTTATCTTAAATTCGCTATTTTCTCATCATGAAAAGAAGAACATATTATTCCATCTTATGTATGGTTTTTAGCCTTGTGACGTTCAGCTGTTCCGTGAAAGAAGTTCAGGCACAGCATACCGCCGCAGCCCCCCAGACGGAACATTCCGCCAAAATGGATTCTCCCGGGAATATACAGACCGATGCTGCACCCCGCGCTTCTCTTGAGAAACTGAGCGCTTTCGGATTTTACTTTGCCGAAAAACCCATTGAGCTGCCGGAAATGACGATTCCTGCCCTTGCAGGCGGCAGTGTCAGCAATAAAGATTTTATCGGCAAAATTACGCTGCTGAATTTTTGGGCTTCATGGTGCCCTCCCTGCCGTTCGGAAATGCCGTCTATAGAGCGGCTGCATCATGCAATGAATGGTACAGACTTTCAAATAGTTGCCGTAAATGTCGGCGAACGCAGCGCACAGGTGGCGGACTTTATTTCCAAATCAAAGTATACCTTTCCTATCTATCTTGATGAATCGAATAGACTTTCAAGCGCTTTTGCTTCACGCGGTATTCCCGTTACCTATATCATCAACAAGGAAGGACAAATGACCGCGATGCGGACAGGTGCAATGGAGTTCGATCATCCCGGCCTGATAACACTGTTTAAGGAACTAGCCGATGAATAGCCCTTCAATTCCGGGTCTGCTCGGGGCTTTTTTTGCAGGCTTACTCTCCTTCTTGAGTCCCTGCGTTTTACCGCTTATTCCCGTATATCTTTCTTTTATCTCCGGCGAATCACTGTCGGAAATCCGTGAAGGGAAGAAAGGCCGGCTGCACCTCTTTATGCGGAGTGTTAGTTTTGTACTCGGGTTTACCTGTGTTTTTGTTCTTTTAGCGCTGTTATTCGGTACAGGAGCGCGGTTTATCGGCAGTTCTCTGCCCGGTGTCATTATGCGTGCCGCAGGAATAATTGTGATTCTTCTGGGCGTCAATATGATTTTCGACTTTATTCCTTTTCTCCGCGGAGAGGTAAAGGCGCAGATACCGAATAAGGCTGCCGGTTTTTCAAAAGCATTTCTCTTTGGTATGCTGTTTGCAGCAGGCTGGAGTCCCTGTATCGGCCCCATCCTTTCTTCGATTTTGCTGTTTGCCGCTCAGTCCGGCAATGCCTTCAAGGCTGCGTTCTTATTAGGAGCCTATTCTATCGGATTGGGCCTTCCGTTTTTACTTGCCGGTTTATTTTTTGATAAAGCAGAGCCGCTGCTGCAATGGTTTAAACGCCACTCGCACGGCGTAAAAATTACGGCCGGTGTATTAATTATCTTTTTCGGGATTTTAATGCTGACGGCAGGTCTCGCAAGTATCAGTACATTTTTTATAAAAATGGGATATGTACTTGAAGACTACGCACAGCGGGGAACACCGCCTTTCAGCACCATAGCCGGTGCCTTAGCACGATGGCTTCAATTTCAAGGTATATAATAGGGCTGTATTTCAGAGCAGACCGCAATGCGTGAGCTGTCCAAAAATGTACGTTTGTTTTGGACAGCTCAGCCCTGATTGTCAGCAGGTGACAAGCTAAAAATTATCGAAAGGAATATCTTCCTGTTTTACAGGCGTTTCAGTATCATCAGCACTCCGTTCAATCGCGTTTATATCCGATGCTGCCGGCAGAACATCGAATTTTTCATACTCAGCCTTGAGTTCCGCAACAATTTCTAACAGTGCATTTTCATCCAATAACTTTATCAGATCTTGACATTGTGCCGGTGAAACCGCAATACGTATTGCCGGACAATTTGAACCGTCTATACCTTCCACAGTAGCATTTGCAAGAATAAAATACGGACGCTGCGGGGTAATAAACTGATAATCAAACCGCAGTACAGGGTATGCTTCATGTGCTGATCCGGCTATTCCCCACGTCATAAAAACATCGGTTTTCCCAAAGCGGCCTTTTTTCTTTGCATCTTCAGGCGTTAAGGTTCTTGCTGCAAAGGATTCAAGATACTGTTCAATAGCCTGTTTAAAAAGTACACGGTTTTCCTTAGTCAAATAAATCCAAATATTGTCTCCGAGCATCTTATGGTGAAATTTAACAGTATTACTTTGAGGATCAAAGACAAAACTGACATCACGTGGCAGCAGAATATCCGAGTACCGCTTGACCACATTCAGACGGGCTCTCCCCAAAAATTGGGAAGGATAGTTGCCCAAAAAGTCGGGGTCTTCTTTTTTTGCCATAGTGGTACAGGATACCACGAAGATAGTCATTCCGATTACCAGCATCAAAAAAGCCGTTATTCGCTTCATAATCCACTCCTATAAAAACAACACAAAAGTATTAACCTTTAGGTTCTGCGGGATACTGCCGCTGCAGAACAAGGTTCGGCTGTAATGGGGTTGATTGTACGGTAAAGTCCTGCTTAATGCAAGCCTTCAGCAGACGGCTATTGAGTAAGGATCAGTATTACAAAGAGAGCTGCACCAGCAGGCAGCATTTAAACAACATTCGTGATAAAGATCTACCTCAGAAGCGGCACGGACGTACCATCAGCACGCCCAAAGATGGGCGTAGAACCAATCAGCAGTGAGTACTGTCAATTTAAAACGTCCCTGTTGTAAATTGACATACGAGTTTTGTCCGCCACTATTCTTACTGCGGACAAAACATCGCTTCTGACAGGATGTCAGTAGTTTCAAACAGTATCGAGTTTTTCTAATGAAAAACTCGAAGTTCAGAAATGAACACGGAAGTTCATTTCTGAACGATGCCATCCATGCCGGTACTGCCTCAAACTCGCTGTCCAGCACTGCCGCGGATGGCAGTGGAACTAACCAGAATCGAGTTTACGAAGTAAACTCGCGTCCAAAAATTGACACGGAAGTCAATTTCTTGCCGAAGACAAGGATGTCCGTGTACGCATTTGACACCGAGTTTTGTCCGCTGCGTATTCTTGCTGCGGACAAAACATCATTCCTGAGCAGCTGCGAGTTTGCGGCAAAACCTCAAACTCGCGTCCAAAAATTGACACGGAAGTCAATTTTTGGACTTGCCATGGACGGCGGGGGTAATTAGTCAGCTGCAATGTTTCGGCAAAACCGAAACTCGCGTTTAAGAATTGACAAGGATGTCCGTGGTTCCACGCAGAAGTGAGTTTTTCGTGGAACGAAAAACTCACCGTCAACGGTTGTACACGGATGTACCTCAGAAGCGGCACGGATGCCGCCGGTTCTTAGCAGTAGCGATGTTTGAGGCGAAGCCTCAAACTCGCGTTCAAGAATTGACAAGGATGTCAATTCTTGAACAATTACTTTTTCTGTGCGGTTTCGATGTAGCCGTTCATCGCCTGCCGTATAGCATAACCAAGCACCGGATTATCCGTACCGTTGCCGTGTACCGTACCGTTTTCAGTACCGGAATTGTTGGCGCCGGTTACGGAATTCTTTATAACGCCTCCGGCAGTTTTCCACACACCGACGTTGATATTGTCCTGCTGAACGCGCCTGGCAGTCGGTACAACCGAAACCTCCCACTTGCCGGTAAAGTAGCCGCTGTCATCGGTACCCTGTGCCGAACCGGATACGCCCGTTGCTGTATCCACGAGATAGGCAAGTTTGGAGCGTCCCGCAGAAGCCGAGTAGTAGCCTATATAGGGAACGGGCTTTCCTGCAGCTGCCGTATATGCAACATCCAGGGTGATATGAGTTCCCGTTATACCGTAGGAGTCAACCGTAGCGGTTTGGAAACTCGCCGCATTATAGCTTGAAAGATACGCATACTTTAAATCCGCACTATCCGAATCAAAGGCGGCAATATGGATACCGCCTGCCTTATCCACGGCAATTTTGCAGTATTCGCCCACATTCATCTTATCGAACACATCAATGGGCTTTTTCCAGTTTCCGCTGCCGTTGCCGCTTTGAGAAGCGTGGTTTCCGTTTTGCGGGTTTGTCTTATAGGTGTATTTGAGCATACGGTTTGTTTCATCAAACCAAATTAACACCGCCGTATCGGAGGCCGCCGTAGTACCCGACACAACACCGAGGGACAAATAGGTTCCGGTAGTGTTACCGGTATTAACAACGGCGGAACCGCTTTTATATTCTCCTGCAACGATACTTACATTGTCTTGGCTGTACGGCTGTACTGCTCGTTTCGATGCTTCATCTACAAACAGCCCGAATCGGGTCGGACTGGGATTTTCATTGTTTGCAGGCGGGCTTGTATATGTCAATGAATCTGGAATAGTGCCGTACTTAAACCGTATTTGATCGTTTATGCCGTCATAATAGGCAAGATAAACCCGTGTTTCATTAGCAGTACGTTTTGCCGCCGCAAGAGAGGGGTGCTGGATACGGGTTTTATCGAGTATGGCACCTCCTGATCCATTCATATCGTCAACTTGCCCGATAGATTCCAATCGTAAGGATTGTTGTCCGTTATAATTGGCACCCTGATCCGAAACACTGCCGGTTCCCCATTGACTTGTAAAATAAGCAAATTTACCGCCTTGATTACCGCCGGAGTTTATATCCCGTCCTACAACCACACCGTGTGACTTTCCTACACTGTCATACACAAAGTCCACATTACCGTAGTCATCGTAGTTTCTCTGCCATTTTGTATACGAATTACTTATTCCTTTACTCATACTGAAATAATCCGGGCCGTTGGCAAAGGCAAAGCCTATCATGCCATTTGAAGGATTGATACGCATAACCGGTTCCGTTATAACACCGCGGTGAGGCTTAGCTGCCTGGCTGTTAAACTCCCACACATCCAAATACAGGTCATCAGTCAGCTTATCGTTGCTTGCGGTTTTCTTTGCCTTGTTATAGAGCTTCGCATTATCCGTCAAATTATTGATAGCGGAAACGGCATTTGAACCCGATCCGGCTGTAAGTTCAAGAGCACCGCTTTTTGCACCGGCAGCAAGAGTCAACTCCCACGGCGATGCAGTGCCGGACAGAGTTCCGGAGGCAACACCGCCTACCGTTACGGCAGCACCGCTCAGGTTAAAGCCCTGTATCTCTATTTTTTCCTTATCCTGTACCGGATAGCGTCCCAAGGCCGTCCGTGCATAGAGGTTGGGATCGTTTGCCCCGCCGAGCCTGGAAAGGGCTGTTTTTATGCCGGTAACATAGGGCACAACATTTACGCTCATCGCCGGTTTATTAAAGGAAGGTTCATCGCCCGCATACCCTACAGGATAGAGGTAATAATCGGTAAACCGGGCCGGAACGGTTATATGTTCCCACTTAACCACATCACCTTCTACCGAAGTTATCGTAACAAGATACGAAACATCTCCGTCAATAGAACCGCTTCCCGATGTTACCGTGTCTACAATCCTCAGAACCTGCCCCGGAACGGCTGTATCGCCGGAGGCAAGTTGAAGCGATTGATTCGAGCTGCGTGTAACGGCGGTTTTTCTTGTAACCGTTCCCGCATTTGAGTCCCCGCTTACAACCGTATTATGATACGCCTTTATCGAAATATCCTTCTTTCCGACATCTGAGGTTGTCCATGTATACTCCCATTCCACCCAGTGACCGTTTACATCGAGCCGGATATCCTTAACCGTTAAGCCGTTTGATGATGTCCATGAACCTGATGTATAGGTTTCAGTTTTTTCAAAATCGGTCTGCGGATTAGTACCGACATATTTATTTACTTTAAGAGTAAGTTTTGTAAGTTTGGTCGGGTGGTAGGCCGTACCGCGGAGAACTACCGAACCGGAAACATCGGATTCACCGGCTCCGGTAGAAACCTTCTTAATCTCAATATGCCCCTTTGTTCTGTCATTGGATGCAAGACTGTTATCATCTTCCGCATTCCAATAGAAGGGAGAAATAAATACCGAGGGCTTACGGGTATCATTGGTTTTTACGTTAAGCGTTACCGTAAGCAGCAACTTACGCCCTGCATCAGTTTGCGAAGCAGCATCGGTCAAGACGATAAAGAATTTTTGATTATCACCTTCAGGTATCTCATTTGTACCGCTTCCAAAATCGGTTGGGGCAAAATTTATCTCATTGCCGGTCAAATTGCCGCTTTTTACTGCCGCAGCCGAGGAATTAACGGAAGGGTCAATTTTATACAGGGCAAACTGATGATTCCCCGCACCGCCTGACAATGCAAATTTGATTTGCGACTTGTCCGCTTTTTTAAGGGTAAATTCATTTGTTATATCAAGCGTTTGACTGTAATTTTGAACCGAGTCGAGGCTTCCGTCACCGGCCTTTGTTACCGTTTCCACCAAGCCGGAGACCGGATCATTTGAATAACCGCCGCTGCCGTTCAAGTCCGTACTAAAGCTTGCATTTATAATCTTTAAGGGTTTATTGCGTACAAAGACATCGCACGAGTACACATCGCCTGTATTGCCCGCATCATCGGCAGGTGTCAACTTTAATATATGTTTACCGTCTGCAAGAGTTTTTGTTTCTACATCTTGTGTAAAGCTTACAAAGTTTCCGCTTTCGGGGTCAAATCTGGTAATTGAACCCTTATCCGTACTGCCGAATTCAATTTTTATTGTCTTTGTTTTGGAGCCCGTATCGTAGGCAAAGCCTTGTAGTTGATAGTTTGTACTCGTCCTATCGAATACGATTGGGTTTTGTTCAAGAAGTATACAGGCTGCCGAAGAAGCAAAATCGGTTGTAGATGCAAACTCGGCACGGGCATAGCTGCCTTGGGCGGTAAGATTGGTTACCTTAACTGCCTTTGCAGAACCGTCTTTTGTTTCCGCAAACAGGACAAGGTTCTCAAGATTCTTTTTAAGCCGCTCAACCGCTTGCTGTACCGTTTCAGTACCTTCGAGGTTTACTAAAACACCGGAAGCGGCAGAATCCGTAAAAGCCGCCTTATTAAACTTACCGGCCGCCCGACCGAATACGGCCGCAGGCTTACTGTTATCGTATTTAAGCATGATCTTTGACTTAACCGTTTGGTAATCTTGTGTCCGCCCGTCCGTTGCCGTAATATCAAATTCGATATAACCCGATTTTTGTTCATATCCATTTGTTTTTATCGGCACGGTAAAGGAATATCCCGAATCCGAACCGTCTGTAATGGCTGTAGGCTGCGGGTTAAAACCGTTAGTAGTGCCGCTTGTATTAAGAGATTGCACTCCGGCAGGAACAGACTCGCTTGCAGCATGAAGATCGTTTTTAATACCGCTGTTATGCTTTACCTTTCCGGTTATATTGAAATCGTTCCCCTTAATCCACTTTCCGTTCGGAGCATAATTTTCACCGTCCAACTTTATCTCGTAGAACTCTGCAACATCCTTACTCAGTATAAATTTACGTTCGGCAGACCAATCCCCGTCGGTGCCGACATTATTTTTTCCTTTCACACGCAGATATACCGCTACGGATTTAGTAGACGAAGGAAGAGGAGCAAATATGCCATTACGTACAGCCTGCGTTAAAACATGATTCCAATACTGTATACCTGTGCTGTTTGCCGCAATTACATGACCGCTGCCGTAATCCTTACCGTCAAGCATCCAAGACGTACCGAAACTCTGCCCGTCTTTTCTTAGCTGTAGGGTTATTTCCGTTACAAACTTACCGGAGGCGGGGTTTGCAACAGCCGCAGAACCGCTGATAACGACATCGCCGCCGATAGATTCTCCGGTTTCTACACCAGCTTTCATTACCTTTTTAGGCGAAACAACGGTCAGTGTGGGCGTTCCTCCGTTGGGGTCAAATTTAATCTTATAGGTCTTTTCCTCACTGACATTACCTGCATTGTCCTTACCCCTTATTGTAATAGGCAAAATATGAATTGAGCTGCTTCCTGAAGGGCCGATAACACTTGTCAATCCCTTATACTTGGAAATATCGGAGATTTTCACCGTCCATGAAGAAGCGGTTTTAATAAGAGAACTGAACTCCTCACTACCGTGATTATGGGCTGTTCCATAAGAGTAATTTGTATCATCTTTATCACCTATCTTAAACTCGATAGTTTCCGTCTTTACACCCGAAGCTCTGGCATTATTCGGAGCCGTATCGGTAATAATACCGGACAGGTTTACCTCGTTAAAGTAAATGCCGTCCAAGACAGGCGACTGGTGCTCAATGACAGGTGCGGTAAAATCGACTATAACAGGTACCGATATTTCATTGTTGAAAGAGGATTTATCCGTTGCAATGATTTTTATATCGGGATTTCCCTCGGCGGAATCGGGCAAAGCTACATTCGTTATATCCCAAGCTTCATAACCTCCCGCATTTGCACTCGGATTAGCTGTTCCGGTCTGAACAGTTCCTGATCCGATACTGAGGGTTACACTTGCTATACCGTCAGCGATGTCGTCTTTTACCCATACCCTAAAAGATGCGGTCTTACTGTTTTTATTGCCTATAATAGCATTTGCGCCGAAAGGAGTGCCGTTATTACCGGAGGGGAAAGAACCGCCCAACACAAAGCTGTGTGCCTGGGATCTAAATTCCGGTTTCTTTGTATCAAGCTTAAACGTTATACTTCCGTCTCTTGCCTTAGAAAGTTCATCGTCTTTTCCGAGTACCTTGGGACGGATTAACGCAGCACCGGTACCGGTACCGGTTGTAAAGATTGCCCCTTCAGCATCCTTTACTTGAAAATCCAGACTAATATTACCGTCGGCGATACTGTTCGGAATCTCATAAGTCCACAGTGCACCGCCTGCAGAAGATACTACGTTTACGTAACTACCGGTACCGACCTTTATCTGCAAATCGGAAGCTAAATTCTTCAAATTTCCGTCATCATCGGTTACGGTTCCGGAAAGCACCCGTGAACCGGTAAGACTCGGGGAATTGCTAGGCAAATTTTCTATGCTCGTAAAGCTGTTTACCCTTATAACGGGGCGGTCTGCGTCCTGATTTATATTCAGGGTAAAGGGCTGTTCCGTTGTATTCCCTGCCATATCTTGAACAACAGCCTTTAATTGCAACGGGGCGTTATCAGTGTATGCGGTTGTATCAAGTTTAAACGACCAGTTGTAGGCTAAGGGGACAGTAAATTGCGTTCTGCCCGTTACACCGGCGGTTAAAGGACTTCCGTCAGATTTAACGATCTTAATACTCTTCGCAGCCTTGGTATCGCTTATTGAACCGCTGATGGTAATAGTTTTATTTACATCGGAAACGGTGTATGCATTAGCGCTATCCAGACACGGGGAACTGAATGTTACCTTAGGATATTCCGTATCAAGCATAAACTTTGCGTCCAAGACCGTTAGCTTTTGCGGATTGGGACTGTCTTTAACGGTAATCCGGATAACTTTTTCAGTATTATTTGTATCCCAGCCGGTAAGTTCGCTTACCGAACTTAAATCGGCAGTCCAAGTGCCGCTTGCATTTGCTGCAGGCAAAGGGCTCGGCTGTGCTGCTTCAATGGTTGTAGAGCCGGCTGTAACCTCAACGGAGGCAATGCTTCTTCCCTGAACTTCGGTTTTTGCAGTTATTTCAAGCATCACCTTATCTTTGTTCAATCTGCCCAGCACAACCGAGTTATTCGCTTTTAAATCATGATCATAGGTACTGTCATCCTTCATCTTTACACGTACCGCTTCAATCAGCGGAGCGGAGGTATTTACCGTGTAAGGCCCGAATTTTTTATAACGCGGGTTTCCGGCACCGTCATAAACCCATACATGAAGATAATTACCGGCCGCATTGTTAAAATAGACATTCGCTTCCCACTTATAAGCAGTTTCGCTCCCCGAAGGTGCAGTCAGCTTTGCCTGAACATCGCTCGGGCTGTTCTCTTCGTTTGTATCAAGTCCGGCCTTATAGGTAACCTTGGATATACCCGAACCCGAAGCCCCGTCCGTAACCCCTGGTATCGTCTGATCCGAAGCCGTACCGCTAAAGGTATAAGACCATTCGCTCAATACCTTTGGTGCGGCATCGCCAGGTACTAAAGCCGGCGCGTTCGGAGCTGTCTTATCCAGAGTAAAAGTAAAGAACGGCGTACTTCTATTTCCATATTTATCTTCGGCAATAGCTTTAAGCGTAAAGGATCCGGTAGTATACTCAGATCCGGCCGTATCCAGTTTAAAGCTCCAGTTACGGGCATTATCGCCGGTAAATACAGCCTTAGTAGGCTCATCTCCCGTAGACTCGCTTACACCGGTAAGAGCGGCATCGTTCTCCTTAGTAATAGTCAGCTTTGCTATTTCCCTGTTATCGTTTGCAGTACCCTTAAACAAAACCGTTTTATTTATAACCGAATCGGTTTGAGGCAGTATCAGATTTACTTCCGGCTCCTTTTTATCAAGGTACAGTTTCGCCGTAAAAGAAGTTCTTTTTTTCGGTATTGATTTGCTTTCTACGATAATTTCAACATCTTGACTATCTCCATCGGCAGCCAAGGTAGTAAGATGCGAACCGGTTAAAGAAGCAGTCCACACACCGCCTGCTTGCGATGCGGTAACGGAAGTTCCCCCAGCAGGGCTAACCGCAACAGAAGCAATCCCGCTGTGACTTGCGGCTTTAATTTTAAACTGTACGTTATTTTTGCTGGTTTCACCGACAACCAGCGAGATATTCTGTTTTAAATCGTAGCCGGACTCTTCCCGTGTATAAACCTTTATTTCGTTGATAGCAGGCAGCGCCGTATCTACCGCATACTTTCCGAACCGTGTATGTGTTGCGTTACCGGCACCGTCAAACACCCATACGTGCAAATAATATTTCTGACTTGTATTTGTGAAATTGACGTTTGCTTCCCAGGTATTGTCCGGATTAAGCTTTGCCGTAAGCGCCCCTTCTGCCGAGGGTGCCCCGGATGCGGGTTCTTCAGAAAGCATAAGTGCCTTATACATTACCTTCGATATACCGGAACCGGCGGCAGTGCTTCCTATCTGCTGATCGGAGGCTGTCCCCTTAAACACAAAGGCGGATTCCCCGAAGAAAGTAATCTCTGAAGCCGGAACGGCGGCAAGCTCGGCATTCGTCAACACGGCAGGATTCGGTGCCGTATTATCCACCATAAATGTAAAGGTTTCAGGCTTCTCATTTCCGGCCATGTCTACAGCCGTTGCTTTAAGTTTAAGCGCTCCGTCAGGATAGTCTGCCGTATTCAGCTTAAAGCTCCAGTTATACGCCTTATTACCGCTAAATACGGTTGAATCGCCTGAATCCCCTGAAGAACCGCTTACTCCGGTAAGAGGGGATCCGGCTGTACTACCGTCATCTTCTGTAATTGTCAGCTTTGCTATTTCTCTATTGTCGCTTGAAGAGCCCTTTATTGTTACCGTATTGTTTACAACGGCATTGTTTGCGGGCGTTATAAGACTGACTTCCGGATCTGTTTTGTCAAGATACAGCTTGCCTTTAAAAGCAGTTGTCTTATAAGGCACAGGAGTATCACGAACCGTAACTTCAATGTCTAAGCCATCCGCTGAATCGGGCAAACTGTTCAGCTGATTTGTTAAATCACAAGTCCATGTACCGCTTACCTTAGGATTGGGTATAGGTATGGGCGCACGAACAAAAAGAGATGTACCGTTGCCGATTTTCACCTTCACCGAATGAATTGTTTTGCCGGCAACCTGAGTTTTTGTCTGTATTTTAAGTTTTACACTGTTCTTATTGGTATCGTTAAGTACCAGCGAATTATGCGCTTTTAAGTCATAATCAACAACTCCGGCGGTATTTACCAATATAGTTTCAATCAGCGGAGCGGAGGTATTTACCGTGTAGGGACCGAATTTTTTATATGTCCGGTTACCTACTCCGTCATAGACCCACACGTGCACATAATTATCTTGTTCAGCGCTGAATGATACGGGAGCTTTCCACGTATACTCGCCTCCCGAAGGTGCAGTCAAGTTTGCCTGAACATCGCTCGGTGTTGACTCATCCGCTGCCCCGCCGGCCTTATAGGTTACTTTTGATATACCCGAACCCGAAGCCCCGTCCGTAACGCCTGGTATGGTCTGATCCGAAGCCGTACCTTTAAAGGTATACGACCATTCGCTTAATTCCTTTGGCGCGGCATCGCCAGATACTAAAGCCGGCGCGTTGGGTGCTGTGTTATCTATAACCAGCACCAAGGGTGTTTCACTTTTGTTACCGGCCTTGTCTATAGCAACTGCTTTTAATTCAAGTTCTCCCGTATCGGAAGAAGATGCAGCCAACGCATAGCTCCAATTATACGCACCGGTACCGGCAAATGACGCTAAAGAAGTATAACCGCCGGCTGTTTTTTTGAACAGCTCTACCGATGCTAGTCCATTTGCATCGCTTGCATTTCCTTTCAGTGTAACGGTACCGGGAGCGAAACGTGCATACGGTGCGGGAGTTTCAAACGAAACTGACGGCGGCGTATTGTCTATTTCAACGGTACGGGTCTGTATGGTTTTTCTTCCGGCCTGATCTTCAGCCGTTATTGTCATTGTGTATGTTCCGTCTGCTCCGCTCAGATCGGCATGAGTAACGGGCACACTCCAATCTTGAAGCGTATCAGTAGACGTTATTGGAGCAGTAGGATAAAGGTCTTTTTTATAAGCGGTATTGCCGGCTTTTGTAAGAGAAACGGTAACGCTTTTCATTTGCCAAGAATCCTGTACCTTTCCAGTAACGGTAAAGTTTTTAACTTGAGTCGTACTGCCTAAGGATTCAACTCCCGCCACAACCTGTGCACTAGTCTGGCTGTTGACAGTTATCCCGCTTAATACCGGCGGCTCTTTGTCGTAATAGAACGTAATAGGCCCGGCTGTACCTTCATTATCCAGGATGTCTTTAAACGTAAAGGTAACCGTCCGCGCCCCTTCCTGAGTACCCAAATTCACGCTGGTGTGCCATGACGTACCGTTTACCGGTATAAGCGTTGCTGCCGGATCGGTACCGAGCTGGTAGGAAAGCTCCTTAACCTGTGAACCCGCATCAAAGATAGTACCGCTGAATGTAGGATTGTTCGTATTAAACTGTTGGACGGCAACCGGAGCGGTTACCTGAATTTCCGGAGGAGTATTGTCTATCGTTATATTAACCGTTTTTTCCACCAGGCGGCTTGCCTTATCGGTAACCTTTAAGGTAACAACATAGCTGCCGTTATGTAAGGCAGGCGTAGAAGCGACCGTATAGGTTTTCTTTTTTTCGCCGCCGGCCGTACTGAATATATCGGCATCGGCATACCCCGTAAAGAGCTGCGATACCTGAGTAGGATTCAACTGATTCCCGTCTTTTTTAACGGTTAAAACAGCACTTGCTACACCGCGGTCGTCCGAACTGCCTAACTCAACATCAAATGAACCCTTGCGGTAGTAGGTATTGGTATTGGAGTGAAAAACACCGCCTGCAACATCCTTCACATTAATAATAGCAGCCGGCGCCTCAGAATCTATTTCCAGGGTATATCTTGTCCGCAATTCATTTCCGGCCTTGTCCCGTGCCGCTAAATGCAGATACTCATTATTTCTAACGGTGATATAGCCGTCAACCGTATAACCGTCCGCCGGGGTGCCGCTTAATCCAAGCAGGTTCCACTCTGCTGCATCCGCAGCAGGCGGTGTGTTCTGCGCCACAACACAATACTTCACTGATTCAAGACCCGAAAGGGTTTCGGTAATTTTTCCTTCCAGCCGGATCGAAGCAGTGTGCGCGGTGATTATGCTGCCGGTTACTGCCTGTCCGCCTACCTTTACTTCAGTACATTGAGGGGCAGCCGTATCAATAACCAGCGTCCGTTTTTCACTCACCCGGTTGCCTACGGCATCCGCCGCAGTAACCGTAAGTTCATACGTGCCGTCATAGGACGAGAAGCCGGCAGCCGCCAGAACCGATTCTGTGATATTCCACCGGCCGTCCCTTTCTCCCGCACCGGGGGACTTAGGAACAATGCCGCTTACGCCTGCCTTTTCCGCCTTCAGCTCTATCTTAGTAAGGTAATTAGTGTCTTCCGCAGACGCAGTAATAGAAATATCTTCCTTATTACTGTATATCGGGGGGGTGTTCGTTTTTCCGTCCAGCATTATACTATTGGGAATAATACGCGGTGCACCATTATCGCGTGTAAAGGTAAGCTCCTTTCGGGCAGACAGCCCGAAACTGTCCTGCGCTTCAATCACAATCCTATAATCACCTTCAGCGGTAAAAGCATTTGGTTCAAGCTTATACGCAGGATCGGCAAAAATAACGGGCTGCTCCGACTGCGAGGGAACAGCGGTGTTATTACCGCTTTTCCCTAAATAGGCAACTTTGGCTTTTATCGTAGTTGTGTCAACACCGATACCCGCATCGGACACTTCAAACTTAAGAGCCGGTGCTGTAGAGGCAAGTCCTCCGTCGGACATATTGAGGAACTGTATCTCCGGTTCCTTAACGTCGTAATACAGCTGATAGGTACGGGTAATGGAATCCCCGCCTCCGGCAGCTCCGTCATCATGCGCCTGCACCTTCAAACGGTACGCGCCGCTTTCGGTTTGATTAAATTCACCGAAGCTGAAAATTTCTTCGGTCTTTGTCTGCTCCCCTGTATGCAGCACTGTTGTGAAAGTTTTCTCACCAGACAGCAAGGAACCCGATAAGGTATAGGTAACCTCCGCTTGACTTGAAGCCCGTAGACGGGTAGTTACTTTTAAAGGAGCGCCTTTTTTGAGCACTACCCGTTCAATAATATCGTTATGGTCGCCGGTTCCTATCACTTTTCGCGCAGGATCATCTGCTGTCTGATAGACCTCACTAATCCAGACTTCCGGCTTGCCTGCTTTCACCAACTTAAACCCGTATACACCGGCGCTCTGCGGTGCAAGTTTATTTTTTTCTATATCGGCACCTGCAACAAGTAAAACATAAGGCGTACCGTACCGGATCGATACGGTTTGTCCGCCGTCTGTCATAGTATCTTTTAGTATAATATTAAACAGAGCACTGCCGCCCTGCTTTTTCCCTTCGGGTTTAATTTCAATAAAATCGGCGGACTCAAACGTTGCCGGATCGTTAATATCAAAGTCATGTTTTATGCTGTAGGTGTCTTTATATTTTTGCGCTTCAATCAGGTAGAAACGATACTTACTCAGCTCACGCAAAGGTACCTTATCCAAGTTTTGGGTCAGTTTTATTGTCAGCGGTGTTTCGTTATATACCTCAGGCGCCTTGGAAACATTGTCTAAGCTAAACTGAGCATATCCTTCAATACTAAACCGGGGGCTTTTAGAGGGATTAAGGCCGAAACTGCCTTTCCGCTCTTTTCCGTCAACGGCTTTCTGTTTCAGTATTTTTTTAAGGTTTTTTAGTGTATCCGGTACGCTGCTTGCTGCACTGCGGCCGGCCGGTACGGTTTCAGCCCTACCGCTCAGGTAGGCGTACAGCTGCTCAACCGTATACTCTTTTAACAGGTCATAAATATCATCATATAGGTAGTAAACTCCCGTCCGGTTTCCTTCATCCTTGCGGTTATCGCTATGGGGGCTGTCATACTCTTTTGCATTGTCTGTAATTTCGAGCGTGTAAGAAAAAGGTTTTTCCCCGGCATCACTTTCATTCCCATACAATGCGCGGTAAAAAGGAGAGACCTCATCAGAAAAACTATCAACTTTAAGGCGGATGGTAGGAGGAATATTCTGCAGCGCTATCTTTGCCTCTGTGCCGTCCGTTCCGGTTCCGGTAATAGACAGCTTGGAAGCGCCGCTCAAATCGGAAACCTGTCCTTCCAAACGGAATTCATCACCGAATACGTCGGGACTGCCCTGGCCGGAAAGCGTGCTGGGCCGTGTCAGCACCAAAAGCGGCGGCGTATTGTCAATGTCAAACTTAGTGTCCACAATACTGTCTTTGCCGGTCCCGTCCACAGCCTGTATTTGAAAGGTATAGGTACCGTCTTTCAGCGGAAAGCCGCCGTCAGGCCCCGGTTCATTCAGCACAATCGACCATGTACCCGCAGCGTTATCAACCGAAGCGTTTTTGACGAGGGATTTGTCCATCCCCGGCCAGGAGATGATCACATTAACCTTGCTAACCTCTACGTCATCCTTGAGCGTTCCTTTCAAGGTAAAAGAGTTACGGACAACAGCCTTGATAGGCGGGGAATCGACAGTTATGGAAGGCCGGTCAATATCGACCGTACCGCCCAACCCGATACTTCCTTTACACGTGGTACAAAATAATATTAAAAATACGGCCGCTGCCGCCCGCAATCCCTGTTTTTTCCGTGTCTTTTTCATAAACCGCTCCTTCGTTTTACTACTATAGATTTTTACTGTTTTTACAAATCCGGTAAAAACCGGCGGAATGCCGTATTTAGAATATTCCGTTTCCTGTATCGGCATTACCATATAAAAACTTTACGGCACAAGAGTTGCCTCAAATAAATTCTGTGGTCTATTTGAAACAAAGTAGGATAACGGCCGTGATATACAACCGCCCACCATATCGTAACATAATCTTTCAGTTTGTCAAGAATTATATACTCTTATTAAAGAAAGCAAATGCCGGGATTGTGAATTTCGCCAAATCCTGATACACTGCTTATCCTTACAATTACCGGCAGTTTCTTTCCGGCTTTCGGACAACCGGTAAAAATCTTATTCGGGGATTTATTATGGAATTTAAGCATCTAGAAGTATTTGTAAAACTGGTGGATACCTTCAGTTTTTCCGCAGCAGCAGACGAATTAAATATTTCACAGCCGACGGTCAGCCTCCATATTAAACAGCTTGAGGAGGAACTGGATACCCCCCTCTTTATCCGCTCCACACGGGAACTGAAAATTACTGAGGAAGGGAGCTCCTTATACAGGGAAGCAAAAGACTTACTCCAGCAAAGAACCGCGCTTATCGGCCGGTTCATAAATCCTCATCAAAAAGTACTGCGCATAGGAGCTTCAACCATCCCGGCAGGCTATATTTTACCTGAGGTACTCAGCCGCTTCAAAAGGCCGTATCCGGATATTCTTATTCAGATAGAAGAACAAAACAGTTACGAAACCATTAAACGGGTTTCTTCACGGAAGGTTGACGCCGGGATTGTCGGCATGAAAACCGATGACGAAAACTGCGAATTTCAAGAAATTTATCAGGATGAGTTTGTATTTATAACCCCTAATACTCAATATTACAAAGACTTAAAAAAAAGCAAATGGGATTTGCAGCGCTTGGCGCAAGAACCGCTGATTGTACGGGAAAGCGGTTCTGCGGTAAAGCAAAATATGGATATGATATTGCGGGCGGCAAACATTCCCGTTGAATCTTTGAACATCGTTACCTCTATCAACAATATCGAAGTCATTAAACGGCTTGTTTCGCAGGGAGCCGGGACATCATTTATTTCAAAAATTGCGGCGGAAGATATGGTAGCCCGCAAGGAGCTGCTGGCATTTACACTGGAAAATATGCCTCACCAATACCGCGGGCTCTATCTTGTATGGAATAAAAAAATTACTATTCCCAGTCATCTGCGCGCTTTTTTAGATTGTGCGCTGAACTACGGAAAAAATTCCGCCGAATAACCGGTAATGTTCTACTGCCTGTATGCCTAAGTTTGAACGGAAAACGAAAGCCGACCGTATGAAGGAAATTCAAGACGCCGCAAAGGAGGTGTTTTTAACCAAGGGCTTCCGCTATACCACCATGGAAGATATTGTAAAAAACACCAGCCTATCCAAAGGCGGGGTCTATCAATACTATAAAAGCACTAAGGCTATCTTGTTCGACATCATGCAGAGCGGAAACCACTTCCGCTATGAACGCACCGAAGCCTTAATACGCACATTGAAAGCCGGTACTTCTCCCGCTGAGGTGATGACCGAGGCCTGTATGGCAAAGATTTTTGATGACGTACCTGAAAAAAGACTATATTTGATGTTTTTAGCGGAAATTCTGTATGATAAAGAGTATGAAGCGCTCTTTTTTACGCTTGAGCGGCAGTCCTTACAGCTTTTTTTAAAAAATATGCATCTTCCTCCTCAAGAAGAAAAAAAACTTGAGGACCTTCTCTTTTCACAGCTTTACTTCATGCTCAGAATTTTTAACGGGATATTGGTGATGCATGAGCTGTTCAGCGATAAACAAACCTTCCTGCAGCATAAAGATCAGATACGCACGATGATTTTTACCGCTATGCAGAATTTCTTAGATAATTGACGACACTTTCAATAGATGATAGAATTAGCCCTATGATAATAGTTTCCGCTGCAACGATCTTTCTTATAGTAAGTATAGTCTGTTTTGTGTTTTTTGCGGTGCGCGCTATAAGGATTCACAACCGTTCCCGGTCGATACGGTTATACAATGCAGCCTTACTGGTTATTTCTTTTTTATCCGTTTCTGCCGGTATTGTTTCTCAGCTCACTCCCCTCCCTATTGCATCGGTTGCCCTCGGTGCCGTCTGTCTTATACTGCTGGTTATGATTGCGTCGATTGATTCGGCGTATAAAAAAGAATACGAAGCCTTAAAAACGGAAAAAGAATTAATTCAAGAAGAACTTGTTAAGGCTCAGCGTCCTGACGAAACATCCCTGCGGGCAAAAGAATTACTGCCGGTCGGCAACACCTTTCTTATTCAGGCAGCCGAAGCAATACGGCAAAAAATTGATATATCCGGAATATTAAATTTCATCAATAAGATTATGATTGAACGGCTGTTTGCCGACGGCGGAGTTATTCTGACTATCGGTGAATTTGAAGATGTTCTGACGGTTAAGGCCTATAGCGGCAATTATCCCCCTCCCTACAAGCTTCCCGATGATGTAAAGCACACAAAAGAACAGGTAGAAACCAACTTCAAATATGCGGAATTTCCCTTAAATGATTCGTTTTTCGGTGAAGCGGCCCGGTCTGCCAAACCCATTCTCATTCAAAAAGCTGAAGAAGACAGCAGAATTGTCATAAACGGTGATGAACCGTTCTTAACCCCGGGTTCGCTTTTAACCCTGCCGATGGTATACCGGGACAGTGTCGGCGGTATTATTTCCTTATCGCGCGGTACCGATCAGCCGCCGTTTACCGAAACCGACATAGAAATCGGAGAAATATTAACCAGCTATGCAACAGCGGCTCTAAAACTGGTATACGACCTACAGGAAGAAACCGAGCTGAACACTATAGAAAACGAAACCGATATAGCCAGCCGGATACAAAAACTTCTACTGCCCAAAAAACTGGTCGATACCGGCGGGTTGAACTTTTCGGTGCTCTTTAATCAGGCGCGCGGCGTGTGCAGTGATTACTATGATGTCATTCAAAACCAGAAAGACCGTCTCTTTTGTATTACCGCAGATGTGGCCGGCAAAAGTATTCATGCGTGTATTGTTATGGTCATGATTAGAGCGCTGCTCTATCTTATTACAAATACTCCGCAGAGTACCCAAAGTATACTGGACATACTCAACAAAGGGATAACCGGTAAAATATCGATAGACCATTATGCCAGTATTTCCTTATTAACCTATATTCCGGCAGAAAAAAGTATCGAATATGTCAATGCCGGTACCCAATCCTTATTGCTGTGGAAAAATACAACAAAGAAAATCATCCGCCTTGAACAAAAAACCGATCCTATCGGGGTTGATTCAAAATCAGTCTATGTATGCAAAAAGATGCCCGTTGAAAAAGGAGACATCGCCGTTCTATTCACTGACGGCATCGTGGAAACACTGAATCAAAAAGGTGAGGCATTCGGACTGAAAGCCCTTGCCGGGATATTGGCCGAACATCATCAGGCCTCCGCAAAGGAAATTACGGAAAAAATCAATAAACAAATCAAATTATTTATGGGAAAGGCATTGCCCCATGATGATCAAACTGTTATGATTATCAAGATAAAATAGGAGCTAAGGAGAATGCAAGATGGAGCTGAAGATTAGAAAGAACAAAGAAGTATACATTGTCGATGTAAGCGGAGAGATGGATTTGTACAATTCGTATAAATTAAAAGAACTCATCGCAAAAATGCTTGAACGCCAAGTAAAATGTATTATTCTGAATCTTGAAGAAGTGGAATACATCGACTCCTCCGGTATTGGAGCATTAATTTACATCTGCTCTACATTAAAAAAACAGAATGTAAAGCTCTTTATTACGAATATTCACGGATCGGTGAAGAAAGTAATTGAATTAACCAAATTGATGGGCTTTTTTCCGATTACTAATAGCTTGGAAGAGGCCTTACAAAAATTATCGGATGAATAGGAGAAAGTTAGTTTATGATTAAAGAATTACGTGTAGACGGCAAGGATCCATTATTTGATAAAACCGGAATGCTGTACAAGGAGTTCCCATCAGATTTCCGCCAAATCAGATATTTTACACTGCTTATTGTACAGTCAGCTCCTTTAGAGATCAAAGGTATCAACTTGCTTGAACAGCAGATAAGCGAAATTATTAAAAATGCGGTTAAGCATGGAAATAAATGTGATCTTTCAAAAAAGGTAAAGGTTTGGTATGAATTCAGTCCCGAGCATGCGCATTTAATTGTTGAAGATGAAGGCGAAGGCTTTAAAGATATTGAAAAATGGAATGAATTTAACCGTCAACGGCTTGATTGCCTTTACAAACAGGATTTTACCAATCTTGAGGCATTTGTTTCATTCAGAACAGCTCAGAGCGATGACAATGACGGCGGTAATGCACTGTTTGCGGCGCTTGAATATTGGAACGGCGGGTTTGTGTTCGGTGATAAACGCAACTCCATTGCAATGCTGAAACAATATCCTAAAAAACGCCATGGAATTGCAATCGAATAACGATCTTATGTAACCCTGTTGATTAAACGGACAGGGTTATATTTTTCATGGTAGACATTTTCATATAAAAACCGCCTATCCTCCTCAAACATCTCTTCAAATAAAAACCCGAAAACAGCCGTGTCACTATCTGCAAAAAAATGAGAAAAGAGTGTTTTTCCTTTCATACTGATATACCGGCGGGGAAAGTGCATCCGAAAGCCGATAGAATGCCGGTTCTCCAGCGAAAACGTATAGCGGTCCTTGCAGCCGCAGATTAAGATATTATGATCAACAAATAATATAATACTGTCATTCCCTGCCTGCGGATTAAAGAGTGCCGAAATCTGCGATTCAAAATCATAGAGCCGGTAGAGAAAGAGAGGGATTTCATGCGTGGTATATCTCCCGGTATGTTGGTATGCTATCCGGTATGCCGGCGGAAGTTCGTGAAACGGCAGCGGTTGTTTTAAACCCGGATGAATAATGGAATCGAGCGGGAACAGTTCATGCTCATACATTTTAATCGAAAGCCGCTCCGGTAAATCAATCTCCGCTATAATCTTACGAATTTTTCTCATATCGGGGTCATATTTATATGCAATGTCCGGCAGGTCAAAGCAGCAGTTTTGCCGGAACACAGTAATACGGGTATCAAATGATATAGTCCGCTGTTTATGCGTAAAAAAAACAACAGCGCGGGTATTAATCCCCTCTGCCGGCCTGTTAAAATATATGCGGCTGTTTTTCAGTACGTATGTATCCGGAAGTATTGTATGCAACACAGTGCCGGACTGTAGATACAGCGGAGGATGATCTTCGATAAAGGTTTCAAGAATATACTCATATTCAATCCGAGTCAGCGGAATCCGCATATTCGGCCCCCCTTATATCAATCGACGAAATTTTCCACGCACCATCCTCTTTCACTGCCGACAGCTCTATGATAATAAATATGGGCAGATCATCCTTATCAAAGAGGGTGAGCATTTTGGCAGCACCGTCCGGCTTTTGAGCTTCTTCTTCCTGCACGTCTTGGTCTGCCGCAGCATCCTGCGGGGCAGCAGCTTCTGTTACAGTGGTCAGCCTAAAGCGAGCCGATGCGGTTTCAGCCCGGTTCAAAACAGGGCGGCTGTAAAATACAACCGAAATATCCGGCAGGCGTTCAAGAATAAAGTGTGCTAGATGCGGCAGAAAGGGCTTGCTTGCAGCAAACAGCGCCGGTTCAAAAGATTTTTTTATCAGGCTGGCCGAAACACCGTCAAAAAACACTAATAAATCTTCGGCAATATTTTGATATTCGAGTATTCCCAGCTGCGGCACTGAAGGATACAAATCGCCGTCATCAATGGTATCTGCATACGGCACCGGATTATTTTTTTCTATTGTGTATGCTTGAGGCAGCGGTGTTAGTGTCAAATCATCCGTATTTTCCCATTCAACCGAATCAAAATACATTTTATTCTGACTCCGAAGCGATTCGGTAAAAACCGGAAATACGACAGCAGCAAAGACCGCACTGCAGCAGAATGTACACAGAAAAGACCTCGAACTCATAACGGTAAACAGTTCCTCGAACGCTGCATCACAGGTCGCCTAAAAAGATACCGGCAATCACCAGAATCAAGCAGACGGGGACAAACACATACTGCATATACGGCGCATACCAGCTGCCGATCTTATTGCGGGCATGGAGATTGATGTCATGAAGGGTCTGCTCGGCACCGTAGACCCAAAAAATAATAAAGGCAGCGGTTACTGCCGCAAGCGGAAAAATAATAATTGCCACCGCATCGGTAAAGAGGCTAAAAATCTGCATATCAAAATTAAGCGGAACGGCAATACAGCCGGCAATAATGGAGATAATCCATGCTGCCGCTTTCCGGCTTATTTTGCACTTGGACATAAGCGCCTCAACAGGAACTTCCAGCATGACAATTGAAGAGGTAAGCGAGGCAAATAATGCACATAAAAAGAATAATATTCCGAAAATATATCCGGCCGGCATCTGTGTAACTATCTTAGGCACAGTAATAAACAGCAAGGCAGGTCCCGCTTGCGGATTAAGACCCAAAGAAAAAGCAGCGGGAATGGTAAACGAAGCACACATGATAGAAGCAAGAAGGTCAAGCCCTGCCGTTTGCCGTGCCGTCAGCGGAATATCCGTTTTTTCCGGCATATAACTTCCGTATACCAGCATGGCAGCACCGCCGAGACTGAGCGTAAAGAAGGCCATACCCAAGGCATATACCCAAACCCGCAGATGAAAAAATACTTCCCATTTCGGCATGAGCATAAGCGCAACTCCATCCAGTGCCCCCGGCAATGTGATTGCACGGAGAACAATCACACTGACTACGATATAAAACGTTGCCATCATGCCGGTAGTAAAACGTTCAATCCCTTTTTGAATCCCTAAGCCTACAATAACAGCCGTGATTACAAGAGCGGTTACCGTCCAAGGAATATTGGCGGGAGTGCCTGCAAAGGTGTTAAAAAAAGAAGCACTATTCATACCCTCAAAGTCATTAAACAGCGCTAAAATGAAATACCGTAAAATCCAGCCTATAATCACGGTGTAAAACGATAAAATGCCGATAAGTGCCGTAACGGGGAACCATCCGGCCGCACGCAGCAACCGGATTTTTGTTTTGCCGGCAAGTACCGCTTCAAAAGCGGCAACCGGTCCCTTTCTCATTTTCCGTCCGAAAGCATATTCGCCCATCAGACCGAATGAAGAAAATCCGAAGAGAAAAATCAAATATGGAATTAAAAAAGTAATACCGCCGAACTCTCCCAAACGGGCAGGAAACATCCAAATATTAGCAAGCCCCATCGCAGAGCCGACACACGCCAGCAGCATTCCGAGATTCGTTTTAAAAAGTTCCCGTTTTTGTTTTCCCATAGTCATAACCTCAATAAACCTGTTCGGAACCTTCTGTTTCGGAACAGGTCAAATATCAATGCGTATATTAGAGAGTTACTATACCAGAATATTCTAAAAAAGATAAGATAACAAAAATGGACAGACCGAACACACACCCTTTACTGCAATAGATGCTCCCGCCGCATCAGCTCAAACACATTTGACTCACCCGCAAAGTGCGCAGCACCGGCGAACACAAAGGTAGTACCCCCTGCTTTCAGATAAGAATCAAACTTCCGTGCCCATATCCGGTTCCGATCCGTCAGCAGCACATCAACAAAGGCTTGTTTCTGTGCAGCCGAAAATGAATCGGGAAGTTTCAGCAGCTCAAACAGCAGTGCAGTTAATCCCTTCCGGTCATTCTGTAAGTACAGCTGCTTGAGTTTTTGTATTTCTTGTATACTTTCAGCAGGATTTTGCAAGGCCTGAATTGAATCTTTCAGCATTAAGAGCTGCTCGTCAAAACTTCCATACGACACTACCGCCAGCTGCTGCTCCGGAGTATCGAGCGCTTCAATTTTTTTACCGCCGGCACGCCCTATCAAATGCATATCGATCCCGTCCGCAGCATTGAGACCTGCTTCATACAGCAGCAGCTGAGTCAAGGTAAGATTCAAAATCCAGGGATTAAACAGTGCTAATTGATGCACCGTATCTTCGCCTATTTTTCCGTATAAAAAGATCAGTTCTTCTTCCGAAAGCACTTCAAGAAGGTTCTTTTTAGGGTCGGTATTCAGATTTTTCATAATGGCGTCTTGCAAAACCGCGGTAAAGGCCTGTAAATCCTCTGTACCGCCAATCTCGCTTACCAGCCGGTCTGCACGGTCAAAGGCCTGCAGGACAGCCGGTTCAAGCGGAAAAAATGTTTTATCCGCAACATGGACGGTTCCCAAGACATAGACGGAGCCGGTCTCTCCCCTTATTTCCCAAAAAAAACGTTCGGGATGTCCGATCAATACCGGTTTTGATGTGTGCTTCGATACGGTAGCACAGCCGGTAAGCAGGGCTGTCAAAATGAAAAACAGCACAGTTTTTTTAATATGTATCATACATTTCATAGTAAATACCTCAAATCCATAGTATCATTATCGGCCTGCTATGACTACCTGCCGTTTTGTGCTACAGTAGCAAGCATCTATGAATACACAGAATGAACACGACAACACCCTCTATCTGCTTGATGCCTACGGTTTAATTTACCGCTCCTATTTTGCCTTTATCGGACATCCGCTTACAAATCAGGCAGGAGAAAACGTATCGGCAATCTACGGTTTTTTCAGAACGCTCTACAATCTGCTGCAAACACACCGTCCCCGTTTTTTTCTTGCAGCATTTGATTCGCGCACACCAACCTTCAGGCATAATCTGTACCCCGAATACAAGGCGACCCGCGAAAAAACGCCGGAAGATTTACACGCACAAATTCCTCATATTGAAACAATACTTACCGCCCTCGGCTTGCCCTATTTGCACAAGGACGGGTTTGAAGCCGACGATATTATCGCTACCCTTGCCCGCCGGGCAGAACGGGAGGGGCGCCGCTGTGTCATTATTTCAGGTGATAAGGATCTGATGCAGCTGGTCAGCGCTTCCGTTACCATGCTGAAACCCGATAAAAGCGAAAGCTGGGCGCACTGCGGCAGTGAAGATGTACAGGCACATTGGGGTGTTCCCCCCGGACAAATGCTTGATTTTCTTTCGCTCATCGGCGATTCGGCGGATAATATCCCCGGTGTGAAAGGGATCGGGCCGAAGACTGCCGTAAAACTGCTGGGAGAGCACGGCAGTCTGGATGCCGTGTATGCACATATCGATTCCATCGGCGGGGCGGTACAAAAGAAACTGCTGGCCGGAAAAGATTCCGCGTACTTTTCAAAACAGCTGATTACCCTTGCCGATGACATAGCGCTGGACGGCACACCGGCGGATTACAGCTGCACAGCATTGGATTATGGACGCGCCGCAGACCTCCTGCACAGGATCGAACTGCCCCGCCTTGCAGAACTCTACGGAAAGCAGGCCGGCAGTTCGGCAGCTGCCGGTTCCGTGCAGGAACCCGCTCAGGCAGCGGAAGATACAGTACATAATGCCGCCGCGAAACCCGCAGAAAAAGCCGTACCGCTGCCTGAAATCACCGCAGCACCTCAGCAAAACCGCGGCTCCTACCGCACGGTAACCGATCCGGCAGAACTTGCAGCCTTCATTGCCGCAGCGGAGACCCAAGGATATGCAGCCTTTGACTGCGAAACAACGGGAATTAATCCCTTCATCGACAGTCTTGTCGGATTTTCCATGAGTATCGAGGCAGGCAGCGGAATATACGTGCCGCTGAAAGTGCCGGTTCCCGTGCTCGGCGAAGCGCCGTGGACTGCAATGAACCTTGCCGATGCAAAAACATTACTCGCAGCGCTTTGGAGCAGCAAAAAAATGACACTCGCGGTGCATAACGGGAAATTCGACTATCAGGTGCTCAAAACCGCCGGCATTGTTGTAGAACCGGAATGCAGACTGTTTGACACGATGATAGCGGCATGGCTGCTTGACCCCGACCGCATGAGCTTCGGGCTGGAAAACCTTGCAGAAAAACTCTTAGGCCTTAAGGGGTTGGAGTACAAGGATGTGGTGCCCAAAGGTTATACCTTTGCAGAAATACCGGTTCCGGAGGCAGCCGAGTATGCCGCAGAGGATGCAGACTTTACGCTGCAATTATACCGCTTCCTTAAACCCCGTCTGGAAGCGGCGGGTTTGTCGGAACTGTTTGAAAACCTCGAAATGCCGCTGATGCCGCTCTTGGCCGATATGGAAGCCAGGGGAATTTACTTAAAAAAAGAAGAATTAGCCGCATTTTCTCAGGATTTGGCCGAAGCACTCAGCCGGCACGAGGAAGATATATACCGGCTGGTCGGCCATCCCTTCAATATTGCCTCACCCAAGCAGTTACAGGAGGTACTGTTTACGGAACGGAAGCTGCCGCCCGGGAAAAAAACAAAAACCGGTTATTCAACCGATGTCTCCGTATTGGAAGAACTTGCCGCCGTGGACGAACTGCCGGCGCGGATACTAGACTACCGGATGCTTTCAAAACTGAAATCAGGCTATGCTGATGCGCTTCCCTTTCTAACCGATGCACAAGGGCGGATTCATACCAGTTTTATTCAAACGGGGACAGCAACCGGACGGCTTTCAAGCCGCGACCCTAACTTACAGAATATTCCAATTAGGGGAGAAGAAGGGCGGAAAATCCGCGGAGCCTTTTATGCCGCTGCCGGTCATCAGCTGATCTCGGCAGACTATGCACAAATCGAGCTGGTGATTTTAGCCCATCTTTCCGCCGACAAAAATCTTGTCAATGCATTCCGGCAGGGAGTTGATGTTCATGCCTCAACCGCCTCGCTTATCTTCAAGGTCCCGATTGAGGCAGTGGTTCCCGATATGCGCCGTGTTGCAAAGGTGATCAATTTCGGTGTGATATATGGGATGAGCGCTTTCCGTCTTGCCAATCAGCTGCGTATCTCCCGTACCGAAGCGGCAGACTTTATTAACCGGTACTTTATCACGTACTCCGGTATTACGGCTTTTATGGAAGGACTGAAAGAAACGGCGGCGGAAAAAGGGTATGTAGAAACCCTGATGGGACGGCGGCGCATTATCCAAGGTATTACGGGCGGTAACAAGAATCAGCGGGCGGCCGCGGAGCGGATTGCAATTAACACTCCCATCCAAGGTTCAGCCGCAGATATCGTGAAAACAGCCATGCTGAACGTAGACAGGGCCTTAAAAAAACAGGGTTTAAACGCCCGCCTGTTACTGCAAGTACATGACGAACTCATTTTAGAAGCTCCTGACAGTGAGGTAGAACAGGTGAAACTGCTGGTAAAAGAGCAGATGGAATCGGTTGTCAGTCTTGCCGTCCCGCTCCGTGTCAGCATTGAATCGGGCCGCAGCTGGGGCAGCTTCCATTAGTTGTAAAGAGAAAAAACCGCCGGCAGAAAAGCTACTGCTTCATATACTCGAATGCTTCCTCGGCGGTCATAAAAAAGTGAATACCGGTTGTGGAATCCACCCAGCGGTTTTCGTTAAAACCGGAGGCATGGGCTACTTCTCCGACGCGGTAGACAAAATTATGATCGACGAAGGCATGGGCTTCCGTAAAGGACCGCTTCCCGTCACAGCTTTTAATGGACAGCACCTTTGCTTTGCTGCACCGGCAGGCGTTATTTGTTGCCGAACTCCGTTTTGCATCTGCCGGAATCAGCAGCCGTACCAGCCGGTAGTTAAAACAGAGCTTGTATGCCAGAAAAGCACCCTGTTCGGGACAGCGCATAGCATAATATTGTGTAGCGGCATCATACCGGATGCCGGTTAAGACGGCTTTCTCAAGCCGTGCAAGGTAGAGGCAGGCGCCTTCTATGCGGCAACCGGTTAGGTTGCTGCCGCAAAAATCGCTGCCGCTTAAATTGCATCCGCTGAAATCACAGCCGGTAAGGTTGCAAAAAGAAAAATCAAAGCCCTGTAAATCCAAGCCGCGGAAGGAAGAACCGCGTAAATCCAGTACCTGCTGTCCTTCGCGGCCCCGGATAATCTTGCTGATCTCGTCCTTTGTATACTGCTTCATGCCGTTCTTTCCTTACGAAACGCTGAAACTCTGCCGGTACGGCATCAGGGGCAACCCCGCGTTGCCGTAACACACCCCTTCGGTAACAGCTCTATTTTATGACTTCTGCGATACCGGATACAAGCCCTGCCATATTCTGAATATCGGCGGGAATGATGATCTTAGTTGCCTGCCCGTCTGAAATTTTTTCAAAGGCTTCCAAACTGCGCAGCTTGATGAGGGCAGGATCGGCACCGACATTTTTAATCAGCATCAGTCCTTCTGCGGTTGCCTTCTGAATGGCTAAAATCGCTTCAGCTTCACCCTGTGCGCGGCAAATAGCGGATTCTTTTTCCGCCTCCGCTTGCAGAATCATCGAAGCCTTTTTTCCTTCGGCCACTAAAATCGAAGACTGCTTTTGACCTTCCGCAATTAAAATTGCTTCACGGCGTTCCCGTTCCGCGCGCATTTGTTTTTCCATTGCTTCCTGAATGGATTCCGGCGGAATAATATTTTTTACTTCAACCCGGTTGACTTTAATACCCCAAGGATCGGTTGCATCATCCAAAATACTTCTCATGCGGGTGTTGATAACATCACGGCTGGTCAGTGTACCGTCCAGTTCCAACTCACCGATGATATTCCGCAAAGTAGTAGCCGATAGGTTTTCGATGGCGTTCATCGGATTTTCTACCCCATACGTGTAGAGTTTGGGGTCGGTAATTTGGAAATAAATAACGGTGTCGATCATCATCGTAACGTTATCTTTTGTAATTACCGGCTGCGGTTTAAAATCAAGTACCCGCTCTTTCAGCGAGACCTTGTTGACAATCCGGTCGATAAAGGGCATTTTGACGTGAAGCCCTACTTCCCATGTCTGAAAATACCCTCCGAGCCGTTCGATAATAAAGGCCTGCGATTGCGGTACAATTCTGATATTAAGAATTAACAGAATGAGCACAAAAACAGCCAATGCAAAAATAAGAAACATACTAAACCTCCGGTATACTAGGGCATCTTCTAAAGAAGTCAATGAGCTTTTTAGACGATGCCCCATCAGTATAGCTGATACTAGTTTTCTAGTATATGCTTTCTAACATACGTTAGGCGGTAGATCGCACCTTTATACGTTAGTTCAATAATCCCGTTGCCCTTATCGGTTATGGGAATGGTAACGGTATCAGCCGAATCTCCTACGTTTATACCGGTAAAGGAGTTTTGTGTAAAGCGGCCACTGTATATTTTCCTATGACCGTCTTTTACAATATTGATTACACCTTCTTGGGAATCTGCAGCCATATTGCCATAAAGTGCAATTTGTGTCCAATCACTATTTTTCTGCTCATAGTATCCCTGCTGTGCATACCAAGCTTTTGTGCTATCATAAAAGGTATAAGCTTCAATCCAGTACCCTTGGGGGTAGCGTTCTGCCCAGCTCTCTGCCCGTACCGCATACGAGTACCTTACTGGTGTTAGCTCGTCCTGTAATTCCATATCAAGGTATTGAATGTACGAATCAATTATTGTTTGAAGCGCATCGTTTATCGGCGTCTGTTCCGGAATATTCAACTCAGTATAGAAACCATTTTTGACCCGCTGTAAGCCTTTTTTTATTTTAGCCCCTTGCGCTTCGGGGGAAAGCTTTCGAAAAGCGTCCCATGTATCGGTTTTTTCAAAATAAGAGAACCATCCGCCTGATTTCGATAGATTAAACAATCCCTCATTATCATCTTCTGCCGGAATACCGGGACCACCGCCGGGCGGCATCATAGATAGATACGTGCGGAAATAGCGTTTAAAAGCCTCCCATGAAGGCTGTTCTGCCGCTTCCAATGCTTGAAAAGCCGGTCCAAGCAAAGCCGTAAACATACGGCGGTATTGCTCTTTGTTTTTTTCGCATGCTTCTTGAGGCGTAAGCCATACATCACCATTGAAAGATACCCGTACTTTGGTTTTTACTGCGGTAACCTGTTTTTTTGCCGCATCCAATTCCAGCTTGTATTTTGCTTCAATTCTTCTGCTTTCAGAACCGTCTGTGTTGTAAACAATGTGCATAGTGTGCAGTTCGCCTTCTTGTGTAAAATCACAGGTGCTATGGCTATCTTTTCCGCCTTCCCACTTATCTTTACTGGTAACTTTTAAAAGGCGTTTTACACGGCAGGGAAAGTTTTTTTCAGCCGTTTTACCCCGGTATTCCGCACGGGCGGTAAGGGTAACCTCCGTATCTACTAAATCGGGGATGACAGTACCGGTTGCATGGTTTACTGCAACGGCATCATTGGATGCTGTCCATGTCAGCTGTGAACCGGAGAGGTTCGGCAGCGTTTGTGCAAGCTCTATGCTGCCGGTTACCTCGGTATTATGCCATGCGGGGGCAAACTGCTGGAGTGCGGTATTCAGCAGTTCCTGTGCTGTTCCCAGTACCGTAACGGTAAACGGTACGGAAGCGGTTTCGCTGCCTTTTTTCAAGGTTGCAGTGAGCATTACCTGCACATCATCATCTTGGCGCGTTACCGTGCCATTATTGGCAATAACATCCTGCATATTGGAAACCCATGTAACACCTATCTCAGGATAATAGGGGGCAGAGTCAGGCAGTGTTAAGTTTTTTGTAACGTGCTGCACGGAATCGCCTGCGGCAAAACCGATTTGCAGGCTTTCTTTTGCAGCGGCAACTTTTTCTGCATCGGTCGTTGCACTGATCAGCTGTTTTACCGTAAGGGTAAACTGTTTTGTTGTTTTTCCGCTGCCCTTTTCCAGCGTTGCAGTAAGTGTTACCTCGATATTTTTGTCATTTGGGCGGGTTACGGTTCCGTTCGTGGAAATGACTGTTTCATTGCCGGACTGCCACGTAACCGTTACACCGTCAAAACCGGTAACCGTTTTAGGCAGTGTCAGGTTTTTGGTTACGCTGTTTTCGCTGTCGCCTGATGTATAGCCGATTTTCAGCTTTTCGGCTGCTTTTTCTACAAAGCCCTGATCGCTTTGCAGCACCGTAAGGGTAAACTGTTTTGTTGTCTTTCCGCTGCCTTTTTTCAGCGTTGCGGTCAATGTAACCGGTACATCATCAGTTTTGCGGGTTACAGTTCCGCTGGGGGAAATGACTGCTTCGTTATTGGAAGCCCATGTAACGGTTACACCGTCA
>JARGFA010000017.1:0-120924 GCA_038397965.1 Treponema sp.
CTAAAAAATACCGGTTTCAGCTGCCTACGGCGGCTCATCAGCCTTCTGCTTTTAGTTTTGTAAGCGGGGTGAGGAGTGCCGCAGGCGGTTCAAACGGTCCGGTGCCGGGTAGTGACTATACGGTCAGGCAGAGTGACGATACTACCTTGGAAGTAGTGTATAAACAAGGATTTTTACACGCGAATGAATACGGGGTGCACAATCTTAATCCGGGGATTGTGTTGTGGAATAAAGAGGGGCGGAGGTTTAACGAACCGTTCAGCTTTAAAATACGGGCCAATACTCCTCCGCCTGACTTGGAATATATGGCAACAGGAAAAACTAAAACGGCAGAAAACGGCAAGCATTATTATGTATTGTGCTTTAAGGTAAAAAATAAAGATGATATGAGTAAAACGGTAATCGGCGGAGAGCTTTTACACAAAGACATAGCTGCAATCAACATCACTCCGCAAGGGGGAGCGGCTCAGGCTATCCCTCTTACCTTAAACGCAAGCAAGACGGACTTTAACATAGATAACTCCGGCGGACTTCTTTTACCTGCCGGAAATGTAATCAAGCTGAGCAGTGCCGATGTCGATACCGGCACTACCCCCGACGACCTTCCCTCCGGTAACTGGGTGCTTTTTTATAAAACCGGAGTTGAGGTAAAAGCCGCAGCCGCAAAAACTCAGTATAAAATAGCACTGGAGGACGAAAAAGGTGTACGGTCGGCAATTTTAACAGCCGAGGTAAAAGCTCCTAAGCCTGACCCGGGAATTACGGAAGCCTTATTGCAAACCCTTACCGCAAAAAATGCCGGTAATAACGCCGTCTATCCGCTAAGCCCGTCCTTTGCAAGCGGTACAAAACAGTACACGGTAACGGTACCCTACAGCAGTTCAGGAGCTTCAATAAATGTAATAGCAACAGCAGCAGCGGGCTGTGAAATTACCGCTATTGACAATAACGGTACTGTTACACCGCTTAATCCTCCGGTCTCCTCAAAAACCGGAACAGTAAGTCTCGGCACAACCGAAGCAGACCGCAAAACATTAAAAATACATGTACGGCTTGCCGCAAATCATACCCAAACAGCTGAATACACAGTTGAAGTACGGTACGGACCTACCTTGAGCGGTTTAACGGTTGAGCATAACGGTTCAACGCTTCCATTCAGAGATTCGCAGGACAGCACCGGCACATCCTTTAATGCAGGAACGCTTGAATATTATGCCTTTGTACCGGATATAACAGCGGCTTCTGTAACGGTAAATGCAACGCCTTCTCCAGGTGCGTCCATTAGTCCTATTACGGCGGTCAAATCTGACGGCACCGCTTTACCCGTTAGCGGAAATTCCGTACCGCTTCCGAGTGCAGGCGATATAAGCAAAATAACGGTAACGGTAAGCAAAGACGGAGCGGAAACCCCGTACACCCTACACATCAAACGGAAATCATACTCATTTACAGTTGAAGCCTCTCCTGAAGGAGCTGGTACGGTGCATATAACCGAAGGAAAAGGCGTATCAGTTGTATCCGGTAACGGCAGCGGTAATTGTACGGTAAAGGCGGAAGTAGGTGCTCTTGTAAAGATGACCGCACAAGAAGAAAATACCTACACCTTTAAAAAGTGGAAAAAGAAGATTTCTGTAACGTCTAATCTAAGTACAAGCTCATCTTATACTTATGACGTAGGTATTCACGATAACGATATAATTGCAGAATATGCAGCCGGTACTACGGTCATAGATTCAACTATTCCGGCTGCTGAGCGGTGGAAAAAACTGAAAGAAGCCGTACAAAATGCCCAAGACGGCGGAACCATCGTCATTGACGGTGAAGTTAAAGCAACATCGGATTCCGGCAATTTGGGTGAAATAGTTATAACCAAAAACCTTACCATAAAGGGCAAAACGGGCAGCAGTGCCGACACGCTTAACGCAAACAGTAATAATTACGGCTCTCCGTCTGCCGATGCCCCCGCAACACCGCACCGCATATTCAAGGTAACAGGCGGAACTCTTACGCTGAAAAATATTACGTTGAAAAAAGGATATGCAGGAAAGTATGATGCATCTGAGCCGCTTGCGTCATCAGGCGCCGGTATTTTACTGGAAAGCGGCTCTGTATCACTTACTCAGGTAGATATTTTGAACTGCGGAGCAATACGGACCGGAGGCAATAAGGGAAAAGGAGGCGGAATATATATCAAAACAGGTACACTCACAGTAAGCGGTTCTACACTTTCTTCTAATCTGGGTTCAGACGGAGGCGGCGGGGTATACATTGCAGGAGGAACAGTTACCCTAGAAGATACGGAAATAACGGATAATAATTCAGAGCCGAAACACGGGGGTGGTGTGTATGTTGAATCAGGCAGTATGCGCATAGCAGGTACAAGCCGCATTACCCCTTCTACCGGAATGAATGAAAATAAGAAAGGTAAAAACGATGTGTATCTAAAAAATGGCGTAAAAATTACTTTCAACGGCAATTTAACCGGTACGGTTCCTATAGCCCGCATAACGCCGGAAGCCTATCCTACAGGAAGTACAGAAATACAGGTATTGGACGGCTCTACTGTAAGCTCTGAGTACACCAAATTCACCGTAACGCCGCAGGATTTAGGAGGCGGAAGTACACGGAACTGGAGCATAACCGATGAAGGAAAGCTAAAATTAACAAGTGCCGTAATAGACGGCTCCGGTTCCAATGCGTGGAAAAAGCTAAAAGAAGCAGTTGTGGCAATCGCCGATGGCGGCATCATTAATATATCGGGTGAAATAAAGGCGACATCGGATTCCGGCAATTCAGGCGAAATCATCATAAACAAAAACATCACCATAAAAAAGGCAGACGGTGCATCTTCTGCCGTGCTTAACGCAAATAAAGCAGACACCGGTAAACCTAAACACCGCATCTTTAATGTAAAAGCAAATGCTCATTTTGATTTAGACGGCCTTACACTTGTCGGCGGACAAACTCCGCCCGGAGACCCTTACCCTCACGGCGGGGCAATTTTGATGGCTGAAGCTAATATCACATCTACCATAAAAGACTGTGTTATCGGACAAACAGGCAACAGCAACACTGCATCCCAAAAAGGCGGCGGCATATACCTTAATATATCAGGCGGCTCTTTAACCGTAAAAAATACAAATATACTTTCCTGCACTGCAAGCGGAGCCACTGAAACTACCGGAGGAGGCGGAGGCATATATCTTGAAAGCGGCACCCTTATATTTGAAGGTGTTCTGATGAAAGGCAATACCGCCGCTAACGGTAAGGGCCGTGCAGTGTGGGTAGAAGACGGTTCTTTTAAAATAAAAGACAGCAGCGAATCCTTAACCTATTTAGACGTTACAACCGTGGGAGGCAAAAATCCTGATGATGTCTGCCTTGCCGCCGGTAAAACAATTACCGTAAACGGAACACTTGTCTCGCCCAAAGTTGCCCGCATAACGCCTCAAAACTACACCGCAGGTACGCAAGTAGTGGAGGCGGAAAACGGTGTAACCTTAAGCGAGGTAACAAACAAATTCAGCGTAACACCGCAAACCGTAGGCAGTAATACGGTAGAATGGGCAATAGATAATGCGGGAAAACTGAAAAAAGCTAACATAACCGTAAACAGCTCCGATCTCAATGCATGGCTAAAGCTCAAAAATGCGGTAGAAGACATCAACGGTCCCGATGAAATTACCATAAACGGCACAATAACGGCTCCTAACGGCTCAACTAAAATCGAGGTAAAAAGAGCCGTTACAATAAAAGGCACAAACAAAAATAGCGACATTTTGGATGCCAATGAAAAATGTCAGATTTTCCATGTATGGCACAGCGGAAACTTGACGCTTCAAAACCTCACACTCAAAAAAGGTAAAAATGACAGTTCATCCAACCCCGACGGAGGCGGTGCAATCTATTGTGCCGACGGCAAACTGACTACAAACAATGTTATTATCAAAGAGTGTAAAGCCAAGAAAGGAGGCGGCATTTATGCTAAGGCAACTTCTTCTACCCCTGACCCCATTACCCTAAAAAATACCGAAATAATACAGTGTAAAGCTGACGAAGCCGGCGGCGGCATATATATGAACGGCGGTGCTTTCGATATAATAACCAGCGCAATAAGAGGTAACGAAGCTTTAAATTCAGGTTTGGGCGGCGGCGTATATATTAAAGACGGCACTTTCAATATGAAATTCACCTCTGATATAGGCGGACATACAGCAGCTGACGGCAATAAGGCTGCGGGCGGTTTAGGAGGCGGTGTTTATATGGCTGGCGGCACTTTCAATATGACGGCAGGAATAATAAAGTTCAATGCAAGCAAAGACGGAGCAGGTGTTTATATTCATAAAGGAGCTTTCACAATGAACGGAAGCATACTCCAAAACAAAGCGGAAAACGGCGGTAAGGGTTCCGGAATCTATCTTGCAGGGGATAGTTCTGCAAGCCTAACTATGAACAAATTAGCATCGGTTGCTACAACACCGTCTGCATCTAAAAACGACATCTATCTTAGTGCAGGCAAAAAAATTAACCTTAGTGAAGCCTTTTTCTCGCATGGTATACACGGGTGCATAACGCCTCAAAACTACACTCCAGGCACGCAAGTACTTGACGGAGTTATAACGGCAGGCACTCCTCCAAACTACAAAAAATTCGAGGTAACGTCTGACGGAGGTACACAGTGGTATGTCAGCAGCACCGGCTCTCTTACAACAACAGAGCCGTAAAATCGGCAGCTTAAAAGATTTTGCCGGTATCGGCAAAGATGTCATAGCGGCTTTTGACGGGGAGATGCTATCTTGTTTTTTTTCAAAAAAAAAGATAGCATGATGCAGCTTATGAGGGGATGTCCGAAAAAGTGACGGCTTTTGAGACATCCCCTCGCATATTTCAATGAAGGATTCACGATATGCCTCATCTTCATATTCCCGAACACTATCAGCCGCTGTTAAATGTTAAAGAAACTGAACAGGCAATTGTCCGTATTAAAAATTTTTTTCAGCTTACCCTTTCGACACGGCTTAGTTTAACACGGGTTACTGCGCCGCTTTTTGTACCGCGGGGGAAGGGGCTGAACGATGATCTGAACGGTATTGAGCGTGCCGTGCATTTTCCCGTCAAAGATATGGACGAGCAGGAACTTGAAATTGTGCATTCCCTTGCAAAGTGGAAGCGGGTAAAAATTGCCGAAATGGGACTTGAGCCTGAATTCGGCATTTATACCGATATGAACGCCATCCGCGCGGACGAAGAGCTGGACAATATTCATTCGCTGTATGTCGATCAATGGGACTGGGAATTGGCAATGGCGGAAGAAGACCGCAGTTTGAACTTTCTTAAAGCAACGGTCGAAAAAATTTACGGCTGCCTGAAATGTACCGAATTTTTTATTTACGATAACTATCAAAAAATTCCGCCTATTTTACCTAAAACGGTTACGTTTATCCATACGGAAGACTTATATGCCCGCTATCCCGATCTATCGCCGAAAGAACGGGAGCGGAAATGTGCGGAAGAATACGGAGCGGTCTTTTTAATCGGCATTGGGGCAAAACTGGCACACGGGGAACCGCATGACGGACGTGCTCCCGACTACGATGATTGGATCACACCGACAGGGCAGGGCAGACGGGGACTCAACGGCGACTTACTGGTGTGGAATCCGATCCTGCATGATGTCCTTGAACTGTCATCAATGGGAATCCGAGTCAGCCCGGAAACCCTACGGGAGCAGCTTGCCGCCCGAAACTGCACGGAACGGTCAAGTCTGTACTTTCATTCAAGACTGGTGAACGGAGAGCTGCCGCAAACCATCGGCGGCGGCATCGGTCAATCCCGGCTTTGTATGTTCTTCTTACGGAAGGCGCATATTGGAGAAACACAGGTTTCCGTGTGGCCGGATTCAATGCGGGAAGAATGCCGGCGCCGCGGTGTGCCGCTGCTATAGTTACTTTACCGGTTCGATACTTTTGTTGTCGAACGGGTTTACTATTATTCGGAGGTGTTTTTAAATGAGTATTCAGCATTCGGTTGCAGCTTTTTTAGGACGGCACAATTTTGACGAACGGGGGCCGGCTGTCAATACCGTTATTAACAGCCTGCTGTACGAAATGGAGGAAGGGCTTAAGAAAGATCCTATCCTGCCGCCGAACGCGGGGCCTGCGCTTGATATGATTCCAACCTGGATTGTTCCGCCGGAAAATTCCCCCAAAAACAAATCCGTTATTGTAATTGATGCGGGCGGGACAAATTTTCGCTCCTGTTTAGTCAGCTTTGACGGCAATGGGCTACCTTCCATATCCTGTTTGGAACGTCAGCCCATGCCGGCAACCGATCGGGAGTATTCCAAAGAAGAGTTTTTTGAAACCATTGCCTCCTATTTGGATCATCTCAAGGATGCAGCCGATTCCATCGGTTTTTGCTTTTCCTATGCTATGAAAATTACCCCGTCCGGCGATGGAGAAGTGCTGCAATTTTCCAAAGAAATCAAGGCGCCTGAAGTAGTCGGCTCCCTTGTCGGTGAAAACCTTGAAGCGGCGCTGATGAAACGCGGATGGAAAAAACTCAAACGGATTGCGCTGTTAAACGATACGGCCGCAGCCCTTCTTGCCGGCGCCTCTACTGCCGTAAACGGAAAAAAGTACGGTTCCTATGTCGGGTTTATTCTTGGTACCGGCATGAATGCTGCATATATTGAATATGAACCCATCCCCAAGGTTATTGCAGAAAAAGCACATAGTATTTCTTTACCTGCACAGATTGTGGTCTGTGAATCCGGTAAATCAAACAAAACACCGCGCAGCAGCTTTGACGAAGCGTTTACGCAAACAACGGATTTACCGCTCATGTACTGGTTCGAAAAAATGTGTTCCGGCGCCTATCTGGGATTCGCAGCCTCAATCATGCTCCGCAAAGCTGCCGCCGACAATCTGTTTTCCCCGTCAGTGAAACCTGCCTTTGAAACCCTCAAAAATATTCCGCTTATTGATATCAATGCCTTTTTATTGGCCCCGTATTCGGAGGATACGCTCCTCGGCTCGCTGCTTGCCGCCGGTTCGGAAGATGACCGCGAGGTGCTTTACCGCCTATTAGATGCAATGATTATGCGGACGGCACGGCTTGCAGCCGGTAATATCGCGGCAGCGGTCATCAAAACCGGAAAGGGTAAAAATCCTGCCTTGCCTGTCTGTGTTTTGGCAGAGGGAACCACCTTCTTAAAAACCCGCAATCTGCAAGACGTGATTAAAAAGCATTTACATACAGTCCTCACCGAAGAACGCGGTATTTATTTTGATATTGTTTCAATAGATCATGCAGTAACGTTCGGTACCGCACTAGCAGGGCTTATTTAAAGGAAAAAAGATGGCAGATGTGTTTTATTTAGCCAAGATCGGGGAAATCAATTTAAAAAAAGGGAATTTAAAGGAATTTGAACTCCGCTTGGCTCAAAATTTTAGAAGTTATTTTTCCGGTGCGGTGCCCGCTGTGCGGGTGCGTGCAGGCAGAATGTATATTCAGGCAGATGAAGCGCTGTGTCCGGAGATTGAAGCTGCTTTGAATCATCTGATCGGCATTACCGGCTGGGCGCAGGCAAAAACCGCCGAAAAAACACTGGAAGCCGTTTCTCAAATTGCACTTGAACAAGCGCACAGTCTGCGGGCTGCCGGTGCCCGTACCTTTAAGGTGGAAGCCCGCCGATCCGATAAGCAGTTTCCGCTTACCTCGTATGAAATTGCGCGGGAAGTCGGCGGAGCTGTGCATACGGCAGAAGTTTTAACGGTTGACGTACACCATCCCGACGTGATTATCCGGGTGGAGATACGGGAAACGCAAGCCTTTGTGTACGGCACCGAGCATAAGGGGCGGCGCGGGCTTCCCTGCGGCTGCTCCGGCAGGGGACTGCTTTTGCTTTCGGGCGGCATTGATTCGCCGGTTGCCGGTTATAAAATGCTGTTCCGCGGTATGAAGATTGACTGCATTTACTTTCACTCTCATCCCTATACCTCGCCCGAAGCGCAAAAAAAAGTAGAAACTCTTGCCCGTATCTTAGCCCGCTACGGCTTGGGCTGCTATCTTACTACTATTCCCTTTACCAAGGTGCAGCAGCGGATTAAGCAAACCGTGCCGGAGGCGTATCTCACCCTCATCCTCCGTATGTGCATGATGAAAACAGCCGGGATGCTTGCAGAAAAAATTAATGCGCAATGTTTGGTAACCGGCGAAAGCCTTGCACAGGTTGCAAGCCAAACTATCGAAAATATTACTGTTACCGATAGCTGTGCACATCTTCCGGTATTGCGTCCCCTCATCGGTATGGATAAAGAAGAAATCATCAAATATGCCCATGAAATCGGCAGTTATGAAACGTCCATCCTGCCTTATGAAGATTGCTGTGTGCTCTTTTCTCCTAAGCACCCGGTGCTGCATACCCGTCAGGACGATGCGGAAGAAATCTACGCCCGGATGGATATAGAACCGCTGCTGATCGAAGCCTTTGAACAGCGGGAGACACAGAAAATCCCTTGTATCTTATCGTAGCTATTCTGCCTTCTCCGAATGAAGAAACTGTTCCCCGTAAAATGGCGCTCCGTTTTTCAGATAGTCCGGCTGCTCCTTTCCATTCGGCATACAGGCCTCAAGCAGTTCAGTGCTTGAGGGAACAATCAGAGTGCGTTCAAGGGGGGTTACGCTTCCGATAAATAAGCTCCCTTTTGCTTCCGTAAGCGTTATGCTGTCGCGGTAATGAAACACCTGCACGGGAAAAAAGCCGGATATATCCGCTTGCGGGCTGTTGAGCAGTTCTTCCGTTTTTTCTGCCGGCAAGAGCGGTATCCAGTAATAAAAGGAAGCAATCCACTCTGCCGTGTGCTGCTCTGGTGCCGGTACCCCGGTCTGCGGTACGATGGTAAGCTGTGAAATGCCATAGACTGACCCCCCGCGGAGGGTGCCGGTTACCGCCTTTTTAAATTGAGCCGCACTTTCGGCCGGAGTGCCGTTTGCAGCGGAGCTATCCGCTGCCGTACTATCTGTACCGGAAAAAACAGCGGGTATGCTGCTGCACAGCAGAGCAAAATCTTCCGGCGAATAGTAAATCTTCTTTTGCTCATATACTTCACGCATTTTTTCGGTTACAAATAGATGCACCATGAGATTTTCATATTCGGCACCGGCCTTATTTTTTGTGTATGCAGTGATCTTTGCTTGATCCAAGGTGCCGACTGCATCATAAAAGCCGTAGATAACCGCTTGCGCGGAAAGACCGGCTGTTTCAGGCGGCCGGCTGATCTTGACGATAATTGCGGCTGAGGCGCTGCACACAATCAACAGTGCAGCGGTAAGGGCGGCAATCGTTCCGCGCTTTTTGATGACAAAACGTTTCCGCATAATCTGCCGCCGTTTTTTCTCGATAAAAGCGGTACGGGCTGCCGAATCGGTTTTGATTGCCGCTGCCTTGTCTTCATCCGTTGTATATACCGGCAGGTTTTTATCACGGTATGCACAGAGCTGCTCAGCAAGCTGCCGGCCTTCTTCCGGCTGTTTTCGGAGTTCTAAACTGCGGTTAATAACCGCGGTATAGGCAGGATCAAGGGTAGGACAATACAGTTCAATAGGGATAAAGGCGCCATCCCGCATATTTTGTATGAGCTGTTCGGCACTGCCGCTGCCGGCTGGTACTGCTTGCGAACCGGCGGCCGGGACGCAGGCAGCTTCATGGCGGGCAAACGGGTTTGTGTCCGCCCCAAACGGGGGTATTCCGGACAGCATGGTATAGGAGAGGGCTGCAAGAAAAAATGCAGCGGCTTCTGCAGGATCGGTGCTTCCGCTGCCGGGGTGTACCCACGGGTAGTGGAAACGGAGTCCTGCTTCAGGTGACGCGGTAACGCAGCGTAGAAGCAGCTGCGGGGGGAGCACCGTAAGCTCCGTACCTTCTGCATCCGTCAGAAGGCATACCGGGGCGGCAAGCACCGCACGGAAAACATCCGCCGGTACGGTGTGTTTCCGCACTGCCTCAAGCAGAGCGGAAAAGAGGCGGTATATCTGCCTCACTCGTGCTTCTGCCGGCCCGGTTCCGCCGCACTTGTATGTGTCCGGCATTGTCAGCAAGGGGTACCGTTCTTCTTCCGGCAGCACGAGGTAGACTTCTTCTCTCTTGGTTTCGGCATTAAAAGCAGTTACCGTTTCATTCAAGTAAAAAGGAGCAGCGCTTCCGTCAAGGGCTATACGGAAACCCGCTTCATGCAGGTAGCCGGTAATGGTTGACTGAGCAAAACTGCGCGGCTCCATCCCTGTGGTAATACAGCGGCATTGGCGTGCATTCACAAGTTTAGTTGTGATCATAGGGCCTCCCCTGCGGTTTCACGGGTGATTTTCCACAAACGGTGTATTTTTTTGTTACGGAAATCTTCCGGTATGGATTGGTCTGTTATATTATCTGCCTTAAAGACGGTGTTTCTATGAAAAAAGCGGCCGGCATCCATATCTTGTATGGGTTGATCGGACAGTGCCGCAGTACTGAACCGGAGCGTCCGCGAATTGGTAGAAAAATACAGGGTTCCGTCCGGTGACAGTACCGTGCAGCAACTCTGTATTAACTGCGGCCAATGCCGGTTTATATCAAGAAAGTCCGGCGCCCGCTTTGAGTTGGAAAAGGTCGGCGGATCGCAGATGATAATATCCCAGCGCTTTCGGTGCTGTGCAGCCTCTTTTAAAAAAGAGCGCACATCCCGGTGCACAAAGCGGCATCGGGCAGGGTCATCCAGACCGTTTAAACGGACATTTTCTTGTGCCCATTGGAGATATTTTTTTGATAAATCAACCGAGCAGACTTCCCGGGCGCCGCCTGCCAGCGTATGTATGGAAAAAGACGCCGTATAGCAAAAGAGGTTAAGAACGATTTTGCCGAATGCATTTTCGGCAAGGAACAGACGGGTAGGGCGGTGATCCAAGAAAAGTCCGGTATCCAGATACCCGGAAAGGTTGATTAAAAAGCGGCATTTACCTTCCCGCACGATAATCCGCTTACCCATATCCGTGATTTTTTCGTATTGACTGTCTCCGCGCTGCCGCCGCCGGCACCGTCCGTAGACGGATTCTTCAGGAATGTCTAATGCCTGGCATACACTTGTTTTAAGTTCTTGAAAGGGCAGAAGGCCGGTATTCTGCTTGGGTGAAGAAGGTGCATATTCCGTTAAGACGGCAAACAGACGGTCGGTTGTGTCTTCAATATAGACATCGACGGCGGCGGGTATTTCAGGAATGTCCCGGTCATACAGACGGTATGCATGGATACCGAGCCGCTTACTCCATTTTTTGAGATGCTTAAACCGTTTTTTTAAGCGGTTATAAAACATCACCGCCTGTTGTGAATAGTCCTGGGAGGTATGCATAAGATTAAAAAAGGAAGAGTTTGGAGTAAACCGAAAATCGGCCGCAGTTTAAAGACTGCAGAGAGGACTTAAAGCCGTTGTTTTTGACCGCCTCTCAATCCAAAGGCTCTTCCGTTTTACGAATGATCCGGTTTATTCGCTTGCGTGCTGTACACGGGTGTTCATCATAACACCTAAGAGGGCATAGCCCGACGTGAGATCTTCTTGCTGTACCAGTACGTGATCCGGTACTTTAATTTTTACATTGGTAAAATTCCAGATGGCATCAATCCCTGCTTCGATGAGCTGATTGGCAATCTCCTGAGCGCTTGGAGACGGCGCTGTAAGAATTGCTAAGGCAGGTTTGAGTTCTGCAATCTGTTGTGCAAGTTCAGTCATGGGAAAAACCGGAATGCCGTGGATTTTTTTTCCTACTTTCTTTTTATCAATGTCAAAGGCGGCGCATACTTCCAAACCGTGATCTTTAAATCCTTGATAGCCTGTTAATGCCGTTCCTAAATTGCCTGCTCCGATTAAAACAGCCTTTTGCAGGGTATCCCAGCGGAGAAAATGTTCAATAGCGGCAATCAATTCTTCAACCGGATAGCCTTTTTTCGGTTTACCGATAATACCGGTGATGGCAAGGTCTTTGCGCACTTGTATCGGTTCAAGATGGAGTTCTTCGGCTATAACCGTACCTGAAATATACGGACTGTTCTCTGCTTGGGCTTGCTTTACGATATGCAAATATGATGGTAATCTTCTAATTGACGGTACAGCGGGAATCTTTATCTTTTTCATTTGCATCACCTTATAGTCTAGTTAGGATAAGAGGGATATGTATCCCTTACATTATTATACTATATTATTGATAAAAGAGTTAAACGTCAAGACGGATTTTCATTGATAAAAAGGCGCGGAACCCGCTTATGGATGCCGCAGGTAATTTCGTAAGGAATGGTACCGGCGATATCGGCCAAGGTGTGAGCGCTGTTATCACGGGGGTCAGGCCCGAAAATACATACCTCATCCCAACGCTGTACCCAAGGATGAGGGCCGAGGTTAATCATACACTGGTCCATGCAAATTTTACCGACAATGGGAAAAAATTCATTACCTATTCTGACCCTTAATCCGGGGGATAGTGAGCGGCGCAGTCCGTCCGCATAGCCGACGGGAAGTGTCGCAATATAGGTATCATCTTCGGCTGTCCACGCTCTGCCGTATGATACACTTGTACCTGCACGTATCTGCTTGATGAGCACAACCTGAGTAATCAGCTCCATAACCGGTTTAACATGGAGCTTTGAATTGCTGCCGCTGAAGGGAAGATACCCGTAGGCAAGCAAACCCGGCCGCACCATACTGCATTCGGCTTGAGGAAACTGCTGTACTGCACCTGAATTTGCTGCATGAATGATCGGAATCTGTATGCCTGTTTTTTGTATTGCCTCAACTGCTGTAGTGAATAAGTCAAATTGTTTTTTTGTAAACCGGCAGTCCTGCTCCGCTTCGGAATCGGCAACGGCAAAATGTGTTGCAATGCCTTGCAGCTGTAAATGCCGGGAACGGACAATTTGCGTTGTCAGTTTTACCGCCTCAGAAGGAGTGCAGCCTATCCTGCTCATACCGGTGTCGATTTTTAGATGCACCGCCGCAGTTTTTTTCCGTAAGGCAGCTGCACGGTTTAGTTCATTGATAAATTCCTCATCGATGACAAGCGGTTCAATCTTATATTCGATGATAGAATCGATTTCTTCTAAGATAGGCAGACTGAGTGAGATAATCGGCGTAACGATACCGGCCTCACGCAGTTCAATTCCTTCCTGTACGGAGGCGACTGCAAGATATGAAACTCCTGCACGGATGGCGGCGATTGCCGTTCTGACCGCACCGTGGCCGTAGGCATCTGCCTTAACCGGTAAGCAGATTTTTGTTTGCGGGTTAAGAGTCTGTTTGATTTGTTCAATATTGTATTTCAGATTATCCAGATGGATAAGGGCCTTTGTAGCACGCATGGGCGCTATTGTACCGCAAATAAAAAAAATTTGCAAAGCGTCTTGCCGTTCTTACGTGGAAAGCGGCTGTTAAAAACCGCCGGATTCTGCGTAACGCTGCTGTAACAGATGGAGTGTTTCTGTAGTCAGCATATCGCCGGCAGAAATACCGGCACGTTCAAAATAGCCTTGGGGAACTTCCAAAGCATACCGCACCGAATGGGTGCTGGAGACGGTTTCGAGACTGAAGGGCTGCATATCCCGTATTTCGCGGATTCTACCCTGTGAATCGATGAAGGCAATGGAAAGCGGGTGCGGGGTGTTTTTCATCCAGAAGCTGAGCTTTCTATCCCGTCCGTAAATAAAAATCATCCCCGTACCGTCGGCAATCTGTTCCCGGTACATAAAACCGTGCTGTTGTTCGGAAGGTGTAACGGCAGTTTCGGCGCTAATGGAGATAACCGCTCCGGTTTTTTGACTGGTAATTCTGAGGGACACAAAAAGAGTGCTTTTTGTGCAGGAAAGCGTTGCGGTTACGGTCAGCAGAATGCAGAACAAGCGCATTAGGGCTTTTAAGGGGCGCAGCGCAGAAAGATCCGTGAATAAAAGAGGCATGGATAGATCCGTGGTAGGTTAAAAGCCGTCAATAAACTGCTTGCGGTGCAGTTCTGAGGCCGCTTTTTCTGTTGTGTGTTCCGAAATCAGCTGATTGAATACGGCTAAATCAATGTATTTTACAATAAGCGGCCGTTCAATAACGATTCTTGTCTTCCGATCTTCCCATACTGCCCGTTTGGGATTGATTGAAGAAGGTTCACCATATTTTTCGCAAAATGTAGTATAAACCGAATAATAATCAACCGTATCCGTGTTGAGCTTAAAAATCATCGTATAAAGCGCATCATCATAGAATTGAAACCATGATCTGCTGATAAAAAAAGATCCCGCCGATTCAATCAAGCTCCTGTTTTCAGTAAGAAGCAGCGATATATCCCGCTCTCCGCGGTATCCGAAAATGCTATCGGCGCTAAGCATTTCCTTTACCGTATCAATGTTCATACCGAGCTGTATGCCGCGGTATTCTGCAGGCAGCGACTTCCCCTGTTCTTCCTGTGCAGCCGGCTGTACGGAAGCTGCTTGCCCAGCAGATGGTGCTGCGGTTTGTGCATTAAGCGGCAGTGTGAAAAAAAGCAACACTGCGGTATAAAAAAGAAGTTTCATGTTCTGTCCTCATGGAAATGGGATGTCTCAAAAGTCGGTTACTTTTTAGCCATACCCATTGCAATAACAAGATGCCTGGATTAACGGGTCGGTTTTGTCCAGTAAGCGGTTTCATTTGCCCGGGCATTTTTCCGCGCTGTCTCAATTTCCTGCATTTTTTTAAAGTAAGCCGTTTGCTTTACCAGTTCAAGGGTATCGGTAATAATAATCTTATCATCGGTACTGCGGACAATCGGGGCAGTTAAAAATTCGGAAATTGCCATAGTAACTTTTTCTTTGGGGATACTGCACATCTTTGCCAGCTCCGCCGGCCCAAATGAGAAAGTATGCTGTTTTCCCGCACCCGGCGGTATCCGCAACTTTTCAAGCTGAATGGTCAGCATATCATACATTTGCTCAATAGGAGCAGAAATCGAGGTATTTGCAAGCTGTTTGTACATTGCCCATATCCGGTCAGCGAGCGTTGTCGTTAAACGGGCGATCAGCTGCGGCTGTGTTGCAACCATCTGATTGAAGTTTTGCCGGTTTACTGCCAAAAGCTGGCAATGTTCCGCAGTTGTCGTTGCCGTTGCGGAGCGGGGCTTGTTTTCAAGTAATGCCATCTCTCCGAACATATCGCCTTCTTTTAACACAGCAAGCAGAACTTCGTTATTATCGACAATTTTTGAAATTTTCACATGACCTCTCTGAATGATATACAATTCCGTACCGGATTGACATTCGCAAAAGATCATGGATTCGCGGTCGTATGTTCTGACCATTTGAGTGGTATCCGGTTCAAGCATCTCAATAGGCGCCTTCACCCCGGTTGACTTGATTGCCATAAACCGCTTCCGTGCAGTTTCGGCATATTCCCCATTCGGTTTTTCTTTTAAATAGTGGTAATATGCATAGAGCGCTAAATCGAATTTCGACATACGCAGATAGTATTCACCGATACTGAAAAGATGGGAAATATCGGTTTCAACATTCCGTTTCAATGTAATGCGGGTGAGCGCCTCGTCCAAATACCGCATCTTTTTACTGAACGAATAGATAATTTTCATTGCAATCGGGGTGTTTTTTTCAATTAATTCCGGAAACTGTGCGTAGTGAACAGCTATGAGGACAACATCGGTGATTGCTACTGCGGTTTCAATCTGGGTGTGGCGGGCCATACACGCAACGACGCCTAAAAAGTCTCCCGGACCAAGTATGTTTCCTTCTTGTTCGGCAACAACTTCCTTTTGCTTTGCAATTTGAACCTGCCCGCTTTGTACAATATAGAAACGGTCCGTATCGGACTTTCCTTCAATCAGAATATAAGAGCCGCGTTTAAAATTTACAAAAGATAATTGAAGCACTATGTTACCCTCTTTTCTCGGCTATAGTCTACTTATAATAGCAAGTTGATATACTATTTGTATAGCCCTCACTTTATGTTCCGTTAACCGGCAAAAATGACTTCCGGTTCCAGTTCAAATCCGGTGCACTGTTTTACCCGCTTTTGAACCGTACTAATCAATTCCTTTACCTCAGCTGCCGTCGCAGAACCGGTATTCACAATAAAATTGCCGTGCCAGGGTGCTACCTGAGCGCCCCCGATTTGAAAACCGCGTAACCCTGCTTCATCGATCAATTTTCCTGACGGCTTGCCGAAAGCATGGTTGTTTTTAAAGGTGCTGCCTGCGGACGGCAGCTTAAAATGGCCTTTCTCTGTTCTATCCCGTATCCGCTCCTCCATTCTGCGGCGGATATGTGTTTTATTGCCTGCGGTTAGTTTAAAAACTGCCGATACGATGATGTTTCTGCCTATGCCGAGTACCGCGTGTGCTTTATCCGCAGGCTGAAACGGAGAGCGCTTATACCCCCATTCCGTTTTATTATAGGTACGGCTTTCCAGCGTGTATCCTGTATTGTCAAATGTCAGCACAGATGCGGAATACAGGACATCGGAAATTGATTTTTCGTAGCAGCGGGCATTCATAAAAACGGCACCGCCGACCGTACCGGGTAATCCTGCAAAATCTTCAAGTCCTGAAAGGCCGTGACGGGCACAGAAATCAACAAGTGCCTGCATCGAGGTTCCGCATTCCGCTTCTACTGCCGGCTCTCCGTCTGCCGTACGCAGACGCAGCGTATTCATCAGATGCGTATGAATAACCGCACCCCGTATACCCGTATCTGATATCAGCATATTCGTCCCTCCTCCTAATAGCACTGCCGGCAGCTTTTCAGTTTCAATGAAACGGAGTGCCGCCTGTAGCTGTCCGCACGAAGAAGGCGTAATATATATATCGGCATTTCCCCCGATTTTAAAACTCGTAAAGTCCTTTAATTTTACATTTCTTTGCATGAAGTTGGGATATTCAGCATTTAAATTGCTTTTTTCCCCGATTTCTCCTAGATTAAACATATCAAAACAATATATACTATCGGCGGTCTTTCGGGTAGATGAGCATTTGCGCTCAAAACTGCGGATTGTGTAAAAGGAGCTGTTATGAGTTTACGGGTGTACAACACGCTAGGATATAAGATGGAAGAATTTATTCCCATCAAGAAAAATGAAGTCGGTTTTTACGGCTGCGGTCCGACTGTGTATAACTACGCGCATATCGGTAATCTCCGTGCATATGTTTTTCAGGACACGCTGTCCCGCCTATTACGTTTTTTAGGATATTCATTAACACACGTGATGAATATAACCGATATCGGCCATCTTTCGGGGGACGCCGACGACGGTGAAGATAAAATGGTAAAAACCGCACAAGAGCGCGGTCAAAGTGTATTGGAAATTGCCGATTTTTATACCGCAGCCTTTTTTAAAGATACGGATCGGCTGAACATCAAACGTCCTAATGTCGTTTGTAAGGCAACCGATCATGTGCCGGACATGATTGAGCTCATTAAAAGAATAGAAGCAAACGGGCATACCTATTCTGCCGGCGGAAATTTATATTACGATATAACCACCTTTCCGCAGTACGGGGAGCTTGCTGCTCTGCGGCTTGAAGACTTAAAGGCCGGCGCCCGCATAGAAGTGGATGAAAATAAGCGTAATCCTCATGATTTCGTCCTGTGGTTCACGAAAAGTAAGTTTGAAAATCAGGCCCTTGTTTGGGATTCTCCGTGGGGAAAAGGCTATCCGGGGTGGCACATAGAATGTTCTGCAATGAGTATGAAATACCTCGGCGAACAGTTTGATATACACACAGGCGGCATTGATCATATCCGTATTCACCATACAAATGAAATAGCCCAATCGCAGGGCGCAACCGGAAAGAAATGGGTGAAGTACTGGCTGCATAATGAATTTTTGGTAATGAACAAGGGCAAAATGTCTAAGTCTACCGGTAATTTTATTACCCTCGAAAAGGTTATGGAAGCAGGATTTGCACCCCTTGACTACCGCTTCCTGCTGCTCGGCGGACATTACCGCAGTCAGCTTAATTTTTCTTGGGAGGCAATGGAAACGGCGAGAAATGCCCGTAGAAATCTGGAACAGCGTATTTCTCATATTATAGAAAGTGCCGGCGAATCTGCAGGAGATCCTTTTGACAAAATAACAGCGGAAGATGCCGCTGCACTTCTCCGCACAGAAAAAGCCCGGGGGTATTTGGCGGATTTTATTCAGGCGCTTGAAGAAGATATTTCTACACCCCGCGCACTTTCGGTAGTACAGCAGACAGTTAAGGAAAAAGAGCTTGAACCGGCTGAAATTATCCGGTTAATCCGTATTTTTGATACGGTGCTCGGCCTTAACCTGCTTGAAGAAGCACAAAGTTTGGAGAATACACGGCAAACCGGCGCTGTTGAAAATTCCGGTGAAATACAAAAATTAGTAGAGGAACGTACTGAGGCAAAAAAACGGAAAGATTTTCAACGGGCCGATGAAATTCGGGCATATCTGAAAACACAGGGCATTGTTTTGGAAGATACTGCCGGCGGAACGATCTGGCGGAAAATGTAACATTCTGGAGACTTAATTGTTTGACAAAATAAAGCCGCTTGATGCGCTTTCCGATAAAGATTTTAAGGCTATTTACGATTCTACAGTGCCGGCTTTATTCAAGGTTGCATACAATATTGTACGTGAAGAAGATGCAGCTGAGGATCTCTGCCATGATGCGCTCATTAAGATGACGGAAAAAGAGATGCAGTTTCCGACATTAAATGACGCTAAATATTGGCTCATTAGAGTTGTTAAAAATGCTTCGCTGAATTATGCAAAACGGAGAGTGCTTGAACGGAAGGTATACACGCGTGCATACAAAGAAGATCAACGTAAGGTTGATTCAGGCGAAGTTGCCTTACTCAAGGATGAAACTATCCAAGATGTGCAGCAGGCTTTAGAGCAGTTGCCGGAAAAATTACGGGTTGCATTGCAGCTGCGTGAATATACTGAGCTGAATTATAAAGAAATCGGCCGTATACTGGGAATTAGCGAGGGGAACGTAAAAGTGCGCATTTTTCGTGCGCGGGAGTATTTAGCAAAAGTTATAGGAGAAGATAATGTCTATATGCCCTAATAAAGATCTTTTTTCCGCTTATATTGACGGTGAAGTTTCCTCGCCATGGAAAGAGCAGCTGCAACAGCATATCGAGGTATGTCCCGTATGCCGTCAGGTGTATACACAGTATGCTGCCGTACAGCGCTGTATGCAGCTTTCTTCAATTGAGCCTCATTTTGATGTTGAAAAATCATTTGCAAAACTGTCCGAAAAACGGGCTGCTTTATTAGAAGCTAAACGTATTGCAGAAAAGCAAAGCCGGGAAAATTGGTTTTCCGCTTCTATCCGTGTACCGGTGCCTGCTGCAGCTGCTGCCGTGCTTATTTTTGTCCTTGTGCCTTTGCTGTTATTCTTCAAAATGCAGGATACGGTGATGTCCGCCCGTGATTCTTTTACCCCCATTTTGCCTGTTTCGCCTGAAAAACATCTGCCGCTTGCGGAAATAGATTTTTGCAGCCTGCATACGGATGAAATGCATGAGTATTCACTACCGAATAAAGCACTTGTTACAAATGCAAAGATATTTACCGTCAGTGAATTTACCCGTCTTTATTCGGGAAACGGCGATATTTTTCGGCCTGCACGGTACGATGTTGATCTCAAAATATTATCCTCGCGGCTGCCGCTCATTCATCACTATCCGCCCATCAGTGTTTCAGCTGAAAATATTTCGATGATTAATGATCAATGAGAAGGCCTTTTTCATATTTTATCAGAAAGTATCCGTCGATACGTTTTTTCCTGTTATTTCTTGTCAGCGGTTTGTTTTTAGGAGGGATTATCTTTTTTTCCTCCTCAACACTCTATTCGAATAGAATCACTGAGGTATATCCTCAAGTCGTACGTCCGGGGGAGAAAATTACCGTATTGGGGAAACATTTCGGACGCAGCTCTATTAACTCTTGGCTTATGATCGGTAAAAACAGAATTAAACCGGAACGGTGTGTGGAATGGACGGATACTAAGATTGTTTTTGAAGCTCCCAATGACATACATGAAGATATTCTCTATGTGGTTGTAAAAAGCAAGCCCGGAAATGCCGTGCTGCTTGTTAATAATGAGGTGCTTCCTCAAGCTTTTCAGGCAGCTGCTGAAGAAAATACTCCGTTTATAGATTCGCTTGAAACCGATTCGGGTAATGTCGGCGATATTATCGCTATCCACGGTAAAAATTTCGGTCATACGCGCAATACCTCTGTTGTGCTTTTTACCGGTGCAGAGCATTCGGTTGTGACGCAGCAGACCGGCAGCGGGCTGCCGGCCGGTGCGGAATGCAGCGAAGCTGATTTTGACTACGATTTTTGGAGCGACCGGGAGCTTCGTGTACGGGTACCCGATGCCGCCGATTCAGGAAGTATCGTGGTAATTACCGATTCAGGTATGAGTAATTCTGTTCCGTTCCGGTTGAAAAATAAATACGGATCAAAAAAATATACCGATACCAGAACCTACCGGCTTGTTTCCGAGGTAGAAATTTCCGGATTTATTGCAGATGTACCCAATACTTTTTTCTTGCGTATACCCTTACCGCAAAAAACGGGAGCGCAGCGGAGCGTAACGATTAAATCCGTCAACCCGGACCCCTTTGTTCTGTCATACCAGGGGGCAAGTTTGTACCGTTTCCATAATGTTGATCAAAACAAGAAAATACATATACGGCAGGAATATACCGTTTCCCGCAGTCAGGTGAAAACGGATCTAAAGGCTTCAATGTTCAAAAAACCTCTTAAAACCAATACGCTTTTATATGCTGCGTATACGGAACCCGATGAACTGTTGCCTGCGGATGATCCGGTAATACAAAAACTGTGTAAGTCAATTATCAAAAATGAAAGCAATCCCTATAATAAAGCAAAGCGTTTATATACCTTTGTGACTTCCGAAATAAGGCCTAAGGAAAGCAATGCCTCAGATACGGGCAGAAGCATCTTAGCCGCCTTGGAAGAAAAGACCGGCAGTGCCTATGATCTTGCCTTACTGTTTTGTACCCTTTCGCGTGCGGCGGGAGTACCTGCCATCCCAACCGCCGGTCTGTTGGTTGACCGGAACAAAAATGCCGTACCGCACTGGTGGGCCGAATTTTATTTAGACGGATTCGGCTGGGTACCCGCCGATCCTGCACTGGCAGTGGGGCTCCCTTTTGATAGCGGGATTGCCGATCAACAAGGATGGTATTTCGGGAATTTGGATGCCTACCATATTGCGTTTTCACGCGGGTCTCAGAATCAGGCACCTATGCTGTCAAACGGAAGGTCTATGCAGAAAGTCCGCAGTTATGCCTTCCGCTCGATTTGGGAAGAAACAACTGCGAATATTGTCGGCTATAGTTCTTTATGGCGGATACCCAAAATAACGGGAGTTTACTAGACTGCTCTCTATAAGTTCAAGGAGGAACGTTATGGTTCGTGTTTTATCAGTCGGAGGTTCGATTGTCGTGTCGCAGCAGCCGAATGAGGATTTTTTGCGGGATTTTTCAAAGCGTATCCGTAATTGGCTCAGTGTATCGGCGAGCCGGAAGCTAATTATGGTAGTAGGCGGCGGCGGGCCTGCACGGGTATACCAAAATGCGTACCGGAATATTGTAGCGGGTGATGCGTCGAATGATGAAGCGGATTGGATTGGTATTATGGCAACCCGGTTGAATGCCCAGCTTTTAAAGGCTGTTTTTTCGGATGTGTGCCCCAATCCTGTTGTGTACGATCCGACAACAGTTGAATTGTTTTCGGGGCAAGTTTTGATAGCCGCCGGATGGAAACCCGGTTTTTCTACTGACAATGATGCGGTATTGCTTGCAGAACGTTTTTCTGCAAAACAGGTTGTCAATTTATCGAATATTGAAAAGGTTTACACCGACGATCCGAAAAAAAATCCCGATGCACAGCCCATAGACACCATATCGTGGGAAGATTTTATTCAAATGGTCGGTACCGAATGGATACCCGGTAAAAATGTTCCGTTTGATCCGGTTGCCAGTTTACGTGCAAAAAAAGCCGGCATACAAGTTATTTGTGCAGGCGGCACTGATCTGGATAATCTTGATAATATTTTAAATGATAAACCGTTTAAGGGGACAACAATAGGTTAGCATTTATGGATTATTATGAGGTACTGGGAGTTTCCAAAACGGCTTCCGACGAAGAAATAAAAAAAGCATACCGCGCAAAAGCACTCCAATATCATCCCGATAAAAATCAGGGTAATCCTTCGGCGGAAGAACGGTTTAAAAAAATTAATGAAGCTTACTCCGTTTTATCCGATAAGGAAAAACGGGCAGCATATAACAGCGGCTTTACTTCTTCATACACGGCCCGGCAGAGCGGATACAATCCCTTTGAAGACTATGAATTCGGAAATGAACAGAAAAGCGGCAGTTATACCTATAGCTGGACATTCCACAGTCCATTTGAACAGGAATCGGAACCGGTTTCACAGGGAACCGGTCTCGGTTCGCTTGCAGCGGGTCTTTTTTATGTATGGCTGGGACTATTAAGTTTTCGTCTGATGTACTTTCTTGGTTTTTTCGGCCTTATCATCAGTATTTCACTGCTCGTCAAAGGCGCTAAAAACCTCAAAACCGCATTTTTTTCGTTTTTTAACAAGAACTAACGTTCGCGGAAAATAATTCTTCCTCTGTTAAGATCATAGGGAGAAAGCGCTACTTTCACACTATCGCCCGGAACAATACGGATGTAATGTTTACGCATCTTTCCCGATAAATGAGCCAATATTATATGCCCATTTTTTAATTCGACACGGAACATCGTATTGGGAAGGGCTTCTTTTACAATACCTTCAACTTCAATTGCTTCTTCTTTTGCCACAATTCCTCCGAAAAAATAATCATTTACTTTTTTCAAAATTATGCATATAATTGTAAAGTCTATCCGTTGATTTGTCAACTAAGTAAGGAGCTTGAAGATATGGAAAAAGATTTTTATCAAGAAATGAAAGATGAATTATATAATTGCCGTACTGAAATTATAAAAGCGCTTGCAGTGAACAGTGAAAGTTTTCGGCAAATTATTGAATCGGTTGATCCGAAAGACTTCGGCGATATTGCCTCGGAAGATACTGACCGTAAAATGCTGGAATTTATGGGAGAAAAGGATATCAAAAGAATGCAGCTCATTGAATCTGCATTAGCGCGTATTGAACAGGGAAAGTACGGTAAGTGTATTAAATGCGCAAAGAAAATACCGGAAGACAGATTGCGGGCTATTCCTTATGCCTTGATGTGTATTGAATGTCAGACCGAAACGGAACGGAAGAAGCGATAGCGATGAAAAAGGTTTTTTTATTTATTTCCGATGGATTTGAAGAAGTTGAAGCTATTACTCCGCTCGATTACTTACGCCGATGCGGTGCTGAAACGGTTGTAGTAGGGATAGGCGGAAAAGCAATCAAGTCTTCCCGGTCACTGTCTATTACCTGCGATTTCTCTTGGGATGAATTTATTGCTGCCGGCGTTCCGCTTGAACAATGTGCACGTGAAACCGCATTAGTCGTATTGCCGGGCGGTCTTCCCAATAGCCGTACCCTTGGTGAACATACCGGTTTACGCGATTTTGTGAAGACGGTACAGAACTGCGGCGGCATAGTTGCAGCGATTTGTGCAGCACCGGTCTTAACCTTAGGTGTCTGGGGAATGCTGAACGGTAAACAATACACCTGCTATCCGGGGATGGGGGAAGAACTTCCGACACCTCCGGTAAAAGATGCGCGGGTTATCCGTGATGGAGCTATTATTACTGCATGTGCGGCAGGAGCGGCTGAAGAGTTTTCGTTTATGCTGGTTGAAGTTCTGTATGGTTCCGAAAAGTTACGGGAGCTAAAAACCGCAATCGCGGCACGGTAGGGGCTGATAGGGCAACACGGGAAGCAGCAATGATGAAAGACGGTTATACTGACTGGATGGAAGCCTTACTCCGTCTGTCTGATAGAACTTTTTTTAACTTAATGCGTTTATATCTCGGAGAGATAAAAACCCCTTTCAATAAGCAGCGGTTGATTGAAAGGCTGACCGGTTTTTTATCCAAGGCTGAAATGCAAGAGATTATTGTGCAAAGTCTGGATAGTCTTGATATCTTAATGCTGACCGCCGTGCATATTTTACCGCAGCCTACCCGCAATGAATTGATGCGCTTTTTTTCTTCGGATTTTTATGTACAGACGCGGCTGTTCAATATGGAGGAACGTCTTCTTATTTATTGTACCGGCAGTGAAATAAATAAGAAAAAATATAAAATTAATCCCTTACTGTACAAGGCGGTTGAACCCTTACTCGATTCAAACCTCTTCTTTTTACCGGAAAAAACTGCGGAGCCGGAACAAAAACAGCCGGCAGCCGATGATATACTGCTAGCAGGAATATATACGTTTTTCTTAAAAGACAGCGCGGCGCTTAAAGTAAACGGCACCTTTAAATTAAAAACCGTTAAACAGTTTCAAGCTGTGTTTCCTGAAGTGGCTGCCGATATGCGCCGGTTGGAGCTGCTGTGTAGCTCATTGCAAAACCTCGGACTGCTGGTCAGAAGTGAAACAAACCTTATACCGCAGCGGGAGCGGTGGGAGGAATTTTTTCAGCAGCCGCTGATTGACCGGAAAATGTACATTGCTGCCGCTGCCTGCGGCCATACCCGCCGGGATACTCTCCACCGGCGGGCCCAGTTTTTTACCGATTTTTTTGCAGGGCTTGATCCATGCGGAATCTACCGTGATGAAATGTTGAAGCGTTTTTTTTATTATACGCTGCAAAAAGAATTGGCACAGTCCGGACAGGAAGTGCCGTTGTTTTCCGATATGCGCAATGATTTTGAAGCCGGTATTATCGCCGATTTGAAAACACTGGGCTTTTTCTTACCGAAAGGAGGCTTATGGCAGCTGAATACCGCGGTATTTTCTCAAGAAACTATAGAGCAGCCCCTCATTGCCGCTCCTTCTTTTGAAATTACCGTGCTGCCGTATACCTCGTTTAAGCGGATTTTTCCGGTACTGAATTGCATGGAACCCGTTTCAATTTTAACTACCGGCCGTTTTGAAATAACACGGGCAGCCTGTGCACGCTGTTTTGAAAAGTACGGTACCGACCAAACGGTAACTGCCTGTTTGAATGCGGCAACGGCTCATAACCTGCCCCAAAATATTCAGATGAGTATTTCCGAGTGGTATATTAAATGTACGGCTGTCGGACTGTACCACGGGTTTGTACTGTCCGTCGCTGAAGAAAAGCGGAATATCTTTCAGCAGAACGCAGCATTGCAAGGTATTATTTATAAAGAACTTGCCCCGGGTGTGTATCTGATTAAACAGATCGGCCTTGAATCAGTACGGACAATGATAAAATCGGCCGGTTTGGATCTTACCTTCTACGGTAGTGCTGAACTTTCACGGTATACTGCCGCCCGTTTTATGCCGGTTGAATACCGGCCTGTACTCCGCGCCGTCTCCTTTGCCGGGACAGAAGAGCGCAACAAAGAGCGGATTATACAGGAAAAAAAATACCGTGAATACAGTAAAACTTTAGAGGACACCGTAGACGCACTGTCTGTATCGTATGAAGATAAGCGGAATATAAAAGACAAGATTGCAAAAAAACTTATCCTTACAGAGGCACAGCTGTGTACTGCATTCACTGATACTGAAACCCGTGAGGTTTCAGGTCTTGATTTTTTAGGGAAAATACATCTGGCGGAGACAGCTATTGCGGAGCGGCGGTTTGTGGAACTTTTTGTTGATGAGCCGCACGGGCGGCGTATTATTGCAGGTATCCCCGTTGCGGTTGACAAGACGGAGCATGATGCCGTCTTGCTCATACAAATACGGGATAGCCAAAACTATGAACGGGTTTCGATTGCCCGTACTGTAAAAATGGTAGCCTTGAGGGATTCTTTATTCCAATAGAGGCTTGAGCATAGTGCTCAACTTTTCCGGAAAATATCCGATATATTAAACGGTGTATCGGGTTTTTAGCGGAGGCTAGTTATAGGGCATCTCTAAAAACTTCCGTTTTTAGAGATGCCCGGCAATATTCGGTAAAATCCGGCAGGAGGTTGAAGGCAGGACGGAGCAGCGTAAAAGTGTTCCGTACCGCTTGTATATATTATATGGAAGAAACATCATTTGTTTTAGCACCGTCTTTACTGAGTGCTGATTTTTCACGGCTGGCGGATGAGTTGGATTTTATTGAGGCAAACGGCGGACAATGGGTTCATTTGGATGTAATGGACGGTGTGTTTGTACCGAATCTTACCTTCGGCGCTCCTGTTGTGCGCAGTTTACGGAGTAAGAGCCGGCTTCCTTTTGATGCACATTTAATGGTTGCCCGTCCGCAGGATTTTGTAAAAGATTTTGCGGAGGCCGGAGCGGACTATTTTACCTTTCATATAGAAGCAGCAGTTCATGCACACCGTTTGATTACGGAAATCCATGCTTCCGGTATGAAGGCCGGTATCAGTTTAGTCCCCTCAAGTCCCGTTCATCTGCTCGATGAGGTATTGCCCTTTGTTGATCTGGTGCTCGTTATGTCCGTCAATCCCGGTTTCGGCGGACAAACGATGATTCCCCGTTGCCTTGAAAAAATTACGGAACTGCACCGGCGCCGGCAAAAAAACGATTATCAGTATTTGATTTCAGTTGACGGGGGAATTAATGCACAAACTCTGCCCGCTGCCTGCAAAGCCGGTGCCGATGTGATTGTTTCGGGTTCATCCTTTTTTTTCGGAGAAATAAAAAAATGAAAAAAAAATCCGTCATAGTATGTTTGACCCTTGGTATATTTATTCAGGTTCTTTCCGCACATACTGACTTATTGCGCGGTCTGGATTCTTATAGCCGCTCCGATTGGAAACAAGCGATTATTTTCTTTGAAAGTGCTTTACAGACCATGCCAGCGGAGCGTACTGATGTACTGTACTGGCTTACAATGGCACACGCCTCTGCACAGAACTATCAGAACGCATTGGAGTATGCCGAGCTGTTCTTAAAAGACTACGCTTCAGATCAGCGGGCTGCTGAAGTAGAATATCAGCAAGGAAGGATACTGCATTTGAGCGGCTCTTATGAACGGTCTTCCGAGGTATTGTACCGGTTCATTCACACCCGCCCCGGGCATCCTAAGATTCCCTCCGCGTATTATTGGATCGGTGAAAACGTGTATGCACTGGGACTGTATGCACAAGCCCGTGAAATGTTTGTTACTATTGTGGTAGAATATCCTGAGTCCGGCAAGGTGAATGAGGCACGGCAAAAAATTGTGATGATAGATCAGCAAGCTGTTCAAGATGAACCGGCTGAAGATACTATTTCTGATGAAACAGCCGCGCAGCAGGCGGAAGACAGCGTTGTGCATTCTACGGAACCCGATCCCGCAGCGGCAGGAGAGCCGCAAATTGCCGAGAGCGTTCATGACGACTCGCGTATCCAAGCGGTTGAAGCTCAACTGGAAGATGAACGCAAAAAGAATGAAGAACTGGCTGCCCGTATTACTGCACTGGAAGCAAAAATAGATGAACTTTCCGTTAAGCTTTCTCAGGCTGCCTCAGAAAAAGAGGCGCAGGTTATTCGGGAGCAGCTGGAAAAAGAACGTGAGGCGCAGCAGAGGGAATTACTCAAGCAGCAAGAAGCGGCAAAACGGAATAAAGAACTGAGAGATTTGCAGCAGCGTGCACGGACATTAGAACGGATGTACGAACAGCGTATGCGAGGAGGACAATAATGCAGATAGCCAATAAGAAATTCACTTTACTCTGTCTTGTGATGTGCCTGATAAGCGGATTTCTCTCTGCATCGGATAGTATCGTAGAAATGGTCAGCGACCCCTTAAAGCTCATTGTTTACCCAAAAACCGGCAATTTTTGTTTATATCATACACAGCCGGAGGATGCCCGGTATTATGCCCCGCTTTATGATGACCGTGCTCAGTCTTCCGTCAATATTTATTCTATTCTATTTAACGGTAAGATGTTCCATCTCAATAATAAAAGCGGCAAGAAAATTTTAATTGATCAGTCCAAAGATACAATAACTGTAACCTTTCAAATCAGTCTTGATTTTCTTGTAACTCAAACATTTTCATTCATACCCGGGAATAACCGTTCAACCGGTCCGATATTAAAAATAGTAACGGAGATTCAAAATATTTCCGGGGATATTGCAGATATTGCCGTAAAAGCAGTATTTGATACGCTTTTGGGTGAAAAAAATCATATCCCGATCTACACCGATTTGCGCAGTGAGATCGGCAGTGAACTGATGCTGCATCCGGTGCTTGAAAAAGATTCGGTTATTTTTTCTGCGGATAAAGGCTATGCGTGTATGTTTTTTCTCCGGCATGAGGCTATGACCGAGCCGACTTCAGTCTATCTTGCAAATTGGGAGCGGCTGGTTACCAAAACATGGCTGCCGTCCTATGTACACGGGCGCAGTTTCCGTAAGTATGCTTCATCCGATCCCGGAATTTTATATGTGTGGTCGGAAAAAAAAGTACAAAACAAAGATATCCTGTCTGTTACCAACTGCATCGGCTTTTACGATTACCGTAATACCTCAGAGGTAGTTATGCGTTTCGACTCTGCCGACCGGCCGGCACCTGCTGTATCCCCGTCAAAAGACGTACAAACGGCAGCTCCCGTTCAAAAGAAGGATTACCGGTTTGTACAAAGGTTATTGGATAAGATTGCAGCGCTTGAACAGAATCCCGATGAACTGTCAAGTGAAAAAATCCGTCAGCTTCGTAAAGAAGTAGATAACGCAATAAGAGCTTTGCAGGAAGAATAATGTCTTCATCAATTTTGGATCAGGCAAAAATACAGTTTGCTAAGGGGCATTATCAGCACGTAATCAGATTACTGGAACCCCACGTTACTCAGTACAGCACCTCAGGCGACATAAAAGATCCTTTGTATAATGCGTCATTTAATAAATCTTTTCCTTTTTATTTATACTTAGGACTTGCCTGCTTACACGCAGGAGATATCGGCGGTGCAGTAGACTATTTAACCTGCGCCCGCCGTATAAAAATGACTGATCCGGAATTGCTGTGTGCACAAGCAGTACTGTTTTTGCGGCGGGGTGATACGGCCCGGGCGATTGACTATTATCTTGAGGCAATTGAATATACGCCGAATCATGCACTGGCGCGTGCAGGACTTGAGTTTATCCGTACTCATAATACCCCCGAAGCAATCGGAGATGCGGTACAGTCTGGAGAGATAAAAAAATACTATCCGAAGCCGGGGGTACGCAGCTATTTTAAGAAGAGGATAGCAGTTATAGGGGGTACCCTTGCAGTCCTTCTTGTAATAAGTGCCGGTATTCTGCTGCTTACCAAACTGCCTGTTTCTTTTACTGCTCATAAAAGGGCTGATTTGACTGCACTTGCCTTATTATCTGATGAAAAAGCCCGGCCGGTCGATCCCAGCGGTACCTACCGGTATACACTTTCTGAAAAAGAAGTAGTGTCGTCTTATCAGAAAGCCCAGCGTTATTTTCAAAATTCACGGGATAATTTGGCACAAATTGAAGTAAACCGCATTCTCTCGTCGAATGCCGCCCATTCTATAAAGCAGAAAGCGCGAATTTTGATGGATTACTTTGATATTCCCGGCTTTGACACCATCCGCGATATTCCGGTCTACAGTGATGTAAAGGCTGATACTCCGCTTTATCTTGATTGCTGGACGATTTGGTCTGGAATTGCAACGAATACAAAAACCGATGGGGAAAATACGAGTTTTGACCTTCTTGTCGGCTACGGCGACCGTATTCAGCTTGAAGGAGTTGTTCCGGTTTTTTGTAATTTTTCGGTGCCGATTGATTCCGAACGCCCGATTGAGGTATTAGGAAAAATTCAGCAGCGTGGCGGTGTGCTTTTTTTAAAAGCTGCCGGAATCCATCAAAGCCGGGTACCGGTGAATAAAAAATAAGCAGGCGGAATACTATGGCGATGATAACTGGTACAAAAAAAATAATAATTGGCGGGAAGGGCGGTGTCAGGACAGCTGCAATCGGCGGTGATGCCCCTGTTTCTATCCAAACAATGTGGAAACAGCCTCTTACTGCGGGATCTTTAGATACGGTTGTCCGTGAAATTGCAGTGCTCGAACAACTCGGCTGCGATGTGCTCCGTTTTGCCGTTCCCGATATGGAAAGTGCTGAAGCCTTCGTACAACTGACGTCGATGACCGCTATGCCCCTTGTTGCCGATATTCATTTCGATTACCGGCTGGCATTACGCTGTATGGACGGATGCGCCGCAAAAATACGCATCAATCCGGGGAATATCGGAACTGAAGACCGGGTTAATGCAGTCATAGAAAAGGCACGGGCGACCGGTACGGCAATCCGTATCGGTGTGAATAGCGGCTCAATTCCCTCGGATTTACGGAACCGTATGCAGCAAGAAATCCGGGACGGCCGTAATTCCGAGGAGGCACGTTCGAGTGCTTTGGTTGATACGGCATACCGTGAAACGGCTTTTTTTGATGAGCGGAATTTTGACCGTTTTATTGTTTCGATGAAGGCCTCATCGGTGAAGGAAACCGTACTTGCAAATGAGTTGTTTGCGTCAAAATCGGCCGTGCCCCTGCATTTAGGGGTTACCGAAGCAGGCCCGCTTGTATCCGGTATTGTAAAAAGTACTCTTGCATTCAGCCGGCTCTTGGAACAAAATATAGGAGCAACCGTGAGAGTAAGTCTTTCGGATACTATGGAAAATGAGGTACTTGCTGCCCGTGAAATTTTAACGGAATGCGGACTCAGGCACGGCGGTGTCAGGCTGGTCTCTTGTCCCCGCTGCGGACGGAATGGGTTTGATGTTCACGCATTTGTCCAGCGGTGGCAGCATAAGCTCTTTGCTGAAAAAAAAGATATAACGGTTGCAGTAATGGGCTGCGCCGTCAACGGCCCGGGTGAAGGGAAATTTGCCGATCTCGGTATTACCGGTGCAGAAGATTTTATCCTCTTGTTTAAGCGGGGTGTTATTGTTCAGCGGATAAATATGCAGGGATTGAGCAAAGCGGAAAAAAATGCAGCCGCCGATGCGGCCTTTGAAAAGGAACTGAACAGTTTATGAAAAATAAAATACCGGCAGTATGTTTTATTATTCTTTTGTGTGCTTCGGCTGCTTATGGGCAGAAGACACCGGTTTCCGATTACTCATGGCACCTTTTAGAACAGGGTAAGATAGCGTTTGAACAGCGGGAGTTCGGTAAGGCCCTGCTGCTGATCGGACGTGCACGGGATATGCGCAAGGATCAGGTGGCTTCCCAGTATGACTATCTATTTTCTGCACTGACACCGTACCAGGTACGGGCGGCAGGCGACCTTATCGGAGATGTATACCGCATACTGGAAAAACGTGAAGACTATGAAGCCTGTGCAATTTTAGATAGAATATTTCTCACACATCCTCCCGCCTATTTTGATAAATCAATTAAGGCGCTAATGGAATGGTTTAAAACCAGCGGTGTGTATCCCGAATGCGACTATCTCATTGGGAAGATATTTGAAATAGAGGGTGAGTATCCGCAGGCATTCCGCCATTATCAAGCTGCATGGGAAGCACGTGATTTTTTATATATTCCCGATATGCGTTTTGAAATTATCTACTCGCTTTCTCAGATTTCAGGATTGCTGAAACAATATGATGATCAGGAAAAATACCTGTTACTCATCTTAACCGAAGACCCTGTATATGGCACAACAAATATTGAAAGTGATACGCTCCGTGCAATGCTGCATACAATTAAAAATGAGAAGACCATTGAAAAATTCTTTTCATTATACCGGCATCATAATGACATTGCATTACGCGCCTATATTGAACTGACGGATATGTACATACGGGCTGAAGAATTTGACCGTGCCTTCCGTACCGCCTTGTTAGGAGCCGATATTGCCGTTACGTATTTGAGTAATACACTCAAAAAATTTGATTTTACCTATACATACAGTGATTTTTCCGACTTACTGCTGCGCATCGGTGCTAATACTGAAATACTCCAATGGACGGAAACAAAAAAAATTTGGGAAGTATTTTTGCAGTTTGCCGATTTACTAAACCGTCAAGGGTATACGGCTCAAGCAAGGGATCTGTATTATAAACTGGCCGAAAACTGTCCCTCTTTTGAGTATGCAAAGGAAGCGGCATATAAGCTTTCCAAAACATTCTAATGTGTGCCTGTTCCGGGTGCTGAGGAGGGGCAGATGGATAGCCATAGTATAGGATTTTACCGGATTGCGGCACTTGTTCCGCCGTGTACGGTGGGCGGCTGCCGCGAAAATGCCGTACACATTATTCGGCTTTTAAACGAAAGTGCGGAAAAAGGTACTGATATTGCCGTTTTCCCTGCGCTTACCATCACTTCTGCAAGCTGCGGAGATGTATTTTCTCAACGTTCATTGTTGGATGCTGCGGAAGCTCAGCTGCTGTACATTGTACGGGAAACTGCTCATCTTCCCCTCGCTGCCGTCATCGGTCTGCCGTTTTTCTTGTCGGGCAGCATATACAATGCAGCTGCGGTCATCAGCCGGGGTACTATTTTTGGACTGGTGCCGCTTGACGGTTCGGATTACTCGTCGGTGTTTTCACTGTACGGCAGTGCCGAACCTGCGGTGATTTCCGGCAGACTGCAACAGGATGCCGTACCGTTCGGAAACAGCCTCTTGTTTGAGGTAGCAGGGGGGAACCTCTCGTTTACGGTCGGGGAAGGGGGAGCTGCCCTCTGTATTGAACCGCTTGCCTGCCCCTCTCATGCAGGATCCTTTACCGAACTGTGCCGCCGCTTTTCTGCCCGTTCAAAAGAAGCGGAAAATGCATATCTTTTTGTAAATGCCGGTTGGGGAGAATCGACTACCGATACCGTTTGCGCAGGAGAGCGGGGAATTTACGAAAACGGGGAGCTGCTTGCCGCAGCAAGCGGGTTTGAGCTGGTAAACGCAGCGGCGGAAATTAATGCCGGCCGGCACTTTGTGTTTACGGGGTACGGGGCAGAAAGCGGAGCGGTTACGCTTGCCGATATTGACTGCGAGGCTCCCCGCCGGAGAGGCCGTATCCTACCTGCACAGTACCGCCGCATTTCGATTCCGGCAATTCCTTCCCGCGATCTTCTGTTACTGAGACCGCGCAATCCGCATCCTTTTATCCCGCTATCAATACTAAACAGCACAGATGCACAAGAAACCTTTTTTTTACAAACAGCCGAAATACAGGCCCGGGGACTGGCAAAACGCCTGCATCATACCGGCTGCCGGAAAACGGTGGTGGGTATTTCAGGAGGTTTGGATTCTACCCTTGCCCTGCTTATTGCAGTACTTGCAGCCCGTATGCTCGGATATGAGACGGAAACGGTTACGGCAATTACCATGCCCGGTTTCGGGACGACAAAGCGGACAAAAAACAATGCACTGCGGCTGGCAGAGCTGCTCGGCTGCACAGTGCTGACCATTCCCATAGAAAAAGCCATGCTCCGCCATTTTACCGACATCGGACATCCTGCCGGTGTATACGATACGGTGTATGAAAATGCACAGGCGCGGGAGCGGACACAGATTCTGATGGATAAGGCAAACCAGCTCGGTGCGCTGCTTGTCGGTACCGGAGATTTATCGGAGGCGGCGCTCGGCTGGGAAACCTACAACGGCGATCATATGTCGATGTATAATGTGAATGCCGGTATTCCCAAAACCCTCCTCAGCCGGTGTATCCGGTATTGTGCACTACATCCGGTGTTGTGCACAAACGGTAAGCAGAAACACATCAGCCGTATCATACAAGATATTCTGGATACACCGATAAGTCCTGAACTATTGCCCGCAGAACAGCAAACCATCGTACAGAAAACTGAGGAGATTTTAGGGCCTTATGAACTGCACGATTTCTTTTTGTATTATGTGCTGCATACCGATTTCACTCCCGTTAAAATATTTCTGCTAGCAGAGCACACTTTTTGCACGGTTCCCGAACCGCTGTATGACCGCCCGTATATTCTCAAATGTTTAAAAATATTTTACCGCCGTTTTTTTAGTCAGCAATTTAAACGATCCTGTGCTCCCGACGGTGTACAGGCGGGTTTCGGCAGTTTTTCGCCGCGCGGTGCATGGCGTATGCCGAGTGATATGAGTGCAGATGTATGGTTAGGTGAACTTGAAAACTTGCCTGATATGTGATACATTCCGTCAATGGTTCACGCACTTATAGGGTGGATAGGTCAGTATATTTCCTATTTTCCATTAGTCATTTTTATCAGTTTACTGCTGGGAGGTTTTAATCTTCCGGTTTCAGAAGATATTATTGTCATTATGACTGCTTTGTTGTGTAAACAGGAAAAAGCATCTATTCCCGCTTTCTATCTTTCGTTATATGTGGGAGCAGTATTCAGCGATTTACTGGTATATTTTTGGGGTTGGCTGTTGGGAAGAGGCAGAATATCGGGACGTTTTTTTGCACGCGTGTTAAAAAAAGACAATACTGAACGTATTGCACGTGCATTGGATCATCACGGTTTTTTAACCTTTTTTTTCGGCCGGTTTATTCCGTTCGGTGTGAGAAATATTATCGCAATGACCTCAGGCTTTGTCGGTTTTCCGTTTTATAAGTTTGCAGTTTTTGATGCTATTGCAGCTTTCTGCAATATTTCTGCATTATTTTGGCTGGTATATTTTTTGGGCAGACGCGGCGGACATTTTATGAAAATAGTCGGACTGGTCTTTTTAGCGGTTTTTGTGATTTTCTGTATCTATATCATGAAATCCGAAAAATTTTTTGACTCTAAAAAAAGTGCCGGCACTTCCGAATAAGCCTATATCGGGATTGCCGAACAGCTAACGGCTTGCTTGAAATAGCTTAACTTTCTCATTCCGGTTCCCTGTTCTATAAGTAAGGAGGGTATATGAGTAAATTTGCAATTATCGGTTTAGGAGCCTTCGGTATCCGTATGCTGGAAGAACTGATCCGGTTTACCGATCAAATTATCATCATTGATAAAGATCCGAATGTTATCAAAAAATATGAACATAAGGCTATGCACAGCGCAGTCATTGATATCATTGATGAAAACAGCTTACGTGAAAGTATTTATCAAGGTATTGATACGGCGATTGTTGATCTCGGCGGAAAAATAGAACTTTCCATTATGGTAACGACCTATTTAAAAAAATTGGGAATAAGAGAAATTGTCGTCAAGGCTGAAAACGATCAGCATGAAGAAGTCTTGTCGATTGTCGGAGCAACCACTGTGATTTTTCCCGATAGAGAGGCGGCAAAGCGGGTTATGCCTATGCTGGCCTCCACACTTCTTTTCAATTTTATGCCGCTCTCCTCTAATCTTGCCTTGGCTGAAGTGGGCGTCAACACCGAATATGTCGGGAAAACCTTACTTGAGGCGAATTTACGGAAAAATCTCGGCCTTAATGTTGTTGCCGTACGCAAACCGGATTGTGAAACCTTTAACTTTATCAATGATCCGCAGTACCGTTTTGCCGCAGATGATATTCTGCTGTTAGCAGGATCGGAAGAGCATATCTTTACCTTTTCCCGTCATAAAAAAGATCTCCAAAAAAAGAAGGGAATCGGTTTTTTCCGCAGCCTCTTCCCGCGGAAGAACTAATGACATATTTAGAGGACATATATCCAAATTTTGGTATTCAACAATAATGTGCTGACTAAAGTCTGCGTTATTATAGAGAGAATCTTGACACATTACCAGACAATACTATCTCCTGCGCTTGTGAAATTTTTTCAAACCCCTTTGTCAATCCCCATTTTCAACTGTTTACCATAATTGTATGATAATGACGTACTATAAAATACAGTAAAAACATGAAATACATAAATTATTATAAAATATAACTTTATAATTTTAGTGCGGAATCCCTTCTCATTTTAGAGGTTCTCATTATAGCGATGTCTGAAATATAATCTTACAATATGCTAACTGCTTTAATCAAAAGTCCGGATACTCACTGTGCCGGATTTTCTCCTATCAGCTTTGAATGCCGGGGTAAGTGTAGACCGCACCGTCAATGCCCCGGGCTGAAAAGTTGCCGTCTTGCAGGGGAGCGGTAATAGCCTCGTGGAGTATGACCGCCGAAAGCGGAAATTTTCCGCCGCCGCCGGGTAAATCTACCGCAAATTGGGGTAACGATAAACCCGATAGCAGGTTCCGCAGCTCTTTCCAAATACGGGCAGCCCGGTCAAGCGGTACCCGGAAATCCGCAGTACCGCGGGCTAAATCCGTTTGAAAAAGATAACCGGGTTTGACCCCAAGGCAGACCAATGCATGAAACAGTTCCGCAAGCATCGAGACCTCATCGTTTACCCCGCGCAGTAGAACGGTTTGAGAAAGTACCGGTATCCCTGAATCAATGCAGCGGCAAAGAGCATTCCGCTGCTGCTTCCCAAGCTCTGCGGGATGATTGATGTGTACTACAACCCATAGCGGACGCACTTTCCGCAAAAACCTGATCAATTCAGGGGTAAAAAGTTCAGGGGCAAAGACCGGTGCGCGGGTGCACAGGCGTATCAGCAAATCGGGCGAAACGTTCCGGAGCATATTCAGGAGGCCGGAAAGTTCTGCAAAACTGCCGCTCATGGGATCGCCGCCGGAGACAAGGATTTCCTGTACTTCCGGATGGTTTTTTAAATACGCAGTTACCTTTGCCGTATCTTCTGCAGAAATAAAGCCGCTTGTGCGGGCAGTAAACTCCCGCCGGAAACAGTAACGGCAGTAGGACAGGCAGCGGCCTGTCGCCAGAAGGAGTACCCGGTTGGGATACTGGTGAACAAGATAAGGGGTGATGCAGTACCGTGCTTCTCCGAGCGGGTCGGCGCGTTCGGTTTCCGTTATCAGTTCTTCGCAGGCGGAAGCGGTAACCTGCCGCCGCAGCTGTGCTGCCGCAGCAGGGGGGGCAGCTGCAATTAAATCCTGAAATGCCGGGGATATGTATTCCGGTAAAGCCGCTGCCGCGCCGTCCGCTGCTCTCCAGTATGTACCGGCTGAGCAGGCTTTAGAGGGCATCGGTACCGTACATGAGTGCAGCCATCACCTGAGAATCGGCAATGAGGTTTTTCATAAGGCAGTATTCATTCGGCTGGTGTGCCATATCGTCAAGGGTACTCCATACTACAGCCGAATATCCTGCATTGCGTAAGCCGGCTGCCACCGTTCCGCCGCCTATTCCGATAATCTTTGGTTTTATCCCCCTCACTTTTTCAAGTGCTGTTGTCAGCATAGTAACAACCGGTGCCGTCGGCAGCGTTGCAGGAGATTCTTCGGATTGAATAATTTCAAGTACGGTATGCACCCCGTATTTTGCTTCAATTTCGTTTGCGGTACTGCACATTTTTTCATAAATTTCCGAAATACGGTAACAGGGGAGTATACGGCAGTCCATATAGAACACGTCATCCCCCGGGATGGTATTAATATTGGGTATATTGGCTTCTTTTTTTGTCGGCTGAAAGGTAGAATAGGGAGGTTCAAAGAGCGCATCATGCCGCGAAAAAAAGTCTTCCAGACCATGGAAGCGGAGGGCAAGATCAGCTGCGGCAATATGGGCGTTTTTCCCTAAGTCTGGACGGGAGGCATGGGTTTGAAGTCCTTGTACACTCACTTTCAGCCATAAGATATTTTTTTCGGCAATTTCAATGGTTTCGCCGGCAGGATCCCCTCCATCAGGCACCAGAATGATGTCTTCATGGCGGAACAAGCGGTGGTGTTCCAAAAGATATAAGATTCCGTATTTTGAACCGACTTCTTCATCAGCAACAAACAGCAGTTTTACCGTATGAGCGGGCTGTATTCCCAATGCGATAAACGCATACGCGGCAAAAACCGCAGAGACGAGCCCCTGCTGATTATCTTCGGTACCCCGTCCGACAAGCTTATCGCCGTCGCGGACGAGGTGCCACGGATCAGTCTTCCATTTTGCAGGTTCGCCGGGCGGCACGACATCGGTATGCGCCATAATCCAGATACGGGCAGAATCATCTTTTCCCGGTACGGTTACCGCAAGATTGGGCCTGATACCGGATGAAACACGGGGGTCAGGGGCATTGAAGCGCTCAAATTGGGTAAAGCCGAGGGTTTTCAGATAGTCTTGTAAGGCTTCGCATTTTTTCAGTTCTCCGTCTCCGCCGGATTCCGGTGCAAGAGCCGGAATTGCACACAGAAGCTCCTCAAGTTCTGCCATCTTGTCCCGTTGATCTGCAATAAAATCTTTAACCGATGAAAAATCTTTCACTCTTTTCTCCTATAAAAAGTCATACTTACCCGTGTTATCTATGCTTCGTTAGTGCCGGAAATGCCGGATGCCGGTAAATACCATTGCAATACCGTATGTATTGCACCGTTGAATGACTTCTCCATCTTTGACGGAACCGCCCGGCTGAATAACGGCTTTGATATTGTGCCGATGGAGCAATTCCACCGTATCCTCAAAGAAAAATCCGTCTGAGGCCGCTACCGCACCTTCACAGCGCTCTCCTGCACGTTCAACGGCCTCTTCTGCAGCCCATGAGCGGCGTACTTCCCCCTGTCCGATTCCTACGGTACCGCCGTTTTTTACCACCACAATACCGTTTGAGCTGACACACTTGCAAGCCTTAAAACCGAACAGGAGGTCTTGCAATTCGTGCAGCTCCGGTTTCCGGTCAGTTACAAAGTTCAGTTCGTCCTGTAAAACCGGCGTGTCATAATCCTGCATTACCAAGCCGTTCAGCACCTCTTTCGATACGGCGGCAGGCAGCGCAAATCCGGTAAGGTTGCGTATTTCTATCAAACGTATGTTTTTCTTTTGAGTTAAAACCGCAAAGGCAGCCTCTTCAAAAGCAGGTGCAATGACGATTTCAACAAAAAAAGTATTCAGCTGTTCCGCAATATGGGTGGTAACCGCCCTGTTGAGCACAATAATGCCGCCGAAAATCGAAACGGTATCGCAAGCATACATCTTGTCAAAGGCTTCGTCTATTGAACCTCCACTGCCGATGCCGCTCGGGTTTCCGTGCTTAATGCCTACGGCGGCAGGTTCGTCAAATTCTTTGATCATTTTGACGGCGGAATAAATATCGTTAAAATTATTATAGGACAGCTCCTTACCGTGCAGCTGTTTAAAATCGGCCTTTTCGGTATCCGGTATGTATGCCCGCCGGTAAAAGGCTGCCTGCTGATGAGGATTTTCCCCATAACGCAGGGTTTGCGTTTTCCGGTAGGGCACCGCCGCCGTTTCGGGGAAGCTGATGTTCAGTAAACCGTTGAAATACTGCGAAATGAGGGCATCATAGTAGGCGGTATAATTGAAGGCTTTTGCAGCCAGCTGCCGCCGCAGTTCCGCATCCGCCGTTCCTGCGGTTAAGCGGCTGATAACCTGTTCATAATCAGCAGGGTCTACCACCACAAAAACATCGGTATAGTTTTTTGCGGCAGCTCTAATCATTGAGGGGCCGCCAATGTCGATATTTTCAATCAGCTCACTATGATGAGCGGCAGGATTGTTCAGGACTGCTTCAAAGGGATAGAGGTTATTAACCACCATATCAACTGACGAAAGCCCTGCCTCCTCCATGGCCTTTCTATGCCCTTCATCACCGCGCCGGTATAATATCCCTGCGTGAATGAAGGGGTGGAGGGTTTTTACCCGTCCGTCCAGCATCTCGGGAAAAGCCGTAACCTCCTGCACCTCAAGAACCGGAATTCCTGCGTTCTGCAATGCCGCATAGGTACCGCCCGTAGAAATGATTTCCCAGCCTAAGCCGTGCAGGGCCTTCGCAAAGCCGGTTATCTGTGTTTTATCAAATACACTGATTAATGCTCTTTTCTTCATACCATACTCCTGAGTGTCAATGTGCGGGATAGCCGGCAGTTTCCGCCGCTAAAAAAACCCGGTTGTTGCGGATACTGATGCCGCCGCTGCAAAAGGCCTGCACGGTTTTAACCAGTATCCGGTGTTCTACCGTCAAAACCTTTTGTGCAAGGCTTTCCGGCGTATCGGAATCGGCAACGGGTACGACATCCTGCATGATGATTGCCCCCGAATCGATGTTTTCATCAACAAAATGAGTGGTCGCACCGGTGAACCGGACTCCTTTTTCGAGCACTGCCCGGTGCACATGTAAACCGTAAAAGCCGCTTCCGCAAAATGCCGGAATAAGCGAGGGATGAATATTGATAATCTTATTCGGATAGGCAGCGATCAATGGCCGGGTCAAAATATTCAAATACCCTGCCAGTACCACCAGTCCTATGTCCCGTTTTTGCAGCTCTGCGGCAATCCGTGCATCATAACTTTCCGAATCCGGAAAATCTTTTTTTGCCAGATAGAGTGTATCGATTCCGGCATTGCGGGCACGGACTAACCCGTAGGCATTTTTCCGATTTGAGATAACTACTGAAATGGTGCCTGCTATTGTATGGCCGTGTACGGCATCAATGAGTGCCTGTAAGTTGGTGCCGCCGCCTGATAATAATACCGCAATGTTTACCATCGTTTTTCCACTTTCCCCCAATGAAGCTTATGCCCCTTTAAAATAATCCACCCCGTTTTTGAAAATATCCTGTTTTATTTTTACGGTGTTGGTTTTGTACAGTCCCGGGCCGTTCCGCTCGCTGTGTCCCATCTTACCGAGTACCAGTCCGTCTTTACTGATTAAGCCTTCGATGGCGTAGAGCGAACCGTTGGGATTGTGTTTTCCGTTTAAGGAGGCGGTGCCGTCACAATCGCAGTATTGGAAGGCTGCAAGATGCTTGAATTTTTCTATATCGGTACCGACCAGTTTACCTTCGCCGTGGCTGATAAGCACCTCATGGATTGTGCCGGGTTCAAACCCTTGTGTCCACGGTGAAGAAGTGTTTGCCGTGCGGGTTAATACCGTTGTGGAAGCATGGCGGTAGCTGTCATTCCGGTAGAGGGTCAGATCGTTTTCGGTTAAATCGCGGATTTCTCCATAGGGGAGCAATCCCGATTTGATGAGGGCTTGGAATCCGTTACAAATACCTAAAATCAATTTTTTCTCTGTAAGATGACGGGTTATTGCCGCTTTAATGCGGCTGTTTTTCAGCACATTCACGATAAACTTAGCGCTTCCGTCCGGTTCATCTCCGCTTGAAAAACCTCCCGAAAACATGATGATGTGGGCGTTTTCAATTTCCCGGGCAAATTCATCAATAGATGTTTCGATGTCGTGTTCTTTTTTATTCTTAATAACGATCATCTTTACCGAGGCGCCCGCTTCCATAAAGGCCTTTGCGCTGTCATATTCGCAGTTAGTACCGGGGAATACGGGAATAAGTACCCGTACCTCATCAACTCTTGTATGGTAATACCGTTTTCCGGTACCGGGAACCGTAATGTTTTCGCAGGCGCCCTTATCAAGATTCCAGTAGAGGGGATACACAGTACCCAGTGTGCCGGTATACGCACGGTAGAGTTCATCCTGCTCAAAACGGGTGCCGTTAATTGTAACGGTTTCCGACACGGTGCCGATTTTTTCAAAAGGGAGGTCAAAGGCCGATTCAACGATAATCGAGGCAGGTACGAAGTTTAAAATGTCCTGCTTAGTAACCGTAAACCCGAGCCCGTTTCCCAATGCCGCCTTTACCAGAGAGGCGGCAATACTGCCTTCTTCCTGAACATACGCTGAAAGAATCTTCTTTTCTTTGATGAACCCGTGCAGGGCTTCATAGCCTTTGAGTGTGGCTGCGATGTCAGGATAGCCTTTTGCATCTTTTACTACCGGTATATAGTAGAGGGTGCTGCCGATCTGTTTCAATTCAGGTGTGATAACATCCTCAATTTTAACGGGGGCGCAGGCAAAGGATATGAGGGTTTCCACTACATTCAGATCATGAAAGGTACCGGACATACTGTCCTTACCCCCAATACTGGGCCTGCCGATCTCTTTTTGGGCATAAATACTGCCGAGAAGACTCTGTGTAACCTTCCCCCATTTAACGGGATCGGTTCCCAGTTTTTCAAAGTATTCTTGGAATGAAAAATACAGACTGTCCTTATTCCCGCCTACCGCGTAGACCTTGGCGAGGGATTCCAGCACGGCATAGATGGCCGACAAAAACGGTGAATAATGGGAAATTTTCGGGATAAAACCGTATGTAAGGACGGTTGCGGTATCTCCCGTTGAATAGAGAGTCGGTAAGGCTTGCACACTGGCCTGTATCGGCGTCATGCGGTGCTTGCCTGCAAAGGGCATCAGCACGGTTGAGGCGCCGATCGAGGCATCGAACTGGGAAGCCAATCCTTTTTGACAAGTAACATTTAAGGAGGCGAGTTCGGCAAGCACCTGTTCCTTTGAAAAGGCTGCGCTGTCAAAGGGATTCGGGGCACTGTTGTCAGCCAGCACCGCATCAGAATGCTGCCGGATACCGTTTGTGGCAAGAAATTCAGCCCCAATATCCACCACCCTTTCACCGTGATAATACATTTCGAGCCGTTTATGATCGGTGATACGCGCCATCCGGTAGTGTTCGATGTTTTCTTTTTCGCATTCTGCAACAAAGCGCTCATAATCTTCGGGAGCAATGACAACCGCCATACGCTCCTGAGATTCGCTTATGGCAATTTCCGTCGGATTTAAGCCGCCGTATTTTGTTAAGGCCTGATCCAGATGAATTTCAACCGATTCCGCCAATTCACCGACAGCCACACAGACTCCTCCAGCGCCGAAGTCATTACACTTTTTAATCAGGCGGGTAACTTCCGGCTTTCTAAAAAGGCGCTGGAGTTTACGCTCTTCAATGGCATTGCCTTTTTGCACCTGACTCGAGGAGCTGTGTAAGGAATCCTCCGTGTGGCTGATGCTGGAACCGCTCGCTCCCTGTATGCCGTCCCGTCCGACCCGTCCGCCGATAACGACCACTATATCGCCTTTTTCCGGTTTTTCCCGCTTAAAGTCGCCCGCTTTTACCGCCCCAACCACGGCACCGACTTCCATGTGTTTTGCCGTGTAGGAGTGATCATAGAGTTCCCGCACGTATGTTGTGGCAAGGCCGATTTGATTTCCGTAAGAGGAGTAACCGCTTGCCGCATTTTTTGAGATGCTTATCTGCGGTAATTTATTGGGCAGTGTTTCGCTTCTGCTTTGCAGGATATTTCCGCAGCCGCTGATGCGCATGGCCTGATACACATAGCTCCTGCCCGATAAGGGGTCGCGGATTGCCCCGCCGATGCAGGTGCTTGCTCCGCCGAAGGGTTCGATTTCGGTGGGATGATTGTGGGTTTCGTTTTTAAACTGAATGAGCCACTGTTCTTCTTTCCCCTGATTTTTAATGACGGTGAAAAATGAGCAGGCATTATGTTCATCGCTAATTTCAATGTTTTGATCTTTTAACACGGCGGTATGATATTTGCCCGTGATGCTTGCCATATCCATCAGCGTAACCGGTTTGGTACTGCCGAGGGCCGTGCGCATTTCACGGTATGCGGCGAGCGCCTGCTCCATTTCCGGTTTAAACCGGGCGGATTCTATCGTGATACTGTCGAGGATGGTTTCAAAGGTGGTATGGCGGCAGTGATCGCTCCAATAGCAGTCAAGGACATAGATTTCAGTTTCGGTAGGACTGCGGTGTTCGCTTTTAAAATAGTCTTGGATAAACACGAGGTCTTGGAGGCTCAGTGCCAAATTCATTTCGGTTTTTAAGGCTTCCAGTTCGGGATGGCTTAAACCGTTAAAACCGCTTAAATCTTTGAGCGGTTTAGGATTGGTATTGATAGAAAACGCAAGAGAACTCAAGTCTTTTTTTTGCGATTCGATCGGGTTTACCAGATGTTTTTCAACGGCGGCTAATTGAGCTGCCGTCAGCGCCTTGTTGAATACGAGGAGCTTACCGGTACGCACCGTTACCCGTGATTGCGGGTCGAGCAAGGTAATGCACTGTGCGGCGCTGTCGGCACGCTGATCATACTGGGCAGGCAGGGTTTCATAGGCAAAATAGCAGTGTTCGTTCAGGGGAACTGTTTCAAAGACCTCATCTACCATAATCTCCGAAAAAACTGAGGTTTTGGCGCGGATGTACACTGCTGCATCAATACCGTAAATATCATAAATATTGTATAGTTCGAGTTTTTCTATAGCTAAGCCGTATTCTGCATTGAGCTGTTCCTGCAATGATTCCGCTTCCTGATTGTAGGCGGGGCGCTTTTTTACAAATATCCGCTTATTCATCTGTTTCCTCCAAAATGACCTGCCCGCTTCCGGGGATAACTTCCCCGATTTTGTAGACCGGTGTGTTTAGACCGGCTAAAAGCTGCCGGATTCCGTCAGCATGTTCCTTTTCTACAAAGAGCAGCATTCCCGCCCCCATATTAAAGGTACCGAACATTTCTTTTTTTGCAATGTCCCCCCAAGCTTGCAGCACGGAGAAAATCGGTTTTTTAGGAAATTCGGATTCATACAGCCGTGCATCGACGGTACTGTTTAAAACCCGCGGTACATTTTCATAGATTCCGCCGCCGGTGATATGGCACAGCCCGTTCAGGGGGTACCGGTCCAGCACTGCAAGCACCTCTTTTGCATAGATCTTTGTGGGAACGAGGAGTTCTTCGCCCAAGGTTTTTCCGAGCGGTTCAATATAGTCCGTTAAGTTCAGCTGCTTGTGCTCAAAGACGATTTTCCGCACCAGTGAAAAGCCGTTGCTGTGAAGGCCGGATGAAGGGAGGGCAAGGATGACATTTCCTGCTTTTACCCGGTCTTTTCCGGTGATAATCTTGTGCTTATCTACAATTCCTACACAAAATCCGGCAAGATCATAGTCGTTTTCTTTATAAATGCCGGGCATTTCGGCTGTTTCTCCGCCGATGAGGGCAGCGCCTGCCTGAAGACATCCTTCCGCGACTCCTTCCACAATCGACGCCATTTTTTCGGCGACTAATTTTCCGGTTGCAATATAGTCCAAAAAAAACAGAGGTTTTGCTCCTTGGCAGAGAATGTCGTTGACGCACATAGCAACACAATCAATGCCGACCGTGTTATGGATGTCCGCCATCTGTGCAATTTTTACCTTTGTGCCGACTCCGTCGGTGCCGGAGACCAATACCGGTATCTCATATTCATCCTTATTTAATTGAAACAGGCCTGAAAAACCGCCTAATTCGGAAATAACACCTTCCGTATAGGTTTTCGTGATAAATTTTTTTATCAAATTCACTTCGTTGTAGCCTTCGTGCTTGTTTACACCTGCCGATTCGTAGGTGAACGCCATAGTTACTCCTCCTGTTCAATAGTAACAGTGCCCAAAACAAAACCAGCTTTTGGACATCTTTCTCCTGTATTACCCTTCACTCTGCCAAGGGTTTGTCCCGGTAAAATAGGTATCGTAATACCCTTTATTGCCGCAGCAACCTTTAAGACCGTCCAAACTGAGGTAATAGAGAGAGGCGCAGTCAAGTTCCTCGCGGATTTCTGCTGCGGTTTTATTATGTGCAATGAGCTTTTCCTTGTCAGGAAGATCAATGCTGTATTTTTCACTGTGGGTTACCGGCGGTGCGGCAATACGCACGTGAATGTTCCGCGCCCCTGCATCTTTGAGTATTTTAATGGTGCGTTTGATGGTGGTACCGCGGACAATGGAATCATCAACCAAAATCAGTTCTTTACCGCTGATATTTGCCCGCAGTGCATTCAGTTTGATATTGACGTGTTCCTGCCGCTCTTTTTGTGTGGGCTTAATAAAGGTGCGCTGTATGTAACGGTTGCGTAAAATACCGTCCACAAAGGGAATACCGGCAGCAGCGGCATAACCCTTTGCGGCAATCAGGCCTGAATCCGGGGCACCGACAACAATATCGGCCTTTGTCGGATATTCCTCGTACAGTTTTCTCCCCATAGCATAACGGGCTTGGTATACACTGATGCCGTCGATGTAACTGTCGGGACGGGCAATGTAGATCATTTCAAAAAGACAGAGCTTTGGTTCCGTGTGCGGACAAAACAGCGATTGTGCTCCGTCTTTTGATTGAATATAGATTTCTCCCGGCGCTATATCTTTGATAAATTCCGCCCCCATTGCATCAAGCGCACAGCTTTCCGAAACGGCAATGACCGCATCCTGTACCTTGCCGATACAGAGGGGTTTTACACCGTGCTGATCCCGTATTACAGCCATCTTGTCTTTGCTGATGTAAATAATGCAAAAAAGGCCTTTTAGGGACGCAATGTATGCGGTGAGTTCCTCCCCGCCGGCGGTTATTTTTTCGATTAATTCGGTAATGCAGAAATCCTCATTAAAAATAGAACCGTCAAGGGCGATAATGCTGCTGCCTTCTTTTGTGTCATAAATATAGGGCATGATAGGGTCATACTTAATATGATGGCTGAAACCGTATTTAACCATACCTACCCCGGCAAAGCCTTTTATGTCGTTTACCACTTCTTGCGTGATAACCTCGGATAAAAGGCCTCTGCGCCGTTTGAGTTCATACACCCGGTCGGTACCGAGCGTAACAATCCCGCAGCCTTCTTGTCCGCGGTGCTGCACCGCATACAAACCGTATTGTATTAAGTCAACGATGTCATTGTCTTCGTTAGACGAAAAAACTCCGCATATTCCGCTCACCGTAACTGCTCCCTGTTTTTAACGTTTTCTAAAGACATCCAAGGCTGCGGTCCATTTCTTTTACCGTTTCTTTGAGGCTTTCTTTATACACCTGCAATTTTGTTTTGAGTTCCGGATATTTCAGCGAAAGGATTTGTACCGCCAAGAGCGCGGCATTTTCCGCCCCGTCAATCGCAACGGTTGCAACCGGTACTCCCTTTGGCATTTGTACCGTTGAAAGAAGGGCATCGAGGCCGTCGAGGGTGGAAGCCTTTACCGGAACGCCGATAACCGGAGTAACGGAAAGCCCTGCCAGCACGCCTGCTAAATGAGCTGCCTTTCCGGCAAAGGCAATAATAAGTTCTATACTTTTTTCTTCCATAGATTTTACAAAATCAATGGCGAGGTCTAAAGAACGATGCGCAGAAATAACCCGTATTTCGTACCCCACTCCGAAGTCTTTCAGTACTTCGACGGCTTTTTGTGCAATGTCCTTATCCGAGCTGCTGCCCATGATGACGCCGACTTTCATGCTAACCTCCATAAAATAAAAGAGCCGGAGCACAAGACTCCGGCTTTATACTATTCTGCAAAAAAAGAATACAGGGCTGTTGGGGCAACGGCTTCATTTCCGTGAAAGACCCGCATATTTCCGCCCGATATTTCGTCGATGAGGACAACCTCGCCGTTGACTGACCCGAATTCCAATTTAATGTCGTAAAGAGTTAAATGTTTTTCTGCAAGGCTTTCTTTTAACAGCGTACAGATTTTTTTGGTGAGCGCAACAATGTGTTCATATTCAGTTTCGGTGAGAATACCGAGCATAATCAAGGCATCTTTTGTAATGAGCGGATCCCCCCGTTCATCATCTTTGATCGTAAATTCGATGTAGGTGTCTAAATCCGTACCGCTTTTGATATAGGCGCCGTACCGCCTGATAAAACTGCCGACAGCTTTAAACCGGCAGATTACTTCCAGCCCCTTTCCGAATACCTTTGCCGGGAACACTGTCATGGTGCCGGCTTGAATATCGGAGTCAAGATAATGCGTTTTTATGCCATGAGCGGCTAAAAGCTGAAAGAAATGCCGGGTAAGTTTTAAGCCTTCACGGCCGGCTCCTTCGATTGACAGACCGACTGTATTTGCACCCGGATCAAACACACCGTTTTCGCCGGTAACATCGTCTTTAAAGTGCAAAACATAGTTGCCGGAGGCGTTTTTGTAAATATCTTTAGTTTTTCCTGTATAGATTTTTTCCATACCTGCCTTACACTCCGATTATCGAAACTAAATGCAGACCGGCGGCCGGTCATTCAGAATGCCTGCATAATGGCCGGAAATACCCTGTCTGTCAATAGCTTTCGGGCTTTGAATGCCGCGGTTTTTCAGCATTAATCCGCATACTCGATAGTTTCAATCATGCGGTCTTTTGATAACACAGTATTCGGAAATACCGCTTGAGCATCTTTTAGCAGCTGTTTTAATTCGTGGTCGGTATAGCGCGGACTATAGTGAATAAGCGCCATTTTTTTTACTCCCGCTTCTTTTGCGATTGAAGCTGCCTGTGTGCAGGTCATGTGTTTTTTTTCTGCCGCATCTTGTTCCATTCCTTTTTCAAACATGGATTCGCACACAAAAAAGTCGGATCCGGCTACTTCACGGGCAATACCGGGAAGATATTTTGTGTCGGTTACAAAGCTGAATTTACGCCCGCTCCGCTGCGGCCCGACAACTTGGCTGCTTTCTACCCGTGTGCCGTCTGAAGCGGTGACGGTTTCTCCTGCTTGTAGTTTTGACCACAGCGGACCGCACGGAACATTGAGATTTCGTGCGGCTTGCGGATCAAAGGCGCCCGGGCGCGGAAATTCCTCAAAGACATACCCGAGGCAGGGCTTAGTATGTTCAAGCCAAAAGGCACGCACGTGAAAATCCTCTTGCTCATAAACAATACCCGGTTCCGTAACTTCCTTGACAATAATTTCGTAATTTATATACATATCAAGCACTTGTCTGCTTGTTTCAACGTATTCTTTAATTTTCGGCGGCCCGATAATATACAAGGGTTCATCACGGTCAACTTGCGCAGACAGCATTAAAATACCGGGAAGTCCCGTTACATGATCTGCATGAGTGTGGCTGATAAAGATAGTATTGATTTTTTTCCACCGGAGATTGAGCCGCCGCAATGAAACCTGGGTACCTTCTCCTGCATCAAATAAAAACAAATCGCCTTCACGGCGCAGTAACACTGAGGTTAAATGGCGGTAGGGTAAGGGCATCATCCCGCCGCAGCCTAAAATAAACGCTTCAAGATTCATTTGATATTATAATAACCTGCACTTTTATAAAAGTAAAAAAGATGGGATGTCCAAAAATACGGTGATTTTTCGGACATCCCCAGTCCGTTCTGGACGGACATTAGAAAAATTCTACGGATACTGTATCTGCAGGACTACTTTCCTACCCACACACCGTGTAAGTTACAGAATTCAAAGGCTTCAATGACTGAATCATCGGCGGTGAGGCTGAATTCTACCACCGGTTCTTTGTCAAGAGGAAGTTCCTTAAGCTGAATACCCTGCTTAGTCCGCAAGCATACCCATGCAATGTGATGTTCGGCACTCATCGGGTGCATAACCGAACCTACTTTTACGGTTACCGTTTGCCCGTTTACTTCAACAACCGGCACATGTTTTTCTTTTGCGGCATCCACCGAGCCGACTTTTACCGGAGCGATTTTTTGATCTCCGCATACTACTGCTGCTTCATCACAGGCATTTAAACCGAGAAATGTTCCGCCTTTGGCGGTAGTAAAAAACTTGAGTTCGTTGTTCATCATTTATACTCCCTAGCATGGAAAAAGTCTTAGAGTGTAGACTCTGAAGAAAGTATACTCATTTTTCCTCTTGACGTAAATAGTAAAATACGATAAGATAAACACCGTTATTCAGAAAGAGGGCAATTAGCTCAGTTGGTTAGAGTACAAGCATGACACGCTTGGGGTCGCTGGTTCGATTCCAGCATTGCCCAGAAAATATAAGTCTATAACTCCCATCGGTTGATAAAATATCTTTTTATTTTGTTATATATCTCACAATACTAGTACCGGATTCCCGCTCCGCTGTCATATTTAAAATATGACAAAAGCTTATTTATAATATCTGAACGGTTGTTCCGAGAAACAATAGGTTTCCGGTTGCGGTATAAAAAAAAATCGAGTATACTTTTAATAATATTAAATATACGGGCTAGTATGGGAGGACTTGATATGTCAACTGTTAGGGCAATGGATCTATTTGAAGCGTATGCAAAGCAAAAATTACCGATGGATCACGGTTATATTGTGTCATCATTTTTCAAAGACGATTCTGCTTATAGTATTTATGAAATTGTTTCTTATGCGACACTAAAAGATATTTATCTTACCAGTAACGGTCTTACATTTCAAACCAACGGAAAAAAGATTTTTTTATTTGTTGAGCCGGAAAATTATGCCCACAAAGCTGTTGAGCCGTATTGCCGTGAACGTGATTTTCAAGTTCCTCTACGGTTTAAGGATTCAAATATTATTGTTGCAAAAAATCAGGCAAAAATTATTTTTAGTAAACAGCCGCAAGATGCCTTATCGGCATTTACGGTTGTTAAACCGACCGGTATCAATTTTGCCTTTTTATTCTACCCGCTTCCGGATGTGTTTGCCTCTTTAGAGTTGTTTTTTCAGCAGACATTGAATAAAGAAGCAGGGATTCCGCTCCGCGATTCAAAAACCGCAGCAAAAGAAATTGCTTTGCTGAGTTCAAAAGTGCTTACGTGGCCGAATCTGGAAGAAAATAAATAAGACTGTTCCTAGACACGATGCGCTTTAGCATCATTTTATAGAACAGAGACTACCGTGGTTGTTTAAATATTGCGGTAGTCTACAGTGCATATCGGCTCTCCAAAGAAAAATTGGTACTTTGGGGATAGCTGTGGTATAGTTAGATAATTGGCTGTGCCTTGATCTTCTTCGCCCCCTCAATTGCATACAACCGGTAAGTTTGCTATACTTTTCAACCGTATGAAGTACACCAACTTACCGGTTTATGAACAGAAGGCGCGGATTCTAGAGAGTTTGGAACGCCATCAAGTAATTGTAGTAGAAAGCCCGACCGGTTCGGGAAAAACCACCCAGCTGCCGGTTATCCTGCATGAAGCAGGATATACGCAAACGGGTATTATCGGCGTTACCCAGCCGCGGCGGATTGCGGCACTTTCGGTAAGTGAATTTATTTCAAAGCAGCTGCGTACGCCGCTTGCCGGTTTGGTCGGCTACAAGATGCGCTTTGAAGACTGTACCTCGCCTGAAACCAAGATAAAAATTATGACTGACGGAATCTTATTGCAGGAGATGAAGCTGGATCCGTGGCTCAGCAAGTATTCCGTGATTATGGTGGATGAGGCGCATGAGCGCAGTTTGAATATTGACTTTATCCTCGGTCTTCTCAAGCGCATCTTGCAGGAACGGCATGATTTTAAAGTCATCATTTCGTCCGCGACCATCAACACCGATATGTTTTCCATGTATTTTAACGAATGCCCCGTTATCAAAATTGATGCGGTAACCTATCCGGTTACGCTCATTTTCGATCCTCCCGCCGTAACCGCTTCAACAGAAACACTTGCAGCGGAAACCGCTTTGCTCGATAAAATCGCCGTTATTGTCGGGCGGATTTTAAGCGAGGGACGCAGCGGAGCCATTCTCGTGTTCCTGCCGGGAGAGCGGGCTATAAAAAACTGTATTGAGCGGCTCTCAAACGAACCGTGGTTCCGTAAGCTCTATCCGCTGCCTCTTTACGGACGCTTGAGCAAGGAGGAGCAGGAGCGGGTTTTTAAATCCCCGCCGTTCGGTAAAAAAAAGATTGTTATCGCAACGAATATTGCCGAAACGTCAATCACCATTAACGATATTGCCGCTGTCATCGATTCGGGGCTGGCAAAACTGAATTTTTACAATCCGTTCACATATACGGCAAGTTTGGACGAAACACCGGTGTCTAAGGCCTCCTGTAATCAGCGGCGGGGTAGGGCAGGCAGAACGCAGGCGGGGGTTTGCTACCGCCTGTACACCCGCAAGGATTTTGAAACCCGCACAATGTACACTACGGAAGAAATCTACCGCACCGATTTATCCGAAGTAGTGATGCGGATGGCGGAACTCGGTATTTATGACTTTGCAAATTTCGATTTTATTTCTCCGCCCGGAAAAAAAGGCATTATCGGGGCAGTCGATACCTTGAATATGCTGGGGGCATTGGAGCCCGATAACAGCTTGAGTAAGATCGGCCAAATGATGTGTCTTTTTCCGCTCAGCCCGCGCCAGTCCCGTATGATAGTGGAAGCGGTGCTCTATTATCCTGAATCGATTGAAGACGTACTTATTGCAGCGGGTTTTTTATCGGCACGCAGTCCGTTTCTGTTCCCGGACGGTAAGGAGCTTGAGGCGCGCAAGGCTCATGCGGCTTTTAGCGATCCGCTCGGGGACTTTGTGTCGTTTTTGAAAGTGTACCGTCAGTATACGGCAGCGGAAAATCAGAAACGCTTTTGCGAACGCGCCTATCTTGACGAGCGTATTATGGCTGAAATTGCTAACATAAAAGAGCAGCTGGAATTGATTGTTTCCGATATGGGTGTGCCGATCTTATCCGGCGGTAAGATGGAGCACTATTTGACGGCGGTTGCCCGCGGGATGATTCAATTTGTCTGTGCGGCGCAGGGGCGGGATGTATACCGGAGCCTTACAACGGAAAAAATTTCTATTCATCCGGGTTCCTGTATGTACAAAGAGCATCAGCCGTACATCGTAGCCGGAGAAATTGTGCGCACGTCGCGGATGTATGCCATGTCCGTTTCTCCGCTTTCAAAACAGATTGTTGCCCTTGTTGCCCCTGCGCTGCTGGATAAAAAACAGGGAGCAAAAGCAGCACCGGAAAAGACCGGACGGAACGGCACCGAGCGGGGAAAAGAAGCCTGCTCCGGTGATTCGGCAAAACGCGAAGCCGCAACAGGTAAAGCGGCTGCAAGCGGCAAGACGGCTGAACCGCAGACGGTTTCCATTTGCGGAGTGCCGTATGCCGTACAGAAGATAAAAGGGAAAAAACATCTCATTCTGCCTTTGGAGCAGTTCACCCGCACCGTTGCACAGCTTCAAACCCTGCTTAACCGCGAAGCAACGGATTTTAGTGTGTATGACGGCCAGCTTGAGCAGCTGAAAAATCTCAAGGCAAAGATTACGGTAAACGGCTATGAGCTTTTGACTGGGGAAAAGTTCGATCTTGTACTGAACATTGCTTCCGCTTTTCCGCTTGAGCCGCTTGAATCGGAGACGGCCTTTCCCCGCAGCAAGAACTTTTCGCTGCCTGAAGATACCGCCGGTCTGCTTGAGCAGCTGCCGCTCCTTTTCCGCACTACGGTGGCAAAGCAAAAGAGTAAGCAGCTCGGCTTTATAACCCTTTTTAATGACGGAAACGGTATGTTCTGGCTGAAAACCTCACGAGGCTTCCATACCGCTTTGCATGAAAACCTTGCTTCAATCCAGCAGCTGATTGATACGGCCGGTTCGCACTTTGATGAATCGCAAACCGCCGCAGTGAATGCGCTTTATAGTAAGATGTCGCGGTTGATATAAATAAACGCTACGGAGCAGCAGTTTCTTGAATACGGTTTTAGCGTATTTCTGTCTGCTCTAATAATCCTGTTGCTCTTAAGTGAGGTTGATAAAACTGTAGTGAAAAAGTAAGCATAGAAAATAAAAAAGCCCAATCATTTGATTGGGCTTTGAAGCTCCCCCGCGCGGGTTCGAACCACGGACCCAGTGGTTAACAGCCACTTGCTCTGCCTGCTGAGCTACAGGGGAATGTTTTGATTAACTATGTATATAGTTATATACGAAACAAAAAAAAATGTCAAGTACAAAAAGTTTTTTTTTGACGGTCTTAAAAATTCGCAAGGAAATACATTCCAAGAAAGATTGCAAGACGTGCTTTTTCTACTGACATTTGCGGTTGCCCCATAAGGCATTCGATATAATACCAAAATAAACCGAAATCAGGATCAATACGGATTGCATAGTCTAAAAAATTTCCCGTATCAATTTGCCGTCCGAAAAGCAGCAATACTACATCTCTTAACACTCCCAGACACTCAGGAAGTAAACCGGCATAATTAATCGTATCATCTGTAGGTATCATTGATTTGCAAAAATATTGTAACCGGTAGAGAATATCATCTTTTAATTCTTCGCCTGATTGTTCAACCCATGTTTTTTCAACAAGAAGCCGAACATTTTTTTCAAAACTTTTGATTAAGCTGATTTGATTGCTCTGTGTTTCTGCAGCATTACCGATAAACACCTGCTCAAACGGACAGCCTGTATGAAAGGCGCGTGCAATGAGAAGGGCGTGCGAAGAAAGCGTTTCAGGATCATTTGTGGTTAAAAAATTCGGAAGATATTCAATAGCTGCTTTTTTGACCGGTTCCGGTAGAAGATAGTCATCATTATTAAAGATAGATTGTTGCATAGTTAAATATGCGCTTTAATTTAAATTTCGTCAACCCCTTATCCGGTAGCAAAGTTATCTGTTGAATATAATGATTTACATGAAATAACAATAGGAAAAATAAAACAGAAGATATAAAAAAGCGGATGAAGGGAGTCGAACCCTCGTCTCCAGCTTGGAAGGCTGGGGTAATAGCCGTTATACGACATCCGCAAAAACAAGAGCGATTATAGTAGGTAATAAGTACCTTGTCAAGTCTTTTTATTATTCTTTTACATTTTTTTAAGAATGAGGGCTGCCTGATAGAGTGATTCAAGATTATGCCTCATAACAGATAGATAGATATCGGCCGGTGTGCCTTCAACCGGAACGGGAGAACTGAGTGCTTCCAGCTCAATATATATTCCGCCTGATTCGGTGATACAGCTGACAATAGTTTCAGAGGCAGAGGATGCAATAAAGATTTCCGTCCCGCCGCTGACAATCAGGTTTTGCAGAGTCATCAGGTCTGCTTTTGTATAATCGTATCCGTCTTTAAAAAGGTAGTCGGAAACGTAGAGATTAAAATTGCCGGTTAAGTAGATATAATCCGGAGAAAGGAGTGCTACTGAACCGATATCCGCTTCCAGCAGTTTTTCTTCATATTCTGTCTGCAAAGCGGTGATATGCCGGAGGTAATTGTCCCGATTGTTTTGAATAGCCGGCCGGTATGCAGGAGCCATACGGATGAGGCTGTCTGCAATTATTTCGGTCATCTTTGCACCGTTTGAAAGGCTGAGCCAGATAGAGGGCAATACTTCTCCATTACCGGCAGAAAAACGGCCGGCTTCGAATCCTTCACGGGCGGTCGGGATTTTGAGGGTGGAAACACCGGCAATAGCAGGATTTAAGGGTTCTGCAATATCAAGCGGAACGGCAAAGATATTATGCAGAGCTGTGTATGTGTAAAGTGGATCATTCTTCCAGATGCTTTTTAAGGTTAGCACTGCATCGGCTTTCAATGCTATTTTTTTGAAGGATTCTGTATGGTATGCTTCCTTAAAATATGCACTTTGGTCTTCCATACCACAGTCTTCTGCAGGTATATATACGATTTCGATGGGTGTGTTCTTGACCAGATTTAAAGCGATGGAATAGGCGGGCTGCAATGAGGTTATGATGCAAAGAGGCTGTCTGCCCGGTTCTGCACTGATCAAAAGGGGAAGAGTAAAGAGTAAAGCGGTCATCGTGTTTTGTAAGGGCCGTATGCAGCCGAGCCGTTTGCGGCACCGTATGATGAATAAGGGAGAGAAAATAAACATACCGGCTCCTTATATCTTTGTACCCTTGCAGTGTGCCGATAGTATACGGATACTAGTGGTAATGATAAAAATACCTGAAGCAACGAGTATAACGGCACTGCCCGAAGGTACGGGAATTTCAAACAGAATAGGGATGAGAACTCCTGCTGTACAGCTGGCAACCGAAAACAGCACACTGTACATAAAAAATGATTCTAAAGATTTTGCAATATTCCGGGCTGAGGAAGCCGGTATCAGCAGAAGCGCTTCGACCAATATCGCCCCGATTATTTTGACGGATGCAACGGTGATAAGCGTAATCACAATGACGAAGAGATAGTCGAGAAGAATGACGTTTATTCCCCGCACCTGTGCAAGGGCAGGATTGAAACTGGCAGCAAGCATTTTGTTAAAAAGTGGAATACCTATGCTGCAGCATATAACTGCGGTTATGAGGAGGATGAGAAGGTCTAAATCGTCAATCGTTAATATTGAGCCGAATAATATTCCGTCAAGGATATGAGCATTTACCTTTGTAACAACAAACAAGAGCAAGGCAGACCCGCATCCGAGTGAGATGGAAAGAAAAACGCCGGTAATGGTGTCGCTATTCATTTTTGTATTGTTTTTAGTGTAATTCATGATAATGCCGAACAGAATACAAAACGAAAATAAGGAAATATACGGTGCGGTAAAAGGTTCTCCAAGTAGGATGCCGGCTGCAATACCGGTTAAAGCTGCATTGCCTATTGCATTGGAGAAAAATGCCATACGCTTAATTACAATCATGGTACCGATTCCTCCTAAAACAGGCGATATGATAAGCGATGCAAGTAAGCTGTTTACAAAGAATGCATAGGAGAAGACGTGCGGAATTGATCCCTGCACCGCTAATGCAGCAAGACTGCTTCTCACCGCCTCAAGTGCCGTACTCATATTTTCCTCGCATCTTGCCGGAATACGGTATCCGGCAGATAGGTTTCTGCCTTGCCTGAAAAGACAAGCGTTTTGTTAATGCAGGTAATGGTATCCGCCATTTTTTTTGCCTGCTGTAAATCATGATTAATCCACACAATGGTAATCCCCCTGTTTGCCGCATATCTTAATATCCGCTCAAAGATGCCGGTAAAGCTGCTGTCGACCCCTGCAAGCGGTTCATCCAGTACTAGTAAGTCTGGCATGGGAAAGAGTGCTTGGGCTAGCAATACCCGCTGCATTTCTCCCCCTGAAAGCTGTCCCAAAAGCCGTTGTTCTTTTGTATCCATACCGGCAATTTTTAAACAGAGCTGCACTGTCCGCTTTTTGCCTGCTGCCGGTCCTAAAAAAGCCGGCTTTTTTTGCAGCAGCATACTCATAAAATTACCGACAGAGATGGGAAGGGTTCTATCAAAATCTAAAACCTGCGGCATATATCCGGTCTGCGTTTTTTTAGTATTATAGAGTGCAATCTCCCCTGTATGCGGCATTTGTCCAAGCAAGCATTTTAATAGACTGGTTTTACCGCTGCCGTTTGTTCCGATAATGCAGTGAATTTCGCCCGGCCTGACTGTAAAAGAAATATCTTTTAAAAGAGCGGTCCCGTTGAGTGTAAGCGATACCTTTTCAAAACGGATACGCGGGCCGTGTACCGGAGTGTTGCTGTGCAGGGTAAAGAGTTCATCTAAAGCGGTTTCAACTTGCATCGCTAGCCTGCTTTTTTCTTATTATGAATAGCGGTAATAGCAGCAGTTAAGTTTTCCAAATTTTTAATAAGCCCTTGTTCAAAATTGTCTGCCGTATATTCCCCGTAGGTTAGATGGGACAGCTCTGAAACGACGACTTCTGTTTCCCGCTGAATGGTTTCAGCAAGTTTGCCGCTATAGTTTGCTTCGGTGAACAGAACATCAACGCCGAGCCGTTTGATAGTATCTATTGTTTCTTTCAGCTGCGCGGCTGTGGGGTTTGCGCCGTGTGCAGGTTCAATAACGGCACTGACACGCAAACCGAATTCTTGTAAAAGATAATCATAGCCGCCGTGAAGAGTTGCATACAGAAACTCCGAACTGCGGATAGACTCCAGTTTTTTTAGATAAGCAGCTTTTATTGTCCGCAGTTTTTTTGCATAAGCTTGTGTGTTTTTGCGGTAAAATGCGGCATTTTTTGGGTCTAACTTCTGCAGATGTTTACTGATTGTGTAGATTTGCTGAATGGACGCCTGCACGGATATGAACGTATGCGGATTGACAATACGTTCAACGGAGTTATATCCTGCTACCGGAATGAGCGGAACTTCTTCGTTTGCATAGATGAGGGGCAGCTGTCCTTTCTTATTTGATGCCTTAATGATTTGAAAGGCAAATTCATCGTGTCCGATTCCGTTCACAACAAGGCAATCGAGGCTGTCTACCTTTTTAATATCTTCCGGCAGGGGATTGTACGCATGAGAATTTGAAGAGGCGGCAATAAGCGGAGTAACCCGGGCTGCATCTTGTACGATATTTTTTACAAAACTATAGTAAGGGTGCAGTGTAATGCCGATGTTGAGTGTTCTTTCCGATGCTGTGGCAGTCCAGAGTATTCCATATACTAACAGTCCGCAGAGTATATGCCGTATCTTTTTTGCCGTCATATTCATATTATACTCCTTTTGTCCGCTTCCGCTCGTCATTCCCGGTATATGGAACCGCTTCTTTCCATCCTGCCTGTATGAGTGCCGAATGAGAAAACAGATTAAATGGAACCCCAACCGGTTGTTTTGTGTACCAAATAGAATAGGTTAATGCCGCTGTTTCTTTCTGTTCACTGAACTGTGCGGTGCTGTGCTCAGGTTCAGAAAACAAGAGGATAAAAGAACCCGTATTTTCGGCAGACGATATACCGACATAGGCACAGTAAGAAATTCCTTCGGTATTTATGCCGGTGTATTGTGTCCAGCGGAGTGCACCTTGGGTATTCCATACACTATCTTGCACAAAGGGAGGAATCAGCAAGGTTTCCAATTCGTGTACCGGCATCCAGTACTTAGCATCCTCATGGACAGCGGTAATCTCTTCCTGTGCGGCGGCTAAATTCCCGTAAATAGCTTGTTCATTGGAAGACAGTTCATGAAAGACACGTATCTGTGCGGCAGTGATTGTAGCGGATACGTTTTTTCTTTGATGTAGGGTAATAAGTATCCCCGCAATACAGAGAATACCGATTACGGCTGCCGAAACAAAAAGAGATTCCCGTGTATGGTGTGAAGGCAGAATAATTTCTTTTTCCATAAAATTAAATTACATAAGTAAGTTGCCTGTTATTGACAATGACAAGCGGATTATAATTTTTTTCCGTGCCGCTGTCAATTTCTTGTTTTGGCGTGCTCTTGACGGAACTTATTGTTTATCGGTAAACTAAGCTGCCTTTATTTACGTATATGGGTAAAGGGAGCGATTACAGTTTTATAAAATAAATAAGGAGGAGGTTTGGATACCTCATATACAATTGTACTGGAAGATCGGGCAGTTTTGTCTTCGGTGTGCGGTGCAAATGATCAAAACCTGCACATTTTTGAAGGCTATTTAGGCGCTCCCGTCATTAGTAGAGGAAATGAGATAACGGTTTTGACGTCAGATCAAACAGTCTGCAAAAAGTTTCAAAAACTCATTGACACTCTTTTAGAAAGTCCTGAAATTACCGCGCAAGATTCTGCCGATTTTATCGCAGCCCTTGTTGCAAATAGTATTCCGCACTCCCGTACGTTTTCATCGCAATGTATCCATATTCCCCGCGGCATAAAATCCGTCTACCCTAAAAACCGTACACAAGCGGCATTGGTGGATTCTATTTATGCCAATTATATTACGTTCGGTCTTGGGCCTGCCGGTACGGGGAAAACCTATATCGCTGTTGCGCTTGCCCTGAAAATGCTGCTGTCACGAAAGATGCGTAAGCTTATTTTGACACGGCCTGTGGTTGAGGCAGGAGAAAATTTAGGTTTTTTACCGGGAGATCTCGTGCAAAAGATTAACCCGTATCTGCGTCCGCTTTTTGATATCATGGAAACGCTGCTGCCTGCTGATGTGCTGCGGGGACTGGAGGAATCGAATATGATTGAAGTAGCTCCGCTTGCCTATATGCGCGGCCGTACCCTCCATAATGCAGCCGTTATCTTGGATGAAGCACAAAATACAACAAAAGAACAAATGAAGATGTTTTTGACCAGGATGGGCGAGGACACAAAACTCATTATTACCGGTGATCCCTCCCAATCCGATATCCGGGGGAGGGGAGAGTCCGGGCTTTCCCATGCAGTTTCACTGCTTTCCGGGATTGAAGGAATAGGAATTATTGCGTTTTCTGCGGATGAGGTTGTCCGGCACTCGCTCGTACAAAAAATAATTACTGCGTATGAAGGAAAATAAGATCGTGCTTTCACAGATACACAATAGACAATCGTATATACCATTTCGGGAGTCCGAAAATGAAAGATGAAACCTTTTTGAAGTATATTAAATCTTTTTTGATTAATTATATATCTGATTTTTTTAAGCAAAAAAAGGAGATGGTTTGTGCGGAAAAAGCATTCTTTCTTACCCTCCTTCTCAGTTTTTTTACCGTTACTGCCGCAATTTTGTTTATCATTCTTGGAAGAAGCGGTCTTGCTTATTTAAATATTGATGATTTTGCGGTTGGAAAAGTTGCGGAACGTGATGTAGCGGTCGATAGGGATATTTCATATACGGATCAGACGGCAACCGATATACGGCGTGCGGCGCGGCTTCAAACGGTGGCGCCTATTTTCCGTCAAGACGCCGAAATTGCTTCTAAAATTTTAAAAAAATATGATGAGTTTTTATCCTTTATCCTTGCATTGCGGACAAATGAAGAAACAATATCGTTTGCCGCCCAGGTACAGGAGCAGTATCCGGGGTTTTTTGAACCGCGTTTTCTGCACAGTTTACAAAAGGTCAAAAACCTGGATGTTTTTCTGACTAATGCACAGGTTGTTGTTAAGCAGGCAATGGCCGTCGGTATTGCCGAATTTCCCGATAAGGGATTAGAAGGTTTTAATCAGGCAGAGATTACATTGGCAATGCGGCGCGCAAATAATCGTGAATATATGAATGTGCAAACAGGTTCAATTATTAGAGTAGAAAATCTCATCTCATATATTAAAACCGCTGTGCGCTCATTTGACGAAACACTTGATCCTGAGAGTATGACGTTACTGATCCGCCCTTTTTTGCAGCCTAATCTTATTTATGACGCTAAAGAAACCGAAGCGCGGGTACAAGAGGTGTTAAAACAGGTTCCGCCGGTTATTGTAACCATTCAAAAGAATCAAAAGATTATTAAACGGGGCTTCATCATTACCGCCGAAAATTACCGTCAATTACAAGCCTATGCCGAAGCCGGTAACTATCTTGATGTCGGAAAATTTATCGGCATCGTCTGTTTTCTCATCTGTTTATATGCGGCGGGGCTTTTTACTTTCTCAAAACAGGCGCTGAACAGTCCCTTAAAAGAAAGTCAAAAAATATTTTTATTGCTGATTTCGATGAGCGTCTACCTTTCAATTCTTTTTATCGAAAAATCTTCGTTTTTTGTTCTTCCCCTTGATATTCTGCCGTTCATTCCGGCAGCGCTTGCGGCAATGCTCATCCATACGCTCATATCGGAGAAGGTTGCCGTTTTATCGGTATTTTTTACCATGCTGCTGGTGCTGACCGCAAGCGGATTTAAACTTGAGCCGGCGCTTTTTGCCCTCCTTTCAGGCTTATCAGCTGTTTCGCTGATGAATTTAACCGGCCGCAGGATGGATTTGATTAAAACCGCATGCCAGCTTGCCTGTATTCATCCGCTGATTACCGCGGTGCTGCTGACTGTTTTTCCTAACTCTTACAGCGACTTTACCTTTGTTTTTCTCGGTTCGGTAATTAACGGCTTTATCAGCGGTATCTTTGTACTCGGATTTTTGCCGATTCTAGAAGCTGTGATGAATACGCCGACCTGTTTCCGGCTTATGGAGCTGTCTGATCTTAATTCACCGACGATGAAACAAATGCTCCTTACGGTACCGGGAACCTACAACCATACGCTCATGGTGGCTTCTCTTGCGGAAATTGCTTGCCGTGCAATCGGTGCCAATGCCCTGCTTGCCCGTGTCGGTGCGTATCATCACGATCTGGGAAAAATGGCCAATAGCGAGTATTTTGTTGAAAACCAGACCTCGTACAATAAGCATTTGGATTTAAATCCCCGTCTTTCCGCAACGATTATTAGAAGTCATGTAAAAATCGGTATTGAAAAGGCGGAAAATATGCGGCTGCCGCAGGAGGTTATCGACATTATCGGCGAACATCACGGAAATTCGTTGGTACAGTATTTTTATGCAAAGGCAAAAGAACTCGATCCGAATGTCAGCCCGACGGATTTTTCTTATCCCGGGCAGCCGCCGCGCACAAAAGAGTCGGCGGTTGTTATGCTTGCCGATATTACGGAGGCGGCCTGCCGTACCTTGGAGCGTCCATCGGTACCCCGCCTTGAAAAATTTATTGATAAACTCATTAAATCGAAGATGGACGCTGGACAGCTTGATCACTGTGAGCTTACCTTACGGGAACTAAAAGTAATTCACGAGTCCTTTGTAACAACACTTGCAAGTTATTATCATTCAAGGATTAAGTATCCTAATCAAAAAGACCCGGATGAAAAAACCGATGAAAAATCCGAGCAGCTCAAACCTCTTGCCGAAAAAGAGGGCGGGGAAGATAAAGCTGCTGCGGTGAAAGAAATTGCCCCCGATGTAAAGCAGTATATTCAAGTAGATCTAGGGCTTAGTCCCTCAGAATCATCGGCGGCAAAAGAGGAAAAAAAGGATGAATAATGTTGACATTATCTGGCAGGATATGCCGGAAGCTGCGTGGAAACCGGCTGCGGAAGCCTTTGTCCGTCTGATCTTAGCTCATTTGCAGTATGACAACTGGGATATTGCCGTTGTATTCTGTTTTGACCCCTTTATCCGGCAGCTCAATAAAACGTACCGGAACATTGATGCACCGACGGATGTGCTTTCTTTTGAACAGGGTGATGAATATGATGATGCCGGCGGACAGCGGCGTTTTAGTGCGGGAGATATTATTATCAGCCTTGACAGCTTGAAGACAAATGCCGAAAATTTTAATGTAGCGGTTGATGAAGAACTCAAGCGTTTGTTAATACACGGCATTCTCCATTTGAGCGGTATGGATCATAGCGATAACAGTCCCGAACAGGAAATGCTGCAATTACAAGAAAAAATACTCGGCATCTACAGTACGGAAGCCGTAATCAGGAATAGGTATGGGGATATTTGATAAACTAAGAAAAAAACGGCCGGTATCCGAAATCTTACCGGATTCGCTCAATGAAGAAAAAGAAGATATGATACGCGGGGTGGTTGACCTTTCCGACACTGCGGTTAAAGAGGTGATGATACCGCGGATCGACGTTGATTTTATCCCGCTTGATGTGGATAGGGAAGAATTGGTACAGCGGGTGGCCGAAAGCGGACACTCAAGGTTTCCCGTGTATCAGGATTCGATCGACAATGTTGTCGGTGTCTTATATGTTAAAGATCTTATCAACTCTTTTGCAAAAAAAGAACCCATTGAGCTGCAAAAAATAATCCGCAAGCCTTTTTTTGTACCCGAATCCAAACGGATTGACGGACTTTTGCGGGAATTTAAGCGCCGTCATGTGCATATTGCCATTGCGGTTGACGAATACGGCGGTATTTCAGGTATTGTCTGTATGGAAGACATTATCGAAGAAATTGTCGGCGATATTCAGGATGAATTTGATAATGAAGGAGAGGATATTTCCGCAATAGGGGACGGGCTGTGGCTCTGCGATGCCCGTGTTGATATGGATGATTTAGCGGAGTGTTTGGGAACTGAACTTCCCTCAGATGAGTTTGAAACGCTCGGCGGCTTTGTCTTTGATTTATTCGGAAAGATTCCTGTCCGGTATGAAAAGGTGAGTTGGAACAATTTTGATTTTATCATTCAGGATATGGACGGTCATAAAATCAATACGGTAAAGATTGCAGCCGTGAAAGACGGTGATTCTGAAGAACGGTAAATAAGGAATAACTATGCGTAAAAAGATATTTTTTCTTCTGATGCTGTGTATTGCGGTGCCTCTTGCGGCTTCTCCGATAAAACTCTTTGAAGCAGGAAAGGAGCTTCAGTACCGCGAAAATTGGTACGGTGCGGTTGAACTCTATCAGCAGGCGTTAAAAGAAAATCCTGCTTATAATGCAGTATACCGCGGATTGGCGGAATGCTTTTACGCATTGGGAGAATATGATCAGGCGATTGTGTATGTCGAAAAAGCGCGCCGCTATGCCCCGCAGGATGTCGATATAGAAAATTTATATGCTTTTATATTAATCGGGATCGGAAAGGTAGAAGAGGCTCAGAAAATTTTTTCAGCCGTTCTGAACCGCTATCCCAATAATCTTGATGCCCGGTTCGGTATGGCTGAAATTGAAGTCAGCGGCGGCCGGCTCACCAATGCCTCGGAACTGTATACGGCAGCATTGCGCCGTCAGAGCGAAAACCGTAAGGCCTTACTTTCGCTTGCCTTACTGAGCTATGAAACGGGAAACACGGCGGCCGCGCACAGTTATACCGCCCGTGCCCTGCAGTATCACGGGGATAATGCACAGGTGCATTACTTTGCCGGTTATCTTGCAGCCCTTGCAGGAAATATGAGCGAGGCTGAAGGACGCATCCGTGCGGCACTCACCATTAACGAAGATTATGACCGCGCCCGGGCGCTCTTGTGTGCTATTCTGTACAGTGCCGGCCGCTACCGTGAAGCCTTAGATATATCGGATCTGCGTATTGCCGGAGACCGGAAACGTTCCGATGCATGGTATTTAAAGACACTCTGCCTGGTTAAGCTGGAGGATAATGAAGGCGCGTTTGAGTCTGCCCGTACCGGTCTTGCGATTGATCCGGAAAATGAGCTGATGCGTACTTTACTGGAAGATATTGCGGTGAAGAATCTTGAGTTTGAGGATGATCGCCGTAAAACTCTCTCACAGGTGCATAGTACAAAAGGAGCCGGTTTTGTAACGAGGAATATGACCGATCAGGCGTTGTATGAGTACCGCCGTGCCTTGAAAGTCTATCCATATGATGCGGAAAGCCGGCAGGCCTATGCAAAAATTTTAATGCGGCAGGGATTTCCTGAGCGTGCCATTCAGCAGTTGGAGTTTATTCAGTCGATCGAAAAAAGTAATGCCCGTATTAATGATATAGTAGAGGCCTATTCAAAAACCTTAGAACATTCGGTACGTAAACGCTGGAATATTGATTCTCTTTATTTGGATAAATCCCATCTTTCCATAGGTTTATTCTATCAGGTCGATTCTGCAAATGTGTTTCATCCTGAAGCTGAAAAGCTGACGGCGGGCCTGATGAGCGACATCATGGCGTATAACCGGCGTTTTGATATTTCCGCTCATCTTACAAAACCTCATTCGTATATGGAGGCGTTTAGACAGGCGCGTACTGCTTCGAATGATTATTTCGGTATTCTGAGTGTAAAAGAAAATGAACGGGATGTTCAAATTACGCTTGATGTCTATGTCGGCCGTACGGGTTCGAAGGCGGAAACCCTCACAGTGTACCGCTCAGGAAATGACCGGCTTAGTAATGCCCTCCGCCGTATAACCGATATGTTTAATACCGCGTTGCCGGTTATCGGAAGTATTGCCGGCCGCTCTCAGGCGGAAGCTGTCATAGATATCGGTTCCGGAGATTGTAATTTAACCGATTGCACGGTTGAAATTATTAAACAGGGAACTTTGACTATTGCAAACGAAGGCATCGGCCTATTGTATAATGAAAAAGATATTCTCGGCACCTTTACGATCGGACGGGTTTCAGAAGATCTGACCGAAGGAACACTTACCCGTAAGGGCTATTACGATAAGATGACCAGGGGCGATATGGCGGTTATCATTTATACCGATGCAGAAAAAGAAAAAGCAAGGACCGGAAGCAAGGCAGAAAAGACAACCGACGGAACCGATAAACGCGGAAAAGAAATGTCCCATCTGCTCTCCCTCTTACGGAGCATACGCTAGGATTGCGAATGTCTTGCAAGGAAGGCAGAAACTGGTATTGGCCGGCCTTCTTGTTGTGCCCGTCTTGCGGTTAATACGTGCGGTGGAGTCTTAGGCTGCTTTTTTCCGCAGCTATGACAGCCTCCGCTTCGGTACACTGCTCCGATAAAAACTGTGCCGGTATGCGGAGGCTGCTTCCGATATACACCGCTTCGATTGTTTTTGTTTCCTGTGCACCTGTTCCGATATTCCGGGCAGTAAGATGGACGGTTACCGGAAGCATATATCCGTCTTCTTGTTTGGTTGCTGCAAATACGATATTGATATATATCGTTTCTTCCTGAATCAGCGATTCAAGTTTCACCGGAATCCCGTTCAGCTTTCCCGACGTACGGTCGAGCTGTAAAAAAACCGATAACAGCATCAAAATACATACGAGAATAATTGAAAATAAGATGTACCGGGATGCCCGTGTGGCGGTTAGGCTTTTAATCAAGCCCGGTTTTTGGATGTAATCGGGCCGATGCATCCGCTGTACTGATTCAGGTGCCTTTGCTAAGCGTTCAGTGCGGTTATACCGTAGCCGTACTTGGCCGGGATTATACGATTCGCTGCTATGTTTCATTTTTTGATGCTCCAATAAGTTCATGGGTGCCCCACCACACAATCGCGGCGTGTTCATTGCCCGCGAGTATGGCTGATAAAATCCCGTCCGGAGAAAGATTGAAGGCATTATAGGTGAGTTCTTCCGGTGTTACCGAGAGTGTACGGGTATATATTTTATTTGATTTTAGATCGATCAATTCCAAGATATAGCCGTCCGGCAGCGGAGTGGTTAAAAAGCACCAGTTATTTGCCGTTACGCCGAGCAGTCCGTAGACTTTTTTAAAGTGCCGTATGCCTGCTCCGGTATGTTCGGTGCCTTCGTATGGAGCAATGTCTATTTTACGTTCATACCTCTTTGTGTCGATATTAAAAATATACAGACAGCTTTTATCATAACTGATACCGGCGCTGACCTTTGTTCCCGGATCAATATTTTCACGGTAATAATCGATTTTGATATACAGTTTTTTCGTATTAAAATCGGGAACGATTTTATCAATACTCGAAAACATTTTCAGTTCATCGGTGTACGGAGAGGGCAGGGTATTAAACGCGATGGGAATTTTATACCGTAAGCTGCCGCTCTGGTCATACCAATAGACCCGGATACTTTGTTCCGTTCTGCATATTACGATGATACTGCTGTCGGCGGCGGTATAGAGTCCTTCGATGGGAGGAAAAGGAGTGCCGCCTGGGCCTTCTTGTCCGATAGTATCAATAAATTCACCGTTTTCATTAAAGCGGAGGACAATATCGCGGAGGGCAAGGTTTTCCGTTTGATCATACTCAATGCGCTCTTCTTTAAGGGTATCGACTGCAAACAGATGTTTTTCTTGAGTAACCGCAAGATAGGAAGGATGATTGAGCGGATATATCAGTGCACGCCGTGTCATTATTGTATCTTTTTGTTCCGTTTCAATAAATGTCGGACGCGGATTTTTCTCCGGATTATAATAAAGGGCAAGCAGATCCCCGAAAGAGGTGAGCTGGAGAATCTTGCCTGCATTTGAATTGCTGATGTAGAATATTCCGCCGTCCATATACAGCTGACTGTCGGGGCGTGTATAAGAACTTTCAAGATTGAAAAGGTTCATTTGGCTTTCAAAGTTACCGTATTGTATGAGAAAAAGATCTTCCCGCTCCAGCTTACCTGTCTTACCGTTGGTGCAGCCTGCGGTAAGCATCACGAAAATATAAATCAGCAGAAGAATTACGGGGTACCGAACTCTATGATACATGAAAATCCTCCGGAAAAATAACACTGCGGCTGTATTTTTGATACATCGGCATTCCTCCCAGCATAGAAATGATTATGATGTGTGTCAACAGGCGTATCAGCTTAAATATTTTCATGCTGCGTGCTATACTCATCTCCATGCTGGTTGGAGAAATTCAAACACCTGTTTCAAATGTGTATGGCGCGGGTAAAGCCGCCGTTGAACAGCTGAGACGGCTGGAGGTAGAAACCGTAGGTGATTTGCTGCAGCTTTGGCCGCGGTACTGGGAAGACCGCAGCCGGTATAACTGCCTGCGGGAATGGAATCGGTATCATAAATTGTATGTGCCGGTACGGATTATTGCTCATCAATGGTTCGGGTACGGGCGGATGAAAACATTAAAACTAATTATCTGCGATGCGGAAGATACCCGCGGGGAATTGCTCTGCTTTAACCGCCCGTTTCTGGAAAAAGCCTTTCCAGAAGGCGCTTCCGCTGCCGTTTATGGAATGTTTACAGTAAAATACGGTGCAATCCAATCAAGTTCTTTTGAAATTGAAAAACCTGAAACAGCCGAGCAGCGGATTTTGCCCGTGTATCCGCTGACGCAGGGGCTGACGCAGACCAAGCTCCGTAAGCTCATTGAACGGGCCTTAGATTCGTATGCACGGGGAATAGATTCGGATCTGCCGCCGGAAGTTTTAGCAAAATACGGGCTTCCTGCGAAAAAAGATATTCTGTATGCGATGCACCGTCCTGCAACGATGCAGCAGGCGGAAGCAGCCCATACCGCCCTTATTTTTGAAGAGTTTTTTATGTACGAAGCGGCTGTCGGTCTGCGTTCCCTTCAGCGGCGAGGAGTGCTTCCCCGTACCGGGATACAAGACACGGATCGAGGCACTGTGCCGGATCCGGTATATAGTCCGGCTCAGCGCAGTTTACTGGAGCGTTTGCCGTTTCAGCTTACCGCCGATCAAGAACAGGTTACTGCGGATATCAATGCGGATATTGACGGCACCGTTCCGGCAGCCCGCCTGATTCAAGGGGATGTCGGGTCGGGAAAAACGCTGGTTGCGTTTTTAGCCTGCTTAAAGGTGATAGAAGGCGGCGGGCAGGCCGCTTTCATGGCGCCCACAGAATTGCTGGCGCGTCAGCACGCGGAAAATGCCGCACGGCTGCTTGAACCGCTCGGTATCCGGCTTGCCTTTTTAACGGGAAACCTCAGGGCAGCAGGACGTTCCCAGCTGCTGAGGCAGCTTGAACTCGGTAATATCGACCTCATTATCGGTACCCATGCCCTGTTTTCCGCCCAGACCTTGTATAAAAATCTCCGGCTAGTCGTTATTGACGAACAGCACCGCTTCGGGGTTTTGCAGCGTGCCGCGATTATTCAAAAGGGCATTGACAGCACCCCTGAAAAAAAAGCTCCTCATTTTTTGATGATGAGTGCAACGCCCATTCCGCGGACTCTGGCCCTGTCCATGTTCGGCGACTTGGATATTTCGACGATTAAAACCCTGCCTCCGGGGAGAAAACCTGTGATTACCTATATTGCCGCGCAGCAGAAGGCGGAAAAGGTCTATCATTTTATCGGGCAGGAAATTCTTGCCGGCAAGCAGGCTTATTTTGTCTATCCGCTTATTGAAGATACCGGTACGCTGAATTTGAAGTCGGCGGAAGAAATGTTTGCAAACCTAACCGAAAGCTTTCCCCATCACCGCCTTGCCCTCATTCATTCAAAGATTGACGAAGACGAAGCTCGGAAGATTATGGATGATTTCCGTGCCGGCGCTATTCATATTCTGGTAGCGACAACGGTGATTGAAGTCGGTGTCGATGTGCCCAATGCCACCTGTATGGTGATTGAACACGCAGACCGTTTCGGACTTTCCGCGTTGCATCAGCTGCGGGGACGAATCGGACGGGGGAGCGAACAATCCTATTGCTTCCTGCTGTACGGTAAGGGCATTACCGAAACGGGGAAAGCGCGCTTGCAGGTGATGAGTAATACAACGGACGGCTTTGTTATTGCCGAAGAGGATTTAAAGTTGCGCGGTCCGGGAGATATAGGCGGGGTTGAGCAGTCGGGTTACTGCGGTTTTGTACTTGGCGACCCCATCCGCGATTTTGCCGTCTTTGAAACCGCGCGGACAGCTGCATTTGAAATGTTGTCGGAACAGTACGGAGAAGGAAGGGCGGCCTTACGGGAACAATGGTAAGACCGCCCTTGGGTTTTATTTTTTGGAGGGATTAAGTATGTGCTACGGTTATTCTTTTATCTTTGAGGAAGGAACTTTGACAACATGACCGGGGCCTGCGTCAAAGATAACCGTAAATTTTCCTTCCGGTTTTTTAAAGGTAAATTCACTGTTTTTATCCAGCTTACCCTTGAGTAATACTTTTCCTTTCGGGTCCTCAACGCGGATTTCAATTCCTTTTGCAGAAGATCCGTCGGAAAAACCGCCTTCGCACGAAACAGTTCCGTCGCCGTTGTCCCAGCACAGCAAAATCGGCGCATGGGCGTAAAGAACGGCTGTTACCGCTAGTAGTGCAAATCCTAAAAGAAACAGCCGTTTTTTCATTTTACGGCCGCCTGTAAAAATCTCCGGCAGGTATTGCGTACACGAAGCGCAACTTCTTCCTCAGATGAAGCTGCCGGAATACACGTGGGCTTTCCGTCTACGTTGTCAATTTCACTGGGGCGTGCACCATACCACAGATGCATATGTAAGGGCTTACCGCCGGGCTGCGTCATAGATATGAAGGCGAATTTCCCTGCCTTGGCGCGGTCGGCAGCAGTAAAGGCTTTCAGTGTGGGTTTCAGTTTATTTGCTCCGTCCTGCTTATAGGCAAGCCGTAACAGTTCTGTGCTGCCCTTCCAAACCGTTAATTCGTTTTTATCATCTTCAGCAGTAAATTCAAGATGCGTAAAGTCTGCAGCTGTTCCGTATGCCTTTTTTGCAAGTGCAATGATGTCTTGTTTTGTAAAGTCCATACCGTCTTTCTTTCCGGCAAATTCTTTAATAAGCTCCTCATACACTTTTTGTACGGCAGGGCGGGGGTCCTCATAAATCAAAGCGGTATTAATCCATTTCCCTTTGTACGGGGCAAAAGGTTCTGCCGGAAACATAGCGGCGACTGCCGGGATGGATTTTTCAAATTCTTTGGTTAAATCCTCTTTTGTCATCGAAGCATCGGTGTATGTCGGCCACCACATTGGATCGCCGTTTACTAAAGATGGAATATCCTTTGCACCGAACCGTGCATGCCAGTGCAATAAACCTTCCGGAGTATCACGGTGCGGGGGAAATGCGATGAGATATTGCGCGTGTGCAAGACCGCGGACAGCTTTTACCGCTTCAAAGGTATGCCAAAAATATCCGTCAAATCCGGGGATGGGTACATCGCCCTTATAACGGTATTCACAGGGAATATCTTTTTCATTGCCGTCTGCATCGGCTACCGTAAGTAGTACCGTATTCGAACCGTCAAATTTTAGTCTTACGATTGGTGTTGAATACATATTTGCAACCGCTGCCTTAAAACCGTCCGCCGTATAGTTCGGCAATTTTTCTGCGGTTGTTTTATAGGCTTCATTTAAAGCAGTTGCACTGCTTACTGCATTAAATGACTGCCATTCACCTTTCCATGCGGCCAAACTGTCGATTTTGCTTTTTGCCGCTTTGGTATCGGCGTTTTTTGACGGTGCACTTGCACAGCCTGCCAATAAGGCAAAAAGCACGAGTATGGATGTCCATACTTTAAAAATACTTTTTCGGGTTTTCATTACAACCTCCTAATGTTATTCTATACTGACAAATTTTTAATAATTTGTCAACCTAAGCAAACTATTTTCTATGAAAGTGAGGTTGTTTAATAGGAATAGACCTGTCCGGCAATGGCAGTATCGAACAGGCCTATTATTAAGCACAGGAGCCTGTTTACACTTTGAAGTTACTGACCTCTGTGCTTAAGCGCTGGATATTCCGTTTGTTTTTGAGGGTAATGCTGTTGACTTCATCAATAGCAGAGTTGATTTGAACGGCTCCTGCCGCTATTTCATTCATCGTGTTTGCGATCATGCGGGTGAGGTTATCAAGTGTCTGCATTTCGTTTGCCACTTCCTCGCCGCCTTTCAGCATCTCTGCGGAGCCGGACTGTACTTCACCGGTTACCATATTGATGGCCTTCATTGCCTGAAGCACCTCACGGCTGCCTTTTTCCTGTTCTTTCATAACCTCAGTCAGATGCGTACTCATTTGCTTAACCTGTTCGGATAGCTTAAAAATAGCGGTAAATTTTTCCTCAGCTATTTTTGCCGAATCCGATAGTATTTAAATTTCACCGCTGAGGATTTTGAGGGTTGCAGTGATCGCCTTTCCTTGCATACTTGATTCTTCGGCAAGTTTACGGATTTCATCTGCAACAACGGCAAAGCCCTTACCGGTTTCCCCTGCGTGTGCGGCTTCAATTGCGGCATTCATTGCGAGAAGGTTCGTTTGGCTTGCTATGTGCTGGATAACACTGGACGCCTCAAGTAGACTGCCGGATTCTTCCGCTATTTTTTGAGTTACAGTATTTGAGTTAATAATTGTTTCTTTACCGTCTGCTGTTGCATCGGCAAGTGTTTTTATAACTCCATCCGTTTTTTCGAGGGTTTGTGTAATCGAGCCGATATTGGCAGTCATTTGTTCTATCGCAGAAGAAGATACCAGTACGCTTTCTGCCTGATTTTCAATATTTTCGTTCAGCTGTTTAATTGTGCGGATAATTTCTTCCATGGTTGCTGCCGTTTCGGTAACGCTGGTACTTTGTGTGGCGGTTTGCTGTTTTACCCCGTCCACATTTGCACTGATTTGCCGGATGGCAGCCGCTGTTTCTTCCATATTGCGGGCCAGTTCTTCCCCAGTTTGCTGCATTTCAGTGCTGCTTTTTTCGACCGATTTAATCGATTTTCCGATTTTTTTGATTGTTTCATTAAAGTATTCCGATAATTCCGTGACTTCATCATTACCGGTTACAGGTAGTCTAACGGTTAAATCTCCTTCACCCTGAGCAATATCCTTTAATGCATTTACTGCGGTTTTGATAGGGCCGATGAATTTTTGTGCAACGATATAAATGCTGATGATTGAGATAGCAAGTAAAACCGCACCCAAAATAAACAGATTAATCCGCAGCTGTTGTACCGTATACATAAATTCATGAATCGGAGCGCTGACAACAACTATCCAACCGGATGTTTGTATTTTTGCGTAGGCAGCGATTTTTGTTATACCGCCGTATGTATAACGGCCTATTTTAGTGTTCGTACTTTCCAAGGCATCTTTTTCAAATTTTGCCAGTGATTTAAATAACGGATCCTCAAGGCCTTTTTGTTGTGCATTTTCCTGTTTTACTACTCGTGAGTAATCAGGATGTGCAATATTGTTTCCGGTTAAGCCGATGATATAGCAGTAACCGGTTTCTCCGACGACAATGTCTTCGATGTACTGTGATAATAGGCTGCCCTTTGTGTCGGCGGCTAACACACCGATAATACGCTGCATATCATCATAAATGGGAACTGCAAAGGTTATCATAACTTCTTGATTTTCACCTTTTGAAACGACCGGTTCGGATACGAAGTTTTTTCCCGCACGTGCGGTATTAAACCAAGCTCTGTCGGTTACTGAGACCTGGAAGCCGGTGCGGGTATAACAGATACCGTTTAAATCGGCGATGACAAATTCTACAATATCGGTAGTAAATGCTGTCTCTTTTTGCAGTATTGCCAGCTGTTCAAGCCGTGAAAGTTCAGGGGTACGGAGCTGCGGCATCCGGGCAATGCCTTCTATAATTTTAAAAAAAGATGTAACTCTTGCATCAATTAGACTTGCAACATCCCGTGCCTTATTCGTCAGGTGCAGCTCTATTTTTTCGGTTACCGCGAGACGGGCGGTACGTGCTGCAAAAACACCCTGAATAAGATTCCATGTAAAAATCAATAATCCGAAAATTAATAATAATTTGCTGCGCATCGAAAAGTGTTTTTTTCATCCCTTCGCTCCTTAACGGGGATCGGCGAAATCTTTTGAGCCGGGCATCCCCGTATATTTTTACAGAACAGATGAATATATTGTATAGCAGCAGCGCACTTTCGGCAAGATTGCTCTGAGACTTTTATAGTTCTGCTATATCTATCTTTGGCTTAACCTGCACCGGCGGTGCGGATTTTTCTTTCATGTAAATGTCGATTTGCTGGAAAGGAATGTCTATACCTTCTTTCAGCAGCCGCTCATTTACTTCAATAAAAATGGAATTGCGTAAATTGCCGAAATCTTCTATCTTTGTCCATGAATGGAGCGTGACATTAATACCTGAATGTCCGAATGCTGTCCAGAGTACGGACGGCGCCGGATCATCGACAACAAAGGGATTTTTTCTTGCGGTATCCAGCAGTACGGATTCTACAAAGCGTAAATCTGCGCCGTACGGTACTGAAAGCTCTGTTTTTACTCTCCGGTAGGGGAAGTGCGAATAATTGATTAAATTTGCTTTAATGATAGTTTCATTGGGAACACGTACGTATTGATTATCAAAGGTACGCAGGACAACTGATAATAAGTTAATTGATTGTACCGTGCCGATGGTGCCGCTGATTTCAATAACATCATTGATTTTAAAGGCTCGTTCGGTAATAACGAATAAACCGGAAATAACATTTGATACTGATGTTTGTGCTGCAAAACCGATAGCAATACCGGCAATGCCTGCTGCCCCTAAGATTGCGCTGATATTAATGCCGAGCCGATGAAAGATTGTAAGGATAATAACTACATAAGAAATATTGTGAATGGCTTTGTTAATAATATGCTGTGCTTGTACTGAGCATTTTTTTACAGTGATTTTTCTAATAATACGCGCTAGTATTTTGAAAAAGATATAGATAACGAATAATGCAAAAAGAAGCTGTAAAATATTCCAGACTTTTTCCGCATCAAATTCGCTTTTTACCGTTTTAAACGGACTCAGCATAAGTTCAGCTAATTGCGATATATTGTTCATTGCCGGACTATAGCACAGCCTTTGAAAAAAGAATAGAGGCATCATATAGTTTGAAAACTGGCCGAAAAAGCGGCCGGGCTTGGTTTGTACCTTGCAAAGGAAATTGCCCCAAAAATTAATTGTACCCTTACAATCAGTTCAGAGTACGGTAAGGGAACACGTGCAGTTATCGGATTTAAAACCAATATTTTCGACTATAATAGAAATTAATAATATTTTTATTTATTTTATCGTTTATATAAGAAATGTTAATTGACTTTAGAAAATATTTCGATTATAGTCGAAACTAGAGGAGGAGAGAAAGTAACATGGACTACATTACAAGGCCCCGCTATATTGAAAAAATACATCCTTTTCTCGATAAACCGGTGATTAAGGTGCTGACCGGAATGCGGAGGGTTGGAAAGTCAACAATTTTGACTATCATAAAAAATGAACTGCTCAGCTGCATCCCCGAAACACATAAGGTTTACCTCAATTTTGAATCTCTTGATCTGTTTTCTGTAAAAACGGCAGAATCATTGATTGCTTATTTAAAACCGCTGCTTGCTGCTATTCAGGGAAAAATCTATTTTTTCTTTGACGAAATACAGCTTGTGGAAAACTGGGAACGGGTTATCAATGGGCTCCGGCTCGACACAGACTGTGATATTTATATAACGGGTTCCAATTCAACCTTAATTTCAGGAGATCTTGCAACCCTTTTGGCAGGAAGATATGTCGAATTTGAAATTCAGCCGTTCACGTTCGGGGAGTTCATACAATTTTTTGAAGACACGGACATCACAATCGAAGAGTTGTTTTCAAAGTTCATTACACAGGGCGGAATGCCGTTTTTAAAATATTTTCATTTGGAAGATGCGCCCGTCGTTAAGTATTTGAATGATGTGTATAACACCGTATTGGTGAAAGACGTACTGCAATATAACAATATACGGGATGTCGATATATTCAATCGTATTTTAGATTATGTTATCGAAAATATCGGTCATACCTTTTCGGCTAACAGTATTAAAAATTATTTTAAAAGTGAAAACAGGGCCGTATCGGCCGATACTGTGTTAAATTACCTTGAGTATTGCAGCCGGGCGTTTATCATAAAAAAAGTCCCCCGTTATGATACGGTAGGAAAGAAAGTACTGAAAATTGATGAAAAATATTATGTAACCGATCACGGCTTCCGGCAGGCGCGCGGATTTTCAAATACAAAAGATATTGAACGGGTGCTTGAAAATATTGTGTATATTGAACTACGCTCGCGGGGATATACGGTTACAATAGGGAAAATAAAAGACAAAGAAATTGATTTTATTGCACAAAAAGAAACGGAACTGCAGTACTATCAGGTGGCGTACACAGTAGGAGATGCTCAAACGCGGGAGCGTGAGTTCGGTATTTATCAGCTGATAAAAGACAATTTTCCCAAATATGTGCTTTCGATGGATAGGATTGATTTTAGTCAAAATGGCATTATCCACAAAAATATCATGGATTTTCTGTTGGAAGAAGAGGAGTAGGCATCGGTAAAAATATAAACGGCTTTTTTGTACCCCGCTGCTATTTTTATATTGTATCAACTGTCTTTCCCTTTACTTCAATCTTTCTTGGTATCATCTTCCAACCACCGCTTGATCCCCCTTAGTCAATAGAAAAACAAGAAGAATAATAGATTAATAGTTCAGTTGCAAGACTTGTTGAACTATGTTATGGTTGTTTCCTTAAAAACAGATCGTAGGAGGACTTGACATACTATGGCTGATACAGAAAAATTCAGCAATTCAGCAATTCAGCAATTCAGCAATGGCCGTTTCATAGGATATTGCTGGTATTAGATCAATACGATGGAAAAAATAACGGGACAACGATTACCGCGTGCCGTTTAGCAGACGGATTGCGGACACTAGGATATGAGGTCAAGGTTGTCAGCACCGGTAAACAGAGTACAGAAAAGTTCCGGGTGCCTGAACTTTGGCTGCCTCCGCTGATAAAACCGCTTATTCAAGCACAAGGTATGCAATTTGCACTGCCGCAGAAAAAAATACTATATGAAGCAATACAGTGGGCAGATATTGTGCACTTCGTTATGCCTTTTTTCCTCTCTATTCAAGCACTTAAAATAGCACAAAAGTTAGGCGTTCCCCATACAGCAGCTTTTCATGTACAACCGCAGAATATTACCTATTCCATCGGTCTTGGAACTGTTCCAATTGCAAATGAATATCTATACCATATTATGCGGGAGCGTTTTTTTAAACATTTTCGGCATATTCATTGTCCGAGCCGTTTTATAGCGAATCAGCTTAAAGAGCGGGGATATACTGCTGAACTACATATTATTTCTAATGGCGTTGCACCGGAATTTGTATATACTAAAACAGAAAAACCGGCTGAACTGTACGGACGATTTATTATAGTAATGATAGGCAGACTGTCAAAAGAAAAGCGTCAGGATGTATTAATCAAAGCTGTTCGTCTTTCACGGTATGCTGATAGTATTCAACTGATTTTTGCCGGAAAAGGGCCGCTTAAAAAGAGGTATGAAACTGAATCTGCCGAGCTTACACATAAACCAATTTTTACGTTTTGCGGACAAGAGGAATTAATCCGTATTCTCTCATATACTGACCTATATGTTCATACTGCGGATGTCGAAATAGAAGCTATTTCTTGTCTTGAAGCCCTTTCATGTGGACTCGTACCGATTATTGCCGACAGTAGTCAATCTGCGACCCCGCAATTTGTTCTTGATAATCGAAGTCTTTTTACGGCAGGCAGCCCTGAAGCTCTTGCAGAAAAAATTGATTATTGGTTGGATCATCCTGAAGAACGAAAAAAACAAGAGTATGCCTATGCTGAACACGGTAAACACTTTTCACATGAAAGCTGTGTACAAAAAATGGTGGAAATGTTTCATGCGGAGGTAAGCAGTTCACATAAACAGCAGTCTATGCGGATAGCCGGAAAAAAGGATACCATGCCTGAATAGATATACTGCATTGTGTACTCAAGTGAAAAACGGTATAGTTATGCGGACAGTGAGGCGTTGCCGGGCTGCCCCAGTTGTTTCAAGGAGCTGATATGATAAAAGCATTGATTTTAGACTATGGTAATGTGATTTCGAAGCCGGGTATTGAAGATTCTGCGGCAGTGATGGAAAAAGAAACCGGTATTCCCGCCTCCATTTTTAAGAATGTATATAGTAGCCGCCGTGAAGGTTTTGATAGAGGAACACTCAGCGGTGAGGATATGTACCGCTTTCTTTTAGAAGATTACGGGTATCACAAAGAGGCACAGGATGCCGCACTGTTAGCTCAGCTTGTGCGGATTGATTTGGCTCATTGGCGGCCCTTAGAAGAAGCGGTTTGCACCTGGGCTATCTCAGTCCGGCAGGAAGGGTTTAAGCTGGGTATCCTGTCGAATATGCCGACACAATTTTTGGATTTATATGAAAAAGAAATACCCCCGTTTTGTGCAGCTGACTATTGCTGCTTTTCGTGCCGGGTGAAATTGATAAAACCTGAACCTGCAATCTATCATGCCTGTCTTGAGGGACTTCGGGTTGCACCTGGTGAAGCGGTGTTTTTTGATGATCTTGCAGAAAATATTACCGCAGCAAGGGATGTAGGCCTTCACGCCTTTGTGTGGGAAGGATTGGAAAAGGCAAAGCAGGATTGGCAGGCTTGTCTTGCCCGGGGGTAAGACTGCATTCCCCGCCGGTGTATGCAAAACAGTCTTGTTTTTTTGCAGACGCTTTCTTATACTGATACGGTATGGAACCCCTTATTCTTGCATCCAAGTCGCCGCAGCGGCAGGAGATTCTAAAACGCCTCAACATACCCTTTATCAGTATTCCTTCAGAAACGGATGAAACCATTGTGGAAGGACTTTCTCCTGAAGAAACGGTGGAGCAGATTGCAATAAAAAAAACGGAAGCTATTTTGCGCTCTCCGTTAAAGATTAATACACCATGGATTATTGCTGCCGATACGCTCATTTTTTGTGAAGGCAGACCGATGGGCAAACCCGCTGATGCAGAGGCTGCCCGCGATATGCTGCAATCGTACTCCAATACCTCGCATCGGGTTATCACTGCTCTTTGCTGCTATGATGATAAGCTGCAGCATATTTCAACGCGCACCAGTGTATCCACGGTTTTTTTTAAAGAGCTGTCCCAAGAGGAGATCAGCTGGTATCTGAGCTTCGGGGAGTGGCAGGGGGGCTGCAGGGGGCTACCGGGTACAGGGCAGAGCAGCCTGCTTTATAACAAGAATAGAAGGATCATACAGCGGAATAGTGGGCTTGCCTATTTATGAGTTATATGATATTTTGACCGAGCATGGCTACTGTTTTACCTAGAGAAAGATGTTTTTTCGGTAAAACAGCAGTCTATGTAATCATCCTAAAATGCGCTGCATTTTTAGAGAAACAGAGAAGGATGAGCTTTATAAAGCTCGTGAAGGAGTAACACATGGCAGTAGTAACCATGAAAAACCTGCTTGAATCCGGCGTTCACTTCGGACATCAGGTAAAGCGCTGGGATCCGCGGATGAAAAAGTATATTTTTGCGGAGCGGAATGGTATTCACATTATTGACCTGCAAAAAACAATTACGGCAATCCGTGAAGCGTATGACGCAGTCCGTAAGACAACCGCAGCCGGAAAATCCGTTTTGTTTGTCGGAACCAAAAAACAAGCACAGCAGACCATTACAAAAGAAGCAGAACGCTGCGGAATGTTTTATGTAAACAACCGCTGGCTCGGAGGAATGCTTACCAACTTTTCTACCATTAAAAAAAGCCTTGCTCGTCTTAAGAAGATTGAAAAGATGGAGAATGACGGTACCTTTGACAGCCTAACCAAAAAGGAAGTTGCCGTTCTGCAAAAAGAAAAAGCCAAACTTGAAAAAAACCTCGGCGGAATCAAAGAAATGAAGGATTTACCGGGGATTATTTTTATCATCGACACCCGTAAAGAAACAATCGCCATCAGCGAAGCCCGCCGTATGGGTATTCCGATAGTCGCTGTTGTGGATACCAACTGCAATCCTGAAGGTATTGACTATCCGATTCCCGGTAACGACGATGCGATCCGGTCTATTTCTCTGTTTACGCAGATTATCGCAAATGCCGTCATCGAAGCCGATAATGAAAGCGGTCTTAAGATTATTGAAAATCTTCAAGACGGTGATGAAGGCTTTAATGATGCTGCTATCGATCCCTATCAAGACCGTGAAGATGAAGAAATTACCGATTATTCAAATTATACGCCGACTGAAAAAGCCGAAGAAAATGACGATGCCGATGACAGCAGCAGTTCTTTGATTGATGAAGATGCGCTGTATGGTGATAACTAAGAATGTAAGGAGATACCGTGATGGAAATAAAAGCCTCTGATGTAAAGGCGCTGCGTGAAAAAACCGGTGCCGGTATGATGGAATGTAAAAAAGCCTTGCAGGAATGCGGCGGGGATGCAAAAGAAGCGGAAAAATTTTTGAAAGAAAAAGGTCTTGCTGCTGTTGAAAAACGGGCAAACCGCGCCACCAGCGAAGGTATTATCGTTATCAAAACATCGGATTCAAAGGCCGTTATGGTTGAATTAACCTGTGAAACCGACTTTGTTGCTAAGAACACCGACTTTATTGCGGTAGGAGACAAGATTGCGGAAACGGCACTGGAAAAAGGCTATACCGATGTCCAGGAAGATTTGAATGCAATGATTCTTGAGCTGGCTACCCGCGTCCGTGAAAACATGGGGCTCAAACGCTTGACTGCCGTGAGTGCTGCAAATGATGAATATATTGCGCACTATATTCACTCTGACAAAAAAACCGGAGTCATTGTGGTATTAAAAGCAGATAAGCCGGAAGTTTTTGCTAATAAAGCCTTTAAAGAGTTTGCGTATGACTGCTGTCTGCATACGGCTGCCTTCACACCGCTCTATGTTAAAAAAGACGATGTTGCACAGTCCTATATTGATGAACAGCTTGAAGTCTTTAGAGGGCAGGTTGCGGAGTTGGATAAGCCCGACAACGTAAAAGAAGGGATTGTAAAAGGAAAGCTGAATAAGCATTTAGCAGAGATATGCTTCTTAGAGCAAGCCTTCGTTAAAGATGACAAAATGTCCGTACAGGCAAAGATGCAGGAGGTTGGAAAACAGCTTGGTGCAGCACTCAGCCTGTCAAAACTGGTATTATATCAGCTTGGACAATAATGGAATGGGGCTGCTGCTCCGTTCCGATTGCCGGAAATAGTGGACACAGTGTCTGTATTTCCGGCAGATACCTTTTGTCTGCATACTTTGATGATGAGGAATAATATGAGTGATATTCATAGTACCTATGAAGAAAAAATGAAAAAATCTATTGCGGCGTTGAAAGATGACTTTAACGGGCTGCGTACGGGACGTGCATCTGCCTCTCTTTTTGATAAAATACGGGTTGACTGTTACGGGGAATTGACGCCGCTCAATCAAGTTGCCGGTATTTCCATTCCAGAAGCCCGTTTGGTGGTTATTCAGCCCTGGGATAAATCGCTGCTAGGGGAAATTGAAAAAGCGATTTTAAAGTCCGAATTATCTTTGAATCCTGCCAATGACGGAAAACTGATCCGTATTGCCATTCCCCCGTTGACCGAAGACCGCCGGAAAGAACTTGCCAAACAGGCGAAAACCCTTGCTGAACAGTGCCGTGTCGCAATCCGGAATATCCGCCGTGACGGTATTGATGAAGCAAAAAAAATGCAGAAAGAAGGGACACTCAGCGAGGATGGTTTAAAATCGGCAGAAGATAAATTTCAAAAAGCTACTGATGCCCATATCGCCGATATTAATAAGATACTTGCCGAAAAGGAAAAAGAAATTCTGGAAGGATAATGGCATTACAGCATATTGCCGTCGTTATGGACGGCAACGGGCGTTGGGCACAGCAGCAGGGACTGGCACGTACAAAGGGGCATCAAGAAGGTTTGGAGGCGGCAAAACGTATTGTAAAGGCGGCTTCCGATATGCGTATACCGTATATAACACTCTATGTTTTTTCAACTGAAAACTGGAAACGAACTCAGGATGAGGTCGGTTTTCTGATGATGCTAATAAAAAAGCATCTGCGTGCCGAGCTTGCGTTTTATGCTGAAAATAGGATAAAAGTAAAGCATATCGGAAATCTTCCTGCACTCCCGCGCGACATCCAATCGGAAATCTCCGATGTAATAGAAAAAACAAAAGAGTATACGGGAACTACCGTTCAGCTTGCAATTAATTACGGCGGAAAGGATGAAATTATCCGCGCAATAAAAAAGCTTGATCCGCGGCAGCTTAAACACTTGGATGAAGTCTCGTTTGACGATTTGCTTGATACTGCCGGTGTTCCTCCGGTAGATTTGGTAATCCGCACGGGGGGAGAAAAACGGTTAAGTAATTTTCTCCTGTGGCAGACGGCCTACGCTGAATTCTATGCTACCGATATTTTGTGGCCTGATTTTACTCCTGCACATTTTAAGGAAGCGGTGGACTTTTTTTACGGGAGAACCAGACGCTTTGGAGGAATTGTATGAAAAAGATTTTGGAGCGGTTGACGGTTTTTTTTATCGGCTTGCCTCTTATTTTAAGTTCCGTGTATTTTTTACCGCAGTATCATTTTCTTTTTTTGCATCTCGAAATTTTTCTTGTCAGTGCGGTTGCCGTGATTGAAGTTCATGCACTGTTATCCCGGCGGATTGCAGTGTATTCTATTCCGTTTTTTCTGATTATCGGGTTAGTACTGCCGCTTGCCTCCTATTTGAATATGCTTACCGTTTTTCCGCGTACAAGCTATCTTATCATCCTTACCGCGCTATTTTATTTTATCTTTTTTATTGAAATTTTTTATTCGTTTTCAAAACCGCTCAATAGAAGTATTCAGCGGATGTGTTCTGCCGTATTTATTATGTTCTATCCGGGTTTTTTTATGGCATTTATTTCCGGTATGACCCGGTGGCCGTCGGCATCAAATACTATAACCATATTTTTACTGATGGTTTTTATCTGTGATTCGATGGCATGGCTGTGCGGTATGCTTTTTGGAAAAAGAAACCGCGGTATCATTCCGGCAAGTCCGAATAAGAGTTTGGCTGGTTTCATCGGCGGAATTATCGCCTCGGTTGCAGCCGGTCTCATTGCGTATCTCGTATTTCCGGAAACGTTCGGTAAAAGTCTTGCAGGTTCGCTGTTTACCGGGTTTTGCACTGCACTTGCCGCCATTATCGGCGATCTTGTTGAATCTATTCTAAAGCGTTCGGCAGATGTCAAGGATTCGGGCGCGGTTATTCTTGGGCGGGGCGGTATCATGGATAGTATCGATTCCATCCTGCTGGGTGCCCCCGTTTTTTATCTCTGTTACCGCTTCTGTATCGGATTATAAAAAGGACTATATGCAAAAACGGGTGATTGTGCTGGGAGCAAGCGGAAGTATCGGAAGAAATACCATCGAAATTATCCGCTGTTTTCCTGACCGGTTTGTACTTGCCGGTGTTTCGGTTCATTCAAATAGTGCTGAACTTGAACGTCTTCGTGCGGAATTTCATTTTGATGATTTTGTTATTACGATGCCCGGCGGTGCTGACGGATATGATAAAAAACATTTTGATCTTGAACGCTTTTTGTCGGAAACTGACGCGGATATCACTGTCAACGGTATCGCAGGGGCCGCGGGCTTAGCTGCATCGCTTATTGCGGTGAAGAATCAGCCGGTACTTGCCTTGGCAAATAAAGAAACGGTGGTGATGGCCGGCGCTCTGCTACGGAAAGAGGCGGAAAAATACGGCACCCTGATTATTCCGGTAGATTCCGAACACGCTGCCTTGCATAGTCTGGTTTCCGCTTACGGTAAAGAAAATATTGAAAAACTTATTCTTACCGCTTCGGGCGGACCCTTTAGAACATGGCCGCGGGAACGAATACAAAAGGCGGTATGTGCCGATGCCCTCAAGCATCCCACATGGAAAATGGGGGCAAAAATAACCGTTGATTCCGCTTCTATGGCGAATAAGGCGCTTGAAGTTATTGAGGCGGTGAATTTATTTGATATTCCTGCTTCGCGGATTTCGGTAACCGTGCATCCGTCAAGTATTGTTCATTCGCTCGTGCAGCTGATAAGCGGAACGGTGTATGCTCAGCTTTCACTGCCGGATATGCGTAATCCTATTTTTTCCGCTTTAGCCTATCCTGAAGAACCTCCGCCTTATCTGACACCGCTTGACTTTACGCAGCCCCTTGATTTGCATTTTGAACCTCCCAGACTTGAAGACTTTCCGCTGCTTTCACTCGGCTTTACTGCAGCCGATAAACTGGCAGGCTATCCCATCGCTTTTAATGCCGCGAATGAACAGGCTGTTGCCGCTTTTTTGCAGGGACAGCTCTGCTTTGGCCATTTAGCGGAAATAACCGGCTCGGTAATGCAAAAAAACTGGTCTGCCCAGCCTGCTGATGTTCAGGCAGTTCTGGAAACCGATGCGGCCGCCCGCCGGTATGCGGACGAATATATTCATGAATATCTTTAAATTGAGGATATCCGCAGATGTTTAAATTTTTTATAGGTCTATTGGTACTCGGCCTTGTAGTATTTATCCACGAACTGGGACATTTTTTTGCCGCAAAAATTTTTGGTGTAACCGTTGAAAGTTTTTCCATCGGATGGGGGCCGGTTATTTTCCGTAAAAAAAAAGGAGTTACGGAATACCGGCTTTCCGCCATACCTCTCGGCGGTTATTGCGGTATGAAAGGCGAATATGCTTTTAGAGAAGCACTAGATAAAAAACTGCCTGAGGTACCGAAAGAGGAGGGGAGCTTGTTTTCCGTGCATCCGTTTAAGCGGATGCTGATTGCTTTTGCAGGCCCCTTTGCAAACCTCTTACTTGCTGCAGCAGTGCTTTCTATAGTCAGTGCACTTGGTCAAACCTATTATACTACTGATAACCGTATTATTCCCGTCTATCATTTTGAAGCCGATGATACATCACCTGCACGGACAGCAGATTTAAAGGCCGGAGACCGGATTACGGACATTAACGGCCGAAAAATCGATACCTTTGCCGACATACAGCAGGTGATTGCCGTTCATCCTGAAGAAGAATTGATACTTGTGATTGAGCGCGGCGGTGAGCGGCTGACTAAAGCAATCAGACCGGTCTTAAATAAAAAGACCGGATCCGGGCAAATCGGTATTTACCGGTATATTCCCTTGGAAATTGCCGCAGTCCGTAAAGATTCGGCTGCAGATCTTGCAGGCATTTTGCCGGACGACCGGATTATTGCAATAGATGGAACCGCTGTTGATAATCAAATAGCATTAACCTATTTTTTTAAAGGTTATGCCGAAAAAACCGCTCTGATCCGGCTGGTGCGCAGCGGGGATACCGTAGAGCTTCCGGTGAATCTTGTCCGGACTGAAAACGGCAGTATTGATCTCGGCCTTGAATGGAAGTTCCTCAAAATAACGGAGGAGGGTACCGGTTTTCTCCGCAGTATCGGTAAAGGGGTCCTGCGGACTGGAGCGCTTATGCACGTTACAGTAAAAAGTTTCACTTTTCTGTTTAAAGGCATCAATGTCAGCGAAGCGGTTGCCGGCCCGGTCAGAATCAGTTCTCTTATCGGCAGTATTGCAAAAGAAAGTTTCGGCGAAAATATACGCGCAGGAATCGTTAATGTATCGGAAATTGTTGCAGTGATCTGTGTGTCTCTGTTTTTAATGAATCTGCTGCCCATTCCGATTTTAGACGGCGGACTTATTCTTTTTGCGCTTATCGAATGTCTGTTCCGCAAGCAAATCCATCCCCGTATCTTATATTATGTGCAGTTTATTGGTATTGCGTTTATTGCTGTATTGTTTTTCTTTGCAATATGGACTGATATTCTCTTTATTATGAAATAACGGTATGTAGATAAAAGCGTTTGACTTTTTATTGGAGATGTGATGCAGAAAATTACCTGTAAATGTGATTACTCTTTTGATGTTGATTATGATAAAACCATTGATTTGGATGCGCAGCCCGCACTCAAGTCTCTTATCACATCGGGCCGGTTTTTATCCTATCTGTGTCCTTCATGCAATGCAAAGGTAAATATTGAACTGGAAACCGAATGTGTCTGGAAATCCAAGAATACCGTGCTGCTTTTTGTACCTGAGAAAAAACGTATGGAATGCCTTGCTTTTTGTGCAGGAGCCGTGCGCGTCGATGCTGAAAGCAACAAAAGAATAAAAACCGAGGTTGTTAAGCAGGGGCAAACGCCTGTGATCGGATACCCTGAATTTGCCGACCGTGTGGCGGTACTTGATGCGGGGTTAATTCCCGAAGTTGTTGAAGCCGTAAAGTTTTTTTTACTTGATAGTGCAAAAAACATTAAAGGAAAACATATTCAAATGTTATTTGAGACCCGCATCGGTACCGATGCTTTGGAGTTCCATGTTCATGGCCTGAAAGAACAGGAAGTTGCAGTCATGCGGGTGCCGTTTAGTCTGTACGAATCGGTGAAACAAGACCGGGAGCAGCATAAACAAACAGAAGTCTTTGAAGCGCTCTATCTCGGCCCCTATCTTTCATATAAAAATATTCATACCCAAGGAGCAGAAGATGTATAAGCAGCTCAGATATGTCAGCGGTTGTCTCCTGCTGCTGTTCCTGATCTCTACCGCCTCTGCGCAGCCGGCAGACAGCAGCGGACAGTCTGCTGCCGGCAAGGCCGAAGGGACAGCCGTGCAGACGGAGGCTGTTTTGCACGATACGGAAACTGCGGAAACCGGGACCGTAAAAACCGGCACGGATAACCCTGAGCAGCCTGAGGATGGAGAGGGAACACCTGATCAAACACCTCATGTTCAACAACAAGATGCGCCGGCTGCTCCGGAAGAATCCGCAGATGAGGGGGCAGGGGACGAAGAACCGGAAGAACAGCCCCGCTTACTGGCCGGTCTTCCCGTGAAGGATGTAAGCCGCCGGACACAGATTGTCCGCCGTTTTGCAGGAGGGGTTTCTGCGATTGCCGATTCAGCTGCTACCCGCTCTTTTTTTGCGGCGGGTAAAGACGGGTTTATTACCCGCTATAGCTACGGCCGCTTGAGGCCTGAAACCTGGCAGGTTTCAGCATTGCCGGTTAAACTGATCGCCGTACATCCGAAAAAAAACTATATCGCCGTGTATGAAACGGACGGCTTTAGCGTCCATAAAATTTCACTGTGGGATTGGCAGGCAAAAAAACAGCTGTATGTAAAGCGTTTTTCCAACTCTGTTCTTTCTCTTGCTTGGTCTGCTCAAGGTTCATATCTTTTTATTGGTACCGCTTCGGCAGAAGGGATTACCGTATTGGATGTACGGGGAAATGTAAAAAAAGTTTACCCGCGGCCTCCGGGCATCGTACTGCTTGCAGCGACCGGCCCGAGCGAAAAGAGTATTGTAACATACGGAGAAACAGGCAGATTGGTTTATGCCGATATTGCAAAGCGGTCTATTCTAACTCAATATGAGACCGAAGACCGGCTGCAAAGTCCTGAACTGTTTAAAAACTATACGCGCATTGCCGGATATAAGAACGGTACTGTTGTTGTGATAAAAGCCGCCTCCGGCGAAATACTGGAAACCTATCCGGCACGTTCGGCATTGTTTGCAGGAAAAATAACCGACACGCTGCCCGTATGGATAGAAGAAGGAGAGGTGCGGTTTAGCTGGTATCTCTGTCAAGGAGAAAAAAAATCCCCGGCTTTTACACTGCCGTATCAGGCGCGTATTACGGCTGCCCGTCATGTGGATGCAGCGATTGTCATCGGTACCGATGACGGCAGACTCTACCGTTTGCAGCAGGGCTCCGATGCTGCCGTTACTCTTACCGAAATTAATAAAGATACCGCTTTACCGGTCAGCGACATTTGTGTCAAAGATTCTACGGTGTATATGCTTGCGGGTACGGTACTCTATGCTGCCGATGCACCTGCCGAAGAACCTCAGCCGCTTATCACTGATATTACCGCACAGCGCTGTACTCCTTACGGCAGCGGATTTTTATTATGGTCAGATACAAAGACAGCTCCGCTTTATTATGCTGAAGCCGGCTCTGAACCATCGGTTTTGTACCGTCCGCGGGAACCGCTTCATGCACTTTCCGTGTACGGTACCACTATTGCGGCCGTACATTCTTTTGGAAGGCTTATTCTGCTTGACGGAAAAAGCGGCAAACAGCTTTTTGAATATCAGGCCGCCGGTTTACAGGAAGCGGTGCAGATTGACGGCACCTTTATACTGGTTTCAAAAACTGCCGGCGGAACCGTACAGAAGCCGCTTTTGCTCATCAATACCGCAACAGGTGAAACTATTCCCCTCGGTCTGGAGGGAGAAGTGGCATTTTCATTACACGCAAGTAATCAGCACCGGAATGCTTTTTCTTGTTTAAGGATGAAAGGCGGTGATGCGGCGCAAACTGGTATGGTGATGATGAATATCAACCCTCTGCATCCTGCGCGCAGCAATTTCAGTACCCTTCTGAGTTATGATGATGAAGATATATCCGCCTCCCTCTATGATGAGGGAAATGCGGCTGTAACCAATCTGGGGCAGGGGCAAGCAGTTTATTACGATAAAAACAGAAAAAAAGTATCCCGTTTGATGAGGGATTATGCCTTACCCCGGCGGTTGTTTTTAACTCCATCCTATATTATTAGTGTTAATTATGACGGTTCTCTTTCTTGGTTTCAGCGGCGCTCCCTGCAGCTGCTGGAGAACTACCGTCTAATGCAGTAGTTTTTCTCCGCTTTCCCGCATACCGTCCGCCTTGTTTGGAGCTGCCGCTTTGGCGTGTTCCCCGCTGGCGGCGGGAAGGCGGCGCTTCCTTTGTCTTGGTTGCGGCCGTTAGCCGGATATCCAATCCCCCTGTGCGTAAAAAAGATTTAACTGCATATTCGAGTTCAATGCGCTGAGGATTCATCGGGAGAACAAAATGCCGGCATTCGGCATATACTGTTTTGTATACACTGCGGGGATCACCCTCCCAATCAGTAATGAGCTGTGAAAAATCTTTAATAAAATAAAACAATGCCTGTCCCTGCCGCTGAATTTTATGTTCTTTGATCAGTGTATCTAATGCGTGCATACTGGCAAAATAATGTTCTGCAAAATTCGGCGAATCTTCAATAAAAGCAAAAGCTGAGGGTTGTAAATATAGGAACAGACGGTATTTCATTAGTATCCTGAAAATATCGGCTGCATGGCCGCTCATTAAGATTTTATTGATTTCTTCGGTTAAGCGTGAAGGAGAAACATACTCCAAAAGCGGGGCATCGCGGTGTAAGCGGTAGCGGAGTAATAAGGGAATGGTCGCTTCTGTGATGGTTGCGTATTTGACTGCCCGGAGCATCCGCACCGGATCTTCTACAAAAATATCTGAAAGACTGATAATGGGCTGAAGACGTTTTTTTCGAATATCTTCTACCCCTCCTACATAGTCAATAATAATATTTTTGATGGGATCATAATAGAGGGCATTCAGTGTAAAGTCACGCCGCAGTACATCTTCATCTATGCTTCCGAACATATTGCCGACCGTTCCTTCTTCCAGGGATCGGAATGTAGAGACTTCATAGATTTTCTGTCCATAAAACACATGAACGAGCCGGAACCGTTTGCCGATAATCCGGGAATTTTTAAAAATTTTCCGGATGCGTGCAGGTTCTGCAGATGTGGTAATGTCAAAATCTTTTGGCAGTTTTCCGATAAGCAGATCACGTACTGCCCCTCCGACGATGTAGGCATCGTATCCGGCACGATGCAAACCGGCAATAATTCTGATTGCCTCAGAGTCTACCTTTTTGGGATCAATTCCGTGTTCATTGGGTGTATATACGAGGGCTTTTTTTACTTGCTTGCCTTTTTCGTTTTGATTATATCGTACTAACATTATAGGGTGGTATTGTGCCGTGAATTTACAATTCTGTCAATGTGATTTCCGTATCCTACTAGACATTATGTATGTTTTCTACTACCATTTTAGTCATTAATTCTTAATGATATGGAGTAATTCTATGGAAAATCTTATCGGATCAAAAATTATGGACTTTTCGCTCCCGGCCTACTGCAAGGGAAAATTTACAACTGTTTCAAGTAAAGATTTACGCGGCAGCTGGGCAGTGCTTGTCTTTTATCCTGCGGATTTTACCTTTGTATGTCCCACTGAATTATCGGACTTAGGAAAACTGTATCCTGAATTCGAAAAAATCGGCTGTAAGGTATTCTCAGTGTCCACCGACACTGAATTTGTACATAAGGCATGGGCTGATGTTACCCCGACTATCGGTAATCTTCCTTACGAAATGATTTCCGATAAGACCGGTGCCCTTGCTGCTTCTTTAGGCATTCTCATTTCCGAATCATGGCTTGCACTCCGCGGCTCATTTGTTATTGATCCTGACGGCATCATCAAGGCTTATGAAGTCCATGATAACGGTATCGGCCGCGATGCGTCGGAGCTGCTTCGGAAGGTTCAGGCTGCTCAATTTGTTGCAGCCCACGGCGATCAGGTCTGCCCTGCACGCTGGCGTCCGGGTGAAAAAACTCTTTCACCCTCCATTGACTTAATCGGCAAAATTTAAGCTGGATACGGGGAGGCTGCCCCTTATGTGAGAAGCGGTATCGGCTCGGTTTATTGTTTTTTCCATGCGTCAATAAACTCAAGCATATACTGCTGAATATCGCCGAACCACTTCTTTTGAAAGGCACAGGCAGCTCTTCCGATATAACGGTAGTGCCATGATTCCCAGACATACCCGGTTACCTTTTCATATCCTTTAGGAAATGACAGGGACCAGCCGTATTGTGCGGCATTTTGTAAAACCCATTTTCCCGCACGGGTTTCGGCAAATTCATCGGAGATAGAACCGAAATCTACAACAGTTCCCAGCTGGTGCTGACTAGTCCCTGCACGGGCAGAAAAACGTTCCGCTTCTTGTTCCCCTGATTCACGGACATACCGGTCAAAGAGATTTTTCTGATAGATATATGAACGGTATGAAGAGCTGACAACAAGCGTAACACCGTCTTGACGCGCTGCAAGCGCCATATCATGCAGGGCTTGTTCGGCGGTTTCGGTTAATGATAGGTCTTTGCGGTTGATAAGATATGCCCGTTTGGTGCTGAGCGGAGTGATGTTGTTCGGTATATAGCCGTCCGGCAAAAAATGCTGCTTGTCCACTAATATCAGCATATCGTCGGTTTCAGCTGCAAGTATTTGCTGTAAATCGGTTAAAAACTCCTGCACATTGTTGGAGATGTTCTTCCGTATGTCCTGCGGTATTGACTGCGGATAGATGAAATGCCGGTAGCGGGATTCCATTGGGGTATCTGCTTTCAACAAAAAGAAGGGCAGGAGTGTACAGCATACGGCAAGTATTTTTTTTATCTGCATACATAGTCCCTTATAAATAGACGGTGATTCTCGAATAACTGAAAAATTTGCGGTACTTTACTTTGCGGGCAAGATTCTTTGTCATACGGAGACCAAAGCCTCGGTATCGTTGTGCTCTATCGTCGAAATGCGGTTCGGTACTTTTTAAGGCCTGCAATAAATTCTTAAAGTTTTTACTGCGGTATGTAAACCGTAAATACGGGGAAAAACGATGCGATGCAGTTATTTCAACATCAGTGTTGTCAAGTAATACCGCATGTTCGCAGATATTATCAAATATTTCAGTCGCTATAATAAGCGCCTTTATGCGCTTATTATGAGCAATATCCTGCGTGGTGTAGATGAAATCTTCAATCAGTGCAATATTATTGAATCTTGCCGCTACTGATAGTGTACTCATATACAGCCTATACCTCTGCGCTGTTTACTCCACATCATTGAGAGAATGAATGATGGGAAAAACTTCCGTAAAGCCGGTAGAATCAATGGCAAGTTTTACCACATCGGAAGGATTTAAAATATAAATTTTATGACCCGTTTCTTCTCCGTCATCGGAGGCGGCCATTAAAATACCGAGACCGGAGGATGACAGGTTGGTAACGCGGGAAAGATCAAGCACAAGGGTATGTGATTTAATCAGCCCGTATATCTTTGTTTCAAACTCATGATAGGTGTATGAGTTAATAGACCCGCTGATTGTGAGTAATACAAAGCTGTCGGTCATTTTTTCAGTAATCAATAAGTTATCCATAAATACTACTCCTTAATTTACTCGTTATATTTTAGCACGAGAATAGTAACATCATCATCAATTTTACGTAAAATGAAGTCAAGAAGGCTGTTATAAATAGAACGGGCAATTTGAGAAGCCGTAGCCGAACTGTTTTTTTGCAGAATACGTCCGACCCGCTCATTACCGAAACGGTCGCCCTTCAGATTAGCGGCATCGAGCAGACCGTCAGTCGTCATAACAATGACATCTCCTTTATGCATAGTAATTTTACGTACCTTCAAAAATGGGGTAATGTCTTTAACAAATCCGAGTACTTTCCCTTCGCCCTGAATTTCCATAACATTTTTATAGGAGCCGATATACATCGACATTAAGGGAATACCGCAGTTTAGATAATAAATAGTATTTGTCGGGAAGTCGATAATACCGAATAGTCCGGCAAAAAAGGTGCCGCGGGGTAAGTTGTCCTTGATAAAACGGTTAACCTTTGCAATGAGTTCTTTAAAATCGGAAATTTCTTGCAGATAGGTGTGGATAATCGATTTTAAAATGACCATCGACATACTGGCACTTAAGCCCTTTCCTGATACGTCTCCGATAAGGAAGAGCGCCCGTTTTTCATTCAGGTTAATATAGTCGATAAAATCACCGCCGAGCTGATGCGCCGAATATGAAATGGAATCCATCGAAAAGTTGTGCGATTCGAGCTTATCCTTATACCGCTGAATGGAGCCGATAATTTGATCGGACATTTCAATTTCGCGGTCAATCGTTGCCGTAATGTCCTGTTTGGAGATATTTCTGAGATAATAGATAACCAAAAAGAAGTAGGAGTAGAGGTCTGAAAGTACATGAAGATCGTAGGGACTATATTCCGCACTGTGTGTTTTAGGCGCAAGCAAGATACAGCCGATAAGCTTCTGTCCCTCACGCATTGTGAGCAGAACCTCTGTTTGTGTCGCATCAAAAATTTCTAACAACTCGTCTTTTATATCATCATAAAGATAGTTTGCCAGCAGTTCCGTTTTTGTGATAACAATGATGTTCTGACTTAATAGTTTCTCAAAACACAGGAGATTGGCACTCATCGTATTGTGGTGGCCGAAATCCGAATAGACCGTTTGCAGGCGCATAGCTTCATCTGTAACAAGAATATCAATGCCCCGGCAGGTAATATGACGCTGCATAATTTTAGGGAAAACAGCCAGGATTGCATCATGTCCTTTTCCAAAGTCAAGTTTTTGCAAATCGGTATCAAGTGCATCTTCATAGTCCGCCGTTTTTCCGAACATACGTCCCAGCTCATCAGCAATAGAGTCCCGCGTAAACAAAATCAAAACGCAGGCAATCGTGATGGAAATAATCCATCCGGTTGTTGTGGGAACAAGCTGCATAAAGGCAGAGGTAGAGAATCCTGCAAAGGCTGCAAACAGCAGGGTGAAAAACATGAACCGTATTAACCCGAAAAAGATTTGTTTAAGGTCAAAAACCCGGGTGAGCGAAAAAATAGCGTTGTCGGTAATCAGCATAAAGATATAGCCGACCGGTAAAAACGCAAATGTCCATGAAAACATGGTAAAAAAGTAGGCCGTTATCATCCATACCGCTAAACAGAGCATCAGAGCTAAACCATGTAAGACAAGCTGTTGCCGGTGAATATTGCTTTTTACAAAAAAACATTTAACAAATAAAATAAGGACTGCAATGACGGGTACGCAGAAAAGATACAAGAAAGCAAAAAGATTGATGCCGGTTATATCTGTCCGTATTTCGCGGGATAAAAAATGAAAACCGCGTAAAGGATTCCACTGGAACCGCCCCACAAAAAACAACACCAGGCCGATGCCGGCAAGGTGAAAAAGCAGGCTCATTTTTTGCAGCAGCTTGAGTAATTTCAACTCAGCAATACAAAAAACCATATCTAATGTATGGTACGAACCGAGAAGAATAAATAAGAGACCTACGGTTGATACAATCCGCTGTATTCCCATCTGTTCATAAAAGACCAGATGTACCGATACGGCTGTACAAAGGGCAACAGCGGCGGCAGGAACCGAAATTTTATTTAAAAATACATTAATCTGGTTTGATTGCCGGAACGAAAGATATGCTGAGTTCCATAAAAGCAAAAATGCAAAAAAATACGTAAAGAAAATTAAACCCATACATTATCCTTTTAATTTTACCGCAAGAATCGTAATATCATCGCGGAATGCTTTTGCAGCACTATAGTTTAACCCTAAATCAGCAATTTTTTTCACTAATGACTGGGCATCTGCCGCAGCAAATGATTGAAGGGAATCAGTGTAGAGTACGCTGCTTCCTAACTCTTCCCCCTCTGCATTGGTAATTTCAGGAATACCGTCTGTTGTCATAATGATAATATCATTGCGGTACAGGGGTTTTTCCGCTACCTCAACCGAATCGATATCTATGATACCTACTAAGGGGCAGTTGGATTCGAGGGTTTTGATTTTATATCCCTCTGCAGCCTTTGTTAAAATCATCGGAGCTTCCATTGAAGCATTCACATACCGGATATTCATGGCTTTTGTGTCGATCAGCCCTAAGAATACAACTGTGTATTTATCCAGCAAGTTCATGCGTTTGATAGCGGCATCGACTGCAAAAATCAGACTGCCCAGGTCTTCTTTGTTTTTCATAATACGGATGGTGTTTACGACAACGCCCATAACAAGCGCTGCCGCAAGCCCCTTACCGGAAACGTCTCCTGCAATAACCAGGGTTTTGTCATCATCAATCGGAATAATGTCGTAGTAATCTCCGGAAACATTGACAAGCGGGCGGAAATAAACGCCGATTTCCAGATGTTCAAGAGCCGGTATTTTCTGCGGAAGAAAGGCGTGCTGTGTGTTTGCAACCATCTGCCACTCTTGTGCAAGTTCGGAATAGTAGAGCAGCTGTGAAAGGGTTTTTTCACGGGCAGAATAATTTTTAAACTCTAAAAAAAGGCGCGGGAAAATTTCAGGATCAACGGCGCGTACATACCGGCAAATAATGAAAAACCGCATTGCTCCGTACGCGATGAGGACACCGCGGGCGTGTTTTGTGCGGGAGGTCATCTGCATATTTGAGTCGAAAAAGTATATATTATCAGACCAGTGAGTAAGCCAATCTTGTGAAAACCGTTTCACCATCATACCGTATACGTCGGGATCCGATACATAAGACGATGTACTATTATAAATAACCAAATCCGTTTCGGTATTTGCCAGCAGTACCGAACAATCGGCTTTATATTCCAATTCTTCTTGAATTGCTTCGATAAGATTTGCGCGGGTATAACAAAATCTGAGGCGGTTAATAAAACCGTCAAACAGTTTTGTTTCCGTTTCTTTATACACTGAAATGTGAATCTTTTGTGTAAGAAAGGCAGACAGTAAGGAAGAAAACAATGAAGCAACAACAAAAATGATAAAGGCAAAGGCGAAACGGGTAACATAGTTAAAATCGGGTAGACGGCGGTATTTGGTAACCATCAAGGTTAAATCCTTTGCCGAAATCAGCCTTCCTAAAAAAGAAAAACGCGGGCTGAGCGTGAGCATAAAAAAGGCGAACACTAAACTGATAGCGGTAAAAAGAAGAAGTTTCGCCAAAAATTCCTGCTGTTTGCGTACCATTATTAAAACCTCAATACCATTTACGTTATGAAATAGGATACCACACTCTCCATACAAAAACAACAGGCGATTTTTAAAAGTCGGTATGTTACGTGCAGTTCCGTAATAGAAAACCGGGCTGTCCCTAAGCCGAGCGGGTTTGGGACAGCCCAATAATTGCAAGAAGTAAACCTGTCCGGAAACCTGCGTTTCTGAACAGGCCGCGTGCTATTTCATGCTGTTGACAGCGGGGGTGTCGCTGATCAGACCGAGCATATTCCAATCCCAGTCGGTACCGGGGCTGTCATAATCCCAGCTTTTTACCCGCTTGTTGATTGCACGCAGCCTTAAGCGGTAATTAATCGGAATGACAACGGCTTCATCCATAATGTTTTCATTCCAGTTTTTATAGGCTTGAGCGCGGAATGTTTCGTCAATGGCTTGCTCTGAAGCAATATCATTTAAAAACGCATCGTTTTTTTCATTTACCCAGCGCGGAAGGTTAAATTGCGCTTTTTTTGAGTATAAGCCGTTAGGATCGGGATCCGAGCCGACACCCCAAGCCCCTGCATATATTTCTACTGCCGGATCGTCTTTTTGCAGTTTTTGATAAAAAGCGTTAAATTCAACGAGCCGTCCGTCGTTTAAGCCGACATTCAAGCCCACATCTTTCCAGTTTTGGATGTGATAGTTCGCAATAGGTTCTGCAACATCAGAACCGGTCATAGAAAGATAATTGATCGTTAAAGGCTTACCGTCCGGCGTTTCCCGGAAACCGTCGCCATCAACATCCTTGTATCCGGCTTCATCCAGCAGCTGTTTTGCTTTTTCAGGATTATAGCTGTAGCCCTCCAGATTTTCGTCATAAAAACCGGGGTGAGCAGGGGTAATTAATGAGTTCGGAGTTATGCGCAGACCGTGATAGTAAATTTCGTTAATGCCGTCATTATCCATTGCATAAGCAATTGCTTGGCGGAGTGCCTTGTCTTTGAATTTACCGCCGTCGGCAAACGTTTCACATTCTTCTTTTTCAGGATTCCACTTTCCCATTTTGAATGCAACATAGCCGTAGGCACGATCAATAGCGGTTGTCAGGTCGATATTATCAATCTTCATCTTGATTTTTCCGTCTTTATCCTTTACCGGGCGGCCGTCCGAATCGAGTTCTACAAACTGATCATACATATCCGGTTTTAATTCTATAACATCTACTTCGCCGGACTTAACCGCTTCAACACATGAAGTCGGTGCAATACGCTTTACGATAAGTTTTTCTACAGTTGTTTTAGTGCGGCACCAGTAGGGATTGGGCACATATTCGATAATATCGCCTTCGACCATAGAGTTAATGACAAAAGGACCGCAGGCGAGCGGATTTTTACGTACGCGGTCATGTAAACGCATTTCTTTTAACGGAATATCTTTGAGGTAGTGCGCCGGTTCGGGGTTATAGGTTAAACCGGCTCCCCAGAGAATAGAGGGTTTAAATTCCTTAAAAGCAACTGTAACGGTTTTGTCGTCAACCCGAGTCAGGCCCGAAATGGACTCTGCCTTGCCTTCATGGTATTCAACGGCACCGATGACATTTTCGTAGTCGGTGTCGTAGCGTACACCGTCGTAGTCGGGATGACATACGGATTCGTAGACAAAGATAATATCATCTGCCGTTACCGGAACCCCGTCCGACCAGGTAAGGGCAGGATCAATATGGTAGGTGGCCGTTTTTGCTTCGCGGTCAAAGGATACATTGCATAAGCCGCCGTCGATAATTTCATGGTTTAAACCGCCCCGCATAAAAAGACCGAGCATGGGAAGCATAACTTCAAAGGTGGGGTTATCCTGATATAAAAAAGTATTAAATTCTCCTTTCCAGGGGGTATCGGTTACAAAACCGAAAACAACCGTCCCTTTTACCGCCGGTTCTCCGCGCTGAATCATTTGCGGGAAGGGGATTTCAAATTTCTTTTTTTCCGCTTCCGCCGCAGCAGTACCGGCGCTTCCGGATTTACCGCCGCAGCTTATGAATACAAGCAGTGCTGCTGCCGTTAAACATACAGCACAAGCAATCTTCGAACATACTTTCATTGTTCTATGACCTCCTTAATGCGGTTATTTAAACCGCTGTTTTGCATCGGACGCGCGTTTGATAGTTTGCCCGACATAATTTATACACAGCATCAAAATCATAATTAAAATTGATGCAGGCAGCCACACCCACAGTTTTCCCGAAATGGTACCCGGATCGCGCGCATAACCGATTAAGGTACCCAAAGAGGGAGATGTCGGCGGCAGTCCGAAGCCGAGAAAGCTCATTCCCGTTTCTATACCGATGTTTCCTGCCATACCGAGCGTAAAATCTACGATTATGATTGAGGCAATATTCGGTAATATCCCGCCGTACATAATTTTAAAATCATGCGTACCCATAATGCGGGAGGCATTAACATAGTCGCGGTGATTTTCCGACAAGGCCTTACTACGCACCAAGCGGGTAACGCCTGTCCAGTAAAAGGCGGACATAATAAAGATGAATGTCCAGATATTATATGTCGGTACAACGGTAACAAACACGATAATGAGCATCACAACCGGTAAAATCATGATAAAGTCGCAGATACGCATGATAATATTATCCGTTCTGCCGCCGTAAAAGCCTGCAATTAAACCGAAAAAGATCCCGACAACCTGGGTAATGATGGTAACACAGAAGGCAATTAAAATGGAATTGCGTGCTCCGATCAGCAGCTGCGGTAAGATCGGCCGGCCGCCTAAGTCTGCCCCTAAAAGATATTTCTTACCGGGTATCGAATATTTGTCCCGTAAACTGACACGCATAACCGCTTCCGTGTCTATGATAAAGCCGCCGATAATGATAATGAGAAAGATCACAATCAATATACCGAGCGCAACAACGGCGATTTTGTCATGCTTAAATTCGTTCTTAATAATTTTCCAGAATGACGGCACGGTAGTCATCTCTTTTAATGCCGTCTCATCTATCGTATCAATGGTAAATCCAGTATTTTTATCCATAAAAGTTTTCCTTTTCTAGAGATAGCCGCTATTCTATTCTAATGCGGGGGTCGACGATAATCATGATAATATCTGAGATCAGACTCCCGAACAAAGCTAAGCTCCCGTACATCAGCGTAAGCGCATTAATGACCGAATAGTCGCGCGAGAAAATTGATTCGATGAACAGTAAGCCCATCCCTTGATACATGAAGATGGTTTCAATAAAAACCGAACCTGCAAGCAGTCCCGTTACCGTAAAGCCGAAAAAGGCGGCGATGGGTAAAAGGGAGTTGCGGAAAATATGGCGGGAATAAATCTTGTTAATGGGAACGCCCTTACTCCGCGCGGTTTTGACGTAGTCTTGGCTTTTTGCATCGATCACTTCGTTGCGCAGGTATTGAACAATACCGGTGGTGCGTAAAAGTGCCGCCGTAATTGCCGGCAGCAGCATATGGTAGATACGGCTTGCAATAAAATGTCCCTTCGTTCCGCTCATCGCTTCCAAACTGACAAAGCCGGATGTGGGGAAAATTTGCAGCCGGTACCCGAACAGCAGTAAAAATACCAGAGAAAGAATAAATATGGGAATGGCATAGGTGATAAAGGTATAGACCATTACCCCCTTATCAAACTTTGAACCGTCATATCTTCCGGAAAAAACGCCGAGCGGCACCCCGATAAGATAAGTGAGTATAACCGTCAAAAGCGAAAGCCACAGTGTATTCCGTGCCGGCAGCATAATCTTATCCTTTACCGGCAGCTTATAGGTGTAGGACATACCAAAGTCCCCGTGCAATAGCACCCGCTTCATCCAGTTTTTATATTGTACCGGCCACGGATCATTTAATCCTGCTTTTTCCCGTAATTCTTCTATACGGTGCGCATCGACTTTCGGATTGGTAATCAGACCGGTGAAGGGGTCACCCGGCATCATTTTACCGATTAAAAATACGATAATGCTTAATATAAAAAGCTGCGGTATCATAATGAGGATACGGCGTACGACAGTCTTCCACATGATTGTGCCTCCCTAGTCCTTTAATGCAGCATAGTGCGTACTGCTCAATTTTTTTAAATCGTATACCCTGCCTTCAGGAGTAAAATACCGCTCCGATTCGCGCTCGTATTCGGCTTCGATTTCAAGACGGCGTTTTTTATACTCTGCACGCATTTCAACATTCATTTCCGGAATGGCAGCAATAAGCCGCTTGGTGTAAATGTGCATGGGATTGTTGTAAATATCTTCGCGGGTACCCGCTTCGACAAAACGGCCGCGGTACATGATGTAGATGTAGTCGCACATATGTTTTACTACGCCTAAATCATGCGAAATAAACAGGTAGCTCAATTTAAAATCACGCTGGATCTCTTTTAAAAAGTTTAAAATCTGTGCCTGAACCGAGAGGTCGAGAGCGGAAACCGGTTCATCTGCCACAATAAGGCGGGGATTCACCGCAATGGAGCGCGCAACCCCTATCCGCTGCCGCTGTCCCCCTGAAAATTCATACGGGTATTTGTATAAGCCGTCGGGCGGAATACCGACGATGTTCAGCAAGGACAGCACTTTTTTTAACTCCTCTTCTTTAGAGAGGTGTTCAAAGTTTCTCAAGGGTTCGGCAATGATGTCCCGAATCCGTTTTTTAGGATCGAGGCTGGACATAACATCCTGAAAGACCATCTGTACATTTTGATTGTACTTGGTGCTTTTGCGCTGGCTTTTGGTGTTCACGCAGCTTCCTTCATACAGGATTTGTCCGCCCGTCGGTTTTTCAAGGCCGACAATGGCCTTTCCGATGGTGGTTTTACCGGAGCCTGATTCTCCGATGAGGCCGTATGTTTTTCCTTCTTCAATGGTAAATGAAACGCCGTCAACAGCCCGCACATAATCTTTGATTGTATTAAAAAAGCCCCCACGGATGGGAAAATGTACTTGTAAATTATTTACTTCTAACAATGCCATGGATATACCTCTTCTGCTTTCATCTGTGCCTGAGTTCCGTCTGAGGACTAGGCTTCATCCTCAAACCGGAAGTGTTTCCAGCAGGAACAGCGGACAAAGTGTCCGGGATGGACTTCATGCAGTACCGGTTCCGCTTCGTGCGCATCCTCCGCAATCCACGTAATTCTGTTTGCAAACCGGCAGCCGGTATGTTTCAGATTCTTTAAAGAAGGCACCATACCCTTAATGACATGGAGCGTATCGTCATCATTATCCGTTTGCGGAATTGATTTGAGGAGGGAGCGGGTATAGGGGTGCAGAGGATTGGTAAACAGTTCTTCTGCGGGAGCAAGTTCTACAATTTGTCCGGCGTACATAACGGCTACGCGGTCTGCCACCTGTGCTACAACGCCGAGGTCGTGCGTAATTAAAATAATACCCGCGCGGTGTTTTTCCTGTAAGTCTTTGATAAGGTCAAGAATTTGCGCCTGAATGGTTACGTCAAGGGCTGTAGTCGGCTCATCGGCAATAATGAGTGAGGGATTACAGGAAAGTGCCGTTGCAATCAAGACACGCTGGCGCATACCGCCCGAAAGTTCATGCGGAAAGCGCTGGGCTGTCCGTTCGGGGTTTTGAATGCCGACATCTTGTAAAAGCTCAATTACCCGTGCCGTGCGCTCTTTTTCGTTCAGATCGGTGTGATACAGAAGCGCTTCTTCAATTTGCTTTCCTACCCGCTGGAGGGGGTTCAAGGACGCAAGGGGGTCTTGAAAGATAAACCCGATTTCTTTACCGCGGATTGTATTCATCTCCGCTTCGCTCAAAGAAAGCAGGTTTTTTCCGCCGAAGATAATTTCGCCGGATACACGGGTGTAGCGCATATCATGCAAACCCATTACCGACATTGCGACGGTGCTTTTCCCGCAGCCGGATTCTCCGACGATTGCAAGCAGTTCGTTCGGGTGTACATCTAAGGATACACCGTCAACCGCATTGTAATAGCTGCCGTCAATACGGAATGATGTGTGTAAGTTTTTAATTGTTAATAAATTATTGTTCTCCATATTTTATGCTGTGTATAACCTTTTCTGATTAGTGTTCAAGGTGGGATACCGTACAACCGGTTCCTTCCCGGATAGTCCGGTACAATGGGCAATACGGTATCACGAATGGAGAAAATTTTCAACTATTAAAACGGAATAATGGCAGAAACTTTCTATTTTCTTGACTGTTTGCCCCGCCCTCACTATAATAACCGGATATGAAACGAAAACTCATAACCTCAGCCTTACCCTATGTTAATAATACTCCGCATCTTGGAAATTTAATTCAAGTCTTATCTGCCGACGTGTTTGCACGCTTTTGCCGGCTCCGCGGGTATACGAGCTTGTATATCTGCGGTACCGATGAGTACGGCACCGCTACCGAAACAAAGGCGCTTGAAGAAGGAAAGACGCCGCGGGAGCTCTGCGATTATTACCATGCTATCCACCGCGATATCTATCATTGGTTCAATATTGCGTTTGATTACTTCGGCAGAACCTCGACACCTCAGCAAACCGAAATTGTACAAGGGATTTTTAAAGATATTGAAAAAAACGGGTTCATTACCGAACACACAATAGAACAGCTCCACTGTGCCCACTGCGGACGCTTTCTCGCAGACCGCTATGTACGCGGTACCTGTCCCCGCTGCGGTTATGACGATGCCCGCGGCGATCAATGCGAGCACTGCGGTGAGCTGTTAGATCCGACCGAGCTGAAAAGCCCGCGCTGTTCTACCTGCGGTGCCGAACCGGAGCCGCGCAGTACCAAGCACCTGTATATCGACCTTCCCGCTATTGTACCGCAGTATGAGCCGTGGATGAAGCAGGCGAGCGAAGAAGGGCAGTGGAGCAATAATGCCGTACAGATGACAAAGGGCTGGCTCCGTGACGGTTTACAAGAACGTGCTATTACCCGCGATTTGAAATGGGGTATTCCCGTGCCGAAAACCGGCTTTGAAAACAAGGTCTTTTATGTTTGGTTCGACGCACCTATCGGCTATATTTCAATCACTAAATGCTTTACCGACCTAACCGGCGGTGACTGGAAAGACTGGTGGCTGGATCAAAAAGATATTGAGCTGTTTCAGTTTATCGGAAAAGACAATATTCCCTTCCATACGGTTATTTTCCCGTGTTCACTGATAGGTTCGGGGAAGGATTGGGTCAAGCTGCACCATATTTCAAGCAGTGAGTACCTGAACTACGAAGCCGGCAAGTTCTCCAAATCGAAGGGGATCGGGGTTTTCGGAACCGATGCGAAAGAATCGGGCATTCCGGCGGATATGTGGCGGTTCTATATCTTTTACAACCGTCCCGAAAAAAACGACACTCAATTTACATGGAAGGACTTTCAAGAGCGGGTTAACAGCGAACTGATCGGAAACCTCTGTAATTTAATCAACCGCACCCTCACTTTTGTTTCCCGCTATTATGACGGGGCAGTACCGCAGCAGGATGGTTCGGCATCGTCCCGCGCAGATATCCGTACCGTAACGGAAGAACTGAGGGCTGCGGCAAAAAAGAGTATCGGAAAGATCACCGCCTTGCTGGATCAAGCGGAACTGCGCGATGCCTTTCACGAACTGTTTGCGCTTTCTTCTATTGCCAACAAGGCATTTCAGGACGGAGAGCCGTGGAAAAACCGTGAAGCAGACCCCGAAAAGGCGGAGGCGCTCTTGTTTGAGCTGTGCTATTTTATTAAGGATTTATTGATTTTAATGCATCCGTATATGCCGGAATATGCCGATCAGGCGGCTTCTTTCTTGGGACTGAATATTTGGTCGGGAACCGTCTTTGATGCGGATCATCCGGTACAGCCGCGCCCGTCAGGTGCGCTTGCGTGGGAAAATCTCTTGGAGCGCACGGGACTGACACGGGTACAAAAGCCCGTTATTATTTTTAAAACCTTGGACGATGCGGTCATTGCCGCGTACCGCGAACGGTATTCTGGCAGTCAAAAAGACCGCGCGGAACAGGAAAAACCGCAAACCGGCGCACAGCCGGCAAAAGAAACTGCCGGACAAAAAGGGAAAACGGCTAAAAAACCCGAAAAGCAGGCCGCAAAGCCGGAATGGGCAGACCTTCCGCCGGAAGATATGTTTAACCGGTATATTTCCTTAAAAACCGCTAAAATTCTTTCGGTTGAAAAACATCCCGATGCCGATAAGCTCTACGTCGAAACCCTTGATGACGGCTGTGAGGGCGGACGGGTCATTTTATCCGGCTTAGTGCCGTATTTTTCCGCCGAAGAACTCATCGGGGCTGACATTGTCCTTGCAGAAAACTTAAGGCCGCGGAAGATGCGCGGCATCGAATCGCGGGGAATGCTTTTGGCGGCTCATTACACCGCTGCGGACGGCACGGAAAAGGTAGAGCTGGTAGGTATGCCCGATGCAGCACCCGGTACGCCGGTAACGTTGGAAGGAACTGCCTCCGTGCGGGAAAACAGTACCGGTGAGGGGGCTGCACAAAAACCTGCCGCCATTGATGCGGAACTCTTTTTTGCCGTGCCGCTTACGGTGGAAGACTATCATGTCTGTGCCGGCGGTAAAAAACTGCTGGTAAACGGTAAGCCGCTGGTGATGCGGAATGTGCAGTCAGGTACGGTACAATAGGGGATTACCTAAAAGTCGGTTGTGTTCATTTTTATAAAATATCAAATAAATAAAGGGAGTATGTATGTATAAACCGGTTGATCCTAAAGTAGATTTTCCAAAACAAGAAGAAGACGTCTTGCGCTTTTGGGAAGAACACGATGTTTTTAAAAAGTCAGTCGAACAACGGGAGGGGGCTGAAGAGTATGTATTTTTTGACGGTCCTCCCTTTGCCACGGGATTGCCCCACTTCGGACACTTTGTGCCCGGTACCATAAAAGACATTATTCCCCGCTATCAAACCATGAAGGGAAAAAAGGTTGAGCGGCGGTTCGGCTGGGACTGTCACGGACTTCCGGTAGAAAACTTAATCGAAAAAGAACTGGGACTCAATTCAAAGACCGATATTGAAAAATACGGCATTGCCGCCTTTAATGAAGCCTGCCGCGCAAGCGTTTTGCGCTATGTAAAAGAGTGGCGTGCTACCATTAACCGGCTCGGCCGCTGGGTAGATTTCGATAACGACTATAAAACCATGGAGCCTGCTTATATGGAATCTATATGGTGGGTGATGAAGCAGTTATGGGATAAGGGACTCTTGTATGAAGGTCATTATATTCTGCCGTATTGTCCGCGCTGTTCTACGGTACTTTCAAACCATGAACTCAACCTCGGCGGCTACAAGGATGTACATGATCCTGCCATCACAATACGGTTTAAGGTGCGGTATACCGTAGCAGGCACTCCCGCGCAGAAAACCTTTGCCGAATCGCCGCTGCCGCCTGAAACCTACCTTTTAGCATGGACAACCACTCCGTGGACGCTGCCGAGCAACCTCGGTCTTGCCCTCGGTGCCGATATTGACTATGTGTTAGTGCAGGACGGAGCCGAACACTATATTTTGGCACAATCCCGCCTTTCCGCGTATTACCGGGAGCCTGAAAAGTGTACTATTGTGTGGACAAAAAAAGGTGCAGAGCTGGCCGGTATATGCTATGAACCGCTCTTTCCGTACTTTGCCCATCTTACCGTAAAAGAAGACGGATCTTCCGATGACGCAGGGCGGGGAGCTTTCCAAACACTGATAGGCGGCTTTGTGTCGACGGAGGACGGAACCGGTATCGTCCATACGGCTCCAGGCTTCGGTGAAGAAGACAGCACCCTGTTTAAAGGCAGCGGTGTCCCGATGGTCTGTCCTATAGACGCAGAGTGTAAATTCACAGCGGAGGTGCCGGACTATCAGGGTATCTTTGTGAAAAATGCGGATAAGGACATCATGGACAGGCTCAAAGCCGAGCGGAAGCTGGTAAAACGCGATCAAATTCTGCACGCCTATCCGCACTGCTGGCGCTGTTCAAGCCCGCTCATCTACCGGGCTATCGGCAGCTGGTTTGTGTCGGTAGAAAAGATAAAAGATTCTCTTTTAAAAGCAAACAGCCGTATCAACTGGCAGCCGGCACACATAAAGGAAGGCCGTTTCGGAAAATGGCTTGAAGGGGCGCGCGACTGGGCAATCAGCCGCAACCGCTATTGGGGAAATCCGCTTCCTATCTGGAAATGTCCTGACTGCGGCCATACGGTTTGTGTGGAAAGCCGCGAAGAATTGAAAGCATTGAGCGGAATCTATCCCGAAGATTTGCATAAGCATTTTGTAGACAGCATCACCATGCCGTGTAAACAATGCGGAAGCACAATGAGCCGGATCCCTGAAGTTTTGGACTGCTGGTTTGAATCGGGAGCTATGCCCTATGCGCAGGAGCACTATCCCTTTGAAAATAAACAGTATTTTGAAGAGCACTTTCCTGCTCATTTTATTTCGGAAGGGCTCGATCAAACCCGCGGCTGGTTTTATACGTTGACCGTGTTGGCAGCGGCGCTTTTTGACCGGCCTGCTTTTGAAAACTGTATTGTCAATGGACTGGTACTGGCGAGCGACGGTAAAAAAATGTCAAAATCTCTGCGTAACTACACCGATCCGAACAAGGTCGTCAATGAGTTCGGTGCCGATGCATTGCGCTTATTCCTTATGCACTCAGGGGCTGTGAAAGCTGATGATCTGAGGTACTCAGATGAAGGAGTGCGGGATATTTTAAAGGGAATACTTATCCCGCTGTGGAACAGCTACAGTTTCTATGTAACATACGCGAATATCGACGGTATCGAATCTCCTGCCGGAGCAAAGCTGGACGGTGTTGACGCTTCAATCGCAGATTTTTTACAGGATTTGAATAATCCGCTTGACCGTTGGATACTTTCTATTACGGAAAAACTGGTCTTTGATGTGTCTACTGCACTGGACGAATACGATTTGATAAAAGCCATCGACCCGATTGTGGCTTACATTGATCAGCTTAACAACTGGTATATCCGCCGCTCCCGCCGCCGCTTCTGGAAAAGTGAGAACGACGGAGATAAAGCTCAAGCCTACGAAACCCTCTACCGTGCACTGAAAAAATTCGTGCTGGTTGCTGCTCCTGTCGTACCGTTCATCACCGAAAGTATGTGGCAGAACCTAAAAACCGATGCGGATCCGCTTTCGGTGCATTTAGCGGATTATCCTGTGTATACCGAAGCGGTGCGCGATACCGGATTGGAATTTAAGATGGAGACCGTACAAAAGGCCGTTTCGATGGGGCGTGCACTGCGGTATCAGTTTAACTTGAAAATCAGGCAGCCGCTGAAAGCCGTTGAAATTGTTACCAAAAATCAGCAAGAAAAATCGGTCTTGCGCGAAATGGAAAACAGTATCTTGGAAGAATTGAATGTCAAAGAAGTAATTTTCCATGATAAAGAAGATAAGCTGGTTGAATATTCGGCAAAAGCGAATTTCAAGGTACTGGGGAAAGAGCTTGGTGCAAAGATGAAAACCGCTGCCGCACAGATTGAACAGTTGTCATCGGGTGAAATTGAAAGTCTATTGGAGGGCGCCACATTAATCCTTGATGTTGAAGGTCAGCCGGTTGAATTAACCGCAGAAAAGGTGATGATCAACCGCATAGAGAAGGCCAATCTCAAAGTTATAAATGAAGGAACGCTCACCGTTGCGCTTAATACTGAAATCACGGAAGACCTGCTTTTGGAAGGCTATATTCGTGATCTCGTGCGGGCGGTGCAAAACCTCCGCAAAGAAGCCGGCCTTGCAGTAACCGACCGGATTACCCTCTTTGTATCCGGCACCGATTCCGGCGGGACGCAGCTGCTTAAAAAAGCTTTTGACACCAATAAAGAGTATTTGATGAACGAAACGCTCGCCCTTGAGGCGGATTATCTGGAAGTCCTGCCCGAAGGCAAGGCTTCCGCCGATTTGGATATGGGCGACGGCCTTGCATGGCAGGTCGCTTTGGAAAAGACAGAAGGATAGAACAAAAAGTAAAAAATGCCGTCCCGCTTCCGCTTTCTGCGGAACCGGGATGGTGCTCCTGTGCAGGCAGCATGTAGGGTTTGTCTTTTGAGAAACGGGCGAGAAAAGGACAACCTACTGTTACGCTCACCCCTACCGCTTATGAGATCGCGGCAGTAATGAAAATGCAAATCGCCTTATTAGACGGTTTATTCCAATTTACCACTTTTCTCAAAAGTGCAAGAACCGTACACGCTTATTGACACTGTTGTAATTCATATAATATCTTACCATATTTTTGCCGGTATTTTTGTTTCTTTTATTTCTAGTCTTTTATTGGGTTGTTTGTGGGTATAATAGACATATCAATTAAATATTTCATTGTTGCCCGTAAATCCAATCTCTGTTTTGGTTTCAATTTCTTCAATAAAGATTTATCTTCTTGTGTTATATAATTACCTTGTTTATCATAGTATGGGTCTTCCAAATCTTGCAAGAATTTACATGATACGAACTCCCGTTGAATTAAAGGTAATAATTCATGGGAAGTTAATGATTTGTTTTGGTTATATACCCGTAAGGTAATGTCATTTAAGATTTCTTGTAAAGTTACTGTACTACTATAAGTCTTCATATTTTTTATTCTCCTATTTTTAGGTAGTTATTTTATATTTATTTTAAAAATAACAAGAATAGTAGTAGAAGAGTACAAATATTATGGTTAATAAAGAAAAGGGTATGTACAACCACCAAATTGACCATACATACCCTAATATATGTTTTTCTATAAAGGATAGGCATAAATAATGGTATGTACAATATATCATAATTATGAAGATTTATAAAAAAGGACTTATGATAATCATACATACCTAGGAGATACATATTTAGTTCATATATATATTAACAGTTTTTTCCCCACTAATTTGCAATGAAAGAAATAATTACAGACGTTGTAAAGGAAAAAACTTTAAATATTCCGATAATCAATCCCAAAACGGTAAAATTTCCCTTGAACTTACAGACTACAAAAATGAAACTTGGTTAACCAATAATAATATAAATTATCTTGTTTTTGAAACTCCAAAAGAAATTATAATTTTAGACCATAACAAAATGCAAAGATTAGTTGCGACTTTTTTAACGGCAGATTATGGAAACGGAAAAGATTTTTTTCAGACATCAATAAACCTATACAAAAACCCTCATTTTAAAGATTGGTCTATAAATCATTTTGAAAAAATAAAACCCTTGACAATATCAAGGTTAAAATATAAAGAGATAAAAGATTATGTTGAATGTCATAGTATAACTCATCAGGGATTGTTGGCAAGTGTGAAAATTAAGTTTTTAGAGATGTTGGGATTAATTCAGTTTTATTATCTAAAATAAAAAAATAGTAAATTACAGTTTTTCTATCTCTGATTCGGAAAGTCCCGTAATTCTCATAATAAAATTATTATCACATTTCTCCATTTTCATAAGTTTTGCGGTTTCTTTTTTATTGTTATACGCCCCTTTATCCATTGCGTCCATTTCAAAAGTTGATAACAACCGGTATTCTTGCCGTGCCTGTTCGTTTTGTTTTACTGTTTGTATCATTTTTTCTATCTCCCTTGTAAATTCACTATTTGCCCTGCCTGTTTTAAGGTATGTTAAAAAATCCTTTAATTCTTTGTCTTCAATATTTTCAAATGCTTCTGCATTTATTATAATCTTCTTTGTACCATCTTGTAAAGATATGTTTTTATCTTCAATACAGATAGTTTCAAAAGTATAAATAGGTCTATTTTTTCCTATAACATCAAATCAACAACCCCGACGCAAAGCATCGGGGTATGTTGTTCTCATAAGGTGGTTGCAGTCGGCTTTAATACCCTTTGTTACGACGCAGAGCGTCGGGGTATTAAACCCTCCGCACGAATAAACAGATAAAAATGATAAACGTATCGTTTAGATTATTATAGGAATTGCCCTTATCCAAAAAAGAAATATCTAAGGCAGATTGATAAAACCTCATTCTTTTAGGTATGTTTCTTTCGTTACTTACCTGCATTTCCACATCATATTTTTTACCGTTTTCTGCCTGTACTAAAACATCAAACCTTACAGACTTTGCCTGTTCGTACGTTTTAATACTATGTTGTATTGAAATATATGTAATTTTACCTATTGAATCAAATAATATCATTTCAATAAGGTGTTTACATAATTTCGGATTTTGCATAGTTTTACAAAACATAAAATCGTCTGTAAATGTTAAATCTTCAAACCGTTTCATTTTTTCTTCCTATATAAATTTTATAGTTTTTTCTTTTGCTTCATATACACAAATACCCTTAATCATACTTTCTGCCAAAACAGTCCACATAAATTGATTAAATACATTTTCTCCGTTTTTCATTTTTAAACTTTCCATATCTATATCATTGCCGACATCTTCTAAAACTTCTTTATAAATATCATCAGGAAAAGTATATTTTTTATTTATATCAAAAATAAATTTAAATTCCTCTGTTTTTATTTTAAGGATATTATCGGTTAAAATCGCATTATCTATTACTCTTAATAAATGGTTTCTTTGGTCTTCAATATTCCATTTTTCAAAAAAATGTTTTAGTAAATCTTTAACGGAATAATACATAAGTTGTGATTTTGTTTTTTCTATCTTATCCGTATCACAGTGCAGCTGTTTTAAAATACGTGCACTTTCACAGGCTTTTTGATATAAGCCTTGCTCATAACTTTTTGCACGTTTTACCGCAACGTCCGTATCATGGAACACTATTTGACAACATACCGCTATAAGTTATATAGTAGACCCGTTCGGCAACGAAGTTATCGAACGGATAACATCACATTTCAAGGTAACCTGGTTCAAAACAGAAGTTTCGGAACAGGTTTATTAAGGTTTATTAATAGAAACTTTTTATGAAAAACCTAATAATAAACATGAGGAAAATACAGATACAAAAGTTTTTTCCCCCATGGATACTGTTTGCTGGCCTTATCATCACGGCAGTATTCTATTCCGCCGGCTGTGCTTCCCGCCGGTCGGAGACTACTCCTGTGTCCTCATTTGCAGCGATCGGGAAGGATGCGGATGTATATGTTTTTTTACCGGTTAAAGGAAACGAACCGCTGCTGTCAGCCCTTTTTACCGCCTTTGTACCGGAAAAAACGGCTGCGCAGTATATCAGCCGTACTTCGGTACTGTATGCCGGGTTCCGGTACGGAACCCATTCGTCGCTGTCTTTAATTTCAGACGGTTCCTATCCGGCCGGGCTTGCCGGTTTGGTATTTTCAAAAAAGAACGGCTGGAAAAAATACCGTTCTTCAGATGCCGGTAAAACCGTGTACTACCGCTCAGAATCGGCCGATGCGGCGCTGCTTTCAAACCGTACCGCAGCGGTACTTGCCGGTGCACATCCGCGCAATATCGAAGCCTTATTACAGCGGTTTAAAACACCGGAGCAGCCGGTGTTCTCCCCCCGCTTTACCTCTTTTATCGAAACCGGTGCGGATAAAATAGGGGTATATCTCCGGTCGGCAAAAGCGGTTGCCGCCGAACTTTTCGGTTTAAAAGATATTGAACTGCCGCTGACTTCGATAGAATTATATTTAGAAAAGCAGCAGGATTCTTACCGCTATTCTGCCGTTTTTGAAACACATAATGCCCGTACTGCCCTTGTGCTCCGCCTATTGCTCGGTAATGTGCTGAAAGGCAGCATTTCCGTGGACGGCGCTGCGGTTTTTTTAGAAAATGCCGATATTACGGAAGAACATCTTGCAGAATTACTAGCTGCTGCTATGGGGATACCTTCATAGCCCGTTTTTTATAACAAAAAGAGGTTGATATGCCGACGTATGAATATGTATGTGACTCATGCGGTCATAATTTTGATGTATGCCGAAAAATGACGGATGCCCCTGTAAAAAGCTGTCCCGAATGCGGAAGCAGTGTCCGTCAAGTGTTTTCGGCCGGTTTCGGTTTAAATTTCAGCGGTAAAGGTTTTTACACCACAGATACCGCTAAAAACGCTCCAGCTGCTCCTCAAAAAGCCGGTCAGGAAGCAAAATCTCCTGCCTCCTGCGGCTGTTCGTGCGGATGCTCTTGTTCATCATAAGCTATGACAAAGCACCCCAAGTTTTTTTGTGAAAACTGTAAAGCCGAGGTACGCCGCGATGCGATGATTTGTCCGCATTGCGGCCGGTTTTTTGCCTCCGTGCGCTGCCCTGCCTGCGAATTTACCGGTACGCATAAAGAATTTAAAGACGGCTGCCCTGCCTGCGGTTATGCGTTTAACTCGGACGGACAGCATTCGGGTGCGGGTACTCATAAAACGGCGCATACGGTTCAACAGGAGAGCGGAGGAAAACGGAATGATGAAGACCCCTTACCCTTATGGGTCTATGGTATTGTCCTCAGCTTAGCGGCAATCGTATTTGCAATCTTCTTTTTTAATTATTGATTCTCGATGATAACGCCGGCTCTTTATAGGTTTTCATTTCTGACTCCGCAGGGAAAAACGGAGGTATCTTGTTACGATACCGTCCGGCTGCCTGAACCGGGAAAAAACGGCAGCTTCAACACCCTGTATGTGTGTGATGAACATACGTTTCCGCTTTTACAGCAGGCTGTAAATTATGATCCGTCAGTTCCTTGTACGGTACTGCCGGCCGGCGATAGCGCAAAAACATTGGATGCGGTTGAAAAAATTGTAAAAACTGCCGCAGAACATGGACTTGACCGGCAAGCAGTATTTATCGGTTTCGGCGGCGGTACGGTCTGTGATATTACTGCGCTTGCAGCTTCGCTGTATATGAGAGGGGTATCCTGTATTTTGATACCCACAACTGTACTTGCAATGGCGGATGCGGCAATCGGCGGTAAAACGGCGGTTAATTTTGCCGGTTATAAAAATCTTATCGGCAGTTTTTACCTTGCCTCCTCCGTAATGCTTTGTTTTCCGGTACTGACCGGCCTGCCTGAGCGGGAGTACCGATCCGGTCTGGCAGAAATTGTAAAAACAGCCCTCTTATACGATCCTGAATTGTACCGTATGTTTTTCTCGTGTTATAATGAAATTATCGGCCGGAAACTTTCCCGCATCTCCGTGATGATACAGCGTGCAGCGGAGGCAAAGGCGCGGGTTGCAGAGCGGGATTTTACCGAACAGGGAGAGCGTACTTTTTTAAACTTAGGTCATAGCTTTGCTCATGCGCTAGAAAGCCTCAGCGGATTTTCCGTTCCGCACGGCGATGCGGTTGCATGGGGAATGTCCCGCGCAGCCGCAACCGGTTTACGATTGGGTATCAGCCGGCAAAGCTACGCCGACAGGCTGATGTCCCTCCTCAGCCGTTACGGATGGTGTATTGATCCCGTATATTCATCCGCTTATTTTTCTCCCGGGGCACCGCATCGGCCGGTTGCGGAAGACTATTTTGCGGAGGCGATTATTGCAGTGATGAAAAAAGATAAAAAAAACCGCGGCGGTGCAATCCGGCTTGTTTTACAGGAAGATGTGCAGAAGACACAGGTCTGCGAAGTTACTATTTCAATATTACAGGAGGTTCTCCAATGATTTATTTAGACTGGGCTGCTTCGGCAATCCCTTATACTGCAGAAATTGAAGCTGCGTACCGTGAGGCAACTGCCGTTTTTGCTAATCCCTCGGCACAGCACTCCTTCGGTAAGCGGGCAAAAGAACTGTTGGAAGATGCCCGCAGCCGCTGTGCTGCCGTATTGGGTGTTCCTGCCGCAACGCTTTATTTTACCTCAGGTGCGTCAGAATCCAACAGTATTGTGCTGTTGTCGCTTCTTACACGGCCGAGTGCAGGGAGTGTGGTTATCGGTGGAATTGAACACCCCTCTGTGCGGGAACAGGCCGCGGTACTCCAGCATTGCGGCTGGACGGTTTTGACGGCACCTGCCGACAAAAACGGATATATCAGCCCTGAAGCAGTAGTTCAAGCCTGCCGTGAAGATACGGTGATGGCGGCAATTATGAGCGTAAATAACGAAATAGGTTCTATTCAGCCCATTCATGAAATTGCGGCAGCGCTGAGGGCGCACTGTGCAGGCAAGCGGCCTATTCATTTTCACACCGATGCCGTGCAGTCAATCGGAAAGCTGCCGGTTAACCGTCTTTTCTTGCATGAAGCGGATTCTGCATCAATGAGCGCTCACAAAATAGGAGGACCGCGGGGGATTGGACTTTTGTATTTAAAACAGCCGTTTGCATCGGGTATCCGCGGAGGTTCTCAGGAACAGAATATCCGGCCGGGAACTGAAAACTTGGTAGGCGCCTGTGCGCTTGCCCGCTGTCTTGAAAAAACCTATACGGATTTTGACCAAAAATATGCGCAGGCGGAAAAATTATCCCGCTTTCTTATTGAAGAATTGGAAAAGACCGGTTCGTTTTCGCTAGTACCGGACGGACGCAGTACGGCAAAAGGCGATGCAGCGTTTTCTCCGTGGATTATTCACGGCAGCTTTAAAAATCTTCCCGCCGAGGTGATGATGCGCTGCTTATCTGAACATGATATTTTTGTATCTGCCGGATCTGCTTGCTCGTCAAAGAAAAAAATACGGCCGGTTCTTGCTGCGCTTTCGGTTCCGCTTGAAATTGCACAAAATACATTAAGACTTTCCATCGGTCCCTCTACGGAACAAAAAGACATTGAGGCGTTTATCGCTGCCGTAAAACAGATCCTTGAAGAATTTTAAGTATTTTCCGAACGGTATTGTGTCTGAACCTTCAGACGGTGAAAGGCCTCAAATAGAGGTACGGCGGGCGCGGGTGCTCGGTTACTGTATGGGTGTGCGGCGGGCGGTTGATGCAGTGTTCCGTGCATTGAAGGATTATCCCGATAAAACTGTCTATACCTACGGGCCGCTCATCCATAATCCTGTAGCGATGCAGGTTTTAGCAGCACATGGGGTACATATTTTAGATACTGACAAAGAGCTGAAGCCGCAGCTTATTCCGGGATCCCCCGTGATTATCCGTGCACACGGAATTTCCCCGCAAAAACGGAAGGAACTGCAAGCCTGCGGTGCAGTGATTATAGACGCAACCTGCCCGCGGGTTCTTCACAGCCAGCGTCGGGCTGCCGAGTATGCAGAGAAAGGGTGTACGGTTATTCTTGCCGGCGATAGGAATCATGGGGAATTAGTAGGAATTATGGGACACGTTCAGGCCGTGCAGGGCGGTACTTGTATAACCGTCCAGACCGCCCGGGAAGCGGAGAATATAGACTGCGGGGGTGCTCCTGCTGTATTGCTTGCACAGACTACTATTAAACGGGATGAGTACTGCAGTATTGCCGATATTTTATTGAAAAAAAATCCGTCGCTGGCCGTGCTTGCAACCATCTGTTCTGCAACCGATGAACGGCAGGCAGCGCTGCTTGAGCTGATTGACGAAGTTGAAGCCGTGTTAATTATCGGCGGAAAAGAGTCTGCCAATACCCGCCGCCTCTTACAGACTGCACTTGAGGCCGGAAAACCTGCCTGGCTTGCAGAAACCGCTGCCGATATACCAAAAGAGCTGTACGGGTACCGGATAATCGGTTTGGCCGCGGGCGCATCAACTCCCGACAGCACCATCAACGAGATTGAAACTACCCTAACATCCTTCCGTACAGTTTCAAATTGATGTGATATAAAAAAGCATACATTTCTGTACATATTTATTAACATTGTGATATTGGTTGTGTTAGCTGAAATGAGGAGGCGGACGATGGGAGCAGATGATACTTGCTTGCTTAAAGCGGTGGTGCTCATCGGTTTAAGCAGGTCGGGAAAAACCTCGGTTGGAGAAAGGCTGGCTGCAATACTTGGATGCGCCTTTTATGATACTGATGCACGTATTCACGTCCGTACAGGTCTGCCGCCGCGTGTACTGTACCACAGTGCAGGTGTGCAGGCCTTCCATGATGCCGAGGCTGCGGCTTTAAATGAATGTATAGAGATGGCAGGCAATTCACCTGCGGTTATTGCGGCAGGCGGCGGTGTGTGCGGCAATGCGGAGGCTGCTGCACAAATCTTAACTATACCGGAACGTATTTTTTTATATGCCGCAGAATCGGTGCTGTTTACCCGCCTGACTGCTGATGCGGTGAAAAACGGTACCTATCCCGCGTTTTTACAATCATTGTCAGTCCGGGAAAAAACGGAAGCCGCAGCCTTGTTTTCGGTGTTATATAGGCAGCGGACAGCTGCATACCGCACCATGGCTACTCGCATACTCGATACCGGCGGTCTTACCATCCCTGCGGCGGCACAAGCAGCTGAACTACTGTTAAAATAGGCGCAGTCTTGTCTGTGCTTCTCTCAGTCGCCGAGGCAGGTACCGACATTGCGGGCGGCAATAATCATCGGGTGGTGTGCGGGAACCTTTTTGACCTTGTCGGCAATTTTACGGAGCGGCACGGGATGAATAACGCCGCGTTTGAGGGCCGTCATTATTCCGTAGTGTTCTGCGTTTGCAAACTCGGCTGCTGCGGCACCGAATCGTGTTGCCAATAGGCGGTCATAGCCGGAAGGAATACCGCCCCGCTGCAAATGTCCCAATACGGTAACGCGGGTATCAAGCCCTGCAGCCGCTTCTATTTCTTTTGCAATCCTATAGCTGATTGATCCAATCATGGCTTTTCGCACTTCTTTTAACGCCTTTTTATCCATTTCTTTTTCATCAAAAGATCGTGCCCCCTCTGCAACGGCAACGATAGAAAAATCTTTCCCTTTGTTACTGCGTTCCTGCAAATGAGCTGCAATCGATTCAATGCGGTACGGAATTTCCGGAATGATTATGACGTCGCAGCCGCCTGCAATACCGGCATATAAGGTAAGCCATCCCGCCTTGTGCCCCATGATTTCAATTACCATTACGCGGTTATGGCTTGCTGCAGTTGAATGCAGCCGGTCAACTGCATCGGTAGCGACATCAAGTGCTGTGTGGAAGCCAAAACTCATATCATTGCGGACAATATCATTGTCGATGGTTTTCGGAATACCGATTATGTTTAAACCTTCTTCTGCCAGCATATTCGCTGTTGTTTGAGACCCGTTACCGCCAAGCACCGCAAGGCAATCCAGCCGCAAGGCTTTATAATTCCGTTTAATACTGCCGACTGCACCGCTGCCGTCAGCTTTCCGCCAATCTTTATCGCGGAAGGGTTTTTCACGGGAGGCTCCTAAAATTGTTCCGCCCCGGGCGAGGATACCGGACAGCTCACGCTCCGTTAATATACGGTACTTGTTTTCAATGAGTCCGCGGTATCCTTGTTCAATGCCGATAATTTCCATCCCGTAACGGTTCATAGCGGTACGGGCGATTGCTCTAATAGCGGCATTTAGTCCGGGTGCATCCCCCCCTGAAGTTAAAATGCCGAGGCGTTTATGTGCAGTCATACTAAAAGCATAGCCCTCTTTTGCATCTTCTGCAAGAGGAAGACATCGCAAAAGATTTTTCGCTCATCCTCAGCCCGTCTACTTCTTGCTGTCGACCCTCATCCAGCGGCTGAACTGCATCCGCATGAAATTCCGGACACCCAGTTTATAACACAGGGCTATAATGACAAGACTGCCGAGATAGAACCCCGCAAGGAAGACCGGTATGTTGCCGATATATGCAGTCCCCGCTTCTATGGTATGTATCAATGCTTTTTCAATGTGCCGGCCGAAGATTCCTGAAATTGCTCCCGGTGCTCCGCAGACCACAACCCATACAATCAACATCAGTATCATATTGCCGCTTAATGAGGCTGCAAGCAAAAAGAGCATAAACGCAGTAGTGATCGGCAACAGGCTTGCCGGGAGCAACAAAACCGAATAAGCGTTCCGTATCGGTGTATCTGCCGCGATGAAAAAAAACAGCATTCCTGCCGACAGTATAAAGAAAACGGTAAGCGTTCCTGCGATGAGCAGGAATTTTGCACTGACAAATTCCTGCGGACTGACCGGCAGTACACAAGCGGCCAACTGATCGCGTGCCCACATAACCGACGCTAAAATGCCGACAAAGGTAAACAGCAGTCCTTGTACCATAAAAATAGGACGTGTCAGTGATATGAATACGGCAAGCACCAGTTGCAGTATGCCGATGCCGCCGAAAATAACTCCGAAGAGCATACCGCTGCTATAGCAGGTATTGATCATCAGTGCAGTAATTTTTTTCATTTTTCTCCTCCTATCTTATCGTGCACTCCTTGTTCAAGGTAAAAATACATAAGGTTTTCAAGGCTTGCCTGTTCACATACCATATCCGCAAACTGCGGGGCGGTTTTGCAGGCTGTTAATACCTCATAAGCGTAGGGCGTTTTCCGCCAGCCGATATAGTCTTTCTTGGAAAGCCCGCGGAACCGGCTTTCATCAATTTTGAGTACCCCGTACTGTGAAGTGATTGTTTCCATATCCTTTGCAAAAATTACCCGTCCTTCGTGCAGAAAGGTAACCGCATCGCAAATTTTTTCAAGTTCCGCTGTTTGATGGCTCGAAACCAGCACGGCATGACAGGGGTCTTTCATAAACTCCTGTAAAAGCTCTAAAAACCGCTTTTTTGCAACCGGATCAAGAAAATTAAAGGGCTCATCCAATATCAGCAGTTCCGCTCCATGTGAAAGAGCTGCTGCAATTTGCACTTTTTGTGCGGTACCGGAGGAAAGGCGGAACAGCCGCTTGGAAACAGGAATTTTAAACTCTGCCAGATAGTGTTCATATAAGTCCTGATTCCAGTTTGAATAGATGTTTGCAAGAAAGGCACCGGCGGTTTTTGCCGTATGAAAGACCGGGAGGTATCTTTGATCGATCACAAAGCCGATTTTATCCCGCGCGGCACTGTTTGCTCTGCCTGCCTCCGTCCCAAACAGCCGGATACCGCCGCCTTTCGCCACATACATCGTAAGAATGAGGCGCATAAGGGTGGTTTTACCCGCGCCGTTTTCTCCAATCAGGCCGGTAACGCAGCCGCGCGGCACCGAAAAAGAAATATCATGGAGGGAAAAAGCCTTTTTTCCCCGCCCGATGGTAAAATTCAGCTGATCCAGCTCCAAAGCATAGTCTGTTATCATGATTGTGAAACCTCCTGATCCGATTTTGCAATTACCGTGTCTAAAAGCCGGTGCAGCTCTGCGGCTGCCATACCGATTTTTCCGGCTTCGGTGCAGGCTGCCGTTAAATGTGCGGTAATGCGTGCAGTAATCCCGTCTGTAAGGTCAGCCCGGCTGACTTCGGCAACAAAATAGCCTTTTGCCGGAACGGAATACAAAAATCCTTCCCGTGCCAGTTCTTCATACGTGCGCTTGGTGGTGATAACACTGATATGTAAATCACTTGCCAGTGCACGCATGGAAGGGAGCGGGTCGTCTTTTTTGAGACTTCCGGCAATGATATGGTCTTTTATTTGCGCCGAAAGCTGTTCATACAACGGAATGCCCGATGTATTGTTGATAAAAAGATTCATACTCCTCCTTGTTATTCTGTATATAGATAGTATATACAGAATAACACAAAAGTCAAGAGAAAAAAGAGAAACGATAGAGTGAGATTTTTAACGGTGTATAAAAAGAAAAAAGCCGGAACACTGTGTAGTTCCGGCTTTGTAGTACTTATCCTGCACGAATGATAAAAGAATATAAGATTTTATACACGGAATTGTTTTACTTCCTGCACTAAACTTTGAATACTTTGTTTATTTTGCTGGCTGATTTGATTGACATCTTGGACTGCATTGCTGATCTGAACGGCACCGCTTGCCATTTCGTTCATACTGTTGCTGATTACTCGTGTAATATCATCCAGCTTACGCATCTCATCTGCCACAGTTTCACTGCCTTTCAACATTTCTTCCGATCCGGCCTGTACTTCAAGAGTGACCATATTGATAGCTTTGATTGCAGCGAGAACTTCTTTTCCGCCGTTTTCCTGCTCACGCATGGAATCCGTTAATTGAGTACTCATTGATTTTACTTGTTCGGACAGGCTGAAAATCGTTTGAAATTTTTCTCCGGCAACTTTTGCAGAGCTGGATAATGCTTCAATTTCGTTACTGAGGCTTTTTAAGGTTGAGGTAATTGTTTTCCCTTGTAAGGCAGACTCTTCGGCAAGTTTCCGTATTTCGTCTGCAACAACGGCAAACCCCTTTCCTGCTTCGCCGGCATGAGCAGCCTCAATCGCTGCGTTCATAGCAAGTAGGTTAGTTTGACTGGCGATATGTTGAATAACACTGCTTGCTTCCAAAAGACTTCCGGACTCTTCGGCAACTTTTTGCGTTATTTCATTTGCGCTGGTAACGGTATCTTTTCCGTCCGAGGTAGCATTTGCAAGAGTTTTTATAGCATCATCAGTCTTTTCAAGTGTGCCGGTTATGGAGGCGATTGTGGCAACCATCTCTTCTATTGCAGACGAAGACATTGCTACGCTCGATGCTTGCTGTTCGATACTGGCTGACAACTGCCGGATAGTACGGTTTATTTCTTCTATTGTTGCTGCCGTTTCCGTAACGCTTGCTGCCTGTGTTAGCGATTGCTGTTTTACACCTTCAATATTGGCACTGATCTGGTGGACGGCACTTGCGGTTTCGGTCATATTGCTGGCAAGTTCATCTCCGATTGTTTGCATTACTTCTGTGTTATTGCTGACTGATTTAACGGATTGTCCTATCTTTTCTATTGTTTGGTTAAAATAGCGTGAAAGGTCGCTGATTTCATTATTACCTTTTATGGGTAGTCTGACAGTGAGATTACCGTCCCCTTCTGCAATATCTTTTAATGCCGCTACCGCACCATTTATCGGCTTTATCAAGCCATATGTAATAAAGAAAACAATAACCAAGGCCGTAACCAATACAATACCGCCCAAAAGATATAAAGATGAGCGCAGGATAGTTACTGCGTTCATAAACTCATGCAGCGGTGCACGGACTATCACGCCCCATCCGGTGTCACGCATTTTTGCATACCCGGCGATGATTTCTTCATCCCCCCATTCATATTCGCCTGTTCCTGCCTTTTCTTCCGTAATTGCTTTTTTTTCAAGATCGACAAGTGCACGAAGTGAAGGATCTCTTTTTGCCTGTTCGCCCGTATTATATTGTTCGTATACATATTTTATATCGCGGAAAGCAATGGTATTTCCCGTCTTACCTACGATATAGCAGTAGCCGGTATCTCCTATGACAATATCATTAATATCATCGGTTAATCTGGAAGCCAGCACGACAGCAGCAAATACCCCGGTAATTGTATGATTGTCGTCATATACCGGTACGGCAAACACAATAACCCATTTTTTATCGGTTACTGATAGCCAAGGTTCGGTGATTGCTCTATCTCCCTGCCGTGCAGTAGTAAACCATTCTTCATGCCGTACCGAGGTCTGAACACCGCTCGTAGTATATAAATTTCCGTCCAGATCGGCGATACCGGCATCATGCAACAGGGAATTAAAGACTACTTCTTTATGAAGATCGGTGAGTTTTTCTTGATATGAAGCATCGGAATCCCGTAATATGGCCATACGGGCAATTCCTTCCACGAATTGAGCAAATGAATTGATACGTCCGCGGATGATTTCTGCCGTGTCCTCCGCCTGCCGCGCAAGCTGACTCTCTATTCTTTTAGTAATTGCTTTCTTCGTAATGGCAACTGCTGTGAATGTTAGAACAGCATTTGAACATAAAAGGAGAAGACCGAACAGAAGGATAAGCTGATTTTTAATCGAAAAACGCTTATCCATCGGCTTTCTCACTTTTGGTAGGGGGGGGGGGGGGGGGGGGTATTAAAAATTAAATTTTTTAATTTTTTTAAAAAAACATTTAAAAATATTGGATGGTGCCAGTTATA
>JARGFA010000018.1:0-122169 GCA_038397965.1 Treponema sp.
AAAATTTTTATATTTATTAATTATGTCTCCCCGGGTGTTCGCCCCGTTTTTAAAAAAATAAAAAAATTTTATTTAACCCCCCCCAAACCGCGGGGGGGGGCCCGACCCCCCCGCGGGCTGCTTCGCCAATACTCTGTCCGCGCAACGCCTGCATCATGAAAAAAACGCTTTTTACATTCATGTTCTCCGCATTTTTTTCGGCTTCTCTCGGCGCCGACATTGCCGTCGATACTACTATCGGTAACCTTGTAAAAACACAGCACGGCAGTGCCGGTTTTTCCTCCTCTACACTTAAAACGCTGTTTCCATATCCGCACGGGCATACTGCCGTAGGGGCAGGACAGCTACGGATTCTTTCCGGGCATACCGGCGCACTCCTCGCAGGAAAACTGCACTATGCGGCCGTACAAACCGAATATACGGCTTGTAACACCTGTACAGCCGGTTTTACCGCCGGGCTGTATGATACGGAACTGGAAGATTCCCGGATTAAACTCAGCAAAACGGAAATACGGGAAACAAAGCGCCTGAACCGCTTTTATCATGCAGGTTTTTCTCTGGGGATTAGGCCGCTCAACCTCCGCTACAGCGCTGCATGGTCTTGGGGTAAACCGTTTTTCGGCATGCACGACTTCGGCTCTTTTATTGCCCAGCCTTTTCTCACGTTTTCGGCCGCCGTACATACTGTACGTATAACGGAGTGGTATGAATGCAGCGCGGGATTTTTTAAACTTGACGGCAGTTTGTATAATAAAGCGCAAGAATGCATTGCTTCAGGGGCAGGCCGGCTGATTGCAGTCAACAACAACGTCTTTATTCCGGTATCGGAGCATTCCAAGCTCACCGTATCGGCAGCCTATGTGTATTTTTCCGGCAGTTTTGCGGTGCGGCTGACAGCAAAAAATCAGGGATACTTTTTTTTCCCCTACCGTTTTTATAACCGCGATATTTCGCTTACCGGCTCTGCTATAGGCGCCGGCAGCTCCTATACCTATCAAAAAAAACGCATCGCTTTCACCGGTACCCTACTGTTCTACTCACTCATCAGCAGTACCGGCCGCGACACACTCCATGCAAAAGAGAAAAAATCGGTCTTTTTTAAAGGACGAGAAATCATTGCGGATAAATCACTTCCATTATTAAGCGGTACTCATCTTTTGTTGTTCAGGTTTTCTTTTTCCTACCGGTTTAATCACCGTACGGAATGTACTATCGGCAAAACCATTCCCATCCCAATACTGCCGTCCCGGCTGTCTTCAAATGATTCGCAGCAATCACAAGAACAAACCCCATCTGATGCAGCCATCTTCGATCCGCTGCTTACCGGCCTTTCATTCCGGCTAACTGTCAAGCTATAACCGCATCGCAGGTTAGATGCTTGACACATTCTTCTTTTTCTGTCTATATAGATATGATTATATTTATATCTATAGGAGTGTGCAAATATGGCTATTATGAACTTTTCCGTTCCCCGTGAAATTATTTACGGCGAAAATTCACTGGAACATTTGTCGAAATTAAAAGGCAAAAAAGCGGCTATTGTAACCGGCGGCAGCTCAATGAAAAAATTCGGCTTTTTAGATAAAAGCGTAGAGCTGTTAAAAAAGGCAGGTATTGAATCCATCATTATCGACGGTGTAGAGCCGAACCCCTCCGTTAAAACCGTAATAGAGGGCGGAAAAAAGATGGCAGCCTTCGGCCCGGACTGGATTGTTGCCCTTGGCGGCGGTTCCGCACTTGATGCGGCAAAAGTTATGTGGTGCTTTTACGAACATCCGCATATCAGCTTCCAAGACATTATTCCGGTCGGCGCAATGCCTCCGTTACGCAATAAAGCAAGGATGATCTGTATTCCTTCTACCAGCGGTACTGCAAGCGAAATTACCGCCTTTTCCGTCATTACCGATACGGATAATCACATTAAATATCCCATTGTCGCAGCAGACATGGTACCGGACATTGCCATCCTTGATCCGGTGCTGCCTGCCTGTATGCCCCCGCACGTTACCGCAAATACCGGTATGGATGTCTTTGCCCACGCGATTGAATCCTTTGCGTCAACAGCTGCCACCTCTTTTACCGAACCTTACTCCATCGAAGCGATGCGGTTAGTGATAGAATATCTGCCGGCAGCTTATAAAAACGGCAGCGATATGACTGCCCGTACCCATATGCACAATGCATCCTCACTCGCCGGTATGGCATTTACCAATGCTTCTTTAGGTTTAGTGCACTCGCTTGCTCATAAAATCGGCGGAGAATTCGGTGTTACACACGGTCTGGCTAATGCAATTTTAATGCCGTACATCATCGACTTTAACCGTAAGTTTTCCGCTAAATACGACTTAGCTGAAAAACGACTCGGTCTTACCGATATTGCAGAAACCGTACGCGAACTCAACAAAAAGCTGGACATCCCGCTTACCTTTAAAGACTGCACAGAAGTTGATTTTAACGAAGAAAAATTCAAACAGGTTCTTGACCGCATGAGTAACAATGCTCATGGAGATCCCTGTACCTTGACCAATCCCGGCACACCCACTGTTGCAGACGTTAAGATGATCTACGAATCCGCTTATTACGGAAAAAAATAAACTAAAAATACCGTCTATAGGGGCTATCCGAAAACTTCAGTTTTTGGATAGTTTCCTTGTTTTTATCTTAATCCGGAGGGGTGTTCAAAACCTTGGTTTCTGAACAACCCTTTTTTCATTTATTTTCACTTAATCGTAAAAACAAGAGACAAATAATGTAATTTGATGTACTATGTGCTGTTTATCACCTATTAGTTATCAATAGTTTTTACGGCTTTGACCGATATTTTTCACCACAGGAGAAGAGTATGCACACCACGGTATTTCTTCCTAAACACAGCGGAGCATTAGCTGCTCCGCCGCGCCGGATATTTCTGTTGTCATGGCTGATTGTCGGCGCATGGCAAGTTCCATTTGTTTACGGAACGGGCATATTCGGTATTTTGTCTTTCGCCGAAATGCATCGTATTTTTCACAGTCTGCTTGGACTCGCCGTTTTTTTGCTGACCTTCGGTCTTGCTTACGGTCTCTACCGCTACTATATCGCTCTTATGGTAAACTACAACAAGAGCGATGCCGCATATAGCAAAGCATTAAAGGGAATAAAGCAGTATGAAACACTGTTGATTATTACACCGGTTATTCTGTCATTTTTGATTCCCTCCGTCATGATGCGGATACAGGCACCCCACTATAATGGTACACATACCTTTCATGCCGTCATGATGTTTTCGGTCGGCAACTGTTTCTTATATGCACTGCTATTTTACATCTTTTTTATTCAAAAATTTGAAATATGGCTGCATCCTATCCCGCTTCACACCGCATACCGCGGTATGCCCATTAAAAAACGGTCTGTCTTAACGGCTTTTTTCGGTTTTACCGGTACGGTTGTGTTGGCTCTTGCTCCCTTGGTAATTCTTGAAGCGGGAGATTCCGTTCAATATACCCTGCTGACAAAAACCTTTCCGCTTGCAGTGATAGGTACCTTTCTCGGTCTTTGTGATTCATACCTGCAATCGGGCGGTACCGCCTTCCGGCTGCAAAAAATTGTCGATTTTACCGCATATATGGCAAAAGGCGACTATACGGCAGAAAAAATGAATATTATCAGTAGGGATGAATTAGGCTTTTTAATGAACGAACTGAATGAGTTTCAAAATATCACCTCGAATTTACTTAGGCAAATATCGGAGGAGTTAAATCAGCTCCGCTCAGTAGGAAGCACCCTTGTCAGCAATATGAAAGAAACTGCCGGAAGTGTGTACAAAATAAATACAAACATCGATGGTGTAAAACAGCAAACCTTAACACAGGCTGCCAGCGTGCAGTTGAAGGAATCAGCAAAACCATCAAGCAGCTGAGCAAAGGAATTGAGGTGCAAGGAGAAAGCATTATCCAGTCGTCCTCCGCGATAGAAGAAATGGTTGCCAATATTGCATCAATTACCAAAACGCTTGCGTCAACCGATGAGGTCATCAAAGACCTTGCCTCTGCAACCGCAGACGGACGCGATACTTTGATCAACTCAGGCAGTGTAACACAGAAAATTGCCGAAGAATCCGGCAGCCTCATGGAAGCCAGCAGCGTTATCCAGCATATTGCAAGCCAAACAAACCTTCTTGCAATGAATGCGGCTATCGAAGCAGCCCATGCCGGTGAAGCAGGAAAAGGCTTTGCCGTTGTTGCCGATGAAATCCGTAAACTTGCCGAAGAATCGAGCACACAGGGTAAAACAATTACCGCAACACTGAAAAATCTCAGCGCTGAAATAGAATCGCTTTCGGTGTCATCAAAAACCGCTGAAGATAAGTTTAGAACTATTTTCGATCTCTCCGAAAAAGTAAAACTTATGAGTACCTCAATTATGGCTTCAATGCAGGAACAAGAACACGGCAGCAATGAGATTCTGGAGGCAATTAAAAACATGAATACCGTAAGTAAAGAGGTTCACTGCGGATCTGAGGAAATGCTGCGCAGCAGCGGGGAGGTTGCAGAAGAGATGCACAAACTAGACCGGCTAACCCATATCATAACCGACAGCATGAATGAAATGTCTTCCGGCGCCGTGCAAATCCATAATGCAGTACAGACAGTAAACGAGATTACGCAAAAAAATAAGCAAAGTATCGAAAACCTTACCGCCGAAGTGCATAAATTTAAAATTTAAACTGCGGTTATCGGGGCTGTTCAACATTCTTTTTTGAACAACCCCGTATTTTTTCTTTAAGCATTCCGGCAAAACAGCTGCAGCACTCATTGACAAGCATATCATTGTAGCCATAATAGAAACAGTATGAAAAAATACATCGGCATAATCCTGTTGTGCAGCCTTTTCCTCTGTACATGTAAGCAAAATGAAGATGCGATAGCAGTTATTTGGACGGATTCCATTGAGTTTATTGCATACAGCAGAGCCTTTAACAGTGCGCAAGCTAAGTATAAAATTACCGTCAGCTATAAAGAAAATCCTGCCGAAGCCATCATCAATGCCGCTCAACCCCCGGATATTGTCATCGGGCCATGGCTGAAAGGAGATGCGGCACGGGTTAAATTTATCAAAATAAACAGCCTCCTGTCTGAAAAACACATAGACCCCGCAATATTTTATCCGTCTTTGCTTGAATTAGGCAATGTCAACGGTAATCAGTACCTCCTGCCGGTCAGTTTTAACTTACCGACCATTATTTTTTCAAATATACAAAAAAACAGCATCAAAACAAACTTTACCATTTCGCTTGAAGAAATGAGAACTCTTGCAGCCGGCTATAATAAAAAGCAGGGCGGAGAGTACAGCAGAATGGGGTTTTCGCCGCGTTGGGATATGAATTTTCTGTATGCAACAGCACAGGGTCTTAACGCCTCGTTTGAAGAAAAAAATCAATTTTTTTCGTGGAAAGATCAGGCCTTACAAGATGTCATTACCTATACGCGCCGCTGGTCAGAAGAAATTAATACAAGTGCGGCCCTAGAAGACGAATTTAAGTTCAAATATCTCTATGACCCGCCACATAGCTTGGTAACAAGCGGTCGCTGTTTATTTTGGTATTTACCCAGTAATGAACTGTTTTCCTTGAATCACGAAAAACTCAAATCCCTTGATTACCGGTGGATGAGCTATGACGGCAAAACACCGCTTCAGGATAATATCCTTTATGCCGGTATTTGCAAGAAAGCACAAAACAAGGCTGCGGCAAAAGCCTTTTTACTCTGGTTCTTTAATGCGGAAAGCCAAAAAGAACTGCTTGCCCGCGCTCAAACCGATAACATGATTGCCCCGTCTTTCGGGCTTGCAGGCGGTTTTTCTTCTTTGCGCAGCGTTACCGAAAATATTTTTCCGGTCTACTACCCGCTGTTACTCAAACATCTGCCGCAAACCGAAGATTTTTCTGCCCCCTACATTCTGCCGAATAACTGGGAACAGCTGAAAAAGGAAATTATCTTTCCCTTTTTACAGGATCAAACAAGAACGCTTGGCCCGGACGAAAAACCGCTGCCGCTTTCAAAACGCATATCGGAATGGCATAAAAAGAACTATTAAGCGGCTTTTACAGGCAGACGGCTAAAGGAAATAAAAAAAATACCGATTGTAAGAGTAATGGAGGGATCGGTATGATATCGAATTACGCGCCTTTATCAACATTGCCTTATGCTGCTATGCCTCATATTTCCGCCGGCGGACGCGCATATCTTCCCGTAGATTCAAAACAAGTCGTATATTCTCATTTTCAATATGTTTCCGGTGTTCCGCGTAACGAAGATCAAAACGGTGTTAGTATCGGAAAGCTCAAAATTTTAAATACGCTTATTGATCAATTAGTCAAAATGCGTGAAAGCGAACGGGATAACCGCTTGGAAACCGGCCGCAGCGACGAAAGCAGTCTGGATATGATGATACAATACGTCAATAGAAAAATACACCATGAACTGTCACTCGCAAAAAACACCGGTTATGCTGCTTTTAGACCGGAGCCTGCCCATTTGCTGGATTTAACCGCGTAATTTTTGTAGGTATTCCCATGGCCATCTCTGTTCTAAACTCTCTACAAGAACTTGAGATTTTTTCAATAAAAAGGTAACATAGCGGTCATGGGCATCATCGCGCAATATCCTGCATTTTCCCCTTTATCGCTTGAGGCAGCGCAAAGCATGAAAAGTGATTTGTACCGGATACCGGACGGTATTTCGGAGTTTACCTTCGGCGGACTATATTTTTTTAAAGATTCTTATAAGTATCAAGTAAGCAAAGTAGATGAATCTGCCTTTATTCTGCGCGGAGAAGAACAGGGAAAACCGTTTTTCTGTGTCATCGGTTCCGATGTGTCCGATACTATCATACAAGAATTATACCGCAGCTGCGGTTACTGGAAACTCATCTCAGATTCATTATTTAAAACTAAAACACAGCTCTTTGAACAGCTCGGTGCCGTTCCCGAAGAAGACCGAAATAATTTTGACTACCTTTATACCCGCAGTGCATTAAGTACCTTATCGGGCAAACAACTGCATAAGAAAAAAAATCATGTCAACGGCTTTTTAAACAATTACCCTGACTTTTCCTTACAACAGATGAATAAAGACACGCAAGCAGACGCATATCACGTATTGGAAAGCTGGGCAGCCGAACAACAAGACCTGCTTAAAACCGACTACCAGGCAGCCTGCCGGGCATTAGAGCTATTGGAAACAGGCGTCTTGTTCGGTTTAATCTTATATGTACAAACCACACCGGCTGCATGGTGTCTAGCGGAGCTAACCGCTCAAGGTTCGGCAGCAGTCGTCCACTTTGAAAAAGCCCGTACCGATTTCCGCGGCAGTTATCAATATATCAACTACGCTTTTGCGCAAAGCCTTCCTGAAACTATTATGTATATCAACCGTGAGCAAGACTTGGGAGACGAAGGACTGCGCCGTGCAAAAATGAGTTACCGGCCGGAAAGGTTTATAAAAAAATACCGGCTGAAAAAAGGAGCGGTCTGAGAATATGAAGTTAGTAAGTACACGGAACAGCCTTGATACGGTTTCATTTAAACACGCAGTATTAGATTGTATGCCTGCCGACGGCGGGTTATATGTACCCTACTCCGAACACGACCTGCGCTCATGGATCTTACACATGAATGAACAAACATCATTTTCAGCCATTGCAGGTTCTCTCACCGCCGCATTACTGAAAGAAGAAATCAGCCCCGTCGTTTCCGAACGTATTGCAGCAAAAGCATTTCAAGCATTCAGTCCCCGGCTCCGGCAGCTGGATGACCGGCTCTTTCTTTTGGAACTGTTTCATGGGCCGACCGGGAATCACCGCGATTTCGGCTTTTTATGGCTTGCATCCGCCCTTGAGCACCTTTTGACAATCGACGAAAAACAGGCAGTTGTTATTGCACCCAGTACCGGTGCAGGCGGCAGAAGTATGGCCGCAGCATTTGGAAATAAAAAACGCCTTAAACTGATTATCCTGTATCCCAAAGGACATGCGCGGGGGTTACATCCCGAAGATCTCGTTCAGAACGGCGGTTCGGTATATCCGGTAGAAATAGACGGCGACAGTGCAGCGGTAGAAAACATCATCCGCGAAGTGTATCAAGACCGACATTTAGTCGAACGGTATAATCTAACATTGGCAAACACGGTAAATATCGGCCGCATTCTGCCGCAGGTCTTTTTTTATATGTTTGCGTTTACCCGCATAAAAGCACGGACATCGGGGGCAATATTTTATGCAGTCCCGTCAGGCAACTACGGCAACCTTGCCGCCGGATTATATGCATGGAAATTTTGCCTTCCGCTGAACGGGTTTATTACCGATGCAACCGCAGCGTTGACCTGTGATGCAGCGGGACAGTGCTGCTGCGTCAATTCTTCCACACCGCTTTCCGAACGCAGCCATGCCGACCCTGCTGTCCCGTCCAGTATTGAACGGCTTGAACAAATTTTTACTGTCAGTCCTGCCGTTATGAAGTCTGTTATCTTTCCGGCGCACGTTTCGGACGAACAGGCTGAACAGCTTATCAGCGAATCGTATAAGAGATACGGTATCATGTTTGATACGGCAACTGCCCATGCGTATGCAGCAGCACGCACACGCAATATCTGCCGCGATAGAGGCGCAGAATCTTTAGTCCTTGTTTCTAAAGATCATCCCGCCTTTGAAAGCGATATTCTTACCAGGATATGCGGCGAATCCCCCATTATCCCCGAACGGCTCCGCGGCATCGGCATACATCTGAACGATGTTCCGCTTATCCAAGGCACAAAAACGGAATTAACTCATATTTTAAATTTAGTAAGCGAGGTATCATAATGGCATACAAATTAGACGGTGCAAAATTTCCCACATTGGAAGACTTAGTAGAGGCGCTCTATCCTCTCTATGCGGATAAAATGAGCGAAGAGGAATTCAAGAAATATGCAGAAGATAATGCTGAAAAAAGCTAAGACAGCTTTTCGGAGAATCTAATGAAGTCATATCCACACATTAAATCCTTCTCACCCCGTATAATTGTGTCGTGTATTGCAGTAATGCTTTCATGCTCTCTGTACGCCGCACAAAAGCCGGTTTCCGAATCCCTACAAGGCACATTTTCAGGCGATTATATCATCTACCGCGACTACTCATGGAAATCGCCGACATGGATCGGTTTTCTGTACTACGACGATGAAACCTATGGAGCCTTTCTCTGTACGCCTGAAAAAAACAGTACGGTATCAATTCTTTTTAGTGTAAAACCCGAATCAGGAACGCTAGTACTAACCGGACAAAAAATTATTTCGGCTATTACACCGACTGACACCCTTGCAGTCAACTATTTGATGACTGTGCTGCCTAAGCTGTATGAATTACGGACTTTCCCTGATAAAAGAACGGGCGTTTTCGGAACTCTCAAAAAAGATGCTGAAATTGAAGAATTCGGCGGTACGGTTAGCCTTCAGTATGATTCATACCTGCCGATTTTTCATATTAAAACCGTTTCCAACGCTAAAAAAGCCTTAGTCCTTGAGTTATCCGAAACCGGGAGTATCAGGCAAACCGGCGATGAAGCCTTTTATCATTATGTCCCTATCGAACCGGTATCTACGGTAAACCGTTTTAAACGGAATAAAGCGGCAAAAGCAGAAACCGTTACCGTAAACGGCATAGACCTTCATTTAGACAGCCAGTGGAAAAAAATTGCGGATAATTCGTTTTTATGCGGCGATACGGCATTTCTTACCGTTACAACCGTCTGTTTACCGCCCAAACTAAACAATGCCTTAACGGCACAAGAACAGTTTATCCGTTTACTGGTCAGTTCGAGTCCCGCAGTAAAAATTTTAATGCCGTACACCGTCATTGAAGGAAGCGAATCTCTGTTTACCGTTACACAGTCTATTTACGATCGGGAACTTAAAAAAATCACAAAAGACATAAAGCGCTGCATCAAAAAAGATGACGGATGTTTTATTGTTATCAGCTTAACGGTAGATACTCATGCCTATACTGCGGAAAAGAACTACTTTGATAGACTTTTCTGATTTTTGTGATATACTTGATGCGTATGATACGGCATATACTTTTTGATCTTGATAATACCCTCTATTCCGCATCAAATGTCATGGAGCGGAAGATTGCCGAACGTATGGTGTGTTTTATAGCCGATTTTTTACACGTGTCGTTAGATGAAGCACAAAGACTCCAAACGGCACGGCGGAAAAACTACGGCACAACACTCGAATGGCTTGAACATGAACATCACTTTACCGATAGAGCACGGTATTTTGCAACAGTACATCCTGCTTCCGAACTTGCCGAACTGAAACCGGATCCCCGCCTGCGCGGATTTTTAATGTCCCTCGATATGCCGATGACGGTCTTAACAAATGCCCCTCCCGGCCACGCAGAGCGGGTCTTGGACTTTTTTAATATCCGCGATCTCTTTATCGGTGTATTTGATATCACCTATCATAACGGAAGAGGTAAGCCGAATGCCGCCGCTTTTATTGATACCTTATCCGCAGTAAATAAAAGTATTGAAGAAACAATCTTTCTGGACGATTATCCCCCCTATGTAAAAGGTTATGCAGACCTTGGCGGAGCGGCTGTTCTCGTTGACGAATTAGGACGCTATGCAGATTTTTCTCAAACAACAGGCATACCTTCCATTAAAACCATTTATGAGCTGCCGGCACTTCTTGCAAAAGAAGCAGCCCATAGCAGCTCAGCTTCCGTACAGTTTTCGTGATGCTCGAGGTAAGTATTATGCTCTCCTGAGTATTTCATGTATATAAAATAAGGAGCAACCTATGAACAACATATCATTAGAAACAGTATTAAAAGACCTCAAACCTCTTTTTGAACAGTATGCAAGCCATGACAATGTAATTACCGAAGACAATGTACACAAACTGGAAAACGGGCATATCCGTGCGATTGTTAATTCTTTGGTAGAAAAACTGTTGCTGGACGGTTCAAAAATCTATCCCGGACAGCACTTTACCGATTTTTTAAATGCAGTGAATAGCGGTAAAAAAGGTATTATTCTTGCAGAACATTACAGCAACCTTGATTTGCCGATTTTACTGTATTTAATGGAACATACTAATGAGGCAGGCAAAGAACTTTCAAAACGTTCCATCGCTATTGCAGGAATGAAGTTGACCGAAGAAAATCCTCTGATTGCAGCCCTTACCGAAGGTTATGAGCGGATTGTTATATACCCAAGCAGGAGCCTTGCCGGTATTACCGACCCTGAAAAACTACACGAAGAAGAAAAACGGAGTCGCAGTATTAATATTGCCTCTATGAAGGCATTAGAAGAAGCACGCAAGGAAGGCAAGGTTATTATTGTTTTTCCGGCAGGTACCCGCTACCGTCCGGGTAAACCGGAAACCAAGCGCGGCGTACGTGAAATCGATTCATATTTACGGACTTCCGATGTGATGCTGCTCGTGTCAATTAACGGAAATTGTCTGCGTATTTCCGATGATCCGTCCAATATGCTCGGCGATATAGTCTGCCGTGACCGTGTCGTAATGGAGGTAAGCCCCGTCATTGACTGCGCTGCATTCCGCGAACGGGCAAAAGAACAGTTCGCCGGCCTAGAGGATAAAAAACAAGCTGTCGTCGATCTTGTAATGGCTGAATTGGAAGTCATGCATAACAGGAATTAAGACCGGAATTATCTCATGCGCGGGTTACTTCCGTCCGATCAGCACCATAGTCCGTGCTTTTTCATTATACGGCGAAAAATCAAAATCGCCGTATATGTCTACCGAACGGCATCCTGCTGAAAGCAGCATCCCGCGCAATTCGGTTGCTGCATACAAACGCTGCACAAAGCAGTGATCCGATTGCAAACCCTCATCCGTGTACAGCATCCAGCGGGAACGCAATCCTTCCCACGCACCCTCAACTGAAAACTCAGTGAGTACCCGGTACCCGCCCCGTTCAAACCATTCTCCGGCGGTAAAATCACGCACCGCAATTTCACGGCCGGTCATTTCCAGGATAAAACACCCTCCCGGCTTCAGCGATTGGATAATATTCCGGAGAATCTGCATATCTTCTGCAACAGTATTGCAGTACCCGAAGCTGGTATACACATTAACCGCAACATCGAAGGCTGCCGGCCGGACAAAGCTGCGTAAATCGGTTTGAACCCACTCAATACAGACCCCTTCAGCAGCAGCAGATTCCGCAGCAGCCGCTAAAAACGGCTCTATAATATCCACACCCGTTACCTGCGCCCCCAATACCGCAAGTTCAACTGCGATACGGCCTAAACCGCAGCCTGCATCTAAAACGGAGAGAGTGCCCGGCATATCATACCGGGCAGCTATTTTCAAAATCCCTTCTGCAACGGCCGGCGCTTCAGCCCATCGGGGGCCGTCAAACATAATAGGTGCATACTGCGTCCAAAACCGTTCATTTTCAAACCAATCATTCATACTAATCTTACAGCTGAATAGGAAACTTCTAAAAACTAACCGAGTTTTTTGCAGATGCCCTATATACTTAATTTCTGCCGGAGAACACGTGCCCGGCGGTTTTCAGGATCAAGTTCCAATGCCCGGTTCAGAAAGCGTACCGCGTCGGCAATACCGTTCCGGCCGGACAATATCCGTGCCGCTTCGTACAGCATCTTACTTTGCATGACAGTATCCGGAACTAATTTTTCTGCACGGGTAAAATACCGGATAGCCATATCAGGTTCATTACGCGCATCATAAATATACGCCTGATTGACAACTGCGGGACATTCATACCGTGCATCATGTTCCGCTTCTTGAAACGATTTTAATGCATTAAGCGAAGACCCCTGTACTGCATGACGCACTCCGTCATAAAACAAATCCTCAGCCGCATCATCGGTTTTTTCTATACTAAAACAGGCGTTAAAATCGCCCGCACCGGCAAAATACCAACGGGCATACGATTTTATCAGCGGTGTAGAAGAATCTTTTTCAAGCATTTTCCACATTTCTCCGTTGCCTTGTGCATAATTTTTCGGCTGCGCATATTTGTAGCGGAAACCTTCAAGCATAAACCGGGGATCATCGTAGCCGGTATGTGCAGCATTTTCAAGCACTTGTTCGGCCGTTAAGGTGAAAGCGGCAGAAAGAAAGTAGGATTTTTCCATCTCTAATGAAAAGAAATCCTTGCTTTGTAACAATTCAGTCAGCGGTGTTTTTTTTGCATTTGCCGCGGTCATGTTTGACCATGCACGGACATATTGAGCAACCGCAGGATAGTATCCCGGCTCTCTTGTAATACAGTCAATAAGATTTTCAATTTTTTCCTGCTCGGTAGGCGCTGTCATTGCAAGATTATAAAACACATCACTTGCACTTTCAGGATAGCGGTCTACATACATCTGCCAAAAACTTCGAGCCTGATCCGTATCTCCCATACCCGCACTGGCATCAGCCGCTAATAAAATATGCCGGCGTGCATACTCGAATGCTTTGGGATTATGTTCGGGGAGACCGGCCATATCAGCATACACTAAAGAATAAAACAGTTCCTTCAAAACCGGTGCAAAGTTACCGGTGTCATACGCAAGACATGACCAAAAATAGGGGGAACGCAATGCGTCTTCCCGAGAAATACTATTGCGTAAAGCTGCGGCACTTTTAATATCACCCTGCCGCGCCAACAGCAAACCGGCGTTTTCCAAAAAAATATGTTCACCGGTTAGTCTAAAGCCCTCTTTCCAAAAATCAACCGGAGTAAGGTAGGTACTGTTTATTTTATCTGCCTGAATAAAGGCTTCAGCTCCGATACCGGCGTATGCAGTACCGTACAAATTGTGTGCAGCCTCAGCAGCCTCTCTAATACGCGTCTCCTTTAACAGGGTATGCACCAAAACTGCTTTCAGCATACTGTCATCAGGATGTTTTTTTAACCCTGCCTGAATCGTTTGTAATGCCTGTACCTTACTTTCAATACGCAGTTCCCGTTTAACAATACTCAAATACTGCATAGGCAGTTGGGCACGTTTACGCAGTTTACGCAGCTGTACAGCGACCTTTTTACCGTTACCGCCTTGAATAAGCGCATCAACTGCATCGAGTTTCTGCTGAAACAGGACATTTTGATCGGTTTTTGAACAGGAAACCGCCGCCGACAAAAGAAGACAAATACTAAAGCTGAAAAAAAACCTAGCTAGAGCCTTATTCATGGGAACAGTCTAAACGTTCCTTTTTAATACTGTCAAGTACCGCATTTACAAACTTAAAAGAATCATCGGTACCATAGCTGCGCGCAATGTTTACCGCTTCATTAATAACAATCTTCGGGTCAGTATCGGGTTGAAACAGCAAAGAATAGGTGCTGAGACGCAAAACTGCCTTATCCACCAATTTCAGCCTGCTGAAATCCCAGTGCTCTAAATTCTTAACAATGAATTGATCAATTTCAGTAATATGCTCAACCGTACCGAGAACAAGCAAACGGGAGAAAAGAAAGTCATCATCACTATCCTCTTGACCCTCCGGCCGTTCTACCCAGGGGAACAGCAGTAAATCAGTTACCGGTACCTCTCCTGCATCCCACGCATAGAGTGCCTGAAATGCAAGAATCCTTCCGCGTCTTCGTCCGATTGCCATGTTTTACCAAGATAATACTTTTTCAAGTTCACTATCTTTCTTAAAGATAACAAAGTTTTCCGGTTTGCGTAAATCATTGGTTACGGCCATAAGCGCCTCGCTGAGGGCTTCATTCTGGCGCTGCATCATAACCATACGCTTAATATATTCATACAAACTGACATTGCTTCCCGGTTCAACTACATCGCTCAGCGCAAGAATTTTTGCATCTTTTTTATCAAGCACCATAAAACACTGAAAACTCTCCGGTGTTTCGTTGACAGATGATACATCACCCTTTTTCATTGCAAATATTTTTAACAATTCTTCCATTGAAACGCCCAGCTGTTCTGCAGCCAATGCCGTCTTACTAACAAAAATCTCTCCTGCCTGAAAGGCGGAGTTTTTTTCATGCGATTGTGTTTTAATTTCTGCACTTGCCTTAGCATTTGACGACAGTTTCTTTTGAATATCTTTGATGATTTTTTCTGCTGCGGCAGGTTTTGAACCCTTTGCAGACACAACCAGAAACAGCTGAACCGTATCGGGCTGAACAAAAGATTGCTTATTTACTTCATAGTATGAACGGATTTGTTCGTCGGTGGGGTTTGGAATTGATTGCAGCTCCCGCTGTTTTTTCTGCATTACATACGCCTGTGCCGTCAGCTGGGTGCGCAAAAATGTTTTGAACTCCGCAAGAGTCATTCCATTTTGACTTTTCATATATTCATCCAAAGTCATATTCGTCTGTTCTTTTATGATTTGGGCAAAGTCCGATTCGGTTATCGGTCTGCCCAGCTGACTGGATACATATTCATTAAAATAATTATTGACTTCGGAATCCATAATTTTTACACCGTCTTTTTCGGCGGCTTGCACAATTAAACGCTCATTAATGAGCCCATCCAGTGTTTGTTTCCGTTCTTCAAAGGTCATTTTCCGGCCGATTTCCTGTTCAAGCGCCGTAACACGAGTCTTCAGCTGTCCAAGGGTTATCGGCGCACGGCTGCTTAACTTTACTTCGGCAATAGGCTGTAAACCGGATTGGGCAAAAACACCTACCGACAGACACATCATAGCAAGAATAGCAATTAAAATTTTTTTCATCATATCCTCTTCAGGTTTTTGATTTATACCGAACCCTTACAAACACTGAGGTTTTACGGCTCGTATTAACGGAAAAAACCGTTAAAGAACAAACGCACTGAAATCTGCTATGAAATCATAGTAGATTTCAGTGCGGAAGTTGGAAAAACACACTAGGTGATAAACAAAGAAACAGATAACAAGTTACTTAATTAGTAGTTAGGGTGCTTTGCTTATCATTTGAGTACCGCGCGGATACGGCGCACACCGGCCGATGAGGACTGTTCTTTTTGAATGGAAAAATGTCCCAACAAGCCTGTATGCTCTACGTGCGGGCCTCCGCATACTTCCTTTGAAAAATTTCCGATAGAGTATACTTTTACGGTATCTTCATACTTTTCACCGAACAGTGCCATTGCACCGCTTTTTTTCGCTTCCTCCAATGAAAGAATCTCCATTGTTACCGGTAAGTCCGCTTGAATTTGTTCATTTACAATACGTTCGACTTCCGCCTTTTCTTCGGCAGTCATCGGCTGCGGATGCGAAAAGTCAAAGCGGAGGCGTTCCGCCGTAATGTTTGAGCCTTTCTGCTCAACGTGCTCCCCTAACACCATCCGCAACGCCTTATGCAGCAGGTGTGTGGCGGTATGGTACGCCGTTGTCTGCTCCGAATGATCCGCCAGTCCGCCCTTAAAGACCTGTTCGCTTCCGGCGCGGGATAATTCCTGGTGTTTTTTAAAGGCTTCATCAAATTCCGCTCTATCAACAGTTAAGCCCGATTCTTCGGCGAGTTCTTCGGTGAGTTCAATCGGAAAGCCGTAAGTGTCATATAATTTAAATGCAAGCCGCCCCGGAATAACTTTTTTAGGATTTTTTAACAGGTTCGGTTTCATTTTTTCGTATTCCGCTTCCCCTTTTTTCAAGGTTTCAAGGAATTTTTTTTCTTCGGCCTCCAGCTCTGCTTTAATAACGGCCTCTTTTTCTTTTAGCTCAGGATAGGCATTTTGATATTGTTCAATAACAACCTGAGCCGGTTCAGCAAGGAAGCTTCCTTCTATACCGAGTTTTCTGCCGTGACGCACCGCCCGTCTGATAATACGGCGCAGTACATACCCTGCCCCGACATTTGACGGGACTACCGCTTTCGGGTCGCCTAAAATAAAGGTTGAAGCACGGGCATGGTCGCAAATAATGCGGACGGAAACATCCTTTTCTTCATCGGTTCCGTACCGGTAGCCGGTCAGTTTTTCGATTGCGGTAATAAGCGGGGTAAAAATTTCGGTTTCATAAACGGATTTTTTACCTTGCAGCATTGCAACGGTGCGTTCAATCCCCATACCGGTGTCTACGCAGCGCCGATCCATCAGCGTATAAGTGCCGTCTTGATTTTTACGGTACTGCATAAACACATCATTCCAAATTTCTACATACTTACCGCAGCGGCAGCCCGGACGGCATCCGCTGCCGCAGGAATCTTTACCGGTGTCAATGAACATTTCGCTATCCGGCCCGCACGGACCGGTTTCTCCGGCAGGCCCCCACCAGTTATCCTCACGCGGAAGGAAATGGATACGCTCTTTCGGAATTCCCAGCCGTTCCCATATTTCCGCGGATTCAGTGTCGCGTGCTACCTCCTCATCGCCTGCAAACACGGTAACCGAAAGCAGGTCTATGGGAATATTGAGATATTCCGGGCTGGTTAAAAACTCAAAACTAAATTCAATCGCTTCTTTCTTGAAGTAATCGCCGAGCGACCAGTTCCCGAGCATTTCAAAAAATGTTAGGTGGGAGGCATCGCCGACAGAATCAATATCGCCGGTGCGGATACACTTTTGATAATCCGTTAAGCGGGTGCCTGCCGGATGCGGTTCCCCCATCAGATAAGGAACCAGCGGGTGCATTCCCGCAGTTGTAAATAAAACGGTGGGATCGTTTTCCGGTATAACGGATTTGCCGGATATTTCGGCATGGTTTTTGCTTTTAAAAAATGCAATATACTTTGAACGGAGTTCGTCTGCTGTTATCTTTGTATTCATAATTTGAATATACTAAAAAAAGCTGTCAAACCTGTCAACTATCAGCAGTAATGGCACTCCTATCCTCAGATTTATTTATTGCATTCTGCGCAGACACCGATTATAATTAAAAAGGCTTTATGCAGAAGCTTCCGCATTTTATGCTGTAATAAGGAGGATATATGCCGAAAAAAAATATTTTGCAGAAATATTTAGAAGCAAACTTACTGAAACGGATTTTAGGGGCGCTGATTCTCGGTGCAATTACCGGTATCGTGCTCGGTTTTTTCCCCGAAGCGGTGGATCCGTACGTCGGATATACCAAGTTTTTCGGCGATGTATTCATCAGATTGCTGAAAATGATCGTCGTACCGGTGGTACTTTTTTCGATTATTTGCGGCGCAGCGAGCATTGAACCGGCAAAATTAGGACGCATAGGGGTAAAAGTCCTTATTTATTATTTGTTAACCAGTGCGCTTGCCGTATTTGTCGGCTTGGTGTTTGCAAATCTCCTGCGTCCCGGTTTCGGTTTTGAAGTTGTCGGTTCAGCGGCTGTTAAAACAAAAATCAGCGAGACCCCGGCTATGAATCAAATCTTACTAAAAATGATTCCGACAAATCCTATGTCTGCCCTCGCAAATGGTGATATACTCCCTATTATTTTATTTGCATTGTTTTTTGGGTTTGCCGTGTCCTTTGTCCGTGCCTCAAAAGACGAAATAACCCGGAGCAGCGGTAACACAGTTTTTTCGTTATGCAATGGCGCAGCAGAAGCCATGTATAAAATTGTCGGCGGTATTATGCAGTATGCCCCCGTCGGTGTTTTTGTCTTGATTTCGATTGTATTTGCACAGCAGGGGCCGCAGGCAATCGGCCCTCTTCTGATGGTAACGCTTTGTGCGTACCTCGGCTTTATTGTGCAGGTAGTTGTTGTGTACAGCCCCATTCTTGCCATGACTAAAGTTTCCCCCTTTGCATTTTTCAAAAAAATTAACGAAGTAATGATCACCGCCTTTGTTACCCGCTCTTCGTCGGGAACCTTACCCGTTACCATGCGCGTTGCAGAAGAAAACTTAGGAATCCCGCGCAGTATCTCATCATTTACCTTACCGCTGGGTGCAACCATCAATATGAATGGTTCTGCTATCTATCTTGCAGTCTGCGCAATGTTTATCGGATATGCAATCGGGCAGCCGCTCACGCTTGCGCAGCAAGTTACGGTCATACTAACGGCAACCCTCGCCGCAGTCGGAACCGCAGGTGTTCCCGGATCCGGCGCTATCATGCTGCTGATGGTGCTGGATTCAACAGGCTTAAAGCTGACCGAAGGTTCGGCAGTAGCGGCAGCTTACGCAATGATCCTCGGTATTGATGCATTGCTCGATATGGGCAGAACCTGTATTAATGTAACGGGAGATGTTGTCGGAACGCTTATTGTTTCTCAGCAAGAAGAAAAATATCAGGCAGCACACCGCTAAAGCGCAGCCCCCGGCCGCAGACCGTTCAAGGGTTCCGGCGGGGGGCAGCTTTCTTTTAGAAAAGCACAGGCGCGTTATGCCTGATTTATACAAAATTGCCCATAAGGCATGATGTTATTGATCATAGTTTTGCATTTACGGAATTAAAATTTGGAAAATGAGCGCAGGTTTTTACGAAAATAGGAATAAGCAACCCTAATACGTTCATCACTACAATAGGCCGCATGATTCAGCACTAGGCTTCTTAAATACTGTGATACCGAATTACTCCAAAATAATTATTTTCATGCGGTTTTTGAAATAGAAGAACTTATTTTTCTTAAATTAGACAAAAATCCAAATGTATGACCTATGTATTTTCCTTTTATGGTATTGTAGTATTCATTATGTAGTTCTTTTTCCTTAGCTATAAATATAACCGCTGCATGGAAATTTCCGACTCTGACATCTTTTTCCGATAACCGAATTGTTCACACTTACCGAAAACAGCGTTGATTTATCATAGCTTTTAAATAGTGCGCTTATGAGTTTTTATCTTATGCGACGCTATCATACCTATTAAATATAAGAGAAAAACATTTGTATCTAAAATAATTTTTTTAGGAACATACATAACGCTATTCTGCAAACATTCTCATTTGAGCGATTTTTCCTGCATTCATGTTAAAATCAATTTTCTTATAAATGCGGGTATATGGTACATTTAAAGCCGTTGCAGTACATACATTTGAAGGTTTTTCTTCAGGTAGTAAGAATGAAACCGTCATAGGCTGAATATAAGAGCTTTCAAGAGGATATAGTTCTTCCAGACGAAAGTCATTGAATTTAAAACCATATTCATCGCGCAATTCTTGTTCAACTATGGGTAATATATCTTTTATTTTCATAAAATATCCTCCTGATTGCACCGGATATTTTATCATAAAAAGATGGATAGGGGTATTAATATTTGTGGTGATAATCATCCCTTTGATCTTTTCATACTTGAACTTCTGTATGGTATATATATAGTATACATCACTTTTCTCTATTCCTCTACCCACTAACCTTTACTTGGTTCAAAGTCACTTTCAAATATTATTTCTTTTTCACTAAGTAGTGTCCCAAGCCGTCCAAAGAGCCAAAAAATAATGATACTACCAACTAACCAAATTAATTGTAAAATATAAATCGCTACATTACCATTATCTGTTTCGATAAGAACTAAATATACAACGGAAGGAATAAGACCTATGGCTAAAACTAGAGAAACAATGAGCAGTAGACCATAGTCTTTTTCATTTTTATTTACAATTAATCCAGAAAAGAGCTTTATCAAGGTTTGACTATATAAAATCATTGCTAAAAAAGAAAAATCTGAACGAATCAGCATATCGGAAAAATTAAATTTACTAGTAGGAATTTTTATCATTAGTAAAATCATTACAGGTAAAAAAGTAAATATAAGTTCAATGATACTCATTATATTAATTTTTCCCTCACATTTCAAATTCTCGTTGTCTTTCATCGCTGATAACCTTATTCACTTTAGTTATAGTATACTCAGATTTTTGAGTGTCGCTTTCTTTGATATCAACTTCTACATCAAGACAGTCGCCTGAAGCAAGCTGTTCAGCACTTTGATGGAACCGTTCTAACCAATCTTTATCAATAATTTTTGCGTCGATTTGATTTTTATCTGGAGTAATAAATTTCCATTTGCTTTCACCTAAAAAATCTGCAAGTTTTATTTTTAAAATCATGTTATGGTGTGTCTGTTGTTCTATTGATTTTTGTTCAGCTGATTGCTCAGTAATAATATTTAAATTAATTTTAGATATTTCGATTTTTTGTTGCTTCGGATTAAAAGTATATGTTCTATTAGGTAACGTATCAACAGCTTTCTTTGCTTTTATAACACCTTCAATAATTTTTTCGTCTGCCGGAAGTTTAAAATTATCATTTGCTTTTACACCGGTTTTATCCGCAATAACATCTATTTTAGAGATTATATTTTTAACATCATCTTTTGTAATTGGTTTTGTTGTAGAATCGGAAAGTTTGTTCAAAATGATAGTATTAGACTGTTCAATATATTCATCAATATCCCCTTTTAGTTCTACTTCAAGAAGCATATTATCGTTTTCCACTTGTATATATTTCCTCAGAAGAAAAGTCAACCATGAACCTCTCTCAATGTAATCAAGGACAAATATTACATTTTGTAAAGGATTTGCAGATTTTACTAATTCAGTTTGGATTAAGATTTGTGATTCTATCATTAGTTTAAATGAATCAAAAGCCTTTATTGGATCATCTTCACCCGATACAAAATCCAATTTAATACAAAAAGCTCTATTATTTTCTATCGTTGTATCACCAGTTTCTACTATGTTGCTTTCTTTTGGTAGTTTACATACTACTTTATCCATCTGATTATCAGTCATCATTGTACTTCCTTGTAGCCGTTTCTGTAATCATAGTATTGCATTCTTTCCCCCATTTCTCTACCCCCCTCCCTCTCTTCTTCCCCGCAAGCAGCCCTGCGGTTTTTTGTAAGTATAGTTCAAATAAAAATGCGGTGCGTTCGGCGTCGTCGGTGAAGGCGGCACTGTGCGGGCTGCTTTGCATGGCGGAGCCGGACGCTCCGGTGCGGTAGAGTTTGTCTACGGCGGAGTCGAGGGCTGCGTGGGCTTTGACGAGGGCGGGCGGCATGGTGTCGGGGTCGTAGAGGTCGGCAAGGGAGCTTTCGGGAAAGAGGGAGCGGGCATCCAGCACGGCTTGAGCTTTTTGGGCAATGTGCTGTTTTTGGCTTTCGGCAGCGGACGGCCACGGAAAATTATTGTAGACAATTTGTGCAGAATAGCGGTAGTCGCTTTTAAGTCTGCCGCAGACGGTGCGGGTCCATGCCATGTGCATTTGTGAGGTTAAAATGCCGAACTCGTACAGCGTTGCATTAGGAACGATGAGCGTAGAATCGCTTGCAATAACGGACGCATCAAGAAAACCGATTGGAATGTACCGTCTGCGTTCAGAAGATACGCGCGGAATTAACAAATAGTTTCCTGCTTCGGGCTGCCGGATTTCACCGAACAGGGACGGTATTGCAGCAAGTTTTCTTGTTGCCTCACGGCTGCTGTTTTCACGGTGTTCCCGCACTTTTTGAATACGCTCTAAAATATGCGGACATTGTTTTAAATTGTGCGGTTCGGCATGGAGCAGCCATAAGCAATAACGCTTTTTATTATTGATAAATTCTTCCGCACCGATAAAGTTTCTGATATAGTTTTGCGCTTGCGGCTCCTTTTGTATGAACGCCTCATATTCATCGCGTTCAATAATTAGATGCCCGCCGTCATTGGGCATACTGCCAAACACGAGCGGATTGATGCCGCTTTCAATCGGTGTGCTGCTATTTTGAATAAACACGTGTTGTGCATCCGTTAAGTAGGCGTTTATCTGCTTGGCGGGAACAGCTTTCGGCTCTCCTTTTATATCGTCATACACAAAAAGCGTCTTTTCTTTGCGGCTGCACAACGAAAAACCTACAATAATACAGTACACTGCTGCCTTGCCCCGTGCCTCGTTCGACCACTTAAACGTTTGGTGTGCAAAATTGATATGCACGCCTTGAGCAAAAAGAAACGCCCACAAAATGGGGACTTGCTGCCCCTGACAAATGGAGTTTGTCGATACAAAGGCACATTCGGTACTGCTTCCCTGCATATAGTCCGCAGCCTTTTTATACCAGCCGGTAACATAATCAAGATTACCGGCGTTTTTTAGCCCCCTGAAAAGACCGGCAATTTCGGCTGATTGTTCTTTGCTCATCACCCGCGCACCTAAAAACGGCGGATTTCCCAGAATATAATTGAAGCGTTCGCCAATAGAGGGGGTAGCGGAGGCTCCTTGTTGGTGCTGACTTTCGACACCCGCCACGGAGGGCGGTTGTTCCAAGCAGAAGCGATGTTTCGGCTTGTCCGAAACTCGCCGTCCATATTTTGACATGAAAGTCAAAATATGGACAGGGGCACCGGCAAGAGCCGAAGCGAGGGGGAGACTTCCCCCGCCTATAGTATTCCAATCAAGTGCAAGGGCGTTGCCGTGTATAATTGATGCCGATGAGGTGAGCGGAATGCGTGCAAAATACTGCCCGAAACGGCTTGAAACCAGCCGGTTCATTTGATGATCCATGAGCCAGAGGGCGGTTTGTGCAATTTGAGCGGGAAATTCCTCGACTTCTATGCCGTAAAATTGATTGACGTTGACCCAGATATATTCGCTGATGTCCAATACCTGCTGCTCCGATGAATGCAGCTCCTCGATAATGGCAAGTTCCAAAAGGCGCAGTTCGCGGTAGGCAAGCACCAAAAAGTTACCGCAGCCGCAGGCGGGGTCCAGAAAGGTGAGTGAGGCGATTTTGGTGTGCAGGGCGTTGAGGTTTTTTATGCGTGCGGCGGAAACTTGGCTTTTATATTTGTCGAACTCCGCCCAGAGGTTGTCGAGAAAGAGCGGATGAATGAGTTTGAGGATATTTTCTTCGCTGGTGTAATGTGCGCCGAGTGCGTGCCGTTCGTTAGGGTTCATAACGCTTTGAAACATAGCCCCGAACACTGCGGGAGAGATGGTACTCCAGTCAAGGGCGCAACATTCTATCAGTTTTTCGCGCATGGCAGCATTAAAGTCGGCAATGGGGAGCATTTCTTTAAAGAGCCCGCCGTTGACGTAGGGAAATAGATTGAGCTGCTTGTCGAGCGTTTTAAGACGGCGGTGTTTGGGCGTGTTCAGCACTTCAAAAATCTTTTGAATGTGCATAGCGAGGTCGCTGCCGTCGGGGTTGGTGCGTTGTAATAGGTATTTGATAAAGCAGTCGTGTTCAAAAATGCCGGTGTCGTCGGCAAACAGACAAAACAGGAGCCGTACCAGATACAGTTCCAACTGATGACCGGTGTAGCCGATTTCTTTGAGCGTGTCGTGGAGCTGTCCCATTTGTTCGGCAGCTTCGATGTTGACGGCATCTTGTTTTTTGTATTCTACGTCTTTATAGCCTGCAAGAAAGGCGAACAGTCCGATATAAGCGGGCAGCTCTGCAAGGGGGAAGCTAGTACATTCCGCATTTTTTTCCAAGTTGTAGTAGTCGAAATGACAAAAGTCGCAAATGAGTATTCCTTTCGGCATATCGGCATTTTGCAGGGCATTGGCGTAGGCTTTTGCCTGCTCAAAGGCTTTTTTCCGGTCTTTGCCGGGGCTTTTCATTTCGATGAGAATATAACCTTTCCAGAAAAGATCGATGTAGCCGTTTGAGCCGTCTTGCAGTTTTACCTTTTGTTCAAAGACGGCAATTTTGCTGCGCGGTACACCAAAAATTGCAAAAAATTCGTTTTCGAATGTTTGTGCGTCCGCTTCTTCCCGTGCGGAATCCGCTTTATCTTTCCAATTCAGTACAAATTGCTGTGCTCTTAGTTTTATTTCGTTTAATGACAGTACCGGCATGATGAGCATCCTTGTTGTTTTTGGTATTTTTGATATTAGCGTATCGTTCATTATAGCATGATTTTGCAGAGAGAAAAAGATGCGGTTTTTAAACAGGGCAAACGCAGCAAAAACTATTACAGAAAAATTTCTTCTTAATTCCTGATTGTTTTTTGATGCAGGTGTCCTTGTTGGTAGAGCGGGCTTAGGGCAAAAACCGCTCTTACTTTTTGCCTTATAATGTGCTATAGTAACAATATGCCGGAAACAGCATCACACAAGTGCAGGTATAAGGATAGAGTTCTATGATGAAAGACTTTGACCAACTGACTATTACAGACGATTATATGTTTTGTACGGTTATGGAAGATACACAGCTGTGCAAAGAACTCTTATCCATGATATTGAAAAATCAATTAGGGAAGATAGTACAACTTTCTAAACAAAAACCGCTTAAAACTCAAATAGCCTCTAAAGGTGTCCGCCTCGATATAATAGTGGAAGATGAACATGGCACACTGTATGACGTTGAAATGCAAACCACAGACCAGAAGAATTTAGCAAAACGGATGCGGTATTATCAATGTGCAATCGACAATAGTGCTCTTAATAGGGGCGGCGATTATAATGACCTACCGAATACTTTTATCATATTTTTATGTACTTTTGACTACTTACAACAAAATGTACCGATATATACGATCAACCCATATTGCAGGGAAACCGGGGAGATTTTTAATGATGGAACGGTAAAGGTGATTGTAAATAGTATGGCGGCAGACAAGGCAGAGGATGAATTAAAGTCTTTTTTGTCATATATGAATGGGGAAGAACCTAAAACGGCATTTACCCGGAAGATTGAGATGCGGGTAAAAGAAACAAAACAGGATGAAGACAAACGGAGGGAATATATGTTACTACAATCATTTGAGATGGATGCACGTAGAGCAGGTATACAACAAGGTATACAACAGGGAATACAACAAGGTATTTCAAATGCTAAAAGAGAAACCGCATCAGCGCTTAAGCAGATGGGATTAGCAGTAAGTCAAATTGTACGTGCAACCGGTTTAAGCACAGAAGAAATCGAAGCACTGTAAGACCATTTTTTACCCGTGCAAGTGCGTACACCTGAGAACTTTATACCCCTATTTTCATAAGCCATATCTTCTTTTTGAAATATTTAATCTTCCGAATCAGTGTTATGAAAATCTTCGCCAAATGCCGCATACCGGCTGAGATTATCCCGCCATCATATACGTTTCAACGCCAAATAGGAAAAGGCAGAACAGCGCAGTATGTAAAGATATAAAAACGATACCGGCAACGGCGGAACACAGCAGGAGGTACACAGGTGTCATGGAGATGTCCGGAAAAGCACATACTTTTCCGGACATCTCCGTTATTTTTAAAAAACGGTCTGGCCGCTTACCGGTGTTTGCAGGGCGGCAAGCGCCTTTTCTACCAGCGCCCGGCGCAATTCTTTTTCATCCTTTGCATTTAATGCCGGATTTCCAAGCGGGTGCGGAATAGCAACCGCAGGAACAATTCTATTGGCACCCACCGTCTTAGAAATAGGTACCACAGTTGCAATATGGACCACCGGCAGTTTTTTTTCAATTTCTTTGACCATCGTTGCACCGCAACGAGTACAGGTTCCTCACGTAGATGTCAGAATAACCGCCTGAACCCCTGCTTTCACAAGATCATCGGCAATCTTTGCAGCAAAGCGCTTTGCGTTGGCAACACTTGTCCCGTTACCGACAGTCGTATAATAGCGGTCATATAGCCTGCCGATTTTTCCTTCCTGTTCCATATCGCGCAGCACATCAACCGGCAAAACACGGTTAGGATCAGCGTTGCAATAAGTCGGGTCATATCCGCCATGTGCGGTTTCGCTGTTATCCGCAGTCAGTGCAGATATATCGGCAATAGAATATTCCCCAAAGTGCGAAGCGGACGAGGCTTCTATGCGGTCGGGATTTCCCTTGGGAACCACACCGCCGGAGGTTACCAATGCAATCACTGACTGAGAAAGATGGGTAACCGGTGCGTGCGGCGGTACACGGTCAAATACCGGCATCTCGTATTCAGTGGTAAAGGATTCGCCTTTGAGCTTTTTAACCAGCATATCAACGGCACGGGCTGCTCCGCGCTGTTCCGCAAAGTAGTTTTGTCTGATTCCGCGGGGCAATAAGCCGTCGGCTTCAGCACTGATTGCCGCAGCATTACCGGAAAGAATTTTTTTTGCAAGCGCTGCAAGTGCCGGCACCGCATGGCGCATATCAGCTGCCGAATTTTTAGTACGGACGGTATACATAAACGGTTTAAACACATCATAACCGGGGTTTTCTTCGTATAGACCGGTAACAGCCGGAACACCCGCTTCATACGCTGCCTTCGCAGCCCCGCCGCAGGCCATACCGTAGCGTCCGGCATTAAACCCCGGCCCTGCGATGAGCAAATCGGCTCCGCTTCCTGTCAGAACCTCTTTAATAAAGGCACTGCATTCTTCACTATGATCGCTAAAGTAGTTATCACCGCAAATAACGGTTTTTACGATTGTACCGGCATCGCCGATTGCCGCTTGCAAGGCATTGCCCGGCCCCACACTGCCGTCAACAGCTTCGATAGGAATACCGGCAGCTTCTTCACCGCCTTTTCCGCCGAAAAACTGATTAATATAATGTACGATTTTTTTCATGAATTCCCCCTTATAGTCCGCGCGCGGAAAGATTCCAAAAGCCAAGCTCGTTGGTTGCACCGGTTACTACCTGCAATTCCGCTTCGATACTTCCGTCTGCGTGCAAACTGCCGTCCCAAGCTCCGGCAATGACATTCGCTTGCTGAGGATCTCCGATAACCGTATCCATTTTCGGCAGCCTAATGACCTGATTGGCATTGCCGTTTGAAACAACCGCATCGGCACTTTCATGCGCATCCGCCAGCGATTGACTTGCACCGTCCTGCCCCGCATACTCATCGGTCAACAATACGGTTTTAATCCCCTTCGCCGAAATTTTCCGGCAGTTCATCATCAAGTCGGCATCGGGATTACCGAAGCCTTCTTCCGAAATAATAACGGCATCAAGCCCAAGTTGTTCGGCCAGCTTTGCAGTCATTGCAGAAGACCGCTCCTTATCCGCAAGCGTTACGTTTTCATTAGTCAAAATAACGCCCATAAAGTTAAAATCTTTTCCATGCCGCTTATACAATTCATGGATGACAGGATTGTTTTGATGAATATACGTCGGGTTTTTATCACAGGCAGACACACAGTTACCGCTGACAATCGCTCCGTCCATCGCTTCGGTGGGATACATAAGGGTCGGCACCATTTGCTTAACGTCAACACCGTAGTAGTAGGTATCATGCAGCAAGCCTTGGCTTTGCAGTGCATACACATATCCTACCTTGGGTAAACCGGAATGGTGCCGTGCCTGTTCAACCGGCCCTAAGGTTTCATAGATTTCGGTTTCGGCTGGAACCGCATTCCGCGCGGCTTCAGCAAGATACCGGGCTGTTTTTAAGCCCATAAGGCGCAGGGCTTTTTCTTTTGCAGCACGGGTAATTTCAGGATTCACCATCGCACTGACGACAAGATTAACGGTTTTTGAAAACGGTGTGTACTGTGCACCGGGACCGCTCATATCGATAATCCCTTCCTGAAATCCGACAACGGTACCGGCTGTTACCACTGCCGCACCGCGCAGCACAAAGGTTTTACCGCTGCCGACCGTTTCTTCTTCACCGGTAAAAAAGCCGGGGAAACACATCCCCCCGCCCTCAATTTTACAGCGCGGTTCAATAACATCTTTGACTGATATAATACGGAGACTGTCCCCCGGTTTTGCAATAGCAAGCGAAACATCAATAATCAGGGGGTCTTTTTTTATAAAAGCCTCCAATTCTACTTTATTAATTTGAAGACACGTCCCTATAAGAGCGGTTTCATCGGAAAACCGCATCTCATCAATAGGGATAACGCCAAGCTCAAGTTTCATACAAGACCTCCTGCACGTAAATGCGGGTTATAAAAATACGGGATTACGGCGTTATTTTATTGCAATTAAAAGGGGCTGTCAATTAAAATCTTTTATCACATCATACCTCTCAACGTAACGGTTACGTTTTTCCCTGGTTTGCCGATATATGGTATATATTTAGGAGGATTTAATGAAACGATTTTTTTCATTCTCAATATTACTCTTTCTACTTTTACTCGGTGCCTGTAAGAGTGCACCCGCAGATAAAAATCCGCCGTCGGTTGCCGAAACGCCCGCTGAAACCGCTCCTGCACCGGTGGAACCTGAACCTGCAAAGGAGCAAGAACCGGCTGATCCGGTGAAAGTTCAGCCGCAAGCATCCGAATCCGCTAAAAAAGCGGAGCCTGCAAAAAAACCGGTAGTAAAAGAGCCGGCTAAAACACCGCCGCCTGCTGCAAAAAAACCCGAACCTAAAAAAAAGCCGGAACCGGCTAAAAAAGTTCAGCAGCCGGTAAAACCGCAACAGCCGGAAAAAGTACAAAAGCCGGCTTCCGGAACAGCAGCACAAAAACAACCAGAAAAAAAGCCGGTACAGCAAAAACCTCAAGAGCCGGCCTATGTTTCCTCAACTGCTATTACCGATATATCATGGATGATTGAGCAAGCAGACCGTTCATTCGTTTCAAAACGGCATACAGGGGAAGGGAAAATCTTTGTTACAGTCTTAGCAAAATATACCGGTGAATTAACCGCAAAGGATTTTTATGAAGCATCGATTTTTTCTCCCCGTGATATGTGGACGCTTGATGCCCAAAATGCAAAGGGTATTATCGAAATTGATAAAAAAAATAAGCTGCTGATTCTTAAACACCTGGCTTCAGGAGACGGAGAAGGTTCCGCCGCCTTAGGTTCATGGTTTGCTTCCATCACCCTTGCCGGACAAAAACCGTTTGAAAAAGAACTGACCGTTACCGGTATCGGCGGACAAACTGTCCGGCTTCCTGCTGAAAAACCTGCGGTTAAGGGAATACAAAAAAAGAAACTCTATCCGCTGATTGTACCAACGGCACAGGCGCCGAATGAGCAGCAAGCACTTGCCGTACCGGTTATTCACTCCGTTTCACGCGATGCGGATACCATCGAAATTATTTTTTCCGTCACAGATTCACGGGTAAAAAACGGATACTTTTATTTTGATGTGCCCGGCGAAGAGTATTACCGGGATTCCGGTTCTCTCATTGATGCCGCAGGAAAACCGGTAAACGGCTGCCGCTCGTTTTCGGTTGACGGCAAAAAATGCCAATATGTGCTTCGCAAGGATGCAAGCAATAAAGACTGGTTCGGTAAAGCAACCCGGTGTTTCTTTGTTGTATCGGATATTAACCGCGTGGCTTCCCCCTGGGAAGAACGGCACCGCAGTATCAGCCCCTACGCTCCTGTGCTAAAATAAGCACACACAGGCTGTTTCTCAGCCCCAGGCCGGGAAACAGCGTATCTTTCTTAGCTACCGCATACGAGTAGTTAATAAACAGGCGCTTGAAAACACTGTTAAGCGAGAAAAGATGAGACTTATATTCCGTAGACTTATAGTCAATTTAATTATACGCTTTGTTATATGAAGTTGTCTAAAGTTATCAGAGAAACTTTAAAAAAGCATCGGCAAAGTTTAAATTTAAGTCAAGAACAATTAGCAGAATCCGCTAATCTCGATAGAACCTACATTTCTGGCTTTGAAAGAGGTATACGCAACATATCTCTTCAATCACTTGAAAAAATCTTAAATGGCTTAAATTTAAATTGTCATGATTTTTTCAGCCTATGTATTAATGAAATAAGAAGTATTGAAAATGAAAAGTCCATATGAAAATAAAAATTCATCAGAGTGGTTAGATATTACAAAGCGATTATTAGAAAATTTTCCATTATCAAAAGATTATCTTGTATCTCTTGTATTGAAATCATGGGATTCTATACTTAAAACTAAAATAGCCGAAAAATGGTCTATTGCACACGATGTTCAACCTAAACCTCAGATAATGGGATTCTTTCTCCATGAAATTATCGGACAATATATACAAGCCGATTATTCAGACTCTTGGCGTAAAGAAAAAACTGCTAATGATAAGGATGTAGTTTGCATAACAAATCCTGATTATTCTCTAGAAATAAAAACTTCTTCTGATAAAAACAAAATATTTGGAAATCGAAGTTATGCTCAGGAGGTAAAAAGCGGCGGCAAAAAGAGTAAATCAGGATATTATCTAGCTATAAATTTTGAAAAATTCGAAGAAACAAGTGATTTGCCTGAAATCAGACTCATCCGTTTCGGCTGGTTAGACCATACAGATTGGATTGGTCAGTCATCAGCCTCAGGACAGCAAGCAAGATTACCAAACGAAGTTGAAAACGGTAAATTGATTGTTATCTATAAAAAAGATTAACTTGCAACTTCTGCAAAGAGATTTTGACTCTGATCTTCAAAGAATGAGTCAATTCTTTTGGCTTGTAATTTGCAATAATCTTCTCGGATTTCAAATCCTATAACATTTCTTCCATTCTTTAAAGCCGAAATAGCTGTTGTACCCGACCCCATAAATGGATCTAGTAAAATATCGCTTTTATTTGAAAAACCCAAAGTTATCCTATCAACTAAATCTAAGGGGAACTGAGCTGGATGATGAGTGCGTTCTTGTGAACTTCTATTTGCACCGGATGTTACTTTCGCAATTTGCCAAACATCAGATGGATTTTTTCCTAATGTGTTACAACGTAGTTTTCCATTCTTTTTAGAGTTTGGATATTTTACATCAGGGTCTCGAATAGCATCCAAGTTGAATGTATAATTTTCCTTATTGTTTACATACCAAAGCCACTTCTCGTTTCTTGGAGACAAGACCTTTTTACATGCTACTCCGGCTCCATAATTCCAAACTATTTCTTGCATAAGATACATTTTTACTTTGTCCCATAAGAGATAAACAAGGGGTAATGCTCTTGCAGAATCATTATAGGAAGTATAACCCAAATTATACCAAAAAGCACCATTAGTTTTTAGAACTGATGGAATTTCTTTTAACCATGTAGAAGACCATTCTATATATTCTTCTATAGGTAATATTTTTTCATATTCTTTACCAATATTGTAAGGCGGACTTGTAAGAATTAAGTCGATACAATTCCGCGGTAAATCTTTAAAGGCTTTTATGCAATCAACATTGTATAAAAGTACAGATTTTTTTTCATAAAAGGGCTCACCCAATGATTTTTTTATACTATCTTTCCAATCCATATTCTTAATATAATACAGATGGGACTTATAGTCAACATACTTTAAAATAAAAATAATTTGCACGCCGGTGTACTGCCCGTCTACCACCCTATCAGCTGTTCAATCCTATCTATAATACTGTCCCATGAGTGTTTCCGGATTTCTGCGGCAACGGCGGGGTACGGATCAGTGCCTGTTTGCAGCCGGTTCATTTGCCGCATAACAGCTTGTGCCAATCTTTCCACAAACGCCGGTTTATCTTCATCATAAGCCTTATCAACATCATAGATACGGGGCAGCGGCACATATTCAATAATACCGCTTGAACGTATGTTTTCCCCCAGTAGGTTCATTAAACCTTCAATCTCGGTTGTTACGGCTAACAGCCCGCAGGCCAGAGCTTCTATCGCAACAAGCCCTAAAGCTTCATAATATGAAGGCAAAATAAAAATATCCTGTTGTTTTACTATTCTGCTCATACAGTGCTGCGACGAGGCATTCACTATTTTTAGCCGGCTACTGCCTTCCGCATTTTTATATAAGAGTTCTTTTTGTTCAGCCGACGCATTGCCAATGAGAGTCAGTTCGGTATTCGGGTAGTACCGTAAAATAATCGGCAGTGTCTTTACCAATTCAAACACGCCCTTTGAATCCGATATTTTTCCCGCATAAACCAAGCGGAACACCCCGTCAAAGCGATGGCGGTTTGTATCATTAAAAATAACAGGGTTAAAACCGCCTCCTATTACATGAAGTTTTTCATGAGGTACCGAAAAATGAGCGGCAACTTCTGTAACATCCTTAGGACTGACGGTAAAATACATATCAAGACCGTTGAGTGTGCTAAGATACCGCTCTTGTATCCAGGGATTCTGTTTTATTTGGCGGATATCTGTACCGTGACTAATGCCGGCAATCTTTGTATCAGGAAAAACACGTCTTATAAGGTCAGTCAACATAAAAAGATGATGAGCAATAATAACATCTGGCTGAAAAACCGCCCGTATTCCGCGCAGCCGCTTTTCGAATACTGCAAGCCACTGTTGAAACATCGCTTCAGTCATTCCGGAATAGACTGTTGAAGTATAGGGCATAACATCGCTCATCCCGGCAATAGGAAAGGGTAAGACATCCGTTAAAAATTCAACCGGAAATTCCTGTAACAGCGCATCCGTACAGTCAGTACCTAATAGCTGCCGCAACGATTGCTCGGAAAAAGGTTTTTGTGTACCGTATAACACGGCATTTTCATGCCCCTTTTTCATCATTCCTTCCACCAAAGTCGTAAAATACACACCGCTGCCGGTTTTCATGGGAAGCTGTGCAAGACAATGCAGTATTTTCATTTTAGCCGTCATAATGACGGTATTGTGCTATAAGTTCTGAGTTTCTACAAGTAGACCTCTGTGTCCTTCTTAATTTAAGGCTTTCTTTTTTATTCATTTTTACATATAATTAAAAAAAGATAAGGATACCCATATATGCAAAATGTTCATACTGATAGTTTTCTTCAATACATGGAGTTTCACATTCACCGTTTTGTCCGTGAAAAATGCAAATTCCCAAAAAAACTCTTTTCATCAACCGGTAATGTGATTATACGGAATATTAATGATATTTATGCCTTCACATTTGAATACAATACCGCCGTTCAATCGGGTATTTTCGGTATGCCGGTACGTCCTGAACTGTATTTAAAGGCGGGACAGTTGAATGCGATGGGGTTGATTGACGAAATTTTTCACTATATATGCAGACTTTACCGCCGTGATATACGTTCCGATTTTTTCAGCAGCGGATATGAATATGTAAACAGTGATTTAAAGAATGAACAGCTTCCCGGTCTTGACAGTTTACTTATCGAATTTTGTACCCTGTTCCCCTCCGCCGAAGTGTATGAAGAACATCTGACCGCAGAAGAATGGTTCCGCGGTACCGATCCGGTTTCGGGCGTAAAAAACAAATACCGTGCATTTGAAGAGTTTATACTCTGCAAACTGGCAAATGAAAACCCTGCTTTCCAGCCTTTCTATCCGCTGTTCAGCGACGAAATGCTGGCTGCCCACCCTTCCTACCGGCGGTGCTGGGATAGTATCCGTAATTGGTCTATTCAAAATGAAGTTTTCGGTTCCGAACAGCTTGATCTTATTTCTCTGCTCAAGGCTCCGGTAGACTATGCACCATTCAGTTTAAAAGGGCAGCTTGAGTATATCAGAACTAATTGGTTTACCTTATTAGCCGATTTAATGGATAGGCTGCTGACCGGAAACGATATTTTATCGGAAGAAGAAAAAGCCGTATGGCAGGGTGCTGCAGGCGGACAGAGCAACGGAACTGCCGAGGCATATCACTTTGAAGAACTCACCAAAGAATATGAACGGTTCAGTGCCGACTGTGAATGGATGCCGAATGTTGTTATGATGGCAAAAAGTACGCTTGTATGGCTGGATCAGCTAAGTAAAAAATACGGACGATCCATCACCCGTCTTGACCAAATACCGGATGAAGAACTCGATTTTTTAGCCGATGCCGGTTTTAATGCTTTGTGGCTTATCGGTATCTGGGAACGATCCCGCGGAAGCGCCCGTATTAAGCAAATATGCGGAAACCAAGAGGCCGCGGCAAGCGCCTATAGTTTAATGGATTATGAAATAGCCGATGAAATCGGCGGATGGCACGCTGTTGATGATTTACGCCGGCGCGCGCAGGTACGGGGTATCCGCTTGGCAGCGGATATGGTGCCGAATCATACCGGTCTTGATGCCAAATGGGTCGTTGAAAATCCTGATGTTTTTATGCAGACACGTGATTGTCCCTTTCCGAGTTATAATTTTGAAGGTGAAAACCTTTCGCATGATCCCAGGGTCGGTGTATATCTTGAAAACCATTATTACTCTAAAACCGATTGTGCAGTCGTATTTAAACGGGTAGACCATCATACCGGCGATGTACGGTATATCTATCACGGGAATGACGGAACAGGATTACCGTGGAATGATACGGCTCAAGTAGATTTTTTGAATCCGGCAGCACGGGAAGCGGTTATCCAAAAAATCTTGCACGTTGCACGGAATTTTCCCATTATACGGTTTGATGCGGCAATGGTATTGGCTAAAAAGCACATCCGGCGTCTATGGTATCCGGAACCCGGACATGGCGGCGACATTGCGAGCCGGTCGCGCTATGCACTTTCTACTGCGGAGTTCCAAGAACGTATTCCGGAAGAATTCTGGCGGCAGGTGGTAGACCGCTGTGCAGCTGAAGTACCGGATACTCTGCTGCTTGCGGAAGCGTTTTGGATGATGGAAGGCTACTTTGTACGGACGCTTGGAATGCACCGTGTATACAATTCGGCTTTTATGAATATGCTCAAACGAGAGGAAAACGGAAAATATCGGCTCACCATTAAAAACACACTTGCATTTGATCCGCAAATTCTCAAACGGTATGTCAATTTTATGAACAATCCCGATGAAGAAACTGCCGTAGCGCAGTTCGGACGTGATGATAAATACTTCGGTGTATGTACTATGCTTGCGGCAATGCCGGGACTTCCGATGTTCGGGCACGGGCAAATCGAAGGATTTGAAGAAAAATACGGTATGGAGTACCGCCGTGCCTATTATAATGAACAAGTAAATCAAGGGCTGGTTGACCGGCACCGCCGCGAAATTTTCCCGCTCTTACGCCAGCGCCGCTTATTTTCCGGTGTTGAAAATTTCTTGCTGTATGATTTCTGGGAAGGTAAACAGGTAAATGAAAATGTTTTTGCCTGGTCAAATACCTATGGTAATGCCCGCTCTCTTATCCTTTATAATAATAAGTATGAGCAAACCGCCGGATGGATTAAACTTTCCGCTGCATATACGGTTAAAGACACCAACGGCGAAAAATTATTAATCCGCCGTACCTTAGCGGAAGGCTTGCAGCTAACGGCTTCTTCCAACTATTTTACGCTCTTACAAGAACAGCATTCAAAGCTCTGGTACATCCGTGAAAACAGTCGGATTGCCGAATCCGGTTTATTTGCGGCATTGAACGGATTTGAAACTCAAGTTTTTTTAAATATCTATGAAGTAGCCGATACTCCTGACGGACAATACCATAAACTCTGCGAAAACTTAAACGGCCGCGGTATTCACGATGTTGCAATGGGTATTAACGAAATTCGGTTCAAAAAACTTTATACAGCCTTGACTGAAAGTCTTTCTCAAACATATTCCGCCGGCATTCTTGCAATACGGCAGATGAGCACTACAACGGATGCTGAAACGGTCAAGGAAAAAATACAAACGTACATCACCGCAAGTGAACCGGCAGTACACGCATTTTTAAGCGAATTGCATGATGCCTTTTGCCTCTACCTGAAAAAAAATGCTCCCGGTAAGATGCCTGCTGCGGCACCTTCACCGGTAAAGAAGTTATACAGACTGTACCGTTCACGGCTCTACCGCCTGCTTTTCTGTGCGTCAGGTTTATTTACAAAAGAAAGACAAGCACTGACCGGAACCTCAGATAACATTGATTCCTTTATACAAAAAATATGCGGCAGCGAAGAACAGCTTTTGGCTTCTGCAGCTGCTGTTCTGCTTTTTGCGGTCGAAGATTTACTTGCCCATTATAAATGGGATGCCGGCGTTAGCACCTTCTTTACATCATGGAGACTTGATGAAAAAGCGGTATCTATTCTGAATGCCCAAGGGTACCGGATTGAGCCTATTCAAAACAAGATAGATGCGGTTAAGTATCTGTCCTATGTACGCTATGCCCGAGGCCCAAAAGCAGTCCGCCGTACGGGAATAATTCACCGTATGGCAGCGGATGCCGGTGTTATTACCCGCATTGGTATTCATGAATGGAATACTATTGCATGGTTTAACCGTGAAGCAGCAGAACTGCTGGCAGATGATGTTGCAGAACTCTTGTTTCTTGCAGCGGGACACCCGGTTTCAAAAGCAGGTTCTTTTGAAAAGACACAGGCAGATGCAGCCCGCTTTAACAAGATTGCTCAAGAATTTTTTGCAGCTATTCATAAATCGGAATATCAAGTGAATAATTTCTTGCAGATATTTGCCGGTAAAGCAAAATAATACATATTCGGACAATTACGTGAAACATTTTTTAGCCAGCCTACTGCTTGTGATCCTGCTTTTTGCATCATGCAAACCCGCAGAAAAAAAAGAAAGCTGTACCGTATTTTTATTGGGCACTGTATGCGGTATACAGCTGTTTACCGGCAAATCCCAAAAAGATGCACATACTGTCTTAACCGCCGCTTTCACCCGGATAGAGCAATTAGAACGCCATTTAAGCGCCAATGCCGCAGAATCAACACTGATTACCGTCAATACCTCAGCAGGCAGTACGGCAGTCAGTATTCCTGCTGATATAGAGCCGATCTTTACACGGGCACTTTTTTTTGCCGAACACACAAACGGTGCTTTTAACCCTGCTATCGGCGGGATTGTTAAGTTATGGAACATCGGCTTTGAAAACGAACGGATTCCTCCCGAAACGGCAATTAACCATGCACTGAATTATACCGATTACCGGGACATAGCGATTAGCGGCGGAACGATATTTCTCAAAAAAGCCGGAATGAAATTAGACCTCGGTGCCATTGCAAAAGGATTCGCCGCCGACCAAGCGGCTTTGATTATGAAACAAAATGGTATTATGAATGCCCTCATTGACATAGGAGGAACTATTACCGCCATCGGCGGACGGCCGCAGGGAAAACCGTGGATTATCGGCATACGCGATCCGCGGAAACGGCAAGGAGAACCTATTCTTTCTACAACACTATCCGGTAGAAGTATTTCCACCTCCGGCAGCTATGAACGGTATTTTGAACAGGACGGTATCCGCTATCATCACATCATCGATCCCAAGACCGGCTATCCGGTGCGGAATAACCTTGTATCCGTTTCCATATTTTCTGACTCAGCAGCAGACGCCGATGCCTTATCGACTGCCTGTTTTGTTCTCGGCTATGAAAATGCACTACAACTGCTCAGCACAATGCCCGGTACCGACGCTGTTTTTATTTTTGATGATAACACTATCCGTACAACAGCCGGTTTTGAATCCTCTTTGCATATTATCAATGAGGACTTTTCCTTTGCCGCAACATAAACAGCTATGAAGTATCCCAAAGCATACCGTCTATCTTACATTGAAACGTGCACACAATCCCTCATTTTATTCGGTTTTGGGGTTTATTTTTGTCTCATCGTGTTGTCGGGAACGGTATACCGGTTTGTTCACGAACGCCACATACCGCTGCTTCTCATTTCAGCACTCTGTTTTTTTATAATTGGGACGGTACAACTTCTGCATGGAATCAGGCACCCCCATCGCCATACCCGCGGATTTTTTTCTCCGGGAGTTTTTGCAGCAGCCCTCATCGTAATGATTATCACCACAGGGCAGGAAATAAGATTTTCGCAGTTTAGCCATACGGATTCGGCTGCCGGCCCCAATACGGCTCCTTTTATCCCCATACCTACAGAACAGCCGCTTTCACTTGAAGAAGGTTCCATCCGTATGACAGAAGAAAACTTTGGACCGTGGCTAGCCGAACTTTATGCCAATCTTGATACTTGGGAAGGAACGCCGATTACTCTAAGCGGGTTTGTGTGGAAAGATGCGGAATTATTTGCGCCTGATGAGTTTGCCCTTGCACGCATGATGATGATCTGCTGCGCTGCTGATATGCAGCCGGTCGGTATTTTAGCGCAATGGAACGGAGCGGAATCCGTTACAGAAGATGAATGGATAGAGCTGACCGGCATTGTCACTAAAAAATCCTATCCGGACGGCTTCGATCCGCTCATCATTGTCCGGACACTAAAAAAAGCGGCCCGGCCTCAGCGGGAATATATTTATCCGTAACCGGTTTACACGGTTCCCGGACGGGTTTAATACATCAGGCGGTTCATCCATTCACAATATCACTGGGTTTCAGGTTTTGTTTTATCAATCGTTTGAATAATACGTGCGGCGGTTGTGTCTTCTAAAAATCGGCGCAAGAGGGCTGACTGCGCGGCACGGATTTGCACGGTTTGCATGATAGCCCTCAAATCATTGATATACCCTTGATTACGAAATGCTTTCACACTCTCAAGCATCTCATACTTTTTTTCTGCAAGTTCAATAAGCATCCCGTCAAGTTTTTCCTGTGAAGGATTACGGAAGAGTTCGTAAATCAAATTTATTACGGCACCATACCGCTTAACCAAATAATAATCCCCTTCAAATCTTCCATTACGGGAATTATGCGCAGGCACAGTATTTTTCGCGTTGGTAAGTAAAATAATAACCAGCTGCTCGGCAGGGTCTATCAAGGTTAAAGTTCCCGTCCAGCCCGTATGCCCAAAGCTGTTTTCCGATGCAAGCGGAGAAAATGCCCAGCAGTATTCCTGTTTACCCTGCCGTCTCCAGCCAAGTCCCATACTTGAAAGCATACTTTGCTGAGCTGTAAAGTAGCCGGCTACGCCCGGCTCAAAAAACCGGTCATGCCCGTATCCTCCGTTATTCAGCATAACCTGTGCCAGTACTGCAAGAGATTCCGCATTCGCAAATAATCCTGCATGACCGCTTATTTGTTCCATGGCAGTAAAGGCTTCTTCATCGTGAACGGTACCGTGTACCAATGCTTTTGATGATGCAACCGGCTGTCCTGTAACAGTGCGGGAAGCTCCTTCTATTTCGGTTGCTGCAATTTCATCTAACGAAAACCCATGCTGCAGCGGAGTAAAACAGATACGTTTCAACCCAAGCGGCCGGTAAAACATTTTTTCAGCATAATCTGCCAGATTTGTCCCGGTTATTTTTTCAATAATATGGGTAAGCAGCATATAATTTACATCTGAATATAATATTGAAGAATGAGGGGAATATACAAGCGGTGTTTCCAAAATTAAATCAAGAGTATGCTGCCGGTAAGATTTTTCTGCGGCATTTTTGATCTTTGCTATTCTTTTAGAATAGGGCCTTCCTGCCGGAAGCCCTGACTGATGTGTCAAAAGATCAAATACAGTAACCGTTCCTTTTCCCTTAATTCTATCCTTCTTTCCGTCAATAAAGCCGGGAAAAAATTTTTGAACCGGATCAGATAACAAGAGTTTTTTTTCAGAAATTAATTTTTGCAGAGCAAAATTAGCAGCATACATCTTTGTATTACTCGCAATATCAAAAAGTGTTTCCGCCGTTACGGGAAGCGGTTCTTCAAGAAGCGTTCCCTGCGCATCAGCGCGGCTAATAACGCCGTATCCGCTGCTTTTTATGATTCTCCCGTTTTTCACAATTGCAAGCTGTATACCCGGAAAGCCGTTTTCAGTTTCCGCAGTGAGCAGTTGATCAAGGAATTCCATTGCCGCCTGTGAATACGGCTCAGTCGGCCCCTCCGGCTGCAAGGGGAGAATAACCGGGTACGGAATTTTCACTTGTAATGAAAACGCCGTAGTTTTCTGGGCATCGGAGGGCACAAGCCCGGAAATATACAGCACATTTCTCCCGTTTTTAATATAGGGCGAAACATCCATACAAACAGGTTTACCCGTACAAATCCTGTCAGTTGCAATCTTACAGTTGTTAATATATAAATCGAAGGATCTTAGATATGAGGTAAGAAAATATATCCGTGCCTGATCTTGATAGGCAATAAACGAAAGATAGTTATTCGGTAATATTGACGCATCATATTCTTTCAGCGGAATAGGAAAAGTCTGTGTTACTTGCATGGGTATATCATCCGTGAACAGAGCCCATTCACCTAAATCGCTGCATAGATTCCCGTAACGGGGCTGTGTTGACATACACGCAGAAAAATAAGGCGGTATAACCGCAAAAAGAAACGCTGTTAAGAGAATATTACGGAAAAATAGGAAACGATTCATAACCGGCATCTTTTAACAGGAGTCCCATTGTACCTGTAGTATTTTCTTCAACAAGAACGGCAAAATATACCGTACCGCTCGGACGTTTTTCTTCCTTAATTACAGGATGAAAGTTTTTTTCCCGCAATGCTGCTGCAAGATTGTCAGCATATTTCCGTGTCTTATAAAAACCCAATTGATAATACACAGGGCGGGGAGGGTCGCCTTTCAGCGGCGTATCGGATTTCAGCGGTTTTGAAGGCGCAGATTGTGTACTTCGCGGCATTAAATACCAGAATACGGACGGCAGCACAGTAACTTTCCCGAGAACAGCCGCTGTTTCAGCCGCAGTAGGGAAATCCTGTATTAGCCGCTGTTTTGCAGTATGATCGTCTTCAATCCACCATACGGTAAACAGCAGTGCAGGGTGATACTCAGTAAATGCTTTTTTTTGCAGATACGACTTAATATGTGCAAGCGCAGTATCCGTATGATTTTCGGCAAGCAAACACCACACTTCATACACTGCGGCAGTTATATAAAGAGGATTATCTTCGGTTAAAGGAGTACGTTCTTTTATTTCCTTCAACAGGTTATACGCCGAATCCCCATAACCGCCAAAAAGAAGCGTCCGGACAGCTTTTAACAGTAAGGAAGTACCGCCTTCTTTACATAGTGCGGCTGCTTGCCCGTAACGATCCGCCGATTCACGGTAATTACTCTTTTGATGCTCATATTCAGCCAATAAAACCAATAATTGACACCGCTCTTTATCCGAAAGACGCGCAAGACTGGTTTCAAAAACGCTTCTTACCTCAGCAGCAGTTTTCTGGGAAAACGCTTTTTCTGCAATACGCCGGACAGCAGGTAATAGGACTGTTTCTTCAGCAAAGCCATTCACCGCAGCACAAACAGTAAAGATAAGACAAATACATATAAACCGTTTAAAAACTCCGGATATATGATTAGACATCCTGTTTTACGGTTCCGCCTTCATCTGATGATCTCTTTTTGCCAAACCAGCGGCGTTTTTCGTTTTTTAATGCTACTTTTTCTACATTGGGATATGCTGCCGCCTGTTTTTCAGCTTTTTTCATTTTTTGACGGTTGCTGATGAGAAACGGCAGCACCGCAATATTTCCCAATAAAAATGAAAATAAAAGACTTAAAAAAATCGGGACATCTTTAAATACATAAAAAATAAAAGAAATATCGCACCGGTTGTGAAGATTAAAACCCATAAAGAGTGCAAGTATCAAGATTACACTTATAAAATAAAGTAGTTTCGCAGGCATATTATTTTTGATCCTCCTTAATAATAGGTACTGCTCGGAAAGTTTTTCCTTTTATGGATTGTAATTGAACTTTCATAAAATGTCCAATATGTTCAGGGTTACATTTTTCAGTAAGTACAGCCATTTCTCCCTGTGCGGTATGGCCGAATAATTCATCAGGATTATCCCTTGATTGGGATTCTATCAAAATATCAACCGTATTGCCGAGTCTTTTTTTCATCTTTTGTTCAGTAATACACATTTGTAAGTCTATCACTTGCTGTAAGCGGTGTATCCGCTCGGAATCGGGTATTCTATCCGGAAAATGATATGCTTTAGTACCCTCACGGGGATTATAATGGTACATGAACGCTGAATCGAATTGCACCTCACGCATTAAATCAAGTGTCAACTGAAAGTCATCCGGTGTTTCTCCCGGAAAACCGACTAAAATATCGGTTGTCAACACAATATCGGGAATGCGCTTACGAAGTTTATTCACCAAGGTCAAATAATCCGCACGGGTATAGCGGCGGTTCATCCGGTTTAAAATAGTATCGGATCCATGCTGTACCGGCAGGTGTAAAGATTTACATATTCTATCATCTTCCGCCATCACTTCTATCAGTTCATCCGACAGGTCTTTCGGATGACTGGACAGGAACCGTATCCATTGAATAACATCCGCTTCTGCACACGCTGCTGAAATTCTCCGCAGTAACGCGGGAAAAGACACAGAATATCCCGATTGCGGATCTATACCCATATATGAATTGACATTTTGACCGAGAAGCGTTATTTCCCGCACCCCTTTACTGCTTAAAAATCTTATTTCCGCTACTATATCCGAAAGCGGACGGGATATTTCACGCCCGCGGATATACGGAACAATACAATATGTACAAAAATTATTGCAGCCGTTCATAATCGGTACAAAACTTTGAAAAGCGCCTGCGGTATAGGAACATTCGGCAAAATGATAACGCAGCCGTGCATCGGTAATATCAGTGTCTGCTTGTACACTTCTGTTTTCCCAATCCTTCCAAACAGTCTTTTTCTCGGCAGCGTCGAATATAGCAGAAAACCGATCCCGTTCAAACATCCCGACCACATAATCAAGTTGAGGAAAATCTTTTTTTATATGATCATGCAGCCGTTCAGCCATGCATCCCATCAAGATCAAAATAAAATTACGTTTCTTTTTCATCGCTGAAAAAAGCCCTAATCTGCCGAACACCCTCGTTTCAGCAGTTATACGTACCGAACAGGTATTTACAATTAATAAATCGCAGCTCTGAATATTTTCCGCCTTCTCCCATCCGCGTGCAGAAAGCAGCTGCTCAACAGCCGCAGATTCGGCAAAATTCATCTGACAGCCGTAGGTTTCAATAAAATACTTCAATATTTAATCCTTAACTATTCCTTCTGATAAACAGCAGTGGTTCCGCTTCTTTACAGAATAGATTCTACAGTATCAGAAAAACACCTTCTTTTACAAGAAGAAACCAGACTATAATTTTTATCTCACCGGATTCTGTACTGTTCATAATCTCTGTACGAATCCGGCATAATCTGTTAATATCTCACCAATTTCTGTGAATAACATTTTTTCTTGTGTATAAACAGTATAAAATGTGAACATTCCAGGCACGGATATTCAGAAACTAAGTACCTTTCAAATAAAACTTTAACGCAAATATCAAGAAATTCACAGAGACTACTATTACTACTATTAAATTTATATTATAATAAATATAAACAAATTTCAGGAGAAATTATGAAATTTACTTTTACAAAAGAAGTTTTACTTAAAGAAATTGCTATTGCACAAGAAATCATATCAAACAAAACTCCTCTTTCAATACTTTCAAATGTTTTACTTATTGCAAAAGACGGAAGTTTAACAATACGTGCAACAGATATAAAAGTAACATTTGAAACAAAAATACCTGTCGATATAACCGAAGAAGGAACAACAACAGTATTTTGCGACAAATTTACCAGCATTATCGCTTCCATGCCTTCCGGTGAAATTGAAGCCGAACAAAAAGATCAAACACTTATCATTAAATCCATCAGCAAGAAAGCAAAATTTTCTCTTAAAACAAAATCAGATAATGACTTTCCTTCTTTTCCGGATTCTTCTTCCATCCAATTCTTTGATGTGCAGACAAAAGAGTTTAAGGAAATGATCACACAAACGATTTTTGCAGTTTCCGACGATGAAACACGGTACTTTATGAACGGTGTTTTTATGGAAAAAAAAGAAGATAATCTCATCTTTGCCGCAACTGACGGCAGAAGACTTGCATTTATGCAGCATGATTTTGGAATAACACTGCCTGACTTTAAAGGCAGCATCATTCCGCCCAAAATTCTTTCAATCATTCAAAAACGTGCATCTGATGAGGGATTATTATCCATTGGTATTAGCGAAAAAAATATCTTTTTCAATTTTAACGCATATAGATTTTCATCAGTATTGATTGACGGACAATTCCCTAACTATGATAGGGTTGTCCCTGAATCTCAAGCACATTCTTTTGAAGCCGACCGGAATGACTTTTTACAAGCTCTCAAGCGTGTTGCGCTGCTTGTTGAACAAAAATCAAAGCGCATATATTTAAAGATAAGCGGATCAAATCTTTCAATCAGTTCAAACGAAAATGAACTCGGTACTGCAGATGAAGAAATTGTCTGTAAGTATGAAGGAGATGATGTAAGTATTGCACTTAACTATACTTACCTTGAAGAACCATTAAAAGTTCTAGGGTCTGACACGGTAAAAATTGAATTTACGGATCCTATGCGTGCAATCACGTTAAGACCGGAAACGGAAACACACTTCTTCCACATCATTATGCCGATGCAGATGGAGTAGCATTTGTGCCGTTTTTGTCGATTTCGCTGTATAATTTCAGAAATCTGGAAAATCAAACCATAGATATTTCCGCTCCTGAAATTTTTTTAGTAGGAAAAAATGGGCAAGGTAAAACAAATCTCTTGGAAGCGCTTTATCTTGCCTCATACGGCAATTCATTTAGAACACGGAATGAATCTGAAATATATAAAAAAAATACAGATGAGTACAGCATCCGTGTTTTGTTCAAAGAACACGAACAGCATAGTCACCGCATATCTGTTATCTCAAAAGACAAAAAAAAAATTTTAGAGAAAAATTTAAAACGCATCACCGATAGGAAAGAATTTATTTCTACCATTCCCTGCATCTTATTCTGTCATGATGATTTGGATTTTGCTATAGGAGCACCCGAACGCCGGCGGTTTTTTATTGATCAGTCGCTTTCATTATACGATTCTTCTTACATTGACCTATTGCGTAACTTTACCAAATTGCTGAAATCCCGAAATGTACTATTAAAAGAAAAAAAATTGGACATTTTAGATACTCTTGACATACAATTCATTCCGCTCGGTTTGCAAATCATACAAAAACGTCAAGAACTTATTGATTCATTTAATACCGTTTTTTCGCGGTTATATGAAGAAATAAGCGGAATAGATTCGGTGGTATTGGATTATAGTCCTTCTTGGAAGCACAATACTTTTGATGAACTATTAGTTTCACTCATTGAAAAGCGGCAGCTTGATCTTGCTATGAATACCAGTATGTCAGGACCTCACCGGGATAAAATACGTTTTATCAGAAATAAAAAACCGTTCGTACAAACCGCATCTACCGGGCAGCGCAGACTTCTTTCATTAATTCTGCGTGCTGCGCAAGCCTATTTTTATACACAAACTACTAAACGCCTTCCTATTTTATTAATGGACGACGTGTTGTTAGAACTTGATACGGACAAAAGAACAAAATTCACTGAATTATTGCCTCAATACGACCAGCTGATTTGTACGTTTTTACCGGGAGAACCGTATCGAAATTACAAACGTGAAAAAACTTGCGTCTATATTGTATCCGAAGGAACTTTCCATGCCGAATAAGGCAAAAAAACTCTCTGATCTTATAACAGCTTATTCCGATAAACTACAGCTATTTGAACAAAAAGGTGCATTGGACGTTTATGCATCGTGGTCATCGATTGTCGGTGAAAAGATGGCGGCACATTGTAGATTAGTTGATATCGAACGACACAATGCAATTATCGAAACAGATCATACCGGATGGTGTCAGCAGCTATTATTAAACAAAAAACGGATTATACGGAATTTTAATATACGGTACCCTCAGCTGGAAGTAGAAAGTATATCCGTTATTGTCTCTTCGGAATTTCATTATACGGAAAAAAAGAATAACCGGCAGAGCAAAACAAATACGCAGGCAGATGAAACAGATATGAAAGAAGATATTTTATCTTTCGCTGAATCGCCAAAATATAATCTTCCGGATGAAATTTGCGGATTGCTTAAAAATTTAAAAGTTTCAATTATTGAAAATGAAAAGAACTGAAAAAGCGGATGAGGGGAGTCGAACCCCCGTCACGAGCTTGGGAAGCTCGGGTAATAGCCGTTATACGACATCCGCGGATATGCTGTATAGTATCAATCTTCTTAAACTACGTCAAGTTATATTTTATTTAAAAGGTATTTTTATTCGTGCGGAGAGCTGTTTATTCTCAATGTTTCACGTGAAACATTGAGAATCAAAAAGGCTGCCGTTAAAGTGTGTACTTTAGTGCGGCAGCCTTTTTTTAACGCAGATAAAAATTATGAATTAACCCGTTCTTGATATTCATTTGATTCAGTATTTACAAGGATTTTTTCGCCTTGCTTTATAAATAGCGGTACTCGTACTACAAGCCCCGTTTCTGTAACAATCGGCTTTGTTGCACCGGAAACGGTATCGCCTTTCACGTAATTTTCACTCTGTGCAACTTCAAAAATCATCTTTGCAGGAATTTTTACATCAATCGCATTGCCTTCCCAAATGAGAATTTCATATTCATCACCTTCACGAAGATAGTATTTTTTATCACCGACAGTGTCAAAAGATACAGGTATTTGATCGTAGCTTTCCGTATCCATAAAAAGATAATTTTCACCGTCATCGTATTGATACTGCCCCTTGTGAGTGTCTACAACAGCATCCTCAACAGTATCGGCAGTTTTAATGGTCTGTGTTAGTACCGATCCATCTTTTAAGTTTTTCATCTTTACACGTGCAAATGCAGCACCTTTTCCCGGATTAACAAATTCACGCTCTACAACTAAATAGGGACTGCCTTTATGAAGCAGTACCGTACCTTTTGCAATATCGCCGCCTCTAATCATATTTCACCTCATAAAAATAAATTAGTATTTCAAAAATATATCGAAGTAAAGACTGTATCAGTTTTTATTATCTTATACAAGTGAGGATTTAATTATTTGGTTTCTACAACGGCTTGTTTATTCGTGCGGAGGGATGTTGCTGTCCATAAACTCCGACCGTTTCGGGAACAGCCCGAATAAACCGCCTGTATGAATAAACAGAATATTGTGCGAATCGGCAAAGTGCGGTGATTTTTTCTCCAGTTCGGTACATAAACCGTAAAAAGCTTTTCCGGTATAAACGGGGTCGAATACTACTGCTTCATCGCAGGCAATACGGCGTATAAATGCAAGTTCTTCCGGCGTATTGAGTGCATAACCTCTGCCGGCATATCCGTCTATGATACAAATGTCTTCCTGTGTAAGCGCTGTATCTTCATCCCGGTAGCGGTAAAATTCTTTGGAAATGGCGATTACTTCATTAACAAAATAATCCGCTGTTTCGGATATGTTAAAACCGATTATTTTTTTTCCATATTTATTGACTTTATTGCCGGTACACAGGCCTGCATACGTTCCGCCTGATCCGACGGTACACACAACGGTGTCAAAAATCGTTTGTAATGCAGTTTCCTGCAAGATTATTTCGTTGAGTGCTGCAAAATAGCCGAAGGTACCGATGCCGTTTGATGCCCCCATGGGTATGATGTACCCTTTCCGCCCTTGTCCGGCTAATTCTTCTACAATGTTCTGCATAACGGTGTTGCGTTCTGTGCCGTAACGCTCCGGTGCTATAAACCGTACCTTCGCACCGAATAAGTGATCCAAAAGCAGATTTCCGTCAAGTTCAGGGCTTTCCGTATCGGAAGCCAACAAAACAATGCAGTGCAGTCCTTGTTTTATAGCGGCTGCAGCTGTTGCACGGCAATGATTTGACTGAATACCTCCGCAGGTAATAAGCGTATCACAGCCTTGGCTGATAGCTTCCGCGATTGCATATTCCAGCTTTCTGATTTTATTACCGGAAAGCTCCGTGCCGGTTTGATCATCCCGTTTGATGAAAATATTCTTGCCGTACCGCATTGAAATTTTTTCGAGTTTTTCGATGGGGGTCGGCACATTGGCTAGGGTAATTTTTTCAATTTTGTGCGTAATAGGAAACATAATTCACACCTCTCTTTATAGAATATAGTATCACGTAACCGATGTATCGTACAGAGTAATAAACGGAGATAAAATATGGCCTATTTACGAAAGCTGCCGATAAGGTACAGAGTTTTGAAAATTTAAGAAAAGAAAATTATATTTATGTCGATAAGGTACGCTACATTTGGGAGCTCCTAACCGCATACTTGCGTAAAGAAATAAAACTTTCTATAATGAAATCTTGTGATTTTCTTCATGGTTTAAGGAGAATACTGTGGAAACCAGAATTCGTTACGCGCCCTCACCTACCGGCTTTCAGCATATCGGAGGTGTCAGGACAGCGCTTTTTAACTATTTATTTGCCCGTGCTACCGGCGGAAAATTTATTTTACGGATAGAAGACACCGACCGTACACGGTATGCCGCTGAATATGAAACAAACCTTTACGACACCCTTGAATGGCTGGGGCTGGACTGGGACGAAGGCGGCCCCCGCGGCGGCGAATACGGGCCCTATATACAATCTCAGCGTTCCGCACTTTATAAAGAATATGCCGACAAGTTAGTTGCAGCCGGACAGGCATACTATTGTTTTTGCGATGAAGAACGTTTAGAGCGCATACGGAAAATTCAAACCATGAACAAGATGCCTCCGGGTTATGACCGGCATTGCCGCGACTTAACAAAAGAAGAAATTGATGAAAACATCGCTGCCGGAAAACCCTTTGTTATCCGCTTAAAAGTACCGCTTGAAGGTTCCACTTCTTTTCATGACACCCTGCTCGGCACCATCGAATGGAAAAATGAAGATATAAACCCTGACCCGGTACTGCTGAAAAGCGATGGTTTTCCTACCTATCATTTAGCAAATATCGTTGATGATCACTTAATGAAAATTACCCATGTTATGCGCGCACAGGAATGGATTCCTTCAACACCGATGCACGTGCTGCTTTATAAAGCCTTCGGATGGGAACATCCTGAGTTTTGCCACTTACCGATGGTAATGGGAAATGACGGACAAAAACTTTCCAAGCGGCACGGAGCTACCAGCTGTAATGAGTTCCGCAACAACGGCTATTTAAAGGAAGCAATCATTAACTATGTTTCCATGCTCGGCTGTTCATATCAAGACGGACGCGATATGTTTTCGCTTGAAGAATTGGGAAAACTCTTCAAACCTGAACATATCAACAAAGCTCCGGCGGTTTTTGACTATAAGAAACTTGAATGGTTTAACGGACAGTATATGCGCCTGAAAACCGATGAAGAATTATTTGAACTTACTTGGCCTTTTATCGCGAACTCAGGTATCTTCGGAGAGCAGGATCAAAAAGAGCGGGAAGCGGCAGGGCTGCGGTTTGCAGATCAAACCTTGCTAAAACCGACCGAAGAACAGCGGATTCTTTTAATGAAGGTAATGCCGCTGATTAAAGAGCGGCTGCACTTCTTGACGGAAGCGCCGCAAATGGTGCGGTTCTTATTTGAAGAACCGGCTGTACCGCCTGTAGAAGAAATCATACCGAAAAAACTTGATGCCGACAAAACAAAAGCCGTTTTAGAAAGAGCAAAAGAGGTGCTGCCCTCTATTGCAGGCTTGGAAGAACATGATGCAAGCGAATTATTCCGTGCAGAGGCGGAAGCACTCGGTGTGAAGCTCGGCGACTTTATGATGCCGATGCGTATGGCGGTAACCGGCAGCAGAATTAGCCCGCCGCTGGTCGGCTCAATTCAGATACTCGGTATTGATCGGGCTATCGCACGTATCGAAAAAACACTACAGGAACGCTTTGCCTAAGGGCGCTAATAGAGGAGAATGTTATGGAAGATAGAACAATTTCGATGGAAAAAATAGTCAGCCTGTGCAAACGGCGCGGGTTTGTATTTCAGTCTTCTGAAATTTACGGCGGACAAAACGGCGCATGGGACTACGGCCCGCTCGGTATTGAACTGAAAAATAATATTGCCCGTGCATGGTGGAAGGAAATGACTCAGCTCCACAACTCAATCGTCGGTATTGATGCGGCAATTTTAATGCATCCCCGTGTCTGGGAAGCCTCGGGACACGTAGAAAACTTTACCGATCCGCTCGTTGACTGTAAAAAGTGTAAATCCCGTTTCCGCGCCGACCAGATGGATCCTGCAAAGCTGGAAAAAAAAGAATGCCCCGACTGCGGCGGCGAATTGACCGATACACGGAAATTCAACCTCATGTTTAAAACCCATATCGGCCCGACCGATGATAACTCCAACCTCATTTATTTGCGCCCTGAAACTGCACAGGGGATTTATGTCAACTATAAAAATGTTGCCCAGTCAAACCGCATGAAAATCCCCTTCGGTATTGCACAAATCGGTAAGGCATTCCGAAATGAAATCGTAACAAAGAATTTTATTTTCCGTACCTGCGAATTTGAACAGATGGAGATGCAGTTTTTTGTCAAACCCGGAACGGATGACGAATGGTTTAACTATTGGCGTGAACAGCGCTGGTCATTCTATAAAAAACACGGAGTACGGATGGAAAAACTGCGTTGGCACCAGCACGGGCCGGACGAACTCGCGCATTATGCAAAGGATGCCTACGACATCGAGTATGAATTCCCGATGGGCTTTAAAGAGCTTGAAGGAGTGCACAACCGGACAAACTTTGACTTAACCCGTCATACCGAATATTCCGGCAAGGATATGCAGTACATTGATCAGGATAACGGCAATGAACGGTATATTCCCTATATAATCGAAACTTCGGCGGGACTTACCCGCAATCTGCTGATGTTCATTTGTGATGCATACGAGGAGCAAAAAGTCGCCGATAAGGGCAATGATGATGATTGGCGCACGGTGCTTCACTTCCATCCCGTTATTGCACCTATTACGGTCGCAGTGTTGCCCTTGATGAAAAAAGACGGACTTGCGGAGCTGGCACAGGAAATTCAGGCTGAGCTGCGTGAAGACTTCCGTACCGATTATGACCAAGCCGGTGCAATCGGCAAGCGGTACCGCCGCCAAGATGAGGCAGGTACTCCTTTCTGTGTTACCGTCGATTATGACAGTAAGGAAGACGGCACCGTTACGCTCCGTTTCCGCGATTCAATGGAGCAGGTACGTGTACCCCGTTCCGAACTCGCCGCCCGCATTAGGGAAGAAATTAAAAATTATAAAAGAGTATAAGGTCTGTTTGAAGATGTCCTGAACGCAACCGCTTTTGGGACATCTTTATGCCGTTGTGCCGCGTCTTCCTTAATTTGGAGTGTTTAATGCCTAAGTCTAATTATTCATATAGTTCTAATGATGAGTCTTTATCGACTCCCTTTTTATATAAATTTTTTGTCGATCCGTTAATAACGATTCTGCCCTACCGGTTGCCTGCTAATTTTATAACCCTTTTTTCTTTTTTATTTTTGGTCGCCGCCTTTTTGATTGCTGTCCGCGGCTATTACACCGGCCGTTATGATTATTGGGGACTTATTCCGGTTTTTGTTTTCTGCTATCTGATAGGTGACTGTTCCGATGGAAAACAAGCCCGACGAACCGGTACCGGTTCTCCGCTCGGCGAATACTTTGATCATTTTTTAGACAGCTTTGTTACCGGCCTTTTGATGGGCATATTGATGATTTCATTCCGTATCACTAATCCTGTTATCATTACTATCGGTTTTTTTAGTCTCTATTTCGGGCAAATCGGAATGTTGTGGGAGCGGTACAAGCGGCGGGTTATGCAATTTGGACGGATTAGTACCAGTGAAGGTATTTTAGCGATTGCCTTTTCATCATGGCTTATGTCCTTTCCTTCAATATATCGGCTGACGGGGACTAAGGCTGTGCTCAATGTAAATTATCGGGAAATTATATTTATTATTATCATGATCGGTACCGCAGTAACGGCGGTGAAAGCGCTTATCCGTGCAGCGCAGCTGAGTGTGAGACTTGTTGTGCATCTTGTGCTTTCTTGTACCCTTATCTTTGTGCTCGCATCACTTTATGCGGATAATATGGTATATATTACCATTACAGTTACTTTTTATAATGCTCTTTTTTTGGCAGCTCTTTTAGCGGCAACCAATCTTGAAAAACAGGAAGGACAGCCGGATATGTTAGTGCCTCTTTCTTGTGTGTTATTTTTTATAGTACCTGATTATGCCGTTCCTATTCACTATATTCAAATTGTGTACTTAGCGGTCAGAATACTTTTCCGGTTTGCTGCCTTTTTCCGGCTGCATAAGCATTGCTGGTATTGGATAAATCCCCCAAAGACTGCCGATTAAAGCCCGGAGTATTTTGCGGATTATTTACAAAGCCGGGGAAAAAAGTTATGCTTAATCCCCTAAAAGGTTTGAGGAGAGTATCATGTTCTACAATAACAGTCCTGCAAAGACCAACCAGTTTACCAAACCGCGCTTTTTTTCAGGCGGCAAAAAAGCTGTTTTATTAATACACGGATATACCGGATCGCCTCGTGAAGTACTCTGGCTTGGAACACAGCTCCACGAGGCTGGGTATACCGTTTCTATTCCCCGTCTTCCCGGACACGGAACAAACAAAGAGGATTTTATTGCAAGTTCATGGAAAGATTGGCTTCGCCGCGTGTATGATGAATATGTTGATCTTGCCGAAGAATATGAGAGTGTGTATGTCGGCGGTTTATCAATGGGCGGAGTACTGACCTCGCTTATTGCGGCAAAATTCAATCCGGAAAAGATATTTCTCTGTGCTCCTGCTTTTGTTGCTACAGATACAAGAATTAAACTTACACCGTATTTACGGTATTTTATCAGGACTCTGCCTGCGGACGGCAGACCGTTTTATCCCGAACCGGAATTTTACGAGTTGGTAAAAGATTATTGCGTATACAATTATGTGGGAAAGGCAGCGGATCTGTATACCTTACAGAAAATGTCCATCAAGCAGCTGCCGGCTATTAAATCAAAAACATTGACAATTTTGTCGAAAGCGGATAAATCCGTACCCTTCGCCGAAAAAGCCTTAATTGACCGGCTCTTGAAAGCACCGAATGAATATCTTATTTTAGAAGAAAGCAGCCATATTGTTACCGATGATCTGGATCGGGAGATCGTTGCAAAACGGATTATTGATTTTTTGAATAACTAAACCAAAAAGGATCGTATCATGGATTTACAAAAGAATATTGAAAAGTATGTATCGTTGATTTTAAAAGCCGGTTTGAGACTTAAAAAAGGCGACAACCTTTTAGTATTGGTCAATGAGGAAACCTTGCCGATGGTGCGGGAAGTTACCAAGCAAGCCTATAAAATGGGTGTAAATGATGTGATTTACGATTTTTCCGATGATGAGCTCACATTGCTCCGCTATCAATACGGTAATGATGAAGTATTTCGTTATTTGCCGCAATTTAAAATGGATTATTTAGAACAGGCATATAAACATAACTATCACCGGCTTGCCTTGGTTGCGCCCAATCCCGAGTTATTGAAAAATGTTGATACAAATAAGATTTCTCTCTGGCAGACCACCTATGCAAAAGCAAATCAGCCCATAATGAAATATGTCATGGAAAACCGTGTAAAATGGAATGTAGCTGCATTCGCTTCAACCGCATGGGCAAAAACCGTCTTTCCCGATTTAGCTGAAACCGATGCGGTACAAAAACTATGGGAAACGATTTTTGCTATTACCCGTGTCAACACCGATGATCCGGTTGCCGCGTGGGAAAAACACAATAACGCTTTAAAAGAACACGAAAAGATACTGAATACTATGCGTTTTGAAAAACTGCTGTACACGGGACCCGGTACCGATCTTGAAGTGTACCTACCTGAAGGACATTCGTGGATGGGCGGTTCTGCAACAACTACCGGCGGGGAATCGTTCTTACCGAATATTCCTACTGAGGAAGTATTTTCAATGCCTCATGCATACAAAGTCAATGGCACCCTCCGTGCCACAAAACCGCTAGCAGTACGGGGCAAAATTGTTGACGGCTTTGAGTTCACGTTTAAGGACGGGAAAATCGTTGCCTTTGATGCGAAAGAAGGGAAAGATATTCTTGACGATCTTATTCATACGGATGAAGGGGCAAGCAGATTAGGTGAGGTTGCTCTCGTTGCCGATGATTCCCCTATCAGTAATACCAACCTGCTGTTTAAAAATACCCTCTTTGACGAAAATGCTTCGTGTCATTTCGCAATCGGGAATGCCTACAGTGAAAATCTTCCGGGAAGTACCGTTTTTACCGATGAACAAAAAAAAGCCGCCGGTATGAATACTTCCATGATTCATGTCGATTTTATGGTAGGCGGTCCTGAGTTATCCGTTATCGGTGTAAAAAAAGACGGCACCCGTGTTCCGGTATTGGAAAGAGGAAACTGGGCTTTGTAACCCGCTGCCTTGACCTTTTAAGAAAATAAAATTATTATCATCTCTATGGGTTTCCTGACAAGTCAACAGCTTAATAGATATTACGATTGTTTTCAAAAGGCTGAAGTAACCTTTACAAAAGAAGTTATTCAGGCAATGAATTTCAATATGCAGCAAGTATCAATACGCTGTGTCGGCACCGAAGGCGGTCCGTGGCCGTGTGTAATTAACTCTTCTTCAATGATCGGAGCAAAAGCAATCGTACCGCAGCACTGCGGTATATATGAAAAAATCCGTGATGGTAGTACTTCCATTTCGCTGCGCTTTTCTTTTTTCCAATCCAGCGGGAAAAACGATCTTTCGTTTTTTGTGTCTGGAAAAATTGTCAGCTGTACCCCTTATACGGTTACTCCCGATTTGCTATTGCTCAATATTGAATATACACAGCGTGCTCCTGATGACTTGATTGAAAAATTAGGCTTGCTGGTGGATGCAAAGGCGAATACCACAAAGCGGGGCGATGAACGGATTGAACTCAATGCAGAAGCGATGCGGAAGCTGTCTTTATCAAAAAAAGAAACTATCGTTTATATAGAAAATATTCCCCGGCGCTGTATTTTACGCGATATTTCCTTTTCCGGCGCAAAATTTATTATGGCCGGTATTGCTCCTTTCTTATTAAATAAAGATTGTGTATTGAAATTTGATTTTGAAGATCCGACGGTTGTTATCGGCCTTCGCGGTAAAATAATCCGTGCCGAATTGGTCGAAAGACGGAAGGATCTGATTGCAGTTGCAATGTCGTACACAGTGCCGAATGTACCGCTTGCATATAAAATACGTTTAACCCAGTATTTTAATCAGCAGCGCAAAATACATCCCGGTTACGATACATAATCTTACCGAATATTAACCACTGGACGGAACATACCTATGCAGCATCCCGATAAGCCTCTTCTTTATATTAAAATACCTGATGAATATGCGCTCGCAGCAAAATTACCCGGCTTTGATTCTTCTATTCCCCTACCCTTACTGATTACAGGGGAAGAAAAAGATTTTGATGCAAAAGATATTTCAGAAGAAATGATATTAGCCGGTATGCTCACTGTTTTTGCATACGAACGGGATAATCAGCATATTGCATATTACAGAGATATTTTTACAGCACTTCGTCCCGGTATACGTACGGATATGACCAATGCTGCTATTTTAAAAATCAAGAACGGTGATTTTGAATTAGCCGAAGAACTGCTGTTTGCTCTTGAAGGCTTATTCCCCGAGGATATGCGGACAAAACTCAATGTTGCTTTGCTGATGGATGAGCGTGCAAACTTTTATGGGCAAGCAGGAGCGGAAGATTATGCCGATTATTATACCGACCAAGCATTTCACTTATATAAAGAGGTTCTCGCTGCGGAACCGCCCCTTCCCGAAGCATTTTTTAATGCTGCATTTTTTTTTATCCGGCAAAAAAATTATCCTAAGGCAAAAAGTCTTTTTGAAACCTACATTCATCTTGAAACCGCTAAAACAGAAACAGTGATACAGCGTAAACAAAAAGCTGCAGAGCTGATTGAATGGATCAGCGCACAGGCTCTTGATGATGAACTGTTTAAGAGTGCCTTTGATTTTATTCAGATGGGTGAAGAAGATAAAGCGCTTGAAAAAATAAGGGAGTTTTTGGATCATCATCCGAAAGTGTGGAATGCATGGTTTTTGCTCGGTTGGGCATTGCGGAGACAGGAACGCTGGGAAGATGCCCGGGCTGCTTTTATGCACTGTCTGGAGCTTGGGAAAGATAATCAAGATGAACTATCGGTTGCCTACTGTGATATTTGTAACGAACTTTCCATCTGTTTGATGGAACTTTCCCGGTTTGACGAGAGCCGCCGGTGGCTTACCAGTGCGCTTGAACAAGAACCGGAAAATATAAAAATTATTTCCAATATGGGTACCCTTGCCCTCAGGGAAGGAAATACGGAAGAGGCAAAAGCCTTTTTTAGAACGGTTTTGGACATTAATCCGCACGATTCTCTTGCTGCGGATATTTTAGATAAACTTGAACACAGTTAGACGTGTGGAGTTAGTATGAATATAGCGATTATATACGGCGGAAGGTCGGGAGAACATGAGGTATCCCTGCGTTCTGCTTCTTCCATTGTCCGTACAATCGGCAGCGGACATACCTTGTATCTCATCGGAATTACCAAAGACGGTAAATGGTATCTCCAGCCGGACAATGCTCTAGCACATATTAAGCAGGATTCAAATGCTATCTTAGCGGTCAGTATTGATGAAGCACTCCGGGTTGCCGTTATTCCCGGCGGCGGATGTGCGGCAGGACTGACGGTTAGCGGAAAATGTCTTCCGGTTGATGTTGTATTTCCGGTTTTGCACGGGAGCTTCGGTGAGGACGGTACCATTCAAGGCTTGTTTGAGATGGCCGGTATTCCCTATGTAGGGGGCGGTGTGCTTGCAAGCAGTGCCGCAATGGATAAAGAAAAAACAAAAATTATTTGGCAGCATTCACAATTACCCGTTGTTCCGTTTCTCTGCATACATAAAACACAATGGGATAATCCCGACGTACAACATGAGATGATTATTCAGGCAGAAAAGGAACTGGAATATCCGCTTTTTGTTAAGCCATGCAGGGTAGGCAGTTCGGTAGGTGCGGCAAAAGTAAATAACCGTGCCGATTTGCTGGTAAGAGTACAAGATGCCTTTATATGGGATACTAAGATACTGATTGAAGCTTGTATTGATGCCCGTGAAATTGAATGTTCGGTAACCGGAAATGAAGACTGTGTAGTCTATACGCCGGGAGAGATTATTCCTTCCCATGAATTTTATGACTATGATGCAAAATATACCGATCCAAACGGTGCACAACTGCATATTCCTGCCGATATTGATGACGAACAGCGCCGCACCATCCGCAGCATTGCGCGCAAAGCATATCAGGCTCTTGATCTTGCCGGTCTTGCCCGAGTTGATTTCTTTATTGATAGAAAATCTAAAAAAATTTATTTAAATGAGGTCAATACCATTCCGGGCTTTACCTCTATTTCAATGTTTCCAAAAATGTGTGAAGCCTCCGGTTTGCCGTATCAAGAGCTGATTATGCATCTTTTACAGCTTGCGGTTGAACGCTTTAACGCGGCACAGCAGATAAAAACCGACTGGACAAGGTAATCAAATACGGAAGACAGGGGATGTAACAAAAGTTTGTCACTTTTTTCATCTCCTGCCTTATTTAGCATTATTGCTTTTTATTCCGCTTCGATTTCTGCTGCTAACTCAAGACTTTCGTTTTGAGTTTTGAATATTTTGCTGAATACTACAAAACAGATAAAGCTGATGGTCAACCCCGGAATAATAGGATCAAGACCAAAGACCGACAGTTTTGCTTGTTCAAGTACAATAATGACAATACTGCCGGCGATAAGCGAAGCAATAGCCCCAACATTCGATGCCTGTTTCCAATAATGTCCCATAATGTATGGAAAGAATGCTCCGGCTGCCCGCAACGTAAATGAAAACATTAACAGCTTGATAATACTACCGGTATTAAACAATGCAATTAATAAACCGCAAACACCGACGATGAGCATGGTTATTTGGGTAACACGCATAACCTCTTTACTTGTTGCATCAGGTTTAATATAGATTTTATAAATATCATTCCCAAAAATAGAACCGACACCCAGTAAGTCCGAATCAGCACTTGACATTGTTGCCGAAATAATACCAGCAAACAGCAGACCGACAATAAGTGCCGGCATTGTTGCCAAAGCCAAATGCGGCAGTGCATATTTCGGGCCTTGTACCAGTATTAAAGCTCCGTCGATTTTTTTCATATTAATCAGGGCTAAAGTAATAATTCCCAGCAATGTTGGAATAAAGGCATAAATGAGATTTAAAACAGCAGAGATGATAGAACCTTGAACGGCAGCTTTTTCATCACGGGCAGCATAGTAACGTGAGACCGCTTCTTGCCCGACTGAAAATGAGGCAATATACATTACCGTCATTGAGATAACGGAGCCGATCCCGACTCCCTTAAATACACTAAAGGTATCGGGAGGAACATTTTCAACAACAGCTTGCATACCGCCTGCTAGATTAAGAGAAAATGGGAGCGCCAAGGCCATACCGAAAATAATAAGGAAAACCTGTATAAAGTCGGTAACAGTAACACTCCATAAGCCGCCCATAATTGAGTATGCAGTAACGACAATCGCTACAATAACCACTGCTAGCGGGTAATTGATATTCAGCATGAATGAAACAATAGTCGCAGAGGCAATAAACTGCGATGCCGTTAACCCGATAAGCGGGAGAATCATAATAATTGCCGTAATCAGTCCTGCGTTGCCTCCATATCGCCGTCTGAAATATTCGGGTACGGTTTTAACGGTCGTTCTCCGTAAGCGCGGGGCAAAAATTGCGAGCACAATATAAGCTATACCCATTGTTGCGACATACCAAAATGCACTCAAACCCCAGTTTGTAAAAGACTTTTCGGCAACACCGAGAGAGCTGCCGCCTCCTATCTCCGTAGCGGTGAGCGTTCCGGCCATAAGAATAGGTCCTAAACGCCTTCCGGCAACCATAAAGTCTTCGTTTGTTTTAATCTTTTTTGAAGACATCCAACCGATGAAGAGCATCAAAAGCAGATATGCTCCGACGATACCCAATACCATAATGTTCATAATTCCTCCTTGTATCATGGATACTATAAAGATACCATATTTTTTTCTTGTCTGCTATTATGAAATTATTACTTGACAGAGAGTTATAAAACCGCTATCGTGTACAAGATACTAAGGAAATAATTCCATTGGAGGTGATTCTGTAAGTGGCAAGTATCGGTGTTGATGATTCCGAAAATCTTGAAAAAGCAATTAAACGCTTTAAACGGCAGGTTGAAAAAGAAGGGATTATTCGCGAATGGAAAAAGCGGGAATTTTATGAAAAGCCGTCAACTATTTTGAATAGAAAAAAGAAAGCTCTTCAGCGCAAATTGATGAAGAAAAACCGCAAATCATACGATTCGAAAGCGTACTAATTGTAAGTAAAATCGAGCGGCTAAGCCAATCTTATTATTTCTTCTGTTACTTTTTGTAACAGCTATATTGTATGATTGGCTTTAGCCTCTATCTTAATGCGATATATTATTGCAGCAAATTTAATAATTTATATTAAAAGCAAGTCCCAAGTGATCATGTGCAAATACCGGTACAGTCTGTACTGAAACTGCGGTGCGGGAAGCTGCTAATGCTTCCGTGAGTGTCAGATTATATTTTTTTACATACGTGCTTGCTGTTATTAAGGATATCAGCTTATTTAATGTTATGATGCTCGTTGATACAAGCGCAGTATACAGATATCTTTTTGTGCTTTTCTCGAATGATTCCAAGCTATCGATGTTTCGTGCGCTATCGGTGATAGTACGGATATAAATTCCCGCAGATATGGTTGTTGTAAGAATTCCGGCAATATCGATAACAGCGTGAATAGCTCCGCCTACGTTGTCGCCGGCATAAAAATTTCCGCTTCCAAAACCGAATAATCCATTTAAAAACAGCGGCATACTATAATTTTTCGTATGACGCTGTTGCAGCGAAAATATTTGTTCGTCAGTAAGATTTTTTGCCTGCTGTGAAATAAGTTCCTTATTTTTAAACAAGCCTTTTTGAATCAATGAATCAATTTCCATATAGTGCACCGTTTGGTTCGATTTTTCTTGTTCTGCTGCATATATCCCGCATATAGATAATAATAGAATGCAGATCGCGATAGATTTTTTCATAGTTTAGACTCCTTATGAATTGATAATAAAAATACTACAAATTCTCTTTTAACCTGTCAAGTGTAGACTATAGAACCGAATATTGACAGCAAAAATATTATTTACTACGATACCGGCAGTAATTGTACACAGACGAAACACGGTTTAGAGGCTGGTTATGGAATATTCTACTTTTAAAATTCACGCGCAAGACGATTTTATTAAAGCACGGAATAAGGCATGGATAAATGAAATTCAAAATTTTATGCATCCCGACAAAAAGCGGCTGCTTTCGTTCAATGATGTTAAAAAAATTTTAAAACCGAAAAATGAAGTGTATGTTGGAATGAAGATCATTCCCATAAAAAAAATCATCGGCAGTGAAGGTCGGTATAACGACTTTGATAATCATTTTTTACCCCGGTCAAATGAATTAAAACAGCGGTGGATAAATGTTGATCAAGCTCATTTATCGGATGTAATTTTGCCTCCTATTCAATTATATGAACTTGCCGGATTGTATTTTGTCCGGGACGGAAATCACCGGGTTTCGGTTGCTAAGGCTCAAGGTGTTGAATTTATTGACGCAGAAGTAATTGCTTTACAAACTGAAGTGCAGCTGCCGGTTAATGTCCGGCAGGATACATTGGTAACCGCAGTTATTCAGTATGAAAAACGTATTTTTTATAATGAAACCCATTTCGGTGATTTAACCGATTATTGGGATTTGGATTTTACGAGTACCGGACGGTACGATGTTATTTATAATCATATCCTGGTGCATAAGTATTTTATTAATGAGGGCAGCAGTGATGAAATGAGCTTTTCGGATGCTCTGATTTCATGGTTTAAAAACGTGTACTTGCCGGTTATTCATGTAATCGAAGAATATGATTTATTACATGATTTTGAAAATCGGACAAAAAGCGATATTTATGTCTGGCTGGTAAAGCACTGGGATACCTTAAAGCAGAAAAATGGGAATGATTATAGTTTGGATGCTGCAACCAAACATTTTGCTGAACTGAAAAAAGCTGCAAAAAAAGAATCTTTTTTTATGCGGATAAAAAAAAGCTTACTGAAAAGGCTAAAAACAAAAAAATGATACAGCATTTCTACCGGTATATACAACTCTTTGTTTCGTTTTTTAAAATAGGATTATTTACCTTCGGAGGCGGTATGAGTATGCTGCCGATGCTGCAAAAGGAGTTGGTGGAATTAAAACAATGGCTGACGGAAGAGGAAATACTCAATTATTTTGCAATAGGACAGTGTACGCCCGGTATTATTGCCGTTAATGTTGCAACCTTTTGCGGGTATAAACGGGCAGGGTTTTTAGGTGCGGTAGTCAGTACGCTAGGAATTGTTTGTCCGTCATGGATTATCATAACATTAATTGCCGGTTCGCTTGCCCGGTTTTCGGAAATCGTTTGGATTCAGCGTGCCATGAAAGGGGTGTATGTCGCGGTTGCTGCGTTATTAACCCGCTCCGTTTTTACCTTCGGTAAAAAGATCATAACCGATACGGCAACACTTTGCATTGCAGCGGCTGCTTTTGTAGCTATGACCCTGTTGAACATTCCAGGGTTTATTATTGTTCTGAGTGCAGGGATAACCGGTTATTGTGTGCAAATACTGCGCCGCCGGAAGGAGCGGAAATGAGTTTGATAGGCCTGTTTTTCCTTTTTATGTATATCGGATTTTCCACCATCGGCGGCGGTCTTGTGTCTATCAGTTTAATGCAGCAGGAGCTGGTGTCCCGATCCATTATCAGCTCAGAACGCTTTATCGCCATGATTGCCGTTTCCGAATCAACTCCCGGGCCGATGGGGATTAATATGGCAACCTACATCGGATATGAATTGTATGGGGTATTCGGGAGTCTTGTATTGACAGCCGGAATGGTCTTACCGTCGCTGGTGATTATTGTTTTGATTGCCCGTTTCTCGGCAGCCTTTCAGGAAACCGCACCGGTAAAAAATACCATGTACGGACTGCGTGCCGGAGCTGCCGGTATGATTGCAGCTGCTGCCTGGCAGGTGCTTGCTGTTTCGGTATTTACGCTGCCGGCATTTTTCGCTTCGTATAACTGGGTGCAGCTGTGTGATTGGAGGGCTGTAGGACTTTTTTGTCTTTTTTTGGCTCTGCAAACAAAATACAGCCGGCTGCACCCCCTCGTATTTATTATTGCAGGAGCTGCTGCCGGTATGTTGTTTTTTTAACTTGCTAAAGGGAACCGATAATGTCCGCCATTGCAGCCAGATCGGCTGTTTCAAAACGGTCTTCCGGTGGATATAAGGCGCCGCCGTAGTAGATTGACGGATTCCGTGCGGTAGACGGTTCGGAAACGGCTTTTAGTGCGGCAAAGTGTATCTGAGTAACACCGGTACCCTGTACAAGTTTTGCAGCGTTCTTTTTTGTAATACCGCCGCCGGGAAGGATTTCTATCCGGCCCTTTGCGTGTTTAACCATCTCGGCAATCAGCTCCATACCCTCAAAAGCAGTCGGCTCTTGTCCGCTGGTTAAAACCCGCGTAAAGCCTAATTCAATTAAGAGATCAAGTGCCTTGAGCGGATCCGGAACGACATCAATGGCGCGGTGAAAAACCTTTTCTTTTGTTCCTGCAATTTTTATCAGGGATTCACAGCGCTTGGCATCAATTGTTCCGTCTTCATTCAGGAAACCGAATACAATACCGTCTGCTCCGTTGTCGATAAAGAGTTTTGCATCTTCTTCCATTGTCTTAAACTCAGCGGAAGTATACAAAAAACCTGCCGCGCGCGGACGTACCATCGTAAGCACTTTCAAATTTGTTTCCTTTTTAACCAGCTTTAAGGAACCGAGGGAAGGCGTCAGACCGCCCAAAAACAATGAAGAATTTAATTCAATTCTTGCGGCACCGGCTTTTTCAGCTGCAACGGCATCATCTAAAGAACCGGCGCAAATTTCAATTGTAAAAGTTTCTTTCATACCGGAAATTATAAAATACCTTATCTGAAAGGTCAACGGAAGATTGAGTATTGCATAAGGACAGTAAGAGCCGTACAATAGACCAATGAATACCGGGTATATTGCCGAACGGTCAAAACAATTACAGCTTGCCGCTCTTTCTCTTGCGCACGGTATGCAGTCGGGCAGTTTCCGCAGTCATTTCCGCGGCCGCGGGATTGAATTTGATTCGCTGCGCGAATATGAGCAAGGCGATGATATCCGCAGTATTGACTGGAATTTAATGGCCCGTAGCGGTAAAACCTTTGTGAAATTATACCGTGAAGAGCGCGATCTCCGGCTGTTTTTAATTGTTGATGTCTCCGCCTCTATGGAAAGCGGCTGTATAGCCGAATCTCCTGCAAAAAAAGCGTTGGAGGCAGCGGCCTTGATAACCTTTGCTGCCGAGCATTTACACAGCTCTACCGGTGTTTTGGCTTTTAGCGGGAAAATTGCACAGCTTATGCACCCTCAGCGGGGAAAAGACGCCGGATTGCGCCTCTTAAATGCATTGGAGCGTGCCGCGGTTTCCGGGAAAACACCGCGCGGAACCGCCCTTGCCCCTGCCCTTGAAACTGCGGCAAAATTGTTACGGCAGCGGGCGCTTATTATTATCTTATCCGATTTTAAAACGGAAGGATTTGAGAAAGAGCTGGGTATTTTAGCCCGGCAGCATGACACTGCTGCAATCCGCATTACGGCCCCTTATGATGAACAGCTGCCCGCTGCGGGTGTGCTGCGGTTTACCGATCCTGAAACGGCAGTACAGCGCCTCCTGCCTACCTCATCACGTCAGTTCCGGCAGGAGCGAGTGCAGCGGGCACAGGAAGAAATTGCACAATGGAAGGATAACTGTATCCGTTGCGGTGCTTTTCCATTGGTGTTACCGTATAATGGAAATGCTGTGAAAGTGCTGAATCAATTTTTCTTAACCGGTAAACAAAGTGTTCCGGCTGTACAACGGCCTTACGGCCTCGATAGAACAGTATGAACGGTATTCTGATTCCCCAAAATATTTTTGTGGGAGATAGCGGACTGTTTCTCTTTCCTGTATCAGATCAGGACTATGCTGCACTGACGGCTCGGAAATTCACCGTTGATATACCCTTGCCGCTTAGTAGCCTCCGTCAAAATGAGTTGATGACCGTGCATGAAATACGGATTGTACAGAAGGAGGGAGGCCGGTATCTACAGATTAGTTTTGTTCCCTGGGAAACGGGCGATATCTTTTTTCCGCCGTTGTCGGTTTTTGGATTAAAAACCGTTCTGCCTTCGGTACACATTTCATCTCTGCTTGGAAATACGCAGGTGCTTACCTTACAGCCGCCGAAACCTCCGCTGCTGATTCCCGGTACTGACTATTTGCTCTACGGTCTTACAGCCGGTGCCGGCGGATTTTTTTTACTGATTGGAGCCGGACTTGCCTTTTGCCTACGGAAATTCAGACGGAAAAAAATCCTTTATACATCACGAAAACGGCTTGTGATGCTGCGGCGGAAGCTGAAACAGCTGTATAAAGAGTCCCGAAGGCTTTACAATCAAACATCAGGGGATGCCTATGAAAGTAATGCCGGTGCTATATGTCAATGGTATATCATGCTCGACCGCTGTGTAAGAACATATCTTTGTGCATTGTTTTCGGAAGAACATTCGCTGGCATATGAGGATGCGGAAGACTATTTTTTCAGTGCTACCTATACCCAATTAACAAGTAAATTGGAAAGACTTTTCGGGCATGACAGCGGCATCATTGATCTTTTTGTCATATTTTATACTATGCTTGAAAAACAGCGCTTCGGCAGCAGCAGTAACGAGTTGGTACGGAACTATACGGCAGTTTCACAAGATATGCTGAAAAAAATTCCATATATTGCCGAAAAAACCGAAGCTGAATATGCAGATTTACTACGGTGCCGGAAAGAAAACGCTTGAGCGGCTTTTGCCTGATCATAGTAACAGGGCTCCGGTGCCGGTATGGTTTCGTCCTCCGCTTTTTGAAAAAACATCAAATATATGCTATAGTGTAAAGTGAAAAAATATAATTCACAGCGGAGGTGCGGTATGGAGCTTATACGGAGAATCCCCATTGGTGTACAAAGTTTTGAAGTACTAAGGAAAGAAAATTTTATCTATGTAGATAAGACCGAATTTATTTGGAAGTTAATTACTGAAAGCCGTGTACACTTTTTAAGCCGGCCGCGCCGCTTCGGGAAGAGTTTGTTTCTTTCCGCGTTAAAAGCCTACTTTCTTGGGCAAAAAGAACTGTTTAAAGGGCTTGCGATAGAAAAGCTTGAAGAAGCACAAGCCGGTTCACGGGATATCTGGCAGGAATATCCGGTGCTGTATTTGGATTTTAATCCGGCAAAATATGAAACACGGGAAGACTTAGAAGGTATTTTACATACTCATCTTTGTCTTTGGGAAAAAGAACACGGCGCAGAACCGTCAGAAACCGGTTTTTCCACTCGTTTTGCAGGGATCATTCGCCGTGCTTACGAAAAGACCGGTAAGCAGGTAGTAGTGCTGGTAGACGAATACGATAAACCCCTCCTGCAAACTATGCACGATGATCCTGAACTGAACGAAACCTACCGCAAAATCTTGAAAGGCTTTTACGCAGTGATTAAATCAAGTGATCAGTATGTACGCTTTGCCTTTTTAACCGGTGTAACCAAGTTCAGCAAGGTCAGTGTTTTTAGCGACTTAAACAATCTCCGCGATATTTCTCTTGAGGAAAGCTATGCCGGTATCTGCGGAGTTACTGAAACGGAACTGAAAGAGGTTTTCCAGCCCGAAATACAGGCCTTAGGTGAACGGCAAAGCTTGAGTTATGGAGAAACACTTGATGCATTAAAGCAGTGGTACGACGGATATCTGTTTCATCCTGACAAAGAAGGGATGTACAATCCGTTCAGTTTACTCAATGCCTTTGCAAAGCGGGAGTTCGGCAGCTATTGGTTTGCTACCGGTACGCCGACTTTTCTTGTCGAATACTTACAAAAAGCGTATTACTATATCCCTGACCTTGAAGATAATGTTCAGGCTGATGAACACGGCTTAAATGATTACCGTGCTGATCCCATACTGCCTATCCCCATCTTGTTCCAAGCAGGGTATCTGACGATTAAAGGATACAACAAATTTTCAAAGCTATACCGGTTGGGTTTTCCGAATGACGAAGTACGCTACGGCTTTTTACATAACTTAGTGCCTGCGTATACCGGAATACGGGCGGATAGGACCGGTCTTTCAGTATGGCAGTTTTATGAACAGATAGAAGCAGGGGCCGTAGACGGGTTTATGGAGCAGCTGAAAGGAATTATCTCCGGTATTCCTTATGATAGCATAACCGGAAAAGACGTGAGTTTACGTGAGCAGAACTATCAGACAGCGGTGTACCTCGTGTTTGCCTTGATGAATCAGTTTGTATACACGGAGGTTCATTGTGCAACAGGCAGAGCCGACTGTGTTGTAGAGATGCCGGATAGAATATATCTGTTTGAATTTAAACTGACCTCAAACGGTTCGGCAGCAGATGCACTCACGCAAATCAAAGATAAGGGCTACGCAGATAAGTATACCGGAAGCGGGAAAAAAATTATAGCTATCGGTGCAAGTTTCGATGAAGAAAAGCGGACGATAAAAGAGTGGGTTGTTGGTAATTGCTAATGAATGGTTGTAAATGGGTGATAGAGGTATCTCAAAACTTGGTTACATTAAAGTAGGATGGATGCGGTATCATAAAAAAGCAGAGTATTGACAGCTAAAACCGATATGTTTAAGGTAAAATATTCTTTAATAATACATAAACGAATACATAAACGGTAATATGGAGGCGGATATGAATGTTAATGATTATCTGAGCGAAACGGAATGGAAAAAGCTTTTACAGTTTTCCGAAAAACTTGAAACACCCTGTGTTGTTATTAATCTTGAACGGATAAAAAAGAATTATCTTGAACTGAAACGTTTTTTTCCTGATGCGGATGTTTATTATGCAATAAAAGCAAATCCTCATGAAGAAATTTTGAAAATGCTGATAGAACTGGGCTCGAATTTTGATATTGCTTCGCGGTATGAACTTGATAAAATTCTTGCACTCGGGGCTGCCCCCGACCGCTTGAGCTATGGGAATACCATCAAAAAAGCAAAGGATATTGCTTATTTTTACGAAAAAGGAGTCCGTCTTTTTGCGACTGACAGTAAAGAAGATTTAAAAAATCTTGCAAAATATGCACCTAAATCCCGTGTGTATGTGCGCATCTTGGTGGAAAACAGCAGTAGTGCAGATTGGCCGCTTTCCCGTAAATTTGGTTGTCATCCCGATATGGCGTATGATCTGTGTATTTTGGCTCGGGAGTTAGGTTTGAAACCCTACGGTATTTCCTTCCATGTCGGCAGTCAGCAGCGGGACATCGGGCAGTGGGATGATGCAATCGCTAAAACAACCTATCTTATGCGCTCTCTGGAAGAAGAAGAAAACATCGAATTGGAAATGATTAATATGGGCGGAGGTTTTCCTGCCTCGTATATCACGCCGACAAATGAATTGTCCGAATATGCAAGTGAAATTAACCGGTATTTAGACGATGACTTTGGAAATGCACGGCCGCGTATCATTTTGGAACCCGGCCGCTCGCTGGCAGGCGATGCGGGAGTGTTGATCACGGAAGTGGTTACGATTTCCCGCAAGAATAATACTGCCCTGCAGCGGTGGGTCTATCTTGATGCAGGTTTGTTCAACGGCCTTGTTGAAACTCTGAATGAAAGCATTAAGTATCCGATTATTACCTCAAAAGACAGCAGTACGGGAAAGCGGGGAGAGGTGATCTTAGCCGGCCCGACCTGTGATAGTATGGATATTATGTATGAAAATTATAAATATAAACTGCCGATTAGCTTAAAATCGGGCGACCGCCTCTATTTCCTCAGTACCGGTGCCTATACTTCAAGCTATGCCTCGGTTGAGTTTAACGGATTTCCTCCGCTTAAAACCTATATTATGGAGAGTTAAGCAAACTCGCTTACCGCTTTCGGTACACCGCTGAAGATCCGGTGTACCGTCCTATTTTGGACAGCTGCATAAAAAAACCGGCAGACAGAACTGTCATGCCGGTTTACTTTAAAACTACCGGTTAAGCGGAAGCAGCCCGCAGCCGGTATAAAATCAGTGATTATTATTTTGCAAACCGTTCACCGAATGCTTTGCACTTTTCTTGCGCTTCAGCATCGGGATCATCGTATGCAATTAAGCCTTCTTCAAATAAGTCGGCACCGGCAGCCTTTGTCCGCTCCGACCATGTCTGCATCCATTCGCCGTCTGCCCATTCATAAGAACCGAACAGGGCAACCTTGCGTCCGGATAATTTTCCTTCGATGGATGCAAAGAAGGGTTCAAATTCATCCGGCTCCAGTTCTTCTGCTCCCATTGCAGGACATCCAAAGGCAATTTTATCATAACTATCCAATTTATCCGCACTAAAATTGGAAACAGTAAATAATTCGGCGTCTGCACCGCCTGCTTTCAGTCCTTCCATAATGCAATTAGCCATTGTTTCGGTATGACCGGTGCCGCTCCAGAATACTACTGCAATCTTTGCCATAACAATTCCTCCTAAGGTAATATGAAGTGCTTATGTCTTAAGCCTTCCGTTACGCAGCATGAATAATATCAGAGATACTCATGCCGCTTTTTATCTGTAAAGCAAAACGCTCTTTACATTCCGTGTATTGATTAAATAGCTGCCGGGCCTGATCGGGATTGCTGTATACCTTCCAGTATCCGCAAAATAAGCAATTTTGGCCGCCCATTTTCATATACTGGAAAACGTCTTCAACAGGATATCCTAAAAAAAGACCTATCTCGTGCGGAAATATATCCTTACAACGTCTGTGCCCTACTCCGCTTAATGCAGCCATCCTTTTTTTCAGCCGCTCTATACAGCTGTCAAGTCCTTGTTCGGGGCTATAGCCGAAATATTGTAAGGCAGCAGTAACTTCCTGCTGAAAAAAAGAGTGCATAAGAAGTGTCTTCCGGTATATAAGGATTTGACTGCGGTTTCCGCATACGCAAAGGGGCGTGAAGTATATTCCATGACGATTGAGTAATGCATTATATGTATCACACCATCGGACATCGGTGCTTGAAAACGATACAAGATTTGCCGGCTTTATTCCGGCGAGGCACGGTGCTGCATGGCGGGCAAGAATATCTTCAACGTAAGCGTATGGTAACATATATATAATATCACCACAGAACTGCAAAAATGTCAACCTAAGAAAACTAAATTTTAAGTACCGGAACGGTTTTGCTTAAACGGTGTTTTTTATAAGCCTGCCGTATATAAACAGGTATCGAGATTCCCGCTTTTTAAGGGTTTCTTTTTAAGGGGTGTTCCTGCTGTGAGAAAGATATCCGCAAAGGCCGGCTTATCGGTAATAAAACCCAAACGCCAGTCTTTAAACGCGTGAGGAATGACGGTCATTTTTTCATATAGCGCAAGTGCCTCGGATTCTGCACCGAGCCGGTCGCCGTAAGGCGGATTCGACAGCAGCACTCCTTCAGGATAGGGGGCGGCTAGTTCGGTGAAGTCTGCTTGAATAAATTCGGGGCGGGGAATCCGGTTATCCTTACCGATCTGCTGTAAGGCTCTGCCTGCAAACATACACGCCCGTTCGGCATTGGCCTGCGCGAGCTTGACGGCTTCCGGGCTGCTGTCGGAACCGCTCACCCGTACTAAACAGTCCGTGCGGATCGCTGCCGCACCGCGGCGGCGTTCTTCTACTATCAGTTGGCGGTCTTTTGGGGATTGATAGCAGGCAAAATCTTCAAAGGCAAATGTCCGGTTTATTCCGGGCGGAATGTTATAAGCAAACCAGGCTGCCTCAATCGGAATGGTGCCGGAACCGCAAAAGGCGTCATGGAGGGGCAGCTTCCGTTTCCAGTGCATACAGTGCAGCAATACCGCCGCAAGTGTTTCCCGCATTGGTGCCGCACCCCCGCTTAAACGGTATCCGCGCCGATGAAGCGGTTCTCCTGATAGATCCAGTAAAAGATATGCATGGTTATGTTCAATATATATCCGTAGGCGGTGTTCTTTTCCGGTTTCGGGCAGCACGCTCATCTTCCATACACTGCACAATTTTGAACAAACCGCTTTATGGACTGCCTTTTGGATTGCGTGTTCTGAAGCAAGTTTGCTTTTGAAAATCCGCACCTTATCAATCGTCAGCTTTGTGTCTTTATAAAAGAACCGCTGCCAGTCTATTGCTGCTGCCGCATTAAAAAGGATGTCGAAATTATCCGCATCGAATTCTTTTATAACAAGGTAGAGCCTATCAGCGGTACGTAGATAAAAATTTGCCCGCATCATGCTCAGTATTTCCGGCTCTTTGAGTGTAGAGGTAAAAAAGACCCGTCCGGGTAAGCGTTTTTCAGGTTTAAAATGTAGAATTTTCAATTCGTTTGAAAGAATGGGTTCGGCGCCTACTGCGCAAAGAGCTAGGAAATAAGACATGGCAGGACTATACCGGTTTTTCTTTTTTTTTACAACAATGAATACATACTCGATAAACTTTTTACGGATGATTTTTCAACTTGCAAAAAAATAAAAAAAATAATAGAATAAGTTACCATTCTGCACTTAATTTTTTTACCTCTATTAAATAGTTGTTTTACTATAACAAACATAGTGTTCAATTCATGTATATTTTCAGGAGACATTCAGATGAAACGGGCTGTACGACGGTTTAAAATCGGTATAAAATTGATTGTTTTATTGTTGACATTAATTACCTTTACAGGTTTGTCATTAAGTATTGTGTTGTTTAGGAATTTTCATCACATAACAAAACATACGATTTACTCCAATTTGCAGGGTATAGCGGATAACGGAGCTAAAATCGTTAATGAAAAAATTCTTATCACAAAAACAGCATTAGAGATCCTTTCACGTACACCCGAATTAACCGATCCTAATCTTACGCCGCGCGAAAAAGCTGCCGTTATTGATAGAGAGCTCCGTTATAATACCGACTATCTCCGGTTTTCTTTTACCCCTCCTGACGGTATCGGATATTGTGCCGAAGGACCGAGCTATGATGCATCGAATTCGGAATGGTTTAAGACGGCAATGAGCGGTAAGTTTTTTATTACCGAACCGTATTTTGCAATGATGGACAACAAATTTATTTGTCTGCTTGCGGTACCTATTTATGACGGGAATAAGATTATCGGCGTTTTGGCAATAGATAAGCCTGCTGAAAGTCTTTCTATCCTTGTGCAGACAACACCGGTGGGAGAAACCGGTTATTGTTCCATTATGGGAAGGGACGGTACTATTATTGCAGACCCTGATGCAGAAGCTATCCGCAATCAAGAAAATCCTATTGCGCTTGCAAAAAAAGATGCACGGTTCGCTGCAATCGGCGAATTTCTGAGTAGGGCATTTAAGAATGCAGCAGCGCCCGTACAGATTTCATATAAGGGAAGAAAATATGCAATAGCGGCTGCAAAGATACCTATTAGCGGCTGGCTTTTCACCGCCCGGATACCTAATGAGGAGTTTATCACACCTATCAAGAACATGGGGTATCAGATGTTGTATATACTGATCATCATTTTAATTGTCAGTAATATTTTTGCAGTGTTCTTTGCTAAAAAAATCAGTACACCGCTGCAAAAGCTTACCGGGGCATTGCAAAATATTTCTGAAGGCGACGGGGATTTAACCGTTAGGCTTCCGGTTTCCGGCAATGATGAAATTACCGATATTGCTTATTTTTTTAACAAAACAATAGAAAAAATTGCGGCTTCGGTAAAATCAATCGGTATTAATACTGAAACAATGCAGACTGTCGGGAATGAGCTGGCGTGTAACATGACAGAAACTGCAAGCGCTATTCACCAGATTAATATTAATATTGAGAATGTAAAAAATCAGGCCTTAGCTCAATCCGCAAGTGTGGGTGAAACGGTCGCTGTAATAGAAGAAATTGCTGAAACGATACAGCAGCTTAACGGCAATATAGAAAAGCAAGCAGACAGTGTTGCCCGATCTTCTGTATCGATTGAATATATGGTTGATACTATAGATGATGTAACGGATACGCTGGGAAAAAGTGCTGCTTTAATAGAAACGCTGCACCGTGCAACAGAAGACGGAAAAGATACGATCGGTAATTCTAATAGTATTACACAAAAAATTGCTGAAGAATCCGGCAGCCTACTTGAAGCGAGCGGCGTTATTCAGCACATTGCGAGTCAGACAAACCTATTAGCGATGAATGCAGCGATTGAGGCCGCTCATGCTGGAGAAGCAGGGAAAGGATTTGCCGTTGTTGCGGATGAAATACGGAAGTTAGCAGAAGAATCAAGTATGCAGGGAAAGACTATTACTGCAACGCTTAAAAATTTGAGCGGAGAAATTGAGATGCTATCCGGTATTTCGCGTACTGTTGAAGAAAAATTTAACAGTATTTTTGAACTATCAAATGAAGTCAAATCAATGAGCAGCAAAATTAATCATGCAATGCATGAGCAGTCAAAGGGCAGTAAGGACGTTCTGAGTGCTATCAAAGATATTAATGGCATCACACGGAAGGTTACCGAAGGTTCTTCCGAAATTTTGAAAAGCGGAGACAATGCTGCTAAAGAAATGCATAAGTTGGATAATTTGGCGCATAACATTACCAGTAGTATGACTGAAATGGCTGCCGGCGCAGAACAGATTAACAATGCGGTTGAAGATGTCAGCGAAATTACCCGTCAGAATAAAATGAGTATTGAAAATCTGGCAGGCGAAGTAAAAAAATTTAAAGTAGAGTAAAAGCAAAGCGAGGCTGTCTAACGGACAGCTTCGCTTTGTAAGCGTATTTAGTTAGCTCGCTTTAATTTCAATTTGCCGGCGGGCAGGTGCTTCTTTGCGCGGAATAGAAACCGTCAGAATACCGTTTTTAAACGCTGCTTCAACCTTCTCATGGTCAATATCTTCGGGTAGTGTAAAACGGCGGACAAAATGCCGGCGGCTCCGCTCCTTGATTAAAAACTGTTCATCAGTTTCTTTTTCTTCTTTTGTTTCTTGCTGCACGGAGCTCAGCGTTAGCATACGGTCTTTAAGGTGAACCGTTACATCTTTCTCCGTGTATCCGGGAAGATCAATATCCATAATGTAGGAATCGCTTTTTTCACGTACATCAACAGCCGGATAGAGACAGCCTGACACTGATCCGGAAACGCTGAACTCGGGAGTTTTCCGATACAAAGAGTCAAAAACGTTCTCCGCAAATAAGGGATTAAAAATACTGAGTGTGTTCATATTGTCCTCCAAAAATGTAATTACTGTAAAGTTGTGAAGCTTTTGCCTCACTAACAATAAAGCAAATATCATGCCAACTTTTGTTTTATCACAGTGCTATTTTTTCTTATGCTACTCTCTTTAAGGGTATAGAGCGGGGGGATAGCACCGTATAAGGCCGAGAAAAAGCAGAAAAGCTTGTTTTTTGTGTATAAATATGTATAAATCGATCGTGTGAGTGAGGTATAAGTAAAGGAAAAACGGTACGTAGAGGTTTAACATACTCAATATATAGTAACTGTGTCTTTTTGTTTGCCGAAATGGGTCAAAAAAAATCTTCTTTTCTTTTTAATTGCGTCATAATGACTCTTTTTGAAATAGGAATATCAAAATTATTAGTAACTCCTACTTGGTTTTTTCGATTGTTTCACCTATAGTAGAAATATGAGCATTATACGGCTGATTGCAGTAGCTTTTATTCCCGCTTTTATCTGTTGCGGTATGATGGTGTACCGTAAGCAGCCTTTGGGAACGGTTTTACCGGTGTTTTTAGCTGCTGCGGCCGCTGTGCTAGCGGCTTTTGTGCTGCAAGCGGGGATGCACCGCGTACTGCAGCCGCCGGCATTTAAAGAAACAGGTGTGCCTGCCCTTGTGTTTCATAGTTTTATTGTATCGGCTTTTATTGAAGAAGGGGTAAAAGCCGGTGTTTTTGTGTTTCTCTGCAATGCTTGTCCGCGGCTGAATAGACGGGAAACCGCCCTGAACAGTCTGTTTATTACGGCTGTTTTATTCGGATTAATTTTTAGCGGTTTTGAAAATATTTTTTATGCGATACGCTATCCGCACATACATCTGATACGGCTATGCAGCGCATCGGTTCTGCATGGCGGAATCAGTGTATTTTACAGAGCGGTTGTACAGGCAAATACGGTAGAAAAGCAAATACGGTATGTTATTGAAGCCATCTTTCTCCATGGGGCCTATAATTTTTTTACAGCATTAGGCGGTTGGTTTTTTCTCTGTGCAGCGGCGGTACTCTGTAAAGTATGTTTTTACCCGCCGCTGCCGGGAAATAAGCATGAACTGTCCAAACAGTAATGTACTTTTACATCCGTCTGCACTTTTTTCCAATCGGATAGCTTATAAAAATTTTTTTACCAAGTTTAATTTTTTTTCACTGTACGGATGATAGCGCATCGGTAAATCTATAAGTAAAGATTTTTTCATGATGCTTTTTGTATGGCTGAATGTATAAAAGCTTTGCTTTCCGTGATAGCTTCCCATACCGCTGGTACCAACGCCTCCGAACGGCATAAAGGGTGTTGCAAGATGGACAATTGTGTCGTTGATACAACCGCCGCCGAATGAAACCTCTGCAAGCACTCTGCGTTCAACCGCTGCATCTTGTGTAAATAAATAGAGTGCAAGCGGCTTCGGGCGCATACGGATTTGATCGATAGCCCATTGCAAATCGGAAAAAGAAATAAGCGGCAGAATAGGGCCGAAAATTTCCTCCTGCATAACCGGAGATTCAAAGGTAATACCATCCAGGACTGTCAACGGAATAAAGCGTTCTTGTGTGTCAGGTGTGCCGCCGATGACAGCAGTTTCTCCCTTGATCAGGTTTGTTAGCCGTTCAACGTGCTTGTCATTGACAATCCGGGTCATATTGCAGGAGGTATAGGCCTCAGTAGGTAAAAACTCTTTTAATATCAGCTTACATTGCTCAATAAAGGCTTCTTTTATATCTTCATGGATCAGGACATAATCCGGGGCCACGCAGGTTTGTCCCGCATTTAAAATTTTTCCGAACACAACCCGCCGGGCGGCGGCGGGAATATGTGCAGTTTTTTCAATGATACAAGGAGATTTGCCGCCAAGCTCAAGCGTTACGGGCGTTAAATTACGCGAAGCGGCTTCCATGACCAGCTTACCGACGGTAATACCGCCTGTGAAAAAGATATAATCAAATTTTTGTTCCAGAAGTTCTTTGTTCTCTTCCCGCCCTCCGGTGATGACGGTAATGAAACGGGGATCAAATGTCTCTGCAACTAATTCTGCAATGATTTTTGATGTTTCCGGGGTGTAATTGGACGGCTTGATGACGGCGCAGTTTCCGGCGGCGATCGCACCGGCAAGCGGAGTCAGGGTTAAATTGATCGGGTAATTCCACGGAGACATAATCAATGCTGTTCCGTATGGTTCATAGTACATTTTACTTGATGCAAGAAAATGGCTGAGGGGTGTGCGTACACACCGCGGCTTCATAAGTTTTTTTAGGTGCTTAGATAAAAACCGCACTTCCTCCTGTACCATGCCTATTTCAGTTAAATATGTTTCCATGTGTACCTTGTGTAAATCTTTATACAAGGCATCGCTAATCCGCTGTTCGTAAGCGTGTACCGCCTGTCCGAGTTTATGCAGCTGCTCTGCCCGGAACTCATAGGAACGTGTAAAACCTTCGGCAAAATATGTTGATGTATTTTGCACTATTGAAGCAATATCCTGCTTTGTCATACTATCTCCATAAATAAGGGGAAAACTGCCGGGACTAAGACCGTTTCAAACACCGGCTTATATGTGTGCTGTTTTTCCTCCGGTATCTGTTTGTTCAAAAATAAATTGAATATATAAATCTTCAAGCGTACGTTTTGGACCGGCTACTTGCAATCTGCGCCGTGCTTCCGCATTGTTTTTCCGTTCGATAAATGAGGTATAAAAAACGCGCGGATCGTCAGCCGGGAAATCTATTTTTAAACGCAGTAGGCTGTACGCTTCTTCACGGCTTAATGCCGGCAGTTGCCGCTCTTTTAAAAACTGCCGGATGAACGTGATTTTTTCATAAGAAATACCGAATAAAAATTCCTCCATTGCTTGACCGATTTCCGGTTCGGCCATTTTTGCAATCATGAACCGTTCCCATGATTCATCAAGCTCCATTGAAAGTAAAAACAGTTCGCTAACTCCAAGCATAGTACCGAAATTTGGTGCTAACTTATTACGGGCTGCCCATACCTTATGTAGAACAGGGGCAAAGCGTGCTGACCGCTCATCAAGCCGGAACTCCCATAATTCGGTGAGCAGCTCTGCAATCTCTTTCCGTATTTCGTGTTCAAGTTCTACATTATCAAGGAGTGTTGTGTAGACATCTTCGGCCATTAATGCAAACATCGCTCTCAGTGTAATTCGGCGTAATGCTTGAATGTCAGATTCTTCGAAAAAGGCATTTAAGGCAATTTTCGTTAGTGCGGAAAATGTTTGAAATTTTGCAATGAGAAAACTTTTTCCTAATACTACTTTTGCCGGTAAGGTTAAAAGACGGGAATCGGGAGTGTTTTTGCATAATGTATCAATAAGCGTTTCAGCAGTACGGCGCTCACCTGCAAGAACAGTACTTTCCCGTATTGAGGGATAGCGGGATATTGCTACGGCAACCTGTTCTAGTGTGGTGATATAGTTTGAAATATTTGCCAGCACCCCGGGAGCATACGCATTTAAATTTTTTAATACTTGCTCAATGACTGTGTGCTCATCTTTATCAAACACAACAATATTGGTTGAATGCGCTCCGTTTTCCGTTACAGTGGTGCTGGTAAGCCGTGCTGCTAATGATGCATATATCATACCCTATCAGTATAGCACAAAAATGCCCTTCTGCCAATTATTTTAGTATCCGGCACTTGTTCCAGAAAGGATTGAGAGAGACTATCACTTGAAGCTGCGGTAATACTCATAGAGAACCTGTGTGCCGAGATTTGCATAATCCGCTTTATTCATGCAGTCGAAAAATCCTTGTGCCAGCCGCAGCAATGGCAGTGGCAGCCCTATCGAATCGGCGGATTCAAGGGCAATGCTGAGATCCTTTAAGAAATGCTTTACAAAAAACCCCGGCTGAAAATCGCCTGCAAGCATCTTGGGAGCATTGTTTGAAAGCTGCCAGCTTCCGGCCGCACCCCCGCTGATTGCCGCCAGCACGTGATGAGGATTAAGCTTTACGCTTTCGGCATACCGCAAGGCTTCGACGGCTCCGATGAGGCTTGCAGCAACAGCGATTTGGTTTGCCGCTTTGGTATGCTGGCCGCAGCCTGCGTCTCCTTGTAATGTCCAAGTTTTCCCCATACAACGGAAATAGGGATCCGCTGTGTGAAAGGCTGCTTCATCGCCGCCGCACATAATCGAAAGGGTGCCATTTTTCGCTCCGCTGTCGCCGCCCGACACGGGGGCATCGAGGACAGCAATCTGTTTTGTTTTTGCAAAGTCATAGATTTTTTCTGCAAGCTGCGGACTTGATGTAGTCATATCCGCGCAGAGTGTTCCCGCTGCGGCATGGTGTATGATTCCGTGCGTGCCGAGATAAACTTCTTCAACATCATGGGGATAGCCGACCATTGTGAAAATAACCGGACAAACAGCCGCAAGTTCGGCCGGGGTATCGTGCCATACAGCCCCTTTTGCAATGAGCGGTTCTGCCGAAATTTTCCGCCGTGAATATACGTGCATATTCGGATATACTGCCATAAGCCGCTCTGCCATACTTTTTCCCATCACACCGAGTCCGATAAACCCAACTGCTCCTGTACTACTCATGGTACCCTCCTCTAAATATCAAACACTTTAGGACATATCTTTCTATTTATTGTAACGGGAACGTCGTGCAAAAGCAACGCAGTCTGATGGGAACCATCTGTTTTTAGTGTCCGGCTGCGTAACGGAATGACTGACAGTAGGCAAAAGATATGCTATACTGGTAAACATACTCCATACGATACCCATCGGTGTACAAAATTGTGAATATCTGAGTAAAAAAATTTTCTTTAGGCAGATAAAACCGGCTTTGTCTGGAAAAGCTGAAAGGGATGATTTCCGATATTCGGCATACCAATGAAACGGAGACCTTATGGATACTACAATACGGCTTTTACCAGCAAACAAAATATTTGAGGTATATGACCGGCTGAGGCAGGCAAACCCGGAACCTAAGGGGGAGTTATACTGGACAAATACCTTTACGCTTCTTGTTGCAGTGGTGTTGTCCGCACAGGCAACGGATGCAGGGGTAAACAAGGCCACAAGTACGCTTTTTGAGTATGCGGATACGCCCGAAAAAATGCTGGCACTTGGGGAAGACCGGTTAAAAACGATAATCAAAACAATCAACCTCTATCCCACCAAAGCAAAACGCGTTATTGCACTCAGTCAAATCCTAATAGAAAAATATGATTCCCGGGTGCCTGAGGATAGAGCAGCCCTCGAAAGTTTACCGGGAGTGGGGCGGAAAACCGCCAATGTGGTATTAAATATGGGATTCGGATATCCGGCAATAGCGGTTGACACTCACATTCTCCGTACTGCGCCCCGCATCGGGATTTCAAACGGTACTACCCCGCTAGAGGTTGAACAGGATTTGCTCAAGGTAACTCCGCAGGCATTTTTACTGAATGCACATCATTGGCTGCTGCTGCACGGACGGTATGTTTGTAAAGCACGCAAACCGCTCTGTACAGAATGTCTCATAGCTGATATTTGCTGTAAAAACAGGGTTGAATAAGAGCCTGTTATTGCCAAAGATAAAACTGATGCAGGGTTCTGATAAAACCGAAAGCACCGCATAAGAAGCCCGCAATACCGGCTATCGTGAATAGCCATGAACCGGCATAGAGCAGGGCGGTATATGCAGCCAAAAGCAGCAGCAGCCACAGCGCTGCCTTATAATATTCCGGTATGCTGCGGAATATTCCGATAAATAAAAACGATATGACACTTAAAACACAGATAATCCCGTCAAATGAGTATAAGAGATAGCGGTAGGTTTCGGTAAATAAGAAAAAAGAAAGGGTTCTGCCGGTATTGATTGGGATAGTGTGTGCGAGTGAAAAAGAAATAAAAGATAATAAAAAGATAACGGAGCCTGTTTCGCGGGTAAATGTTTGATGAGCAAATAAACTTGCCGTCAGTAGCGAAAGATAGGCTGAAAAACGGAAAAAAAACAGTCCCCGTGCAATAGGTGCAATAACAACCGTTAAAAGCGGATATGCTGCTTGGAGCGGGAACATAAGACGCACTACCTCAAGGGATAGGGCAAAAATGAAAAGACTGAAAAACGATATTTCCAAGGCCGTTGTTTTTTCAAAAAGAAAAAAAATATAGGCAAGGATGACAGCCGACATCAAAGGGAAAGCGGCTGTTCCGATTACTGCGGCATAGTTGCTATAAGATAAGAACGGCTGCTGCATCAGCCAAAAAGAACTTTTGGGAGGCAGCGGAAGCTCTCCAATACTATTTTGAGTGATCAGTATGACACAGCAGATTATTCCGCCGATTGTCAACAATGCAGTGATACAAATACTGAGAATTAAAAATCTATTCCGGCCGGCTATTGTCATACGGCACAGTATAATTTGAATCCGACACCCGTGTCAAATCGTAGAGAGAGCATTGCCATGTCCCCCTCAGCTACATATTTTGAGCGGTCAGCTGCTGCATTGAAATTTTTCTTTCAGCAAGGTTTCAACAATCGGCGGCACCATTGTTGAAACATCACCGCCAAAGGCTGCAAGCTCTTTGATAGAACTGGAGCGCAGCACAAAGAATTTCGGATCGGGAACTAAAAAGACCGTTTCAATTTGCGGATTTAACCCCTTGTTCATCATTGCCAAATCGAACTCGTACGAAAAGTCGGCAACATTACGCACACCGCGGATAAGGGCTTGCGCACCGATAGTCCGTGCATAATCAACGATGAGAGAATCCCATAAATGCACAGAAACATTCTGCCATTCTGAAACCAGCTGCTGCATAATTTCAAGCCGTTCCGTGTCGGAAAAGCAATACTGCTTGTTTTTATTTACGGCAACGACAACGTGTACCTCAGCAAAGAGTTTCTGTGCGCGGTCAATAATATTTAAATGTCCGAATGTCGGCGGGTCAAATGACCCGGGAAATACTGCTTTTATCATAGACAAGTTCTAACTGTTTATCCGCATTTTTTCGTATGGTATACCGGTTAACAGTTCGCAGATGCGCTTATTTTCAGGAGTAACGTCTTCTTTTTTCCCGCCTGCATCCAATCGATCGATTTCAGCAAGTATGACGGCATGTGTTTCAGGAGTGACCTTAAAATTAAGCGCATACACAATTCCCGCAATCAGCATAATAAGCGGTAAAAGGATAAAGAAAAATCGCACACCCTTCAGCGTACTTGCTTTTTGCTGAGGCTTTTGTACGATGCCGATCCCCGGATGGGCAAAAGAAATCCTATCAAAAAGAATTTTTAATTCATATAAATCTTCTTTTGTTACAAAATCAGAGGGGGCGCTGCGCACATACCCGCCGGCGCTTTTTATGTATGAAGATTGCAATAAAAACATTTGTTCGGCGTGTTTATAATCGTTTGCTTTACCTTCATGCAGAAGATACGTTTCAAAAATATCGTGCGGAATAACCGTAAATGATGCGCCTTTCTCAAAAAAAGAATGATATTCGGGGGATTTTTCCGCTTTTTTGTGTTGTTTATGAATAGCGGTGATAATAGAATCGATATTTTGAGTCATATAGCGTAAATGCCAGTTTTCGTCCGGCAATTTACTATAGTAAGCGTATAAGATTTCGGGATTTTCGTTGTTTACTTTGCAAAGGTGTACTGCTTCTTCAAACTGCGGTTGGGTAAGCACCGAAGGCACGGGGTTTTTATATCCAATGCCGGAAAGAATTGCCCCCAAGACAGTCATCACAATGCCGCCTAAAAAAATCTTCCGTGCGAGCGTCATGGCGGCTGAGTAGGTCCCTGCCCGGTTTTGTCCGGTAATCAGCCGGTCAATATCGGTAATAAACGGCAGCAGCTGGTGCGGCACGAGGTTACCGCCTGCAATACCTGCACCCATCAGTATGATATTTAAGATGAGCAACACATTTGAGGTTTCAGGGGTTTGAAAGGCCATGAGTATTATGCCGGTAGTAAATACAATGAGGCCAAGCATATAGGCATAGCCGTGCCCCTTTTTTGTTGCTACTTTATTGTAAAAAGGCAGCATAATCATCATGGAAATGAGCAACGAACCTTGGGCAATGACAAAATACATCCCTTTTTCAAGATAGTCTACAAAATAAAACAGTACCAGCGACATGAAAATATCCAGGGCACCGTAAGAACATACATACATCGCAATATGGATGCGGCAAGATTTATTTCTAAAGAGTGAAAGGAAATTGCGCAAAAAAGAACTTATTTTCTGCTTGGGCTGCGGTAATGAAGGCAGTTCCCATGTACCGAAATAGAGAGGAATCCATGGTATGGCAAAAAACAACCCGAATACACAGCCCATTACAAAGTACCCTTGTTTTGAGCCGTCATACGCATCTATAATGGGCTGTGCTACAAGACCTGCCGCAAGGGTTGCGATAAATGAAAACATAATGCGTGAGCTGTTTAATTTATTGCGTTCGGCAAAATCACGGGTCATTTCAGCACTTAATGCAGCGTATGGAATGTAAGAAACCGTTTGTACGGTAAAAAAGAAAAGGTATGCAAAAAGAAAGAAAAGAAAACGGCCGAATTCGGTAGGAATGGTAACCGGAAACCAAATTAATATAAAACTAACGGCTATCGGGACAACTGAAATTAAAAACCATACCCGACGTTTCCCGAAACGGTTATCCGGGGTGTTGTCTGCAATATAGCCCATCAGCGGATCGGATACGGCATCCCAGAGTTTTCCGACTGCAGGAACTAAACCGGCGGTAAATGGGTGCATTCCCACCACATTTACCAAATAGTACATACAAAACGTAGTAACCAGGAAAAACGTACCGCCGCCGTATAAATCACCGGCTCCATAAGCAAGATAGGCCTTGAGAGTGAGCGGCCGTGTGTTTGTCGTGTTTTTCATGTTGTACATTGTAACGCAAGAGCCGATAAAATAGCAACCCCTTTTTGCAGAAATATGCAAAAAGGTACGGTGCCGGCGGCTAAACTTTAAACTTTTGTACTTCGCTTACCAGATTACCGATACTTTGTCTTGTTTGCTGAGTGATATCGTTGACTTCTTGAATTGCATTGTTAATTTCCACGGCACCTGCAGCCATATCATTCATACTACCGGTAATAACGGCCGTAATATCATCGAGGGTACGCATTTCGTGTGCTACCTGCTCTCCGCCCCGCAGCATTTCTGCGGATTTCTCATTGACCTCAACAGTGATACTGTTGATATTTCTAATGGCAATTAAGACTTCTTGACTTCCATTTTCTTGTTCCTGCATTGCTTCAGTCAAGCGGTTACTCATGATCTTCACTTGTTCAGACAGTTTAAAAATAGTATTAAACTTATCTTCTACAGTTTTCGCAGAAGCGGAAAGCATTTCAATTTCAGTACTCAAATTCTTTAAGGTGATGGTAATGGTTTTTCCTTGCGCACTCGATTCTTCCGCCAGTTTTCGGATTTCATCGGCAACGACGGCAAACCCCTTTCCTGCTTCTCCTGCATGGGCTGCTTCAATAGCGGCATTCATTGCAAGCAAATTCGTTTGACTGGCAATATGCTGAATAACACTTGAGGCCTCCAGCAAGCTGCCCGATTCTTCCGCTATTTTATGTGTAATACCGTTTGAGGCTACGAGCGTTTCTTTACCGTCGGAGGTAGCCGAAACCAGCTCTTTGACGACATCATCCGTTTTTTCCAGCGTATCGGTGATGGACGCAATGTTTGCCGCCATTTCTTCTATTGCAGAAGAAGATTCCGCAACGCTTGATGCCTGTGCTTCAATACGTTCGTTCAGCTGCTTTATGGTACGGATAATCTCTTCCACAGTTGCTCCCGTTTCACCCAAACTGCGGGATTGATGGAGCGTTTTTTCTTGAACACTGCGTATGTTTTCGCTAATGTGATAGACGGATGCAGCCGTTTCGGACATATTACCGGCTAAGGTTCCGCCGATATGCTGCATAGTATTGGCATCTTCTTCTACCGCTTTGATTGAGGTACCGATCTTTTCGATAGTCTGGTTAAAATATTCCGAAAGCAGGGTAACTTCATCATTGCTGGTAAGCTTGAGTCTTACCGTGAGGTCGCCTTCTCCTTGTGCAATGTCTTTTAAAGCGTCGACGGCAGATTGAAGGGGACGAACGATATTATAAGACACGAGTCCAATCAACAGGATTGTGATCAGTGCAAGACTGATTCCGGTAATAACCATCCATAACTGTAGTGTATATAGTGCCCCCAAAAATTCGCTGACCGGCGCACGGACAATAACCTTCCATCCGGTGCTTGGTATTGTTGCATAGGACGCAATATTTTTTACCCCTCTAAACGTGTAATAACCGGCTGAAGAGGCGGTTTCTTTCATTGCCGTTTGTGCGAACTGTGCGAGGGAGGTAAAGCTTGTATCCGTTTTGGCATTTTCTTGAAAATTATCCCGTTTCAGTACCAGATCCATGTTTTTATGTGCAATAGTGTTTCCGGTTAAGCCGAGAATAAAGCAATACCCGGTTTGTCCGACAGTAATATGCTGAATGTCTTCGGATAAGCTGGTGCCGTAGGTATCGGCTGATAAAACACCGATAATAGTATTGTCATAATCATACACAGGCATCGACAGGGTATTAATGACGGAATTGTCGGTACGGGATGTATACTGCTCGGATACAAACATTTTTCCTGCCCGTGCGGTTTGAAACCATTCTCTGTCGCTGACATCAATAACCCGTCCGTCAAATACATAGCAATTACCGTTGATATCGGTAATATTCAATTCGCTTATTCTTGGATTAAATTGAGCCTCTTTTTTAAGATGTTCTATTTTAATAGGATAGGGAATGGTCAAATCCCGTAAAATTGACGATCGGGATACACTCTCAATGAAGCTCAAAAAAACCATTACTTTTGAATCAATTACTTGTGCCGTATCTGCTGCTTTATCGGTAAGATGCGCTTCTACTTTTTCAAGAATTGCCCGTTTTGCAATGGTTCCGCCTAATATGCCTTGAATACCCACAGCAAGGGTTAGGAGTACGCTAAACGTAATCACTAATTTTTTCCGGATAGAAAACAGTTTTTTCATTTTCACCTCTTTGTTTTATGGAGAACAGTTACTGATATTTGCGGGAGCTGTCCTTTGTTAAATTGCCGAATTATCTTTGCAGCAGAATAACTATATACCAAAACCTTTGTTTTGAACATCTATTGTGCAGCTTTTGCATTACTTAATGGACGGGATGATGTTCGAAAAAGAGGTAGGAATGTGTAAGATATTTTTCGGGGCCGGAGAAAATTTTGCAAAGGATTTGCCGTTTTGCAGCATTTTAAGTACATTTTAAAAAGCCTTTGCAGTGTTTTAGCTGTCATCCAAGGGCAGAGATTGTTTTATTATGTATTGAGGTTGTTTTATGGCACAGTATGAATTTCAAACGGAAGTTAATCAGCTGTTAAATCTGATTATCCATTCTCTGTATTCAAACAAAGAGATATTTTTGCGCGAACTGGTATCAAATGCATCGGATGCACTTGATAAACTTAAATATTTGACAATATCCGATACGGCATTAAAAAATATTCAATTTGCACCGCGTATCGACATTGCCTTTGATGAAGATGCACAAACACTCACTGTCCGTGATACGGGTATCGGTATGAACGGAGAAGATATTAAAAATAATCTTGGAACGATTGCCCGCTCCGGTACCAAGGCATTTTTGGATCAGCTTGCCGCAGAAGATAAAAAAGATTCTAACCTTATCGGACAGTTCGGTGTCGGTTTTTATTCAGCTTTCATGGTTGCGTCAAAGATCGAAGTCATTTCTAAAAAAGCCGGTGAAACCGCGGTGTGGAAGTGGGTTTCCGACGGAAAGGGGCAGTATGACTTAGAGGAAGCGGCCGATACTGCATTTCCGCTTATTGATGACGTGCCGGAGGGAAGCCACGGTACCTGCATCATCATGCATCTGAATAGTGAAGATTCTGAATTTGCAACCCGCTGGAAGATTGAAGACATTATTAAGCGGTATTCGGATCACATTGCCTTTCCGATTTATCTGCACTATACACAAAAAGAATATGATGACAAAGGAAACGTAAAATCAGAAGCGGCCAAGACCGACCAAATTAATGATGCCAGTGCACTGTGGCAAAAGTCGAAATCGGACTTAAAAGAAGAAGATTATAAAAATTTCTATAAATCTCTTTCGCACGACTCTGCCGATCCGCTGCTGTATGTACACACAAAAGCGGAAGGAACGCAGGAATACACAACGCTGTTCTATATACCGGAAAAAGCACCGTTCGATATGTTTCATGCGGACTATAAGCCCGGTGTAAAGCTCTTTGTAAAGCGGGTATTCATCACCGATGACGAAAAAGAACTTTTACCGGTATATCTGCGGTTTGTACGCGGTATTATTGACAGTGAAGACCTTCCGCTCAATGTCAGCCGCGAAATTTTACAGCAAAACCGGATTTTAAACAGTATCCGTTCCGCTTCGGTAAAAAAACTGTTAGGCGAATTTAAAAAGCTCGCTGAAAACGACAAGGAAAAATATGAAAAATTTATCGGAGAATATAACCGGCCGTTAAAAGAAGGTTTATACAGCGACTACGAACACCGCGAGGAGCTGTTGGAACTGGTACGCTTTATGACCACAAATGAAGAATACGAGTGGACAAGTTTTGCAGACTATGTACAGCGGATGAAAGAGGGGCAAAAGGCGATTTACTACATCACCGGCGGCGACAAAAAGACCTTGATGCAGTCTCCGCATTTGGAAGCATATAAGGCAAAAGGTTTTGAAGTGCTGATTATGCCGGATGAAATTGACGACATCGTTATCCCCTCAATCGGTAAATATAAGGATTGGGATTTAAAGGCTGCTAACCGCGCCGGTTCCGATGAGGAATTAAGTACGGAGGAAGAAAAGAAAGAAGCCGAAAAAAAAGAGCAGGATTTTAAACCGATTGTCGAAAAGATCAAAAATGCGCTCGGCGATTCGGTAAAGGAAGTACGCCTTTCAAAACGGTTAGCCGATTCGCCTTCCTGCATTGTTGTCGATGAAAACGACCCGAGTTTGCAGATGGAGCGTATGATGCGCGCCATGGGACAACAGCTCCGAGGCGAAGTAAAGCCCATCCTCGAAATCAATGCGGAACATCCCATCCTGCAAAAAATTAAGGATACCGATGATGAAGCTTTGATAGCCGATACCGCCTTTGTACTGCTTGATCAAGCCTTGCTGCTGGAAGGCAGCACCTTAAAAGACACTGCCGATTTTGTAAAGCGCTTGAATAAGCTGCTTGCACGGTAGCCTGTGTGAGTACACCGTACCCCTGCACTATGCACTTAAGGGGTGCGGTGAGGGACAGTCCGGTTCCGGCGGCGTTAAAAAGCGGAGAATCATTTTCAGCTTTTCTAAGGCAGCCGGTAATGCAGTTCTCAGCGGTTGCGGGTGTGTATCATCGGGATTAAAAGAGAGCAGCTGTGCAGATGCAGAACTCATACCCGGAGGCACTGCACCGAAGAGGGCTTGCATTTCTTCTCCGCTGTATTGGCGCCCTTTTTGAATAGCAGCATCCGCTGCGAGATGCATATACTTACACGGTTTCCAACGGATTGTGAGGTCTTTCCCATGATCGCCTGAGTATCCGAATAAACGGCATATCAAGCAGCGCCCTCCGTATACGGTGCAGTGATAGGGATTAACGGAATCAAATAAAACACAGCCGTCATTATCGGCTGCACTGCCCCACCCTTGTGTACAAATCCGTTCAGCGCGTTCGGGCTGATATTCAAGCATCCATGCTGCAAGATAAAGCGCTTCATATTCATAGATTTCCGGTTCAAAATGAACGCAGCAGCTGCCGCATCCGTCAGGACATCGGGCTGGACTACGTTCTTTCCATTCTTTTTGCATTTCTTCAATATTTTTATAGAGTGTGTCAACAGCCGTTAAAACATCGTATATTTTGGTTCCGGCAAATTTTGCTGATGCTGTAATCATAACCGGCAGATTTTACAAAAAACTTTTTTCCTGTACAAGTATTTTTTGAATAGATTCCGGCGAAAATTACAGCAGGCCGGACGCGGTTTGAAAGGTTTTAAGCTGAGAGCCGATCATTTTTTCCGTTAAAAAAAAGAGTACACGCTTTAACTCGCCGTAAGCGCCGGAGCTGAGCGGCAGGCTCCGTGAGTACCCTGCGGGTCTGCGGGCAACGGCATAGAGGTACGCAAGACTTTCATCTGAAAGCGGAAAAGTATATGCGTCAAAGTGCTTACATGAGTGACAAAAGCACGCATCTTCCGCGGGGCTGTAAACGGCGGCTGTCTGTGTTTCCGCCGTAGATATAGACAGTACAGGGCTTTCCGTAAGCAGCGGGAGACCGCAATTGCCGCATTGAATGAAGTCCGGCGCAATGCCCGCCGTATGCAGCAGCCGCCATAAAAAACGCAAGAGCCCTCGCTTGCATCCTTCATCATCGGAAACACATAGTCCGTCCAAAAACGCATGAATGAGCTGCCACTCAACCGTACCGCACACCTTAACGGTAAGTTCGCTGCATACGGCGGCACACCAAGAACGCACAAGGCTTTCCCGCAGCTCCATACGGTACGCACTCACGGAAAAATCGGTAATTTTATGCGAATTTTTGATGGGATTGGAATACAGCCATATCCGCCCGCTTTGATATGGGACAACCATACCGCGTAATTTGCTCCGTGCTCCGCCAAACAATACCGCCGAAATAATAGCACAACCGCCGTCCTGCGGCACCAAAAGCTGCACATTCCAGCGGTCTTCCATAAACTGAGAAACTGATAGGACAAGGGCTTCAGTGCTCCAAGAGCGGCTGCTCATACGGAATTGTTTGGTGTTGGAAGATTTTCTTGCGGGATGATACCGGAACAAACAACAAGGAACACCGGAACGGTGCTAGCTGTTCTTCCGGAATCAGGGGATGAGAATATCCCGCAAGACATCATTAAAACTCCGCAGATTTCGGTGTCCGCGGGAAAGGAATAACATCACGTATATTGACCATACCGGTTACATACAAGAGGAGCCGCTCAAAGCCTAAGCCGAAACCTGAGTGCGGCACCGTTCCGTAACGGCGCAAGTCTAAGTACCACCAGTAGTTTTTTATATCAAGGTTCAATTCGGCAATGCGGTTTTCCAGTATTGCGAGATTATCCTCACGTTCGGAACCGCCGATGAGCTCGCCGAGTCCCGGTACCAGTACATCCATTGCCCTCACGGTTTTACCGTCATCATTCTGCTTCATATAGAAAGCTTTTATCTCTTTCGGATAATCGGTAACAATGACGGGACCTTTAAAGACCGTATCGGTTAAGTATTTTTCGTGTTCGCTTTGTAAGTCGCAGCCCCAATAGGGTTTAAACTCAAAAGCGGCAGCGTTTTTTTCAAGTTCTTTCACCGCTTCGGTATAGGTTACGCGGGCAAACTTGGAATTTACCACCTGTTCCAAGGTATTGATTAAGCCGGGCTTAATTTGTGCATTAAAAAATTCCAGATCTGCACGGCAATGGGTTAATGCCCATTTCAGCAGATACACGACAAATTCTTCCGCCAGCTCCATATTATCCTCAAGCCGGAAAAAGGCAATTTCCGGCTCAATCATCCAGAATTCTGAGAGGTGCCGAGTAGTATTTGAGTTTTCCGCCCGGAACGTCGGCCCAAAGGTATAAACACGGGAAAGCGCCGTTGCGTAGGTTTCAACTTCCAGCTGACCTGAAACCGTCAAATTGGTTTCTTTTTCAAAAAAATCCTGCTTATAGTCAAGCGTATATGTGTCGGGATCAGCCTTATCACGGAGTGCCTTCCGTACTACTTCTTCTATATTAAGCGTTGTTACGTGGAACATTTCACCGGCACCCTCACTATCGGAGGCAGTGATAAGCGGCGTATGCACGTAGTGAAAACCCCGTTCTTGGAAAAAGGTGTGAACAGCAAATGCCATCTGGTTACGCATACGGGCAACGGCGCCGAATGTATTGGTGCGGACGCGCAAGTGTGCAATTTCGCGTAAAAATTCAAAGCTATGCCGCTTCTTTTGCAGGGGATAGGTGTCTACCGGCGCTTCGCCGTATACGGTAATCGTTTGCGCAGCAACTTCTACCGCCTGGCCTGATGCCGGAGAGGGAATAAGCGCACCGGTAGCCCGAATGGAAGCGCCTGTGCTGATTCTGCTTAATTCCTTTTCCGTTTGAGCATCCAGTCCCCTATCGCGGTCAAAGGTAAGCTGAATTGAAGCAAAGCAAGACCCGTCATTTACCTGAATAAAAATAAGATTCTTTGTTTCGCGTTTTGTTCTAACCCAACCGTGAACGGCAACCTCACTTCCATCGGGTTCCTGTGTCAAAATATCTTTAATTAAAGTAATCATTTTAAAATCAACAACCTCTATTCGCTGTCATATTCAATTAATGTTTTAATCGGTAAGTCTCCGATTACTTTATCATAATCTAGAAAAGGTAAGCCGATCACGCCGCAAAAACCGATAACTTCTGCGCCGCCTTCATTCAGCATTGTCCGGGCTGCATTAAGGGTACCGCCGGTTGCAATTAAGTCATCAAGCAAAAGTATGCGCTGACCCTTTTGTATGTCGGAGGTATGTACTTCGATGGTTGCCTCTCCGTACTCAAGTGAATAAGAGCACGAGTACGTTTTCCCGGGCAGCTTTCCTTTTTTTCTAATTAAAATCAGCGGAATACCAAGCCTGTCGGCAAAGGGCGCTGCAAAAATAAAACCGCGCGATTCAATGGCTGCAACTGCGTCGATTTTTTCATCCTTATAGAAGCTGACGAGCTTGTCAAGGCAATAGTGAAACGCCTCAGGATTAACTAAAAGTCCTGTTATATCGTAAAATAAAATTCCTTTTTTGGGAAAATCGGGTATTTTACGGACGGCGCTATCTATGAGCGTATCTTTCATAGGGTTATTCTAGCTTTACCGGGTAGAATAGTCAAGGCAACTGAAAATACTAAGGGAAGAAGGTACGTATTCCCGCCGTTTATCGGATAAGCTGCAATACTGCACCCATGATAAGGGCGATGAAGGCTGCGCCGGCTAGCAGTTTCCGGCGAGTGCGGTACTCGGCTTCGTTCTTTGCATTTCTTTTCAGCACATATTTATCGAAGATAAAAAGCAGAGCAAGGGTTATGATAAGCACTATGAAATACACGAAGTATTTTACGATATCTAAGCCGCTGCCAGCATTGTGCACAGTGCTTATTCCTATTCCCCCGAGGCCTCTGTGCGCTGTTGACGGCCGGATTTTCACTAAAAGAACGATGAATGATATGAGAAGCAGGCAGAACATAATCAGAGCCGTAAAAAAGTATTGACGGGGCATCTGTGAATCATGACTACGCATCTTCAAAAAATTTTTTATTATACATGAAAGCAGGATGCTTGCCGCTACTGTATAGGCAACACTAATAATGAGGATAAGCATAGTGGCTCCTTAATGTATCAACCGAAAATAGTATGTAATCCGGTGTAACCGCTGTACTACAGTATCGGCTTAATTACCGCTGATTACAATTTTTTTTGTATTCCCCCTTGACTTTTTATTTTGGTTACTATATAGTATGCGACATTACGGGGGCGTAGCGAAGCTGGTTATCGCGCTGGCCTGTCACGCCGGAGATCGCGGGTTCGAGCCCCGTCGCTCCCGTATTTTTCTTATCTTTTTTCCTTATTAAAGTATTACGGGCAGTAGCGCAGGGGTAGCGCGCTTGGTTCGGGACCAAGAAGTCGGGGGTTCAAATCCCCCCTGCCCGATATTTTTTTACTGAAAACTGTTTTTTATTTTCTCAATACAAGCCTATTTATAGCAAATATCAATCTCGTTAGTATCTTTAATATAATTTTGTAATATCTTGACCAGTGTGTACAGGAGGCAGATGCCGCACGTTTCTGCGCAACACACTGCGTACCCTTAGTCCTCATCATACCGGATCGGATTAAAGCAATAAACCTCTGCCGTACCGATGATGGTTTTTTCAGGTGTCTGCCGGCTGCATATAGCAAGGCGGTACTTACATTTATTGCAAAAAGGACAGCCTGATTCAAATTTTTCTACGGGCAACACATCTTCTACATCCGTGCGGTTTTGAAAGCCGATTTTCGGAATACAGCTGAGTAGATACTCCGTATAGGGATGTTTCGGGCGTTCATACAATTCATCAGCATCGTCCAATTCACACACGCTGCCTTGATATAATACACAAACCCTGTCGGCAATATAACGTACCGCCGCCAGATTATGGGAGATAAACAAGTAGGTTGCTTGTTTTTTCCGCTTTATATCAATGAGCACATTCAAAATTTGCGCTTGTACCGAAACATCTAAGCTGGAGGTCGGTTCATCCAGAATAATAAATTCGGGTTCGGCGGCAAGACACCGGGCAATACCGATCCGCTGTCTCTGTCCGCCGGACATATTTGCAGGGTATCTATCAAGAAAGGTATCATTTAGACCGGTCAAGCACAGCAGTTCCGAAACCTGCGCCCGTATTTCTTGTCTTGTTTTTTTACTTTTATATAAAAGCAAGGGTTCTGCAACAATCGTTTTGACAGACAGGCGCGGATTTAAGGAAGAATACGGATCTTGAAAAACCATTTGGATGTTTTGTTGCAGCCGCCGTCTTTCCTTCGGTTTTAGGTGCAGCAGGTCATTTCCCCGATAGACTACCATTCCGCTGTCAGCCGCTACCGTACCCAAAATTATTCTGCCGAGGGTCGTTTTTCCGGAGCCGGATTCCCCAACTACAGCGAGCGTTTCACCGGCATATACTGCCAGATGAATATTTTTCAGTGCATACACACACCGGCGGTGCCCGAATAAGGATTTACTACAGAAGGTTTTTGATAGGCCGGTTATTTCAAGAATCGGTTCTCTCATTTTACGGCCTCTTTGCAGCGGATACAGCGCACTGCACGATCTTCGCCGCGGGTGTACAGCGGAACCGGTGCTGCCCGGCATTCTTCGTTCCTTTCAGTGCAGCGGGGATAAAACAGACAGCTTTCCACCACAGCGGCGGGTTCAGGAGGCGCGCCCTCTATCGGATAGAGCCGGTCTGCTTTTACTTCCGCCCGCGGGATCGTTTGCAAAAGCGCCTTGGTATACGGATGTTGGGGGGCGGTAAAAACCTGCTGCACTGAACCGCTTTCAACAATGTGTCCCGCATACATCACATAGATAAAGTCGCACACTTCCGCCGCCAGTGCAAGATCATGGGTAATCAGCAAAACGGATGTCCCGTTACGCTCGCGGAGCCGTTTCAGCAAGGTTATTATCTGCTTTTGCACCGTAACATCAAGCGCAGTGGTCGGCTCATCGGCAATCAGTAGTTTCGGTTTGAGTATTGTTGCAACTGCAATCATTATCCGCTGATTCATACCGCCTGAAAGCTGATGCGGATAGGCATGATAGACTCTCTCCGGCTCCGATATGCCCGTCTCTTTAAAGATGCCTAAAACCTGTGCTTTCCGCTCCTGCCGGGTAAGGCCGGTATGGATGCACAATACTTCTTCAACTTGTTTCCCTACCGGTATCAGCGGATTAAGCGCTCTAACGGGTTCTTGAAAGATAATACTCATCTCCCGTGCCCGTATACGGTTTAATTCTTTCCGGGAAAGTGCGGTCAGTTCAGTAGTATCTAAAATGATGGAACCGTCAGCAGTAATCTGCGGCGGAAGCAGCTGCGCAACAGCCGCCGCCGTCATGCTTTTCCCCGAACCGGATTCACCTGCTAGGGCGGTTATTTGTCCTTTACCGACGGACATCGACAGGTTATGCACTAACAGCACATCGGTTTTATGCCGTTTCGTTTTTATGGTAAGGCCGTTAATCCGTAAGACTGCTTTCATATCGCTTACCTGCTTGTGCTGCCGAAATAACGGCGGAAACTGTCGCCGAGAAAATTAAAGCTCATTGCAAGAACCAGCAGAATACATCCCGGTGCAAGTGAAATCCACGGAGCATCAAAAAGATATTCTTTCCCTTTTTGAATCATTATGCCTAAGCTGGTACTCGGCGGCTGGGCACCGAAGCCTAAAAAGCTTAATCCTGCCTCTGCAAGAATTGCCGAAGGTACGCTCATGGTGTACAAAACAATCAAGGTCGGCATGATATTCGGAAGAATATGCCGTATCATAACCGTGAATGTCCCTGCCCCCATCGCACGCGCTGCCTCAATATACAAAGCATCTTTTAGCGCGGCGGTTTCGGCACGCACGACGCGCGCAATGCTTGCCCAGCCGGTCAAGATCAAGGCTAAAAATAAATTCAGCAGACTTGCGCCTAAATTGTACACGATAGCCATTGCCAAAATCATAAAAGGAAAGGATAAGATCAGATCGGCAATCCGCATAATGATTGCGTCTATCATTTTTTTTGACAGGGCAGCATACATTCCGAGAAAGGCTCCGGTAATTAAATTGATGAACGTAGGGCAAAAGCCCATCAGCAGCGATGTCCGCGTACCGAAGATAATCCGTGATAATATATCGCGGCTTACCTCATCGGTACCGAGGAGATGGGCAGCACTCGGCGGCGCCAAGCTGCCGGACAAATCTGTTCCGTATGGATCGTAAGGGGCGCAAAACGGAGCAGACAATGCCGGAATAATAATCAGCAGCAAAAGAATGCAACAGAAAACACCAAGCGGTTCTTGGGCACTGTACTGTTTAATATGATGTTTTTTCATGGGCTTCCTTAATCGCAGCGGATACGGGGGTCAATAAGCGCACAGAGGATATCCGCTATCAGATTGCCGATAATGATTAAACCGGCGGATAAAATAATGGTTCCTTGTAAAAGCGGCATATCGCGGTTTGTTAATGCGGAAATGGAAAGCGTACCAATTCCGGGAATTGCAAAAACACTTTCAGTGATAACGGCACCGCCTAATAAGCTTGTTACCTGCATCAGCATGATCGTGATAACCGGCAGTAAACAGTTGCGCAGTTCATGGAAAATGATGATGTTCAAAGGGGTTTGCCCCTTGCTGACAGCCGTTTTTACATAATCGCTTTGCAGAGTAGCAATCATACTTGAGCGGACAAGGCGGGTAATTTGACCGCCGAGGTTCAAACTGAGTACCAGTGCCGGTAATATCATGTGTTTAAAACCATAGAATCCTGAAATGGGGAGCAGATTCCATTTGTAGGCAACCGTGTATTGCAAGGCCATCCCAATAAAAAACGACGGAACGGAAATATATCCGACCGAAAAAAACGATATGATATGATCAAGCGCCGTACCGTTTTTTAAAGCGGCAGTAATACCGGCAGGAATACCGGTTATCCATGCAATGATAATCGAAAAAGCGGTAAGTTTCAGCGTATTGGGAAAAACCGCAAAAATCAATTTTGCAACACTTTGATTCATCATAATTGATTTTCCCATATCACCGCGGAGAAGTCCTTTCAGGTATTTAAAAAATTTTATATGGGCGGGATCATTTAAATGCAGTTCTTTTGTCAGCCGCGCAACGATTTCCGGATTCATTTTTTCATCAAGCAGTACGGCTATCGGATTGCCCGGAATTAAATTCATCAACATAAAGGTGAGCAGTATAATTCCCAGTAAGAGCGGGATAGTCAGCAATATTCTTTTTATACTATATTCTATCATTGTCGTGTGTACTCGCCGGCCCTGTGCTGTACAGAAGGGGTTACCGCAGTCATGCTGCGATAACCCCTTAACACCGCTGTGTTATTTGTTATACTTGGGATTAATTTTTACTTTTTGTGTTGCGCCGGAAAGCCACCCCTGCCATGAAAGCTGAAAGTTTTCCAGACGGGGACTGATTACCCACTGTCCTTTTGTAGAACCTAGCGGGAAATACAAGGCCTGTTTTTGTGTTACTTCAATTTCCAGTTCTTGGAATTTCTTAATCCGCTCTTGCGGATCGACTAGCAAATCTGCCGCTTTTATTGCGTCGCTTAATTGTACCCGTTCTTCCGGATACCCTGCTTGTTTATGTGCCGGAATAACATAATCACTGAAAAAGGAGCCGAGATCGGGAGCACCTGCCGTAACCGGGCCGACACTCAATGCGTGATCGCCTGAATCCGAAGTCATAACATCCCAGTAGGCACCCATATCCATATTTTTGATGGTGATTGTAATACCGATGTTTTTTAACATAGCCTGAATTGCTTCGTTTATCGGATGGGTATAGCCGCTTGCACCGTTTTGCAGCAGCACCAATTCCAACCCGTCTTTATATCCCGCTTCCGCAAGCAGCTTTTTTGCTTCTTCAGGGTTATACTCAATAACCGGTAGGTCTGTTTTATAACCGGGAATCATCGGCGGCACACAGCCGTTAATAATGGTAGCCGTTCCGTTGAAAAAGGTTTTGTTGATGATATTCCGGTCTATTCCTTTTTGTATGGCTTTTCTCACCCGCACATCCTTCATCGGTGTACAGTTTTCGTTAAAACTCACATACGTCATCCCCGGCCGGTCATTGATAATAACGTAGGGTTTCCATTCGTCCGATCCGGTATATTTGTCATAAGCGGTTTTTGTATTAATGGTGATTACATCCAATTCACCTTTTTCAAACATCATGCGGGACGTTGAAGCATCGACATTGATCAAATAGCGTAAGCCGTCGATATGAGCTTTCTCGCCGAAGTAGTTTTCATTGCGTACCAGATTAATTTCTTGATCCTGCTTCCAATCTTTAAACTTGAGATACCCGGTACCGACCGTATACTGAGGATCAAAGCCGAACAAATCTTTTCCTTCTTCCACCGCTTTTCTGTTAAAAATAGAAGCAGGTGCATCGGTCAGCCGAGCAATAAAAGGCGCATATTTTTCTTTCAAAGTAATAACCACCGTATAGTCGTCAATAACTTTTACACCGCTGACTGAAGCGCTTTTACCGTCCCGCTTTTCCTCGGCACCTTCTATGGGTTCAAATATCCATGAGTTAATAGCGGCTTCTTTGGGATCCATACATTTTTCGATGGTAAACAATACATCATCTGCCTTAAATTCTTCGCCATTATGAAATTTAATGCCTTTTTTCAGCTTAAACGTGTAGATTTTTCCGTCTTCACTGATTGTCCAGCTTTCGGCCAAACCGGGCACTATTTCAACGCCGCCTTTACCGTCCGGCACTGCTTCTACTAAGCGGGAATAAATTTGCAGCGGAATAAAGTAGTCTGCATTTGTTTTTTGAATATCCAATGTCTTGGGATTTTGAAAAAGCGTTGCGACAAGGATATTTCCGTTCGGGCTGCGGTAGGTATCCTGTAACCCCTGCGATGCCGTTTGCTGAGTCTGCGGCTCCTGTTTTTTGCCCTCACAGCCGCTCAAAACCAGTGCTAAGACGGCTAATATCGTTACCGTCAGCAGTGCATTTTTACACTTCATATTGTACCTCTTGTAATGTATGGATGTAACCTAAAGTATATCCTAGAAGATGTTTAAATGCAATATATTTAAATAAATTTTAAATATTTTAGATATATTGACTGGAAGAAGACAGTAGAATAGGGTAGAATAAACAACATGAAACGGACAAAAATTATCTTCGTATGTCATTGCGTACTAAACACCGCATCTAAAGTAAAATATCACAGTGCCCGGCCGGTAACGGAAGAGGATACGGCACGGTGGAATTTTTTAACATATTGTGTTGAACATGAAATTCAAATAATACAGTTCCCTTGTCCTGAATTTATCTTATATGGATCTAATCGGTGGGGACATTCGCGGGAGCAGTTTGAAACTCCGCATTTTAGAAAAAACTGCCGGATGATGCTCGAACCGTATATTGACCAAATGCTGGAATATGTACGGCATACTGAACGCTTTGAAGTATTGGGTATTGTGGGAATTAACGGAAGTCCGAGCTGTGGAGTCGAGTATAGTTTTAGCGGAGCATACGGCGGAGAGCTTTCCTCTTGTCCCGATATTCCCTCACTCCTAGAAAGTGGAACGTGCTGTAATAAAAGCGGAGTTTTTATTGGTATGCTTGCTGAAATGCTAAAAGAAGCTCAACTTAACCTGCCAATCATATCGTTGGAAGCATGGGATTTTGCGAAGGGATAATCTCTTTAGCATTAAAGCTAGTCGACTGCCGCTAAGAAAAAGAAAGTGTTCCGTTTTTTAGATTCCATACCGATGAAAAATTGCGTGCAATAAACGCAGGATCGTGACTGATTGCTACTACCCCCGCCTTTCTATTTGAAAGCCAGTATTCAAATTGGTGCATCCACATACCGTCAAGTTCACGTGTCGGCTCATCCAGCAGCAGAAGATCAGGCTCTCTGATACTTAATGAGGCAAGCGCCACCATCCGCCTCTCTGCTGAGTGTAAATCGAGCGGGTGTACATATTCCTTACCGCTGAGTCCCGTTTCTTCAAGAGCCTTATGCAAGAGCTGTTCCTTTTCATCGGCACTTATCTTCAATTTGCGTAGAGCAAACAGCACTTCACTTCTGACAGTGCTATGAAAGATTTGGCGCTCCGGTTCTTGAAACAGGAATCCGATTTTTGATGCACGTTCCGCTATTCCAATTGTTTGTAAATCTTTTTCTTCCAGATACACGGTACCGGCAGACGGTTTGAGTAATCCGCCGCAGAGCCTCAGCAATGTCGATTTACCGGCTCCATTAGCACCGGTAAGCACTGTCCTCTCGCCGTGTGCAAGTCCGGCTGTAAGCTTATCCAGCAAGAGGGTGTCATTGTCCGGCCAGCGGAACTCAAGTTCTTCTATGCGCAAAACTTTCCTGTTACTTACGGAAGGCTGCGATAATTTGGCAGGTTTGGGTGTTCCAGCAATATGGGGCATATTCGCCGGATGTAGTACCTGATCTTTAAATTGAAATACTGCAGAACAATACGGAGCAAACAACATAGTACGTTCAAGGATAATTACTGCAACATCATATTTTTGAGCCCACTTGCCGATACGCTGAAGAAGTTCCATATATGCATCCGCTTGGATACGGCTGAACGCCTCATCCAATATCAGGATTTTGGGGCGCATGGCGAGAGCGCAGGCTATTACTGTCCTTTGAGCTTCGCCGCCTGAAAGCTGTTCTAAGCTTCGTGTATAGAGGCGGGAAACTTCTGTAATTTCTGCGGCTTCTTGTATCCGGTATTCGATTTCTTGATCCGGTAAATGAAGATTTCTTAAACCGAATTCCAACTCCTTCTTTACTGTAAAAGTACAGCCTGAAAAACACAGCTGCGGATTCTGAAATACCGTTTGAATAATCGGTGCCCATTCACGTGTAGTATGTGATAAGAGAGGAATACCGAATACGGCAGCAGTACCGCTTAAAACTCCCGTACAATATTCCGGATAACCGCCGGAGAGCAGTAATGCAAAGGTAGATTTTCCGCAGCCGTTTCCTCCGCAAATGAGAGTACATGACCCGCTGTTGACTGTGAAAGCGGGGATTATAAATAACGGTTCAGCAGCCGTCCGCGGAGAGAATATAACATCTTCAAGCCGTAATGCCGGTGCAGGATTGATAGGAGACTGGGATGAGTTTTTTTGACCGATTTTGCATAAATCCGACGGGTAATCGGAAAGGCCGAAGGCTTTCATATCGAGTGCTGCGCTTCTTGCCGGTAAACCGGTTAATATATTCATAATAAGCGGATATAAGACGGAGTATAATGATGAAAACCGTTCACGGGCAGAACCGTTGACGGCAATTCCGCGCGCCTGTTGTGCTTCGCGGATTAAAAACCACTGATGTTTTATTTGTACGGCAAAGAGAAAGGGAGAGGTGAGTAAATAGGCAAAGCGCGGCGGAAGTGCGCCGGAAAATAAATAGTCGGTAAGAACCGGAAAGGGCGTTAAGGCAAGCCAAAGCTGCCCGGATGCCGTAATGGCAGTTATTCTCATCCACAGTGTTAATGCCCACATTTTTTTTGCCGGCGGTACCGATTCTAAGCCGAACAGCTGCTGAAATATGCCGCTATGAATCAGAACAAGCCCCATGCCGAATGAAATTGCACATAGTACGGCCCCTTTCAGCCGCTGTCGTGCTGTCGGTAAAACGATGAGTAAGATAAAAACTCCCGTACATAAAATCGGTAAAAAAGGAAGCGGCGGCAGTGTCAGTGCACAGCAGACAATGACCGCCCATAAAATGAATGAGATACGCGGGTGAAGCAGCAAACGGGGTTTACTCTCCCCGAACTTTATTGACGTACGGAAATTGTAAGCGGACTCGATCCGGCATATTTTTAATTATTGCCCATGCAATCAGACAGCTTAATACTTTGTCGATTAAGTTGGTGCCGATAACCGTCCACGCAACGGACTGAATAAGTTTTTGTCCTACCGCATTAAAGTAGGCAACAAAAAAATCCGCGCCGCTGCCGGTAACACCGCCGAAAAGGTAGGTACGGATAGGTGTTGCAACAAGCGTAACGATAACTGTAACGATAACACCTGAAATAATTGCACGGGGTAAAGATTTAAAAAGACCAAAGCGCCCGAGTAAACCTGCGGTTAAACCGATCGCTATAGAAACCGGTGCAAAAGCAGCTGCAATAGGACCGCTGATCAGTCCCCATATAAGATTGGTACACAGCCCCGTTACAGCACCGACTAAGGGTCCCATCAAAAGGGCTGATAAAACGGTGCCAATGGCATCCAAAAAGATCGGTAATTTCAGTATAGATACAATCTGCCCCAAGGCAATATTGACCGCAATACACACGGCAATCAATACTAATGTTTTTGTTTTCATTAAAAAACCTCACAAAAAAGATGAAAATAGTATGAAACTAAGCATCAGTATATAGTATCAATACTATAAAAGCAATATATTTAAATAAATTTTTAATATTTTAAATATATTGACAGAGAAAATTAATGATTGTAATATGTGTCCCGGTATTTTTAATGAATAACAGAGTTTGTAATTTAAAAATATATTTTGATGATTAAGGGCAAAGTAAAAGGAAAAACGCGGTGTCTTATGTGTTAAAACGTGTTGGGATATCTATTATTCTCTTCTGGATTGTTTCTATTATTGTTTTTACGCTTATTAAATTACAACCCGGAAATCCATTCACAGGAATGATCTCAGCTGATACTGCACCGGATTATGGCCAGCCCGTATGTTAACGGGCTGGCTCATGGTTCAATCATTACAGCATAATTTACTGCTTCTTGTAATAGCCTTTGATGCAGGCGTTACCGGTTTGAGTATTTGAAAACTGATTTATATCGGTAAACATGTCAAAAGCAAAAGCAAAGGTTTCATTTTTTTTAACAACCGAGTTGTGACCGAGTTTTCCGGTTTCTTTTTTATCAAGTACCATATCCCACTCATGCTCAGGGTCTTCGCTGTCGCTGTTTTTTGTCCAAATGCCGAGTGCAAAAGCCTTGTTTTTTGCCAAGGTAATGGCTTTTTCTCCGAGTTTTTTAGTATGATAACCAGCAGCCGATTCAGTACCGAAAAAGATTTTATATTTTTTAATAAATTCATAAAACTCATCTTCATCACTACAATTTTCTGCTTCGGTTTTGAAAGCTTCAAAATCTTCAATCAAGTATACCTCATATTCGGCTTCCGGTTTGGTGGTGTAAAAACCGATTTCCTCCAATCTCTGACCATTATCTGTTGGCTTGTATCTATTAAATAATACTGTTTTTGTAGCAAGAAGATCGGATGCTATAAACTTGCTAAATGCAACCTCATCATGCTGATAGATGCCGTCATATTCATTCCCCTGACGCACATCGGTAAATACATAGGCATCCTCACCCATAGAAACGGAAGCAAACGAAACATAAAAATAGCCGTTTTCGCCGAATTCTGTCGTTTGTGCATCCTTTACGATCCATGCTCCGTCAATCGGCGGTTTTGTAGTGAAATTGTCTTTTGAAAAATTATCGTTCCAGCCTACGATTGTGATAGCGTGGTTTCCATTATTGCAATTTCCGGTCGAACATCCGGCTCCATACGCTCCGTCTTCTCCGTCAGCATAGTATGCATGTGTTGTAGGATTATAGTACTTTGCATTTGAATACGGGAATGTTTTATTTCCATCATGCGACATATAAATGTTTGCAACTACAGCTCCGTGGTCTTTAATAGCCGTTTTGATTTGTACTAACTTTTCATCCTCTTCAGAAGTAAGATTTTTTGTATCTACTTTTTTCAAAAACTCGAATCCCATTACCAAGCTGGCACGGTCTTTATCGGTTACCGGCGTTAGAGCATCTACTTGGGCTCGTGTAAGATATTCGGGTTTTTGGCCGTTTTCGTCCTGCATAGGAGTATACGAATCATGTTCTTCTAAAATAGGACCGATCCCGTTAATTAAATAGGGTATATCCGATTCTCTGTTTCTTCCTTCTCTTGCCTTTTTTCCCTGAAAATAGAAGCCGTGTCTCATTTCCATATTATTTTCGGAAAGATCAATATCTATCCCTTCTTTCATCTTAATATGGGACTCTAAGGCAGCAAGCGATGCAAAGGAACGGCAGCCGCCATCTTTGTATTGGTTCTTTATAGGGGTTACAAAGCCTTTTTCTCTTAAATCAAATACACGCGGCAATCCGTTAGCTTCAACTTGCGGCTGAACGTCAATGGCAATATCGACCTTTATCCCGCTGATAGTCCAAGAAAATTCTCCAGCAGATAGTGTTACAGTCAGTGTTATCGATTGAGTATTGTATTTCGATACTGCGTCATCCGTCAAAGAGATAAGAACCGACTGTGTGTCCTTATCATACGCAGCATTAATACCTTCAATATTTGTTTTTACATCTTGAAAAAAATGGAAAGACGTATCTTCGAATGCTTCACCGGCTTTAGTTGACAAGACTTCTATACCTTTAAAAGGAGAGGAAAAAGGCGTATTTTCTTTTTTAGTTATTTTCACCTCAGTATCAAACGGAACCATTTGTGCATAAAAATTAATACTACCTTCTCCTTCGTTTAAAGCCTTTTTTAAACGAGGTATAATATAGTCTGCCATACCCTCATAATCGGATACCATATTTCCTGAAAAATCCAAGTCAGTAATCTTATCCAGTGCTGTAATGACTTTTACATCAGTAATTCTATTTGCCGAAACATCTAAAAAAGTAAGATTCGGCATATTCTCTACCACCGAAATATCGGTAATTCCTTTTGAAATGACCTTGTTATTTTCATCGCCTTTAACCGTTACATTATAATGAAGATCAAGACCTTCCAACTTCGTCAAATTCTTTAAAGGATTAATATCTTCAATAAGATTGTTGTAGAGTTTTAAAAAAGTAAGATTTACAAGGTTTTGGAGGGGGCTTACATCAACAATTCTATTCCGCTGCAATTCCAAATAGGTCATCTTTGTTAGCTTAGCCAATGGGTTGATGTCGCTAATTTCATTTTCATTGAGTTTGAGTTTTTGTAAGTTTTTGGCATATTCCAATCCCTTAATACTTTTAATACCGTATGTTGTTGCAAACTTAAAATCGGGAGTCCCCTTTAAGCTCTTTGGAGTACCTAGAATTGAAACAGCTGCATCTTCACTAAAATCGGCCTTTCCGTCGGCTTTTAAGAACAGTGACAGTTCGGTAAGACTTTCCAGTTCTTTTATGGTGATTTTTTGGTCATCTTTGCGATCTTTTCCAAGATTTTTGTTAATGACCTTTCGTAAAAGAGTATCTTCAATTACATTATCTTGGTCAGATGGAGAAGGCGGTGTTGGCGGAGAGTTTTTTGGTTTTGCAACCGCGAAAACAACTGTGTCTTTATCAAATACAGTGGTATCTACTATGTCCGTTCCATCCGCTTTACCGATTTTCCAGCCTTCCAATGTATGGGTACCGGCTATGGTAATTTTTTCCTGCACTTTTGCTTTTACGTCAGCCCATTTTGCTCCTTTTGGAACGGACAAGGTTTTAGGTTCTTTTACCGTAATGCCTTCACTGCCTCCAACGGTGAGCGTAATAAGCTGTTCCTGCTCGGAATGTGTATTTTTGAGCTTTGCGAGAGCAAAAACAACCGTATCGGTATCAAATACAGTGGTATCTACTACGGCAGTTCCATCCGCTTTACCGATTTTCCAGCCTTCTAATGTATGGGTATCGGCTACGGTAATTTTTTCCTGCACTTTTGCTTTTACGTCAGCCCATTTTGTTCCTTTTGCAACGGATAAGGCTTTAGGCTCTTTTACCGCAATACCTTCACTGCCTTGAACGGTGAGCGTAATAAGCTGCACCGGTTTTGTGTTTGTTGGACAGCCGATTAAGCTCATTAATGCTAAGATAGCAATTACAACCCTAAATCTTATGTGTGTGTGTGGTAGGGATAAATGTTTCATCTTATACTCCTCAGCTTATTTATAAAATTATTATAAATTATATACAATATTTTAACAATATGTTTCTAAATAAATTTTAAATATTTTAGATATATTGACAGGTTCATAAAAATCAGATATCTTATTTAAAAAAATATACATTTATTATATAAGAGGTGTTTTATGAAAAAGAAAATGACAGCGCTGCTCTTTTTAGCAGTGTTTCCCTTTTTCGTCCTTTCCGCAGGCGGTAAAAAAGACGCGGCAAAGGCTTCGATGCTTGTCGATCAGCTTACCTATGCCGTCAGTGCTTCCCCTGAAGGAAAATTCAATCCGCTTACTTCCGACACGCAGTACGATGACTATGTGAATGCGCTTGTGTACGGTTCCTTGTTAAAGCTGAATGCAAAAATCGAACTTGAACCCGCTTTGGCAGCAAAGTACGAAGTAAGCAAAGACAGCAAGACCATCACCTTTATATTGAAAGAAGGGCTTACCTTCCATGACGGTAAACCGGTAACGGCCGAAGATGTAAAGTTTACCCTTGAATGCCTTGCACATCCCAAGTACGAGGGGGAATTGGTAAGCTATGTGCAGTCAATCAAAGGTTTTAAAGACTTTAACAGTGGCAAGGCAGATGCCTTGTCCGGGATTACGGTAAAAAACGCCGCTACTATCGAAATTATGTTTGAAGACCCCTATGCTCCGGCACTCATCAATATCGGAACCCTCGGTCTTTTACCCAAACATATCTGGAAAGACGTTCCCCCGAATGAATGGGCTAAAAAAACAGAACTGCTTTCTCAGCCGGTCGGCTGCGGCCCCTATAAACTTGAAACATTCAAAAACGGTTCCTATGTCAAGCTGACCGCCTTTGATAAGTATTACGGCGGCAAGCCCAAAATGCAGCAGTTTATTTTGAAGGTAGTCAACGAAGCAACGGTACAGGCAGAGCTTCTGCAAGGAAGCGTTGATATTGCGGATGTTTCCAATGTTAAGAATGCCGATGTAAAACAACTTGCCTCAAAAGGAATTACGGTTGTACGGTATCCCAACTCAAAGGTGCAGTACATGGGCTTTAACCTCCGCGACAGCCGGCTTGACCTCAATGTACGGACGGCAATCGCCTACGGTATTGACCGCGATGCCATTGTAAAGGGCTTAATTGAAGGCAACGGTGTTGTGCTTGACACCCCGATGGTTCCGTCGCTGTGGTCGTACCCGCAAAAAGGACTCATCAATTATAAGGCTGATGTAAACCGTGCAAAGGAGTATTTGAAAAAAGCCGGTTATGAGGATACAAACGGAGACGGTTTTGTTGACAAGAACGGTAAGAATTTGCAGCTTGTATTAACGGTTCCTAAAGGAGATAAAATCCGTGAGCAAACCGGCCCGATTATTCAGGCTCATTTAAAAGCAATCGGCATCGACATTGTCCTTGAAGCGATGGATTTCAATGCAACCATGCAGAAAGTGGTCGGCAATCATGAGTTTGATTTATACTTAATGGGTAATACCCTCGATCCCGACCCCGATCCTACACCCTACTGGTACTCCACACAGGCAACGGATGAAAAAGGCAACTACGGCTGGAATATCGCCGCGTTCCGCTCTAAAAAAGCCGATGAGTTACTGGATTTAAACAGAAAGCAGCTTAATATGGCTGAACGGAAAGCAACCTTGCAGGAATTCGGTATTCTGCTCAACAAAGAGCTGCCGTGGATTCCGCTGTATGCAGCCGATATTGCAAAAGCATACCGCTCAGCAGTACAAGGCTATACACCCAATACCTTTGTTGATTTTTACAACGTTGAAAACTGGGTAGTAACCAAATAAAAGCAGCCGGTTTTTAAGAATATATCAAACAATGTTTTAGGCAAGCGGGTTTACCTCCTTCCCGCTTGCCTCTTTTTTAACCGGCAGTTTAAGCGCCGATGTGCTGTTTTATGGTTTATGTTTCGATTTATGTGCAAAAGGCTCATCATTTCATTCGGTATTCTCATCGGCATTAGTGCCTTATTATGCGTTTTGCTTGAATTGCAGCCGGGCAACCCGTATCTTAACTTTATTAAGCCGGGAATGCCGCCGGACCAGATTGAAAGAATACTAACCGAAAGAGGCTACTATGATCCGCTTTCCGTAAAGTGGGCAAAAACGGTTGTCTCGCTGTTGCGGTTTGACTTCGGCTATTCATTGCAGTACGGTATCCCCGTTCATACGCTCATCTTCCAGCGGCTGCCTAACACACTGTACCTAACGCTGCCGTCGCTGCTGCTGGCAGTTATCCTATCCGTGATCATCGGCAGACGCATTGCCTACTATCCACGCAGTTTTTTTGCCAGAACAATGCACTTTTTAACCGGTATCGGGATGTGTACACCTGCTTTTTTTGCTGCACTTTTTTTGATAAAAGCATTTGCCTTTGACATACCGCTGTTCCCGATCTCCGGCATGGAAGATATTGCACAAGAAGGCTTCGGCTTAGCGGTCAGTAGGCTCCGTCATGCGGTGCTACCGATCAGCGTACTGACGCTGATGCAGTGTGCCCCGCTCATCCGCTATGTTGAAGGCTTTATGCGTTCCGTTAAAGATGAAAACTTTATCCGCACCTACGAAGGGTTTGGAATGCTGCGATATACTGCCTACAAAACGGCAGGTTTTAAAGCGGTACTCCCCCGCCTTTCTACCCTCATTTTTATGGAAGTACCATCGTTAATTTCAGGGGCATTGATTACCGAAAGCATTTTTGTCTGGCCCGGTATCGGAAAATTGAATTTTGATGCCGTACATTTTCGAGACTATCCGCTGCTGCTCGGCATTACCGCAATGACGGCGGTCTGTGTGCTGATTGCCAATCTTATTGCCGACACACTCAACTACTATTTTGATAAACGCATGGGGCTATAGCATGAACGAACCGTTCCATAGAGCTGCACCGAGTGACAGCCGTATCAATGCAAAACTGGCAATAGGCGGCATCATGCTGGGCTTTTTACTGCTTGCCGTCTTTATCGTGCCGCCGGTATACCGCATAAAACCGAACGATATTGATTTAACCGCTATTGAACAGCCGCCGTCGCGGCAGCACCCTTTAGGTACCGACGCCTTGGGGCGTGATGTACTGGCACGGATTGCGGCCGGCGGCACGGTTTCGCTTGCGGTAGGCATTGCTGCAACGGCTATCAGAACCCTGATTGCCGTGCTGCTCGGCTTTACCGCCGCTTTTTCAAAAAAAGCCGATGCAGTTATTATGCGGTTAATTGATGTACAGCTCTGCTTTCCCTTTTATGTACTCGCTCTTTCCATCATGGTCTTTTTAGGACATTCGGTTACTCACCTCATTATCGTAATTGCCTGTTTTACCTTTGCACCGTCTGCCCGCCTCCTCCGCACGGAAGTGCGTGCGTTAAAAGAATTGGAGTTTATTCAAATATGCCGGATAAATGGCGAAAGCAGCCTGCGTATTCTCTGCCGCCACATCCTGCCGCTCGTAAAACATACGCTGGCGGTTATTTGCACGACTTCCGTCGCCCAAGCGGTTTTGATGGAATCTTCGCTGTCGTTTTTAGGTATGGGGATTCAAGAACCGCAGGCAAGCTGGGGTTCCATGCTGTCTACAGCCCTTGATATGATGAACCTCGGTACAAAATGGTTTTTGTGGATGCCTGCGGGGCTGTGCATTGTGCTGCTTACCTATTCAATTCACTTGATCGGAGAGGGGATAAATGAACTGTCTGGACGTTGAGCATCTGACGATCTCCTTATTTCACGAAGATCGAGGCATCGCCCGCAGACAAGGCTGCACCGCTGAAACAGGAATTGGCGGCAGGGTGTTGGTACATGAGGCTTCTTTTTCAATCGGGACGCATGAAACCCTTGCAGTAATCGGCAGCTCCGGGTCAGGTAAAACACTCACCGCCTTGTCAATTATGGGACTGCTTGACCCGGCGGTGTTTTCGGTTCAGGGGAAGTGTTCATTCTTCGGTACCGATTTACTGCCGCTGCCCGAAAAAGAACGCAAGCGGTATTGTCTTGAATCAATCGCCATGATCTACCAAAATCCCTTCCGCAGTTTTTCACCGGTGGAAACCATCAAAACGCACCTGCGTACGCTGTACCGTCTGAAACGGAAGGTTCCCGATGGCGGTTTACTGCACAGCCTTTTTACCGCCGTAGGGCTAAATATGGAAGATATGCTGCCCAAATATCCCCATGAGTGTTCAGGCGGCGAGTTACAGCGGATTATGATTGTGTGCTCGCTCCTCTTTAAGCCGCAGCTGCTCATCTGTGATGAACCATCCTCGGCACTGGATTTCCGCACCGGTATGGCGCTTATCAGCCTTTTGAATACCTTGAAAGAACAGACCGGAATGTCGATGCTGTTTATTACGCACGATATTTCGCTCATTAAAGACAGTGCGGACAAGATTGTTATTATGAAAGACGGTGGTATTGTAGAAGCCGGAGCTGCAACGGCGGTGTTTTCTTCACCGCAGCACCCGTACACACGGCTTTTAATTGAAGCCGCCTATTTGGAGAAGCCATGCTGAGTGTTCATAACCTTTCAGTGCGATACGGTCAACCGGTATTTTCAAATCTGAATATGCAATTTAACCGCCGCATTTACGGTATTCAAGGTAGATCGGGATCGGGTAAATCAACGTTTATCAAGGCAATACTCGGTCTGATACCCTATAGCGGCAGCGTCTGCTATAACGGCCGGGAGTTAAAAAGGGCGAAAGACCGTACGGGGTTTCAGGTTATTTTTCAAAATCCGTTTTACTCATTTAATCCGCAAAAGCGGATTTCTTCCGCCTTTGAAGAAATGTTCCGCTGGAATAAAATTATTGACAAAGATGCGGTCTTGAGTCGCTGCTTGGATATGATCAGTCTTTCCGGTTCTGTTCTCTGGAAATATCCGCACGAATGTTCGGGCGGGGAATTGCAGCGGCTTTCGATAGCCCGTGCCTTGTCGGGCAATCCTCAGGTACTGCTGCTGGACGAACCGACCTCCGCCCTCGACGTGATTACTCAGAAAAAGCTGCTGGATGACCTCTGTCCGCTGCTGACCGATAAAACCGTGCTCTTTATCAGCCACGACCGGCGGGTGCTCAACTACTGTGCCGATGAGATTATTGACTTCGGCAACTGAAGGTTGATGCATCCATCTTTGTAAAATCATTCTGTTTAGAAGAAATATATTTATTTTATTTTTAATATATTGACTTTTTATATACGGCGTTATACCGTAAAGCTGCGATTTACCGGCAGCGTCTCGGAACTTTAGCTTTTTAAAGATGCTTGGCCGTTTATTCACACTCACTGGAGGACTGTATGAAACAAAAAATGATTACTGTTGTATTGATGCTTGCCGTATGCGGCTCTGTGTTTGCCGGCGGAAAAGCGGATACAACCGGCTCCGCAAAACCGGCAGCAGACGGTGCGCCGCAGACGTTAAATGTGGTCGCAACGAGTGCCTATAAGGAACTATTCGATGCCTTTACCGCAAAAACGAACATTACGGTTGAGTTTTTGTCGATGTCGAGCGGTGAAGTTTTGGCACGCACCCGTGCAGAAGGCAAGTCGATGGCTGATGTGTGGTTCGGCGGCGGGCTTGATGCATTTATGGCTGCAAAATCTGACGGGCTTTTGGAATATTACCGTTCACCGAATGCAAAAGATATTCCGGCCCAATACAAGGATGCCGACGGCGCTTGGATTGCAAAGGGTATTACCGTTGTCGGCTTTATCGGTAACAAAGACGTATTAGCCGAAAAAAAATTGCCGATGCCTAAGACATGGGCGGAACTTGCAGACCCCAAGTACAAGGGCGAAGTCATTATGAGCGATCCTGCCGTTTCCGGTACCAATTACGGCGCGGTAAAGGGATTGCTGGACTTATTCGGCGAAGAAAAGGGCTGGGAGTATTGGGAAAAACTCAATGCGAATATTCCTTTTTTAGGCAAACGGGGTAAGGATCCGCAAGAAAAAACCTCCCAAGGAGAATTTGCAGTGGGAATTATTCCTGCCGACGGCAAGGCGTTTAAACTTGCAGAAAAAAATAATTTAGAGGTTGTCTATCCTGCTGACGGTATTCCCTGGGTACCCGAAGGAACGGCAATTTTTAAGAACTGTGCAAACCTTGCATCTGCAAAGGCCTTTATTGATTTTATGCTGACACAAGCGGCACAAGAGATTATCGCCCGTCTTGACGGTAAAGATTCGGCACAGATTGTAAAACCGGGTATTAAGGGGCTTTCGTTAGGCTTACCGCAGGATAAGCTAATCCAAGAAGATTTAAGCACCTTCGGCAGCAAGCGGAAAGAGGTACTGGAAAAATTTGCCGCTATCCGTGCTTCACAAAAATAAAACAGTACGGATGGGCATCTGTAAAAAACTCGGTTAGTTTTTAGAGTTGTCCGATAGTCTTTGTAAATGAATTGAGAACGGGATGGAAGCGGTTGCATACATTTGATGGTGTTCGATGCTCCATCCCGTTTTTCTGTTTTCACCGTACCTTATGCAAATAAATAAACGTCTGTATCCAATCATAGATAGAGTCCTCGCCGTACTGCTCTGCGTCTTAGTTTTTCTCTTCATCCTGCTGCCCTTTCTTTTTGTCTTTAAGCAGAGTCTCACGGTAGACGGGCAGTTCACCCTCTCCCTGTTTCAAGAGGTGTTTACTCATAATATCGGGCTTTTAAAAAATTCGCTGTTGGTCGGTATCAGCACTACGGTTCTTACAGCAGGCGCAAGCATCGCAGTTGCTCTCTTTTTTTATCTTTCACCGAAAAAAATCCAAGCCGGTGTTTTTTTTATCCTTGCCGTTACGATGATCAGCCCTCCCTTTGTAACCGCATTAAGCTACATTACACTATTCGGCAGGCGGGGGCTTATCAGCTATTACCTCTTGGGCATTTCCGCCAGCCCCTACGGGATGTCCGGAATCGTCCTCATGCAAACCTTGAGCGATTTTTCACTCGGTGCACTCATCCTGATCGGGTTTTTGAAAAATCTTGACCGCTTTCAGCTCGACAGTGCCCGCAATCTCGGAGCCGATACCAACCGGCTGATTGCCGATATGTTACTGCCGCAAATGTTTCCGGCGATAAAGGCGGTGATGCTGCTTACCTTTTTCCGCAGTATTTCGGATTTCGGAACTCCGGCAATCATCGGCGGCTCTTTCGATGTTCTTGCAACGGAAAGCTATTTTGCGGTTATTGCTCACGGGAATCTCGGAAAGGCTGCCGCCATTAATGTGCTGATGCTGCTTCCTGCGGCGGCCGTTTTCATCGCATACCAAAAAAGTTTTAAAAACCTTTCGCTTTCCGCACACGGAGCCGCCTCCTCGGAAATTGATGTAAGGCGGAACGGTATCTTCTATTATCTAATTACGCTTGTCGCCCTGTTTTTTTTGGCGTGGATAAGCATCCAATACGGTTCAATCCTGCTTTCGGCGTTTACCGTCAAGCACAGAGGAAGGCTCATTCTAACCTTAGCGAATTTTTCGGATGCGGCTCCCCACATTACCGGTACCGTTTTACGGACGGTTGTCTATAGCTTAATCGCCGCTTGCGGAGGGAGTATACTCGGTACTCTTATCGCGTATTACAAGCAGATACGGGCATTCCGCATTATGCACCTTGCCGATTTTGCTGCCGCCCTACCCTACATCATACCGGGAACCTTTTTCGGGCTCGGCTATCTCTTGGCATTCAGCAGTAAACCGCTGATGCTGACCGGTACGGCCGCTATTGTCGTGTTAAATGTGCTTTTTAAGCAGCTGCCGTTTTCAACCAAAATCGGCAATGCGGCGATGGAAGATATTCCGCAGGATGTTCTGCATTCCATTCGGGATTTAGGCGGCAGCCGTCTGCGGGAAGTTACCGATGCAGTGTTTCCGCTCAGCCGCCATGCACTGGGCGTATCGTTTATCAACGGCTTTACGGCAACAATGACGACGCTCGGCTCCATCATTTTTTTAATCTATCCCAGTCAAAAGGTGCTGACAGTAGTGATGTTTGACCTTATCCAAAGCGGCTATTATGAAACCGGTTCGGTTATCGCACTGCTGATCATCCTCATCTGCGTTACCGTCAATGCGGCATATCTTCTTTTGTTAAAGAAAAAATAGGAGCTTCCTGATGTATTTGAACGTATCGAATATTTCAAAATCATATAATGAACACGAAGCGGTGAAAGATATTTCCTTTAGCGTCAAACAAGGGACAATGCTTTGCCTGCTTGGGCCATCCGGCTGCGGAAAAAGCACGGTCTTAAAAGCCATCGGGGGTTTTATTAAGGTGGATGCGGGGCGGATTTTTCTTGATGGAAAAGATATAACGGATGAGCCGCCTGAAAATAGAACCGTTTCAACCGTATTTCAGTCGTATGGATTGTTTCCGCATATCAATGTACTCGGCAATATTATGTACGGGCTTAAATTTCAGCATATTCCCAAAAAACAGCGGATTGCTATGGGTATGGAGATGATGGAAATAATGGGACTTTCCGGTTATGAGAAAAAACACATCAGCGAACTTTCCGGCGGAGAGCAGCAGCGGGTTGCCTTAGCCCGCAGCCTGATTATCAAACCGAAACTGTTGCTGCTGGATGAACCGCTCAGTAATTTGGATGCTAAATTGAGAATTAGTATGCGGAAAGAAATAAAACGGATTCAAAAAGAATTTACCATAACCACTATTTTCGTTACGCACGATCAAAGTGAAGCCTTTGAACTTGCCGATTCAATAGTATTACTGAATAAGGGCAGGATTATGCAGGAAGGGGCTGCGCAAGAGCTGTATAGTAAGCCGAAAAACGGCTTTGTGCTTGACTTTATCGGAAGCCATAACAAGATTGACGGTACTATTGTCCGTCCGGAGCGCATTAAGGTGATGAAGCTGCCGGAAGCCGCACCGCCCGATAGCCAAACCGCTCATATTACCGAGGTCGTTTTTAAAGGCGAGGTTATAGAACTGCAACTAAAGGTACATGATACGGATGTGAAGGCATTGGTATTGAATGACGGCACGGTCTACGAAAAAGGTGAGATTGTTACTCTGCGTTTGATTTAATCATTTCTTGCACAAATACTCCGTTTAAACTATACTTCTTTTATTATGGAAGAAATGAAACGGACAGTTACCTGCGGAGAGTTACAGAAAACCGATGCAGGCAAAACAGTTGTATTAAACGGATGGGTGCACCGTAAGCGGGATCACGGCGGTATTAGTTTTTTAAATCTGCGCGACCGGTATGGATTGACACAGGTTGTTGTTGATGATGATGCCGGCGACGATTTAAAAGAAACCGCCGCCGCTTTGAAAATGGAATATTGTATTGCCGTAGAAGGGACTGTACGGCTCCGTCCCGATTCAATGATCAATACCGAAATGGCGACCGGTCATATTGAAGTGCAAGCACATCACATTACCATTTTATCGAAAAGTGCTGTACTGCCTTTTCAGATTGACGACAAGACAAATGCGAACGAAGACTTGCGGCTGAAATACCGATACCTTGATCTGCGTTCACAGGCAATGCAGGATCACATTATTCTACGCTCAAAAGTTACCTTTGCAGTGCGGGAATATTTGACAAGCCGGAATTTCTTGGAAATTGAAACGCCGACTTTTATTAAATCAACGCCGGAAGGGGCGCGGGACTATCTTGTTCCATCCCGCCTGTATCCGGGAAAATTTTATGCCCTGCCGCAATCTCCGCAGTTGTATAAGCAAATTTTGATGGTTTCGGGCTTCGACCGCTATTTTCAGATTGCCCGCTGTTACCGTGATGAAGATGCACGCGGCGACCGCCAGCCGGAATTTACACAAATCGACATGGAAATGAGCTTTGTTTCCCGTGATGATGTACTGGCTGTTACGGAAGATATGTTCCGTACTGTCTTTAAAAATACCATCGGAGCGGACTTAGCCGATCCGTTCCCCCGGATGAGCTATGATGATGCCATTGATCTTTACGGTACTGATAAACCCGATCTCCGTTTCGACATGAAATTGCAGAATGCCGCATGGTTGGCTGAATGTACGGAATTTGCGGTATTTAAAGATGCAATTGCGGCAGGCGGTGCAGTCAAGGCGCTTGTTGTGAAAGGACAGGCGGCCAATTACAGCCGAAAAAAGATAGAAGAACTGGAGGCAGCTGCCAAGATTTACAAGGCAAAAGGACTTGCCTGGACAAAGGTTGCGGACGGCACATTTGAAGGCGGGATCGCCAAATACTGTGCCGGTGCAGAAGCCGAAATTTGTTCAAAACTCAAAGCCGAAAAAGGCGATCTCTTACTCTTTGTTGCAGATGCCAAGTACAAAACCGCCTGTGTTGCCCTCGGCGCGGTACGGAGCAAGCTCGGGAAAGACTTAGGTTTGCTTGACCCTAAGGTATTCGCCTTTGCATGGATTATCGACTTCCCCCTCTTTGAATGGAATGAAGATGAGCAAAAATGGGATCCGGCACACCACATGTTCTCTGCACCTCAGGAACGCTATCTTGATACCTTGGAGCAAAATCCTGCAGAAGTAAAAGGCGATTTATATGACCTTGTACTGAACGGATATGAAGTAGCGTCGGGGTCTATAAGAATTCATAATCCTGAATTACAAAAACGGATTTTCAGTATTGTGGGCTTTAATCCTGCCGATGCAGAAAAGAAATTCGGCTTTTTGACCGAAGCCTTTAAATATGGTGCCCCTCCTCACGGCGGTATTGCCCCCGGACTTGACCGCATCGTCATGCTGATGGCCGGAGAAACGTCCATAAAAGAGGTTATCGCGTTCCCGAAAAACACCTTTGCAGTAAGTCCGATGGATGAAAGCCCGAGTGAAGTTGATGAAAAACAGCTTGCCGAACTGCATTTAAGCATCCGCCAATAACAACGGACTGGTATGGATATTGAAGCACTTGAATTCCGTGCCGCTTGTATACAGGCAGCACGGAATTTTTTTATCACACAGGGCTATTTGGAGCTTGATACCCCGGCATTGGCTCCCTCGCTCATCCCGGAAAGCTGCTTAGAGGTATTCCGGACGGATTATCTGGTGCCGTTTAAGACCGGCAGCGAATCTGACGTACCGCTTTTTCTCGTTCCCTCTCCGGAGGTTTTTATAAAACCGATTATTGCAGCGCACGGCCGATCGGTATTTCAGCTTTCGAAATGTTACCGGAACTGCGAATCGTACGGTGCTATTCACAGTCCTGAATTTACCATGCTTGAATACTATTCCATGCAGGCAGATTATAAGGATTCGATTGTACTGACGGAAGCTTTGCTGTGGACGGTGGTACAAGCGGTGCGCACGATGCCCCTTGCCGATACTGAACGCTGTGCCGTTCTTTCAAAGCCTTTTCTAAAATTGACGATGGATGAAGCTTTTCAGCAGTACGCTGGGTTTTCTCTTGCGGCTGCGGAAACGCCCGCGGAGCTTGCACGCCATGCAGAGCGGCAGGGACTCGGTACGGCAGCACACTATGAGGGCTGGGGGTGGGATGACTTATACGAGTTGCTATTGGTTCATTGTGTAGAACCGAGCCTTCCGCATGATAGACCGGTTGCACTGCTTGACTATCCTGCGCGGGTACCCTGTCTTGCAAAGGAGCGGCATGAAAAAATTACGGCATCAAACGGGACTGCTCATAGATGGAAGACAAAAGAGCGCTGGGAGGTTTATGTATGCGGTGTAGAACTAGCTAACTGCTATACGGAAGAACGGGATGCGGAGGCAATTAACCGGTATTTCGCAGAAGAAGCCGCTGTAAAAAAACAAACGGCACGGGTTCCTCATCCGGTGCCTGCACAGTTCGGCGAAATATGCGCCCGTATGCCGCCGTGCTCAGGGACGGCAATGGGGTTTGACCGGCTGATTATGCTGCTCGGCGGTAAAACACGCCTCGCTCCATTTTTGCATCAGGATTTTTTATACTAAAGGTTCGTCGCTGACCCAAAGCAGTCTTTGAGGTCAGCATTGTCTGTTCTTAGTCCAGCCTCTGCGGTACGGGGCTTGACCTGTTCTGAAAGGGGCGTTTCCGTACAGTTTTGTCGATTTACCGCATGGAGGAGCGGACATCTTTCAGCATTACATCATGTGAGCCGCCTTCGACGATGCTGGCGGGGGAAACCAAGGTGATTTTTGCGTTTTGTTGTAATTCCGGTATAGTTAATACCCCGCAGTTGCACATGGTAGATTTAACCTTATACAGCGTCGTGCGGACACCCGTATGGAGTGAACCGGCATACGGTACATACGAATCAACCCCTTCTTCAAATGCAAGTTTTCCTTCTCCTCCTGAATCGTAGCGCTGCCAATTCCGTGCCCGTGATGAACCTTCTCCCCAATATTCTTTCATATAGCTGCCGTTGATGAGGATTTTATTGGTCGGGCTTTCGTCAAAACGGGCAAAATAACGGCCGAGCATACAAAAATCACTACCCATTGCAAGCGCCATCGTGATATGATGGTCGTATACGATGCCGCCGTCCGAACAAATCGGAATATAAATCCCTGTTTTTTTAAAGTAGTCTTCACGTGCCTTTGACACCGCAATGAGAGCAGTCGCCTGTCCCCGTCCAATCCCCTTTGTTTCGCGTGTAATGCAGATAGAACCTCCTCCGATCCCGACTTTAATAAAATCGGCTCCGGCATCAGCTAGGAAATTAAACCCGTCTTCATCAACGACATTTCCGGCTCCGATCGGAATAGAATCGCCGTACTGTTTTTTTACAAAGCGGATAGTCCGTTTTTGCCACTCTGAAAATCCGTCGGAAGAATCAATACACAAAACATCGGCTCCGGCAGCTACCAGTGCCGGTACCCGTTGTTCATAGTCGCGGGTATTAATCCCTGCGCCGACCAAATACCGCTTTTTTTCATCCAGTAATTCATTCGGGTATTCTTTTTTACTTTCGTAGTCCTTCCGGAACACAAAAGCGACCAGTTTACCCTCCGTATCGAGTACCGGCAGGGAATTAAGCTTGTATTCCCAAATAATATCATTAGCTTCTTTTAGGCTGACTCCCTCTTCCGCATAATGAATTTTTTCTATTGGAGTCATAAATTGTGCGACCGGCAAATCCCGTGCCATTCTGCTGGGGCGGTAGTCGCGGCCGGTTATTACTCCCAGCAGTTTACCGTGCGCAGTGCCGTCATCGGTAACGGCGACGGTAGTATGACCGGTTTTTTCCTTAAGCCGTAAGACATCTTCTAAGGTATTGTCCGGTTTTAAGTTTGAATCGCTTTCAACAAAGCCTGCTTTATAATTCTTGACGGCACAAACCATAGCAGCCTGTTTTTCAATACTTTGAGAGCAGAAAATAAATGATAAACCGCCTTCTTTTGCAAGTGAAATGGCCATTCCGTCATTAGAAACCGATTGCATAATTGCAGATACAAGCGGGATGTTTAAAGAGTATTGAGGCGCCTCTCCTTTTTTAAAACGAGTCAACGGGGTTTGTAAACAGATGTTTTGCGGGCTATGCTCTACGCCTGTATAGCGGGGGATCAACAAATATTCATCAAAAGTATGGGACTGTTCTTCATAATAGTATGCCATAGTATTTCCTTCAAAATAAAATTAAGCCGCCAGGCGGTTGTTCCAATCATATTGAGAAGCAGACTTTTTATCAAGGCTGTTTTATACACTGATTGTTCACAAATTACGCAAAAGGCAACAGGTTATCCACAAGTTATTAGAAAAATAACGAAGCACTGTAAAACTATTTTGCATCTAAATCTGTGGTTAAAAGCAAAAAAGAATGACTTACTTTTTTTTGACATTTAATAAGTCATTAACATAAAATGATTTATTTTTATAAAAGAATAGAATACGGAAAGTGATAAAAAGACGGAAAAAAAAGAAAAGCTGTGAATAAAGTATGCATAAGTTATCCACAGCTTTCACACAATAAGGTTGATAGTACATTTTAACCTAGTGATACTTGGGCATTCGTATCAACAGCTAAAATAGTTTTACATTCGGAACAGCGGAATCGGCCTGCCCGGGGTGCTTTTAATTTTTTTGCGCAGATAGGGCAAGAAAATATTTTAGGAAAGACATTGACTGGGGGGGCAATTGTTCCCTGACTTCTGAAAAAGTCAATCGATGTTTCAAGGGCATCATGGATGGTAAAGAAATTAGCAAACCCAAGCAGTTGAAATACTTCATATACTTTAGGCTGAAGACTAAGCAAGACAATATCTCCGCCGCGTCCTTTTACCGCTTTTAAAAAAGCCGTAAAAGATCCGATACCGGTTGAAGAAACATAATCCAAATGAGAACAGTTAAAAATAATTTGAACATATCCTGCATCAATTAATGTAGAAATTCTTTTCTGGAAAAATGTTGAATTGTACGTATCAACATATCCGGACAGAAGGATAACGATACATCTTTCCAGTCCTTCAACCTTCTGAAGCTGTATTTTAAGACTTTTGTCTTTTTCCGTGTCAAAACTTTGAATTATTTCCGCATCATTCATACTTTAACCCTTTATCCTATAAAATTTATAATTCCATACCTACGTATGCTATGTTAAACGGCAAAGGAAGACCAACCCTTATCTACCGGCATAATGACACCGTTGTAGGCGGCATTTTTTAGTAAAAAAAGAGCCGCTTCGGTAATTATATCAGTTGAAAGGAGCTTTCCATCAGGACTTTTTGCCGTCCAGTTTTTTTGAACCTCAGGTGTTAATAGACCGGTGTCGGTAAAGCCCGGACATACGGCATTTGCAGTAATTCCGAACGGCGCATAGCCGAGACTAACCGATCGAATTAAGGATGTTATACCTAGTTTTGCCGCACCATACACAGGATTGGTTTTAAAACCGCGCAATACATGAGTTTCGGTTCCGCCGAATAATAGTATTCTTCCCCATTTACGTTCTTTCATACCGGAGAGGGCGGAAGAAACCAGTATGCCCGGCAGTATGAGATTTGCATATACATTAGCCCGCCACTCCTCCGGAGCTGTTGTATCAAGCGGTTTTTGTAAAAAAGGTCCGTAAGCAATGCAGAGTATATCGGCGGCTTTTGCATATCGGCACAATTCTTCCAAATGGGTGTCTTTTTGCAAATCACAGATAAGGCACGCTGTATTACCTTGACTGCAAAAAACATCCATACGCTGCACGTGTGTTTTTCCTTGTACGACAACCGAAGCAGCATCGTGTAAAAGAGCTTGGGCAAGCTCATACCCAATTCCGCTTGTGCCGCCGATGACCAAGGCGCTTTTTCCTTGCAACGGGTTATCGTTCATTGTTAATCCCTGTGGATCAGTAATTTAAAAATCCCTCTCCTCTTTAAAAGGTTACAGAAGAAACTCTTCTGATATAGTATCAGCTGTTTCTTTGCACACTAAAATGCACACTTATTATACCCGAAAGCTCTTGACATAACAAGCTCTTTGCATGAAATTAGCGTTTATGAATGAATCCCATCCGTTAGAGTTTCTTCCTGTTGTTGTCATACTCTGCCGCCCTGAAACCAGCCGGAATATCGGTGCGGTGTGCCGGGCAATGGCAAATAATGATTGTGCAGATTTACGCATTGCCGGAAATAAGAGCGACTACGACGAACAAGAAATTCTGCGTCTTGCCCTCCACGCGGATACGATATGGAAGAATGCCCGATTTTTTGAACCGTCTGTTTCCGGGTTGGAACAAGCTGCTGCAGACTGCGGTATTATTGCAGGCACCACAAGGCGTATGGGCGAAAAGCGGAAATCGTGGGGAATGACACCGGAGGAATTTTCGGAGTTTGCATGGAATGCGCCGCCGGGACGTATCGGTATTGTATTCGGTAATGAACGGACCGGCCTTACGGATGAAGAACTGAATATTTGTTCGGTAGCTTTAAATATTCCGTCTTCACGGAGTTTTCCATCATTAAACTTGTCCCATGCGGTACAGATTGTCTGTTATACACTGTTTAGAACGTACAGTCCCCGTAAATACGGATATGAGCGCATTCCCTATGCTGAAGTGTCAGCTACCGCAGAAATGATTAACGGCTACTTATGTAATATCGGTCTTTTCCGCCACGGCGGAAAAGAGGATAATATCCGCTTTTTTCGGGAGCTGATTGCGCGTGCAGGGCTGTCGGTGCGGGAAGTCCGGCATTTTGCTAATCTGTTTAAAAAAGTATGCTATATTAAATGTCAAGATGCTGGGGTAGGACAACCGCAGCCTCCTTTGCTGAAAACACCGCCCGATCCAGACAGTTAAAGAGCTCACGGATATTTCCCGGCCAACTATGCTCTTTCAGCAACACGAGCGCATTATCTGATAGATGCTTATTAGCCTTTTTTAAATAGGTACGTGCGAGCAATTCAATATCTTCTTTGTGTTCCCGCAGAGGCGGTAGTGTTATGTGAAATACATCAAGCCGGTAATAAAGGTCGAGACGGAAGCGTTTTTCGTGGATAAGGGTAGGAAGATCGCAGTTGGTTGCGCAAATTAACCGAAAATCTGAAGAATATTTTTTACTGCCGCCAAGCTTGTAATATTCATGATGCTCCAGAACCCGCAGCAACTTGCCCTGTAAATCAAGGGAAAGATTTTCTATTTCATCCAAAAAAAGAGTTCCTTTACGTGCGGATGAGAACAATCCGTCTTTGTCCACTGCTCCTGTATACGCCCCCTTGCATGACCCGAAGAGTAAACTTTCTGCGACTCCTTCCGGGATACAACTGGCATTTACGGTAATGTATGCGCCATTGTAGTTTTCAGAGTAGTGATGAATAAGAGATGATACTACTTCTTTGCCTGAGCCGCTTTCTCCTGAAAGCAAGACATGACCGTTCTGTTTTGCAACATTGAGGATGAAGTTTCTCACTTCTTGAATAGCATAGCTTTGCCCTTGCAGTTTTGTGTAAAGGGGGGAGTGCAGCATCTCTGTACAAATATGAGCCTTTGGTTCCGGTTTTGAATGGAGAATGTTTTGGATAGCCGTATGCAGGGCGTCAAAATTATACGGTAACTCAAAGCTGCCTGCAATTTTTGCGGACGATGCCGCTTTTTTTTCTATAAAGAAACAATGCTGACGTGATAGTAGAAAGATCGGCACAGTCGGATAGTCAGTAGCAATTTTTTTTAGTATGTCAGGCGGATATACACTTCCTGCTTCAAAATCAAAGAGCAGAAAGTCGTATCTCGTGTGCGCTAGGCGCGGTAAAAGCTCTTTGTTATCAAGAATGCAATCAAGTATCCAAAGATTTTTTGACAATGAGGCGAGGCTTTCGGCATCTGCCGAATATGCCGCAAGAAATAAAACACTCAACATTGCCTTTTACCTGCAACAATGAACGGAAGAGGCAGGAATCGAACCTGCCGTTGCTAATTATGCAACCAACGGTTTTGAAGACCGCGAAGACCACCAGATCCCATCAGCTTCCGAATTATTTATATAGTATAGGGTAAAAATGTCTTTTATACAAGTGGGTACTTGCAGCACTTCGTTTATTACAAAGATTTTACCGGTTACCGAATACCTGATTTAATCCGCTAATGCCTGCACCGGATCGAGGCGGGCAGCTTTTACTGCAGGGCGCAAACCAAAAAAGATACCAATAGAGATAGACACTGCAAAGGCAGCAACTGTTCCCGAGATATTCTGTGCAAACACCATTTGAAACTCTTCACGCTGGAATACTTTTTCTACCAGAAGGAGGCTCATACTACTGCCGAACAGCACGCCGATTACACCGCCTAATAAACTGAGGGTTGCAGATTCCACTAAAAACTGGTTGCGGATCACCGCCTCACTTGCTCCCAATGCTTTCCGTATACCTATTTCTTTTCTCCGTTCGGTAACGGTAACAAGCATGATATTCATAATGTTGATGCCGCCTACTACGAGCGACACAGCGGCTATTGCGGTAAGTACTGCACTGACTACGAGCAGCACTTGATTGATTTCATCCAGCATCGACTTTTGTGAAAACAGCCAAACCGAATGAGGTTTTTTTGCAAATGCATCGGAAAAAGCCTCAATGTGCTGGGTCGCTGCATCAATATCAGCGGAGTGATAGAGT
>JARGFA010000019.1:0-46109 GCA_038397965.1 Treponema sp.
CAGAAGTAACCTGCATCCTCCTTAAAAATATATGACGGCAGTCACTTGATATAGACCAGATACTATTCAATAAGGAGGAAATGATGAAAAAGCGTTTTTCTATGCGGAACAAATTACTATTGACATTCGGTTTGCTCTTAGCCGTTACAGGAACGGCCGAGCGGATACTTGTGATTAGAAATTCAAGAAAAGCAGTATCTGAAAAAATCGAAAAACATTTAATGGACAAAGCGGCGGATACCGCAATCATTATTGACGAACGTACGAATGCTTTTTTTCAATTTGCGGAAGGCTTAACACGTATTCCGCAATTACATGATGATACAATATCATATACAGAAAAACTCGCATTATTACAGCAAGAAATTGCCGTGAATCCTATGATTACCGAAATCAATCTTACCGACACTACCGGCAAGCATTATTCACTCAACGGTTCTTCGCTTGACATCAGTGACAGAGAATGGTTTAAAGCGGCAGTAACGGGAAAAAGATTTGTTTCAGAGCCGGTTATTTCAAAAACATCAGGAAAGCTCATTTGTGTTTTCGCTGTCCCCATCCGAGATGCCCGCCAAACTATTTCAAACATTCTCTCATTTGATATAGATGGTTTACTGCTTTCACAACAGATAGATGATATTGTAGTTGGACAGACGGGAGAATGCTATCTGCTCGGGTTAAGCGGTAATGTGATTGCTCATAAAGATACCGGCATGGTAACAAAACAATATAATCCTATCAAAGAAGCGGCACATAACAACAAAGCCGTCTCAGTAGCAGCGTTTACACAACGTGCGTTAAGCAGTCAAAACAGTCAAATCGAGTATTATGATTTTAATGATGTATCATATATTGCATCATACGCAACCATGAAAACGAGCAACTGGAAAGTCATTATTAAAGCACCGGTAGAAGAATTTATGGGAACGGTGAACACACTGCGGATCAAGGTTATCATCATCGGTATTTCAGCATTTCTTCTGACTTGTATCATCGTCTTTATCGTTGCACAGAGAATTGTCAAACCGATACAGACAGCGGTATATGCGCTGCAGGACATTGCCAACGGTGAAGGAGACCTAACCGTACGCCTACCGCTGATCGGTAATGATGAAGTTACCGATCTTTCGGAATATTTTAATCAAACAATTACTAAAATCGGTCATTCCATCAAGACAGTCAGTGTCAATACCGGCATCATGGAAGAAATCGGTTTAGATCTTGCGAATAATATGACTGAAACAGCAGGAGCCGTTCATCAAATCAGTGCAAATATCGAAGGCATTAAACAGCAAACACTCACACAAGCGGCAAGCGTAACCGAAACGGCAGCAACGGTAGAAGAAATTATCCGTACTATAAAGCAGCTCAATACTAATATTGAACATCAGGCGCACAGTGTTATTCAGTCTTCATCCGCTGTGGAACAAATGGTTGCAAATATTGCGTCAATTACTGAAACCTTAGGCAAAACCGACAAGGTAATTCAAACATTGGCTGCCGCTACCGCAGACGGACGGGAAACGATTACGTCCTCCAATACCGTTACACAAAAAATACTCGAAGAGTCAGGTGGACTGATAGAGGCCAGCAGCGTCATCCAGCATATTGCAAGTCAAACAAACCTGCTGGCAATGAATGCTGCGATAGAAGCAGCACACGCAGGTGAATCCGGTAAGGGCTTCGCCGTTGTCGCGGACGAAATACGGAAACTCGCGGAAGAATCCAGCTCACAAGGTAAAACCATCACCCAAACCCTTAAAGTATTAAGCAGTGAAATTGAAACGCTGTCAGCGGCTTCAAAAACAGCCGGAGAAAAATTCACAGTCATATTTAACCTTTCCGGACAGGTCAAACAAATGAGCAATAATCTGATGGAAGCACTGAAAGAACAGGAACACGGCAGCCGTGAGGTTCTCAGTGCTATGAAAACCATCAACACGGTAACCGCAGAAGTTGAACTCGGTTCCCAAGAAATGCTGAAAGGCGGCGAGGGCGTTGCTGAAGAAATGCATAAGCTTGATAATTTGACCCGTGTTATTGCCGGCAGTATGAATGAGATGGCTTCAGGTGCGGTGCAAATCAGTAATGCCGTACAAGAGGTACATGAAATTACTCAAAAAAACAAACGCAGTATTGAAAATCTCGCCGCAGAGGTTGAAAAATTTAAAGTATAAAGACAGTGAGGCGGGACCGGTTTAAACGTTATTTTCTGAAAAGCCCCGCCGCTGTTTTTCTAAAGCTCCATAACACAGTGCCGAAACTATATATGGGTGCAGTATTGATAACAGGCACCGCTTTGTTTCAATCTTATGGAGGCTAATGTATGAAATTGTATTCGATAAAGAGTATTCCGGGTGAAATTTCTTATTTTTCTATTCTTAATGAAACGGAAACAGGGTATTTTATCCGTATTTGTCATGACAAAGAAGGGTATGAAAAAATAAGCGAAGAATTTTTAGATAATGAAATGTTTGCACTTTGTCTGCGTACCGGCTATATCAGCGAAGTTCCTGCCGCTGCACATGTAGTTGCATAAAGGTGCAAACGCAGGCGCAGGGGCTGTTACAACCGCATAACAACCCCTTCGCAGCAATACGGTAACCGGTTCTATTCAAATACCAACGGATGCGTACCGGTTAATATCAAATCGTTTAAAGTAACAGACACTTCCGTTAATATCAGCTTTTTCTTCTTTTTATCGGTTGTACCGTCATCAAATACAACAGTAAAAAAGCGTTCTTTTTTATCCTTACTTTTGCATTGTAAAATGATTTTATTTTTAATATGCAGGATTGTGTACCAACCCGAATCATCCGTACCATCCTGTATAAAATGATACATGGTATCGGATAATTTGAGTGTGTATCCTTCGGTGCTAACCCAGATTTTGTCATTACCGCTCAGCGTTTTTTTTGTATCTTCAAGGACGGTAGTTTTTTGTACAGTGCGGATATTATTGCTGATTTTACGGTACATTCCATCCCAGTTTGATGAAGCGCCGATCTTGAGCCGGGCAACATCTTCAATGACCCGTACGGTAATTTCATCGACACCGGTCAGTTCAATATCAATGCGCCGGTGAATACTTGAAATAGAGGTATTCTTTGTAGAAAAATATATTCCGTACCGTCTCGGTGAAATTGAATCTACCGTGAAAATTTCTTGAATATTATTAACTGAAAAAATAATTTCATTTTCGGTACCGTTAAAAAATATACTTCTATTTTGATTTTCCCGTGCAGTGGGCTGGTACCATAACCCTTCAAGAAATTCCGTAAACGTATCGACAGAACCCGTTTGCAATTTTTTCAAAAATTGGCTTTCAACTTTTTTTCCGGGAATTGTTGATTCCTTTGTTTGTTCAAACGTATACTTCTTGTCGTTCCAAGTATATACTTTTTCTATTTGATTAAGTGTATTCGGCGTTGAAACGTCGGAGTGATAGGTATGCACCGTACAATCTGAGAGCATATTTGCCGAACTGTCTCCGTCCATTTTAAGGGTAATTTGCCCGTCTGCTTGTACATTAATTAACGGCACAGCCGACACAGCTGTATCATTGCCGATATTTACCGCATATATACTGAATACCTGCATATTATCGGAATTATATCCGCGCTGTACTATTAGAGGATACGCATATTCGCGGACACTCATCGTATAAAAGGTTACCGTTTTTACTTGCGTTACCCCTGTCTTCAGTTCTGCCGTTCTATTAAAGGTTTGGGTTTCGGGATTGTATAAAAAAATAAGCAGGTAGATAAATTGATCGGAAAGCTTTTTAACCGCAACAATTTTATCCTCTTTATTGTCGCCGTTTATATCCGTTTCCAATTCATCCGCCAACACCTCATCGCTTAATAAGGTAATAAACGACTGTGCACCGCTCGTGTTAAAATATTCCGAAGATGCATACTCATCGTCCTGTAAAGACGGTGCAGCAGGAATAATCGTTTGCGCTGCTTGAGGATTCTGCAGTGCATTGCGGTACACAATCCGTTGATATACTAATAATCCGATAATAGCGGGTACAGCGAGAATACACAGGATATAAAATAATTTCTTAATCATCACCATTGAGCCTCAAAATAACACGTATGAACACGCGGTTAGTTTTTTTCCTGAATAAGCGGTCTATCCTGATTCGCATCAATACGGGGCACACCTGCATTGTCTTTAATACCGGTATATAATTCTTTGGTAGTTTTAACGACTTTATCCTGAATATCCATATCCAAGGTGATTTCATACCAGTTATCATGCCGGATAATCCGCGCTTCCGCCAAATAAGGGCTTTCAAAAGATGCCTGTTTACCGCGGTACTTAGATGTCCACGGAGCATCCTGTTCCAAATCTGTTACGAGCAGTAAAATTTTATACCGGTTATTTCTCCCGCGCTTATTCAATGAAACTTGGATAGCATCCAAGGCCTTACCGATATCGGTAAATGCACCGTCAGGTCTAATGGAGTCAATTACACCGATAAGTTTATTCCTGTCCGCTTCAGTTTTAACGGTAAAACTCAATAGTTCATGCGGCTCTTCATAAAATTCCCATACGGTGATCCAGTCTTCGGGAATAATCATTTCCGTAACGAGTGTATCCCGTACCCATGTATGCAGACTGTTGAATTTACCGGCTTCATCCATAGATTTCGATTTATCAATCATTAAAAAAATATCAACCGGAATTGTCCGTTCCCCTGCAACACCAGTTACAGCGATACAACAAAAAAACACAATTGAAAAAATCATCCGTAATTTCGGCATTTCAGCTCCTTGCATTACAGCATATATACGCTGGTTGTAAAATCATACTGCTATCGGCAAATATTGTATAACATTCCGGCAAAAAAAGCAGTAAAAAAACAAAAACAGCTTTACATTTTATAAAATAGCCTTATAATTAAAATTGTATGAGTATATCCGTCCGAGATATAAATTTACTGCTGTAAGGAGACAGTAAGATGGCAAGTTTAGATTTACCCCAAAGTCCAAATGTATTCCATCCCGAAAAGCCCAGTGCTGTCGGTTCAAGGAATTCTTTGGCACAGGATTACCGCGATCAGCAAAAGGAAGTCAATCAGCTGATTGAAGAAGAAACAAATAAAGTACTGCATCACTTATCTACTAAATTACCCAAGGATGTCCTCGAACGTCTCGACATTATGGGCGGTTTAAAAGAAAAGTTATACAACTACTTTAATCAAAACTATCAAAATATGTTTAACCGTTATATGGTAACCGCTGAAGATGAAATGCTTAAAAAAGTACGCGGTTTCATCGACAGAGAGGAAATGAAGGTGCTGAACCGTTATACACCGAAAGAAATTGCAACCCTCTTAGATGAAGTAGGCGGCGCAGATAAGTTCAACACCGGTGAAATCGAAAAATCAATCGTTAATATGTACGGGCACCTGCAAGGGCACGTACAGCGCGGTATTAATGATCTCGAAACATTAACAAACTCGCTGCTCCGTCAAAAAACGGATGTCGGTGCCTTTGTCCGCGGTGAAAATGCATATTCAATTGTAAAATGTGCATTCAAAGATAACATCCATAAACCGAAAACGGTTACCGACGTAAAACTGTCGGTAAATATTCTTGATACGGAATTGATCAGTCCCATCTTCCAGTATCAGGTAACGGTTGAATACCTTATTAAAGATTTAATTTCAAATCACTTTATGAACCTCATCGACAAAGAAATTGAAAAAATCAAAGATGAATTAATCGATGAAGGTAAAGAAGAACTAACCGACAGCGAAATTATCTTTAAGAAAATGGGACAGGTTCCCGCGATCACCGATGATGATATTGAAAGCGCAGAAAGCAAACGGTATGCGGCAGTTTCAAAAGAACTGATGGAACGTATTTCAAATCTCCGTGCAGAAATCGATCCGGAAACATTTGATCAGCTCAATGTCCGTGAAAACATTAAGCGTATTATTGATATTGAAAACATCCGTAACCGCGGTTTCAACACGGCAATCAACTCCTTAACCTCAATTCTCGATACCTCAAAAATGGGCTATCAGTATATTGAAAACCTCAAAAATGCACGCGAGCTGCTGCTGCGCGAATATGATGATACCAATATCGCCAATCTTCCCGATGAGCGCTATCAGATCCGGCTGCGCTACTATGACAATGCACAGCTGAACGAAGAACGCAAAGCGTACGAAGTAATGATCCGCTCATTTGAAACCGAAGTTGAGCATTTGTGGGATGTCTTGCAGACACAATACGACAAATCAAAATTTATGGTACGCATCAGCGATTTCGGCGACCTTGCACGGCTTTACGAAAAACACATTCAGAAAAAATATAAGATACCGAACGGCGAACCTGCATATAAGGACATTGCTAAGGTATGGGATGAGGTTTCGTTTGTCTGTGCAGCGGAAACCGAAGTAGAAAAAATGAACCGCACCTTTGTGTATGAGAAAGACAAGATGCGTAAGAAACTCATCATTATGCGCGAACGGCTCAAGAAGATGTATGATTATCAGTATCCGATTGAACGCCGCGTTATGGAAGAGCGTCTGGACTTCCTTGAAGCTGAATTTAACAAATTCGACTATCTCATCAATCCCTTCCATATGCAGCCCGGTCTGCTGCTTGATGTTGATATCACTTCCATCAAGCGCAAAAAAGCAACCCTTGACGGTATGGCAAACGTGCTGAACGAATTCCTGCACGGAGTTTCAAAAGGCTTTATGGATCAGGCATTTGCCTCATTCAGCCGCCGCCGCTCAACCGTCCGTGCCGACATTGCTCAGACCTTCGGTTCCGGTGAAGAAGATGATCCTGCCGCCGGGACACCGAGCGGACGGGCACAGTTCATTGATATGCTCAATGAGGCTCCTGCCCTCGAAGCCCCTGCTGCGGAAACCGTCAGCGAAGCTCCTGCACGTACACGCAGACCTGCTTCAAAAACAAAGAAGGCGGGTGCAGTTGATGAAGGCAAGACACGCCGCGGACGGAAATCGTCACTGAGAACGCTCTAATCACGTTCACTATGGCGGAACATAACATAGTTAAGTAAAAACGCAAAAGCCCCCTGAAACCCTTTGTTTCGGAGGGCTTTTGTATATCAACCCGTATAGTCAGTATGTTTGCGTATACGGCAGATAATGCAAGGAAGTTCTCTAAAACCCGGTCTTTTCGGAAACTCCCTATTCAATCAGGGGTGCGTTCTTGCCCCTTCCGCACAAATAAGTACGTATCAAAGGAGATTGTATGTTAGATTCATCCGGTTTTTATGTACCGCTTGCTAAGAAGCAAGGTTTTAATGCCTCCGTACAGCATATTCAAGGTGTCCTCACCTTATTGGATACCTGTAATCCTAAAAAAAATACCGCCGATGCAATCGGTGCACTGCTTGAAAGCAAAGAATTAACCAACGGTCAAATTCCCGCATTTTTATCGGTAGTGCTGCTTGATATGTGGGGGTATAAAGTTATATCAAAGAATTTGAAGCCGGTAAGTGCCGCTCCGGCTGACATCGCCGCTGAAACGGCAAAATGGAAGGGGGTCGATATTATTATCGGCTATCATCACCCCGATATCGGGTTTTTAGTGATTAACCCGAAAAATCCCGTCAATGCCGCCCTTTTTGAAACATTCAGAAAAAATGAGCTTTTAAACATCTATGTCGGCAAACAAGATAAAGGAGCCATAGATTCTGCACTTGCCGATTCGGTCATCGCGGCATTTTTTGATCTTCTAGCCGGTAATAAGCCGAAGGTACCGGCTCAAGCCTTAACCGGCCCCTTTGTTTTTACTCCTCCGCAGGTAAGAAAACAAAAGACAGGCACCAGAAGCAGAAAAGCTGCAAAGACTCCGGCTGCAAAAGTTAAAAAATCTGCAACGGCGCCGGCAAAACCCGCAGAGCCGCAGCAGCCGGTCAGCGCCCCTGTGCCCGCGCCGGCCGGATCAGTGCGTATGTCGCAGCAAATTTCGGTCATTGTTACTAATGAGCTGTTTCATAACGGCAATGTTGAAGCATGGAAGCGGATTATCCGCAGCTACAATGCCCGGTATCCTCATAACAAGGTGATTGTGTTTTATGACGGCGAACAAATCGTCGATATTAATACGCTTTTTAAATGGGGAAAGGTGAAGCACGGCAGCTGCATTCAATTCGCAGTTGCAGGTAAAGAAATTAAAGACCTCTCCAAACTGTCAAAGTATTTTGCCGAAGGTGCCAGTCCCCGCTTCGAATCTTTCTTACGCGGTTCTCCCAGCACTGTTTTGAATTTATTTTAGGAGTTTATTATGAGCACAACTAAAGCAATCCATTTTTTCAGCAGTCAAGAAGCGCTTAAAAAGAATATCGACCAAACAATACTCGGCCTGCGCGGCAGGCAGCTCAATGAGTTTGCAGAACTCGGCCTGCCGATTGTACCGGGAATTGTTATTGATGCCACCGCTGTAGAAACGGTATCGCAAGAGAAGGCTATGCCGCTGCTGCGCAGCCTCCTAAAAAAATGCGGTAAATCAGTAAAAAAACAGTATGGAGATTCGGAAAATCCCTTATTATTAAAACTGGTTATTTCATCGAATCTTGTTATAGCCAATTATCCCACTCTTCATAACTTCGGTTTAACCCAGCAGACAATAAAAGGCTTTGAAGAGAAGGTCGGAAAGGATTTTGCAAGCCATGAAGTCCTCTTCCTGCTCCGCGGTATGTTTTCGGTTTTGTGTAAAATTGCAGAGTTGAAGGAAGAAGCGGAGAAAACACGGCTGTTTACTGAAAAACTTGCTGAAATCGAAGCGGCACTGAAAAAGAACAAGAATTCCGAATCGGGCAGTGCCATCATGAAAACATATCAGCCGTATTTACCTAAAGGCTATTTTGAAGATCCCGAATTACAGCTTAACGAAACGCTCAGCCTTATCAGCACCATGCTCAGCCTTGAAGATGACAGCGAAAATGATGTTGCCATCCTGATTCAGCCGCTGGTATACGGAAACTACGATAAAGAATCCTTTTCAGGCAGGTTCTTTAGCCGGAATATCGTGACAGGTGAAAAAAAATTGCAGGGGCAATTCTTCCAAGAAAAATTCGATGAGGTTAATGCAGAAGGATGTGATATTAACGACATTAAGCCGGAGTACCTTAAACAGCTGCAAACCATTGCATGGCAGCTCGAAGATCACAGTAAAGATGTGCGTGAAATCCGTTTTACCATTGAGGCCGGAAAACTGTGGCTTATCGAACAAAAATCGGTTGAAGCAAAGAGTACCATTGCCTTAGTACACTTTCTGCTGGATTTATATAAGCGCGGTATCGTCGATGCGGAATATGTAGTAAAAAATGTAAAACCGGGACAGCTGAACGAAATTTTGCATCCGGTCATCAATACTGCAAGTATCAAGAATCTTACCGCGTCAAAAGGCGGTATTGCAGGCGCTCCCGGCTCTGCAGTGGGGCGTGTTTATTTCAGCGCCGATTCGCTTATTGAAGCACAGCGCACTGCACGGCTGCAAAGTGCCGATACCCGCTGTATTCTCTGTTTACCGGCAACCTATGCCGGCGATGTCAAGGCGATTGAAGTTTCAACCGGTGTACTTTCAAATGAAGGCGGCTATTCGGCCCATGCGTCTGTTGTTGCGCGCCAATACGGAAAAATTTCGCTCGTACGTCCCGACATGAAAATTTCAGGTAACAAAGCGGTGATCGACGGCATTACGGTTAAAGAAGGCGATTACATCACCCTGCAAGTTCCGTATTACGGAGAATCGACCGTATACTTCGGTGCAGCCGAGCTGATTGAACCGGATCCGAAAACTTCAGGATTACTCGACTTCATCGCACTGACCCGTTCATTTATTCAGAACTTTCATGTACGTGCAAATGCGGACAGCCCGCATGATGCCGAATTAGCACTCAGCTTCGGAGCGGAGGGTATCGGATTATGCCGGACAGAACATATGTTCTTTAATGACAAGCGTATCAACATTTTCCGCGAAATGATTTTGTGCGAAAAGACGGAAGACCGCATTAAGGTTCTCAACCGGCTGAAAAAAATGCAAATGGAAGACTTCTACGGTATTTTCAAAGCGATGAAAAACCGTGAAGTTACCATCCGGCTGCTTGATGCTCCCTTGCATGAATTTTTACCGCATAATGAAACGGAGCTGGACGGATTTATTGCATACCTAACTAAAGAAACCGGTAAAACAGCTTCTAAAAAAGCATTATCCGAACAAATCAATATCCGTGCTGAAGTTAATCCGATGCTCGGACACCGCGGCTGCCGTATTGCAATTTCTTACCCTGAAATATATGCAATGCAGGTGCAGGCGATTTTTGAAGCTGCCTATAAGCTGCAAAAAGAAGGCATTGAACCGCATATCGAAATAATGATTCCAATTATTATGAACTTCCGTGAGCTGAAACAGATTGCCTACGGCAAAAAAATAGAAGGTCATAGTTATTTGGGTATTCATGCACTCGAAGCGGAAATACGGACGCGCTTAAATGCTCAACCCATCGACTATAAAATCGGTACGATGATTGAGCTGCCGGTGGCTGCTCTTTCAGCAGGAGAAATTGCCCGCTATGCCGAATTCTTTTCCTTCGGTACAAATGATCTAACGCAAACGACACTCGGTCTTTCACGCGATGATTTTAACAATTTTATGCCCGACTACACGCTCTATGATCTTATTGACGGGAATCCCTTCGCAGTGCTTGACCCGAGCGTACGCGAGCTTATCGGAATTGCTATCGAACGGGGCCGCTTAACCCGCCCGGACTTAAAACTGGGCTTATGCGGCGAACAAGGAGCACGCCCCGAAAATGTGCCGTTCTGTATGGAAGCAGGACTGAACTACGTTTCGTGTTCATCCTATTCCGTACCGATAGCCTTATTGGCAATCGCACAGGCAGAACTGGAAAAAGCGGAAAACGAAGGCAGAAAATTAACACCTAAAAAAGTCTAAGCCGCCTTTTACCGATGATGCGGTTGGGGATGTCCGGGGAGTAACTTACTTTTCGGGCATCCCCAACCGCGCTGTCAAGCCCTTTTTCCGCCTTGTTTTAAGGATACACCGATACATCAGCACTGGTTAAAATACGCCAGCCTCTTTCTTCCGCAGCTTTTACGGCTGCCTCAGAAGGAATACCGTTTTTCATCGTATCGGCAGGGGCAAGAATCCTCGCTTCCCGTACGGAAACCTTTGTTGCGTTTTCTGCCGGCAGCGACCTCAAAAGCGCATCCATCGCCGCTGAATCAATACCATTCAAATAACAGCGCAGTTGTGTAAGGTTTGTACAGCCGGAAACATCCAGCGCATTTAAGCGGTTAATCCCGCACCAGAGCAGTTCCATACGGCTCTGCTGCGACACATCAAGTGCCGGTAAACGGTTATTATAGCATTGTAAGCGCTTTAGGGCCTTGTTTGCCGAAAGCTGTAAACTGCTGATCTTATTTCCGGCACAGTATAATACCTCAAGCTGCGGGCAGCCGGAGGTGCCGATAGACTCAACCGTGCCGTTATCTTTAATATCAAATTCCGTGATATTTCCGGTAAACTTGATAAGGGTACCCGCAGCGCTCAGTATCTGCATCGGTTTCTCTTCCTTCAATTCCCGGACCTCATCGGTTCCCGGTATCACCGTTTTATCGGCACCGCGGATATGCACCGGCGAACCGTCAGCTGTCTTTACCCGTACCATCAGACGCGTTCCCTGAGGAACGGTAACCGTAATAACTCCGTCTTTTTCTGGAACTGCGGGAACGGAGGCACAGCCGGCAAAAAATGCAGCACACATCGCTGCCGCAACAGCTGTCTTAATCAGTGTTTTCATATTCTACTCCTAAAAAACTATGATTTCGGCTACCGGATATTGCTACAGCCCTTCGATTTCTTCACAACTTAAACCGGTAGCTTTTGCAATATTCTCAACTGATAGCCCTATATTAAGCAAGTTCTTTGCCGTTTCAGGCGGTTTGCCGTTCATATACGATAAAAAGGCTTTTAGGTTTTTTTCAGCTTTTTCCGAAGCACTGCTGTTTACGATTATCTTTGTTGTTCCGTCGTTAAAAAGCTGTCCGGTTTCGGCACACGCGGGGCTTATCGTATAAAGCGGTAATCCTTCTTGTAAGTAATCAAAGGTGCATAAAAAGATAATAAAGGTATCGGGTAAGTTATTGTAGTCCCCGCCCTTGTTTATTGCACTGTTATCGATGGCACATTGATAATACCGCATACGTTTCATTTTTTGAAAATATACGGGTATCTACTTTGTCATACGGCAAAAAAGTGTCCTCAACGTATACCCGATACGCCTGCGGTACTTTTTTGCCTAATTCCGCGTATCTGCTCCGCCTATTTTCAAAAAGCATATTCAGAACGGACAGGGATGTCCGTGGAACTAATCAGAAGCGAGTTTGCCGACGGCAAACTCGTCGTCCAACAAAATACACGGAAGTATTTTGTTGGACAGGGCATATTAGGATTAATAGTAGACTGATGCTCTGCAAGCACAATAATTTTATTTTCCACCAGATACGAAACATCATTAGCAAAACTCATGTACATGACTTGATCAAGTTTGATATTTTTTAATACCGCACTATCAGTCAGCTGCTTTTGATGCAAAGCATTGTAGAGTGATAGGAATCTTTCTTTCGCTTTTTCATCAGTGCTGAAAAGATCTACAAATACAGAGTCTTTATAGTTACGGTTGTGTGATGCTGTTTCTTGCATGGTAGCATTATAGCATACGGTACCACTGTTGTCAGCTGTTGTTTATTTGCAAACAAGCCTCCATCTCCTTTTCAAGCGGTACTTCTAGCCGTACCTCCGTACCTGTTTCCGGCCGGCTCGTGATGATAAGTGTTCCGCCTAAGAGTTTTGCTCTCATTTCCATTCCGCTCATGCCGAAGTGCAGCCTGCCCGCATCATGGATTGCCGTTGTGTCGAACCCTATTCCGTCGTCAAAAATCATTATGCGGATTTTATCATGGTGAGTAAGCACAGAAACATCCTTTTCTGAATGTCCAACCTTCCTTATAATCACACTTGTTTCTTCTGCGTCGGCGTGAATACGGACATTGTTCAACGCTTCTTGAATGATACGCACAATGTGATGTTTTTGTTCGTTGGTAAAATGTTCAAACGTAACATCTTGCTCTACAAAAAACGTACACGGAATGTCTGACTGTTCGGAAAATTGTTCGCACAAGTCATTTATAACCGTTTTAAAAGGAACTGTGCTTAATAACGGAATTGAAAGATTTCGGATAATTGCACGAAGTTCTTTTTGATTCTGTCTTTCAAGTTTAATAATTTGTTCTATGTGTTTGATTGCAGATGTTTCCTCTGCGGATATATTTTCGTTCGGAACAGTACGGCTTATGCTGCCCATATCAGACAATAATCTTTTTTGTTCTATGAGAAGTGTTTTTATATTCTGGCTTACCGTGTCGTGCAATTCTTGACTAATACGCTTTCTTTCGTCTTCCTGTGTCTGGATGATTTCAGAAATGAATGTACGGTTGTCTTTAAGCGACTTTCTGTTTTCGATATTGCGGATTAAAATGACCAAAATTGTGATGAAAGCAACAAAGCACAGTACAATCAAAAAGAGGAAAAATGACGTGTAAAGGTTTAAGGCGGAAAGTAAGTCCTGTAATTCTTGTTCTGTTAGACTTTCCACCGGCATGACATGTTCCTATCAAGAAGACGATACAGGGCAAAGCCTAAAAAAGTGCACATCAATCTATCCAGCACTGTGATTGGAATTCTCGGCAAAAGATAGGACAAGAACACTCCGAATTGTAATTTTTGGAAAACAGTAGAAAAATTGTCGATACGGGAAAATCCTGAAATCGTTTCAAACAATGGACGAATGAATGTGTCCAAAATGGTTGCAGCAAAAGAGCTGAGGAAGGATGAAACAAATGCAATGAGCAAAAGATAGAGAATAGTAACGGTACGGTTAAAGAAAAACTCTTTTTTGTTTCGGCTCAAAAGATATGTTGAAAGAACAATCAACATTCCGCACAATGCGTACAGAAAGTCAAAGTAGAACATTTCAGTTCCGTACACCGCACATTCAACAAGCGTCATAACCGGATTGTATAACGCTGCAACGATTAAGCCGGGCACAAGCCCTGCGTAAAAGGTAACGGCGACGGTAAAAATAGTATCCGAAAAGAGCGGTAAATGCAGTGCAGCGGCGAGAAAAGCTGCCGCGATATTCCCCGCGACGGAAATAAGACACAAGCACAGGGTAACCCGGAACGGTATTCGGGGGCATATTCGGTAGCAGAAATATGTGCTGCTTTCATAGCCGCCCCATTTTTTGCAAAAATTCACGTTTGTTTTTTACGCCCGCCTTGTCATATATGATCGTAAGGTAGTTTACAATCGTTTTTTCACTCACTCCAAGCGTTGCAGCGATTTCTGCATTTGTTTTGTAAAGCGTCAGAGAATCTGCAACACGTTTTTCTTTTTTGGTAAAGGTCTGTGTTATATCGCGGACTTCAAGCATACCGGTAACAAGTTCTGCCTGAATATATGCTTTACCGTTTGCAACAGCAGTAATCGCCGCAAGCAATATCCCTTCGTCTGCATTTTTTGAAACAAAACCTTTTGCTCCGACTAAAGAACTTATTGCGTGTTCTACAAATCCGCCTGAGTCATGGCTCGAGTATGCAATGCATGGAATTACCCAGTGCGGTCAAACCGTGAATGATCTCAAACCCGCAATTTTCTTCGCGGGCGGCTGCCATGTATTCCATTTTAAACGAAATATCTACAATGGCGATATAACCGCTTTGTTCCCCCGTTGCCGCATCTGCCCCCGGAGGCAATGCGGTACGCATTGAGGCAATACTATCTGCTATCTTTTCATATTCTTCCCAAGAGCCGGCTTCGTGCGTAACTTTGTATGTTGAGTGAGTTTCTATCCAGTTTTTTATTCCTTTCCGTAAAAGTACGTGGTCATCGCAAAGAATGATATTTTGAACCATGCAGCTATTGTATAGGAAAAAGACGGGAATTTATAGGGACTTTAGTCCCGAAAATATTATGAAACTATCTTACCGGTTTACTGTTGAAAGAAGCCGGCAGAGTGAAACACACAGCCGTGTGTTTCACTACAGTGTTGTTACTGCGCCTGCATACCTTACAGGCCTTAGACGACAATGTTCACCAATTTGTTCGGTACAACGATGATCTTTTTCGGCTGCTTCCCTTCAAGGAAACGCCGTGCTCCTTCGGTATTCAAAGCAAGAGCTTCCATTTCTGCTTTCGGCAAATCAAGGGTGGCTTGAAATTTGTCCCGCATTTTTCCGTTTACCTGTACAACCACCGTACATTCCGAATCGATGCAGAATTTTTCAACAAACATCGGCCAATGCTGATAGGCAACCGTTTCGGTATACCCGAGTTTTTCCCACAGTTCTTCCGCTAAATGAGGCGCATAGGGCGAAAGCAGCTTTACAAAGGCTTCCCATGCAAAGCGGGGGAGTTTTTCATATTTCCCGGCCGTATTGACAAAGATCATCATTTGGCTGATTGCCGTGTTAAAATTCAGTGTTTCGGTATCTTCGCTTACCTTTTTGACGGTTTTATGCAGTAGTTTTGTGATTTCCGCGTGTTCGGGAGTAGCCGTATCATTAACCGGACAGTCATAGACCTCTTTTTCCGAAAGCGCCCAAATCTTCTCCAAAAAGCGGAATATCCCGATAAGCCCCTGCGTATTCCACGGCTTGGACATATCCAGCGGCCCCATGAACATTTCATACATACGGCAGGAATCCGCTCCGTATTGTTCAATCATTTCATCGGGATTGATGACGTTTTTTAAGCTCTTAGACATCTTGGCAACAACACGCTCAAGTTTTTCACCCGTTGCTTTTTCGATAAACTCGTTTTCTCCCTGTTGTTCAACCTCATCGGTCGGTACCAGTGTTTTATTTTTCCGCTGATAGGCAAACGAGGTAATCATACCCTGGTTGATGAGCCGCTTAAACGGTTCTTTTGTATGCACCAGACCTAAATCGTACAGCACTTTATGCCAAAAGCGGGCGTATAAAAGATGCAGCACCGCGTGTTCCGCACCGCCGACATAGAGGTTTACCGGCATCCAGTAATCTTCTTTATCTTTTGCACAAAACGATTCCGTATTATGCGGATCGATGTAGCGGAGATAGTACCAACACGAACCTGCCCACTGAGGCATCGTGTTGGTTTCGCGGCGGGCAGAACTGCCGCAATGAGGACAAACGGTGTTCACCCATTCGGGTATTTTTACCAAGGGACTTTCTCCTGTATCCGAAGGTGTGTAGCTTTCTACCTCCGGCAGGGTCAGCGGCAGGTCTTTTTCATCAAGCGGCACAACACCGCATTTAGGGCAATGAACCAGCGGAATGGGCTCCCCCCAGTACCGCTGCCGGCTGAATACCCAGTCGCGCAGTTTATAATTGACAGCCTTTTTTCCGAAGCCTTGAGCTGCGGCATATTCGGTAACGCGGGTAATTGCCTCTTGTGTTGCAAGGCCGGTAAATTGCCCTGAATTAACCGCATAGCCGTCGGCAGCGGTACACTGGGCAGGTTCTGCGCTGTAATCGCCCGCCGCTCCCTTGGTCTTCCATTCCTCTTCGGAGGCAACTACCTGAATGACCGGCAGGGAGAAGGTCTTGGCAAACTCCCAGTCCCGCTCGTCATGCGCCGGAACCGCCATAATGGCGCCGGTTCCGTAAGAAATCAAAATATAGTCTGAGATCCAAATCGGTATTTCTTCTTTTGTCAGCGGGTTTACTGCATAGGCGCCGGTAAAAACACCGGTCTTTGTCTTTGCGAGGTCGGTGCGTTCAAGGTCGCTCTTCTTTGCGCTGTCGGCAATATACTGCTCTACCGCTGCCTTCTGCGCCCCGCTGGCAATGCGCATGACGAGCGGGTGCTCCGGTGCAAGTACCATGTAGGTTGCCCCGAAAAGGGTGTCGGGACGGGTGGTGTACACGGTGATTTTTTCTCCGGCTGCATCTGCGGGCAGGTCTTCCCGGGCGGCCAAGGCGAAGTCTATTTCCGCACCGGTACTCTTGCCGATCCAGTTCCGCTGCATAAGTTTGATGGACTGCGGCCAGTCAAGGTCTTCTAGGTCTTCAAGCAGCCGCTCCGCATACGCGGTAATCTTGAATATCCACTGACGTACATTCCGGCGGACAACTTGGGAACCGCAGCGGTCGCAGTGTCCGTCTTTTACTTCTTCGTTGGCAAGTCCGGTTAAACAGCTGGGGCACCAATTAATCGGCGCCTCTGCTTCATATGCCAGCCCGCGCTTATAGAGCTGTAAAAATATCCATTGAGTCCAGCGGTAATAGTCCGGATCGGAGGTTACAACCTCGCGATCCCAGTCGTAAGAAAATCCGAACGCTTGAATTTGACGGCGGAAGTTCTCAATATTTTGCTCGGTTGTAATTCGCGGATGTGTGCCGGTTTTGATGGCATAATTTTCTGCCGGAAGGCCGAAGGAATCAAAGCCCATCGGATGGAGCACCGCATAACCGTTCATACGGAGATAGCGGCAATACATATCAGTTGCCGTATAGCCTTCGGGATGTCCAACGTGCAACCCCGCTGCTGAAGGATAGGGAAACATATCCAGTACATAAGCCCGTTTTTCGGGCGGATAATTTTCGTCTTCGGTTACTTTGAATGTTTTATGGTCTTTCCAATATTTTTGCCATTTTTTTTCAATCACACTGAAAGGATATGAGGCCATATATACTCCTTATGCTAAAAGTACCGTGCATCGTAAAAAATGATGATACGGATTTACGTGCCGCATACAACATAGCGGCGGCTGTAAGATAAGACACCTGCCGTACAGTAAGCGGCATTGTATTGAGAACCTCTAAATATTTCACTGAGTTTCAGAGGCGCCCTATTTTATAGAAGAATGATTTTTTTTCCGGTTGTTTTTGTGATTCCGAATACCCGTACGATGTTTTCGGCGGTGTAGTGTGACTGAGCGAGTTTATTATAATAATCTGCAACGGTTTGAAGATCATCGCGGGAATCATTATAGACGGCAAGAGCGGCAGCACTGCGGAAGGCTCCTGCTTGGAGCAGCTCTGCAAGTGTTTTTCCGTTATTTTTTGTACGGCGTGTTTTATCTACGACGGCAGCGGCACCGTCGTATCCTATTGAGCTGATAAAATCATTTTTTGTCATAACTGTTGTCCTTAACATTCAACGGATGTGTTTTCCGTCCGGTACATTTCGCCCCTCTAAAGGGAAAGAGTATACCGGTTCAGTCTTGATTGTCCGGTATACTCCCTGTATGTTATCCGGTTATACTAACCCTTACACCTTTGTGAAGCTTTCCTTTGTAACGCCGCACAGCGGACATACCCAATCATCAGGAATATCTTCAAAAGCAGTTCCGGGCGGAATACCGCCGTCAGGATCGCCTACGGCAGGATCATACTCGTAGCCGCATAAATCACATACGTACTTATCCATAACTCACACTCCTTAATTGCTTAACATCATCCGCCGATGCAGATACATCAGCGGTCATAGTAGTAATATAAGGATTTTATTTTGATTTTACAAGTAGGCCGCTGCTATTTCCTGAGTACCCGGTTGTGTTTACACCAGTGATTTAACGAAATTTTTTTGTTCTTTGCGGCAGGTATATCCGCGTGCTTCGTAGAAGACGTGCGCTTTCGTACGGTTAATGCCTGAAACCAGCCGTATGCCGGCTGCACCGGTTTCCCGTGCCCAGTCTTCTACCGCCGAAATCAGCGCGGTGCCGACCCCCTTACCTTGATGTGCGGCTGCAACCGCAAGGGCAATGATGTTTTTCCTGCTATCCTGAAAGGTACACTCGTAGTCTTCCGCATGAATATACCCGACTACTTCACTGCCGGCACAGGCAACAAATAGTTTTGCCGCCGGCGATTGCAGGATATGGTGCAGCCGCTCTTTTGTTTTTTCTTCGGGGTAGCTGTAACCTAAACTTTCCGTATTCAGCCGGTAAATTGCCGGACAGTCTTCGATAGTGGCTTCTCTGATATGCATTTGGTTTTTCACATCCTCCTGTATGGTGTTACCGCTTGTGCGGGTACCATGTCTTGTGTATGGAGCAGTATTGTACTGAGAAAAAAACGCGCGTGCAATGGATGTTTTACCTTCATGGTGTACCGGCAAGCTGATGATTCGCCGGTACACCGCAGGTTAAGGCAGATAATTACGGGTTCGGTATTTCCGGAGCATTTTTAATAGTGTCAGGTGAAACATCTGCATCCTTCGTCATAATTGCAATAGTTACTCCGCCAGTTTGAAGGTCAATCGCCTCACCGTTCTTTACCGGTGTTAAGACAGCAGGAGCTGCTCCGTCCGGTTGTTCCATTGAGATTGTACCGTCAGCATTATAGGTAAAAGTTTGAAGATACTTTACAAACTGACCGGCTACATTGGATGCAGCAAAGATAGTTGAACCGTCAAAATAAATATGTGTGGTATACTGACCTTCGTCTGTACCTTTTAAAGTCATTTTCCACACACCTTTTAAGTCTGCTGCGGAAGGGGCGTTACTCGGATTTTCCCCCTTGTTTCCTTGAAGCTGATCGCAGCCGGCAACCAGCAGTACGGCAGCGCTCATAATAAGCACCGTCATTATTGAAGCGATCTTGTGTTTCATAATAACACTCCTGTGCGGCAACTGCCGCAAAAATAAAATCCGGCCGCTGAAAGCGTCCGCAAGGATATTTTCTGCCGGAGCAAAAAATATCGTCGGTTTCAATTCTACCCCCCCCTGTCAAGGTAGATTGTTATGTCTAAACCGCTTTTCGGATTCTATTCCTGTGCAGTAACCACACGCCCCGTTAGTCGATAATTCCGATATCTTTCCGGTAGTGCATTCCGTCAAAATGCAGGGTTTCAATATGCGCATATACCTTTTGCCGGATTTCTTCAAAGTCCGTACCGGTAGCCGTAACCGAAAGAACTCTGCCTCCGTCGGAGAGGATTTTTCCGTTTTCGGCCCTCGTATTATTATGGTAAACATACAACCCTGAAGCCGGTTCAGCATCTAAACCGGTAATCGGTTTTCCTTTTTCATACGCATGGGGATAGCCTTCAGCGGTTAGGACAACCGTTAAGCATTTTTCTTTCTTCCATACTAAATCCTTCGCGGTGAGTGTACCGTTCAGAGCTTTTCCCACTACTTCAAGAAGATCGCTTTCAAGCCTCGGCAGGACAACCTCTGTTTCCGGATCGCCGAAACGGGTGTTAAATTCCAGTACCTTTGGCTCTCCGCCGCGTATCATCAACCCGATAAATAAAATTCCGCAATATCCGAGGTGTTCGGCTTCCAGCCCGACCGATATTTTTTTGATCAGCTCATCGATTTTGCTTTGCAGCTTTTCATCAAATAATTCACTGGGAGAATAACAGCCTACTCCGCCGGTATTTTCCCCCTGATCGTTTTCAAATATTTTTTTATAGTCCCGTGCGCTTTCCATTGGTATGACGGTAGTGTTTGATACAAAACAGAGCAAGGAGGCTTCACGTCCGCTTAAAAATTCTTCGATAACCGCGGTGCTGCCTTGATTGCCGAAGATGTTATCGTCAAATAATTCTGAAATATACCGCGCCGCTTCTTCCTGTGTTGTGCAGATCCTGACACCCTTGCCTGCGCAGAGGCCGTCCGCCTTAATGACCACCGGATAGGCAGCTGTTTTCAGTACCGCTTGGCTTTCTTCTTTTGAACGAACGGCAGCGTACTCGGCAGTCGGTATGCCGTATTTTTGCATAAAGCGTTTTGCAAACTGCTTACTGCCTTCCAGCTGCGCACTCCGTTTATTCGGGCCGAAGATGGGAATATGATGCTCTTGGAACATATCTACGATTCCTTCGCACAGGGGATTTTCGGGGCCGACAATCACTAAATCTATTTTTTCCTGCAATGCGAAGTGTAATATCTCTTGATTACCCGTTAAATCCTTATTTTCGGCATACCGGAGGGTACCTGCATTCCCTTTTGCGCAGTACAGCTTTGTCAGCTTGTTACTTTCCGCTATTTTCTTGCAGATTGCATCCTCTCTGCCGCCGTTTCCTATGACCAAGACCTTCATGGTGTACTCCTTTTCAGGCCTATTCTAAAAATAAACGTAAAAAGTGTCAATTTTCCCAAGGATAACGGTTTCTCTGCGTCAGCTGTAAGCTCCAAGACACGGACGCTTAAGATTTAAGGGTTCCAACTTTTTCGGTTTTACGGTATGGTGTGGATATGATTACAGTAAGCGATGTAAGTTTAAAATTTTCGGAAAAACCGCTCTTTAAGGATGTTAATTTAAAGTTTACGCCCGGGAACTGCTACGGCATCATCGGTGCAAACGGTGCGGGAAAATCAACCTTTTTGAAACTGCTGTCAGGCGAATTGGAACACGATAGCGGGGAAATCAGTATTACAACCGGCGAACGGATGGCGGTACTCAGACAGGATCACTTTGCATTTGACGAATATACCGTTAAAGATGCCGTGTACATGGGCTACCCAAAGCTCTACAGCATTATGAAAGAGCGGGAAGCAATTTATGAAAAAGAAGACTTTACCGAAGAAGACGGTATCCGTGCCTCGGAGCTTGAAGGCGAATTTGCCGACATCGGCGGCTGGGAGGCTGAAAATCAGGTAGAACAGATGCTGTCGGGTCTCGGTCTGGAAGAATCAAACCATGACCGTATGATGAGCGAATTGGACGAAAGCCAAAAAGTGCGGGTTTTGCTGGCGCAAGCGCTGTTCGGTAATCCCGATATTCTGCTTTTGGACGAACCGACCAACGGTCTGGACCTTGAATCTATCAGCTGGCTTGAAGAATTTTTGATTGAATTTCCCAATACCGTTATTGTCGTTTCCCACGACCGTCACTTTTTGAACACCGTATGTACACATATCTGCGACATTGACTTTGGAAAGATACGGATGTACACCGGTAACTACGACTTCTGGTATCAGATGAGCCAGATCATGCAGCGGCAGGCACGCGATCAGCAGAAAAAGCGTGAAGAAAAAATGAAAGACCTGCGAGAATTTATCCTCCGGTTTGCTTCTAATGCCGCAAAAAGCAAGCAGGCAACCAGCCGCAAAAAGGTGTACGACAAACTTGCACTTGAAGAAATTGAAGTTACCTCCCGTAAGTTTCCCTATGTGCACTTTAAACCGGATCGGGACATCGGGAATAATGTGGTGCGGGTGGAAAAACTCTGTTATACGTCAAAAGAGGAAGGCAGTGAACAGGGTATTGAACTGCTTAAAGATTTCAGCTTGATGGTGAACCGTACCGATAAAATTGCCTTTGTCGGTCAGGAACATAATGCAAAATCCGCGCTCTTTGATATCTTAACCGGCATTAAAACGGCAGATTCAGGCGATGTGTATTGGGGACAAACCGTAACCCATGCCTATCTCAGTAAAGATAATTCCGGTTATTTTGAAACGGATTTGAATATCACCGATTGGCTCAGGCAATTTTCCGTTGAACAGGACGAGGCGTATGTCCGCGGCTTTTTGGGCAGGATGCTGTTTACGGGCGATGAATCGTTAAAGCCGGTAAAGGTTTTGTCGGGGGGAGAAAAGGTACGCTGTATGCTCAGTAAGCTCATGCTTTCAGGATCAAATGTGCTGATTTTGGATGAGCCGACCAATCACCTTGATTTGGAAGCCATTACCAGCTTAAACGAAGCGCTTATCAATTTTCCGGGAGTAGTCTTGTTTAATTCACACGATCATGAGTTTATTTCGTCGATTGCTAACCGCATCGTAGAAATTACTCCCGGCGGTGTGATTGACCGGATGATGCCGTTTGAAGACTACATCCGCGATGAGCACGTACAGGAACTGCGCACTACCTACTACGGAGGGGCTGCAAAAAAGATTTTGATTTAAAAACCGCAGCTCCTTGTCTGTAACTTGCAGAAAGATGCTGAAAGCAGTACACTTTTTATATTGATTTTATAGTTTGAACGGAGGTTTTAGATGAGTTTTGTCGAAATAATGAAGAATAAGGCAAAGGAATACAAGAACCGCTTGGTCTTACCCGAAGCTACAGAGGAGCGTACCCTGCGTGCAGCCCGTATGTTGGCCGATGCCCAGATGGTTTCGCAGCTGTTTTTGGTAGGAAAGCAGGCTGATGTTGCAGCCGCTGCACAAAAAGCAGGGGTTGACCTCGGCGGTCTTACGGTTATTGAACCGGAACAGTCCGAGTGGTTCGATTCTTTTGCAGATGCCTTATATGAAAAGCGGAAGGCAAAGGGAATGACCCCTGAGCAGGCAAAAAAAGATATGGCTGATCCTTTGCGTTTTGCTGCCATGATGCTGGTAAAGGAAAAGGCCGATGCAATGGTTGCCGGGGCCGAAAACACTACCGCAAATGTCTTACGTGCCGGACTGACTATTATCGGTACCCAGCCCGGTGTTAAAACCGCCTCATCCTGTTTTGTCATGGATACAAAAAATCCTGAATGGGGTGCAAACGGTGTGTTGATTTTTTCAGACTGTGCCGTCATTCCCACCCCGACAGCCGAGCAGCTTGCGGATATTGCAAGTTCCGCTGCTGAAAGCTGTTCGGTATTTGCCGGTGCGGAACCTGCCGTTGCGATGCTTTCATATTCCACAAAAGGTTCCGGAGGCGACAAAGATGAAAATATTCTCCGTGTCCGGGAAGCGGTAAAAATCCTCGGCGAGCGGAAGGTATCATTCTCCTTTGACGGTGAAATACAGCTTGATGCTGCTTTGGTTCCGAGCGTTACTGATACCAAGGCTCCCGGAAGCCCCATCCGCGGTAAGGTGAATACACTCGTGTTCCCGGATTTGGGTGCGGGCAATATCGGCTACAAATTGGTACAGCGGCTTGCAAAAGCCGAAGCTTACGGCCCCTTCTTACAAGGTTTTGCAAAACCGCTTTCAGACCTCTCCCGCGGCTGTTCCGTAGAAGACATCGTAACAACCTCGGCGGTAACACTCGTGCAAGCAGGCAAAAAATAGCCCTGTGCAAACAGGTCAAAAACAACACAGGGAGCCGTCTGTACCCAAGAGTGTGCAGACGGCAGAACTATACCCTTAATGAGTCTCTTGCTTCTATTAGGCGAACCTGCTATACTGGATGCTATGATTTTCCCGTTAAAAGAATTAATTGAATTTCAAGATAATATTTATGAGATTACCTGTGCTTCCACGCGGCGTGCTTTTCAGCTGGTAACAATCCAAGATCCGGTTCTAAAAGAAAACAATGATAAAGTGGTCTGTACGGCAGCATCACAGGTATTTACCGGTGTTATTGATTATAAAATAGAATATCATCCTGACTATTCCTAGTCCTTGACTCCGTCTACGGTAATTTCAGTTGCGGTTATTTTCGGGCCTACTGCCTGCGGCAAAACCGCACTTGCAGCCCAGCTTTTTTCCTCTCTTTCCGTTTCTAGCGTTTTTGCGGGTACCGCAGAGATTATTTCTGCCGATTCAGTGCAGGTATACCGCGGTATGCCCATCGGTTCGGCACAGCCGGCGGATGAGCTATTGGATAGCCTGCCTCATCATCTTATCGGAATCTGCCCGCCCGAGACCGAATTTTCGGTTGCGGATTTTGTCGGTCATGCGGATACCCTATGCAGTTCCATTTGCAGCCGCGGAAAACTTCCCGTAATACTCGGCGGTACGGCATTTTATCTTAAACACTTCATATATGGAATGCCGGTTACTCCGCAGGCTGACCCTGCAGTGCGGAAAGCCCTACAGGAAAAGCTCATGCGGACGGGAGCAGCACAGATGCTGGCCGAACTTGAACGGTTTGACCCGCTTTCTGCGGCAAAGATTCATGTTCATGATGAATACCGCATTATCCGTGCTCACGAGGTCTATATTACCTCAGGTAAGCCCCTCAGTTCCTTTGAAATGCCCGCCCGCTGCCGCAGCGGTTACCGGTTTTGTCTGATTTTTGCGGATCGTCCCCGTGAGCAATTATACCGCCGTATCGAGACCCGTGTTGACGAAATGTTTGCGGCGGGTTTGCAGCAGGAAATACGGGCTTTGGTTGAACAGGGCTGTACATCCGAAAGTCCTGCCATGAAAGCGATCGGGTACCGTGAATTTTTTGAACTCTCTCCCGATAATCCGGCGGCGGCTCCTGCTGATGCTGCAGCAGAACTGATTAAGCGGAATACTAAGCGCTATGCAAAGCGTCAGCAAACCTTTTTCCGTTCATTCCCCGGGGCTCATTATGCCGATATGAGTGATTCCGGCAGTATCGGCCGGATTACCCGTATCCTCGAAGAGTTTTACGGTGAACGGTAGGAAAAAACAGCCCTTTATTAAGACTGTTCGGCAACAAAGGTATTGAACGGGGCAATTCTGCGGTATGCTCTTGCATACTGGCTGTTTTTTTAGGTATAGTGCCCGCGTTTTGAGGAACTATGTTTACAAAAGATTTTAATTTTGACTTACCCAAAGAATTGATTGCGCAGCATCCTTCCGCAGAACGCGGAAATGACCGGCTGTTGGTGCTTAACCGGAGTACCGGCGCTTTAACCGATGCGCTTTTTTCTGATTTACCCGATTTTTTACCGTCCGATTGTTTGATGGTCTTTAACAATGCAAAGGTACGTCATGCACGTCTGTATGCACGTACGGCCGAAGGCGAGGCGGAATTTTTGTTGCTTGAGCCGCTTGACGAAGGTTTTGTCTGGAAGGTGCTGGTTAAGCGTGCAAAGCGGCAGCGGGAGGGGAAGGCCTACACCTTTAGCGACGGCACTGGTGCCGTTCTGATTCCGCCGCCTTCCCCCGATACAGCGGCTGATTGTAAATATCTGCGTTTCAACCGCTGTATTGATGACCGATGGCTGGAAGCGCACGGTCATATCCCGCTGCCGCCGTATATTAAACGCGGCGATACTGAGGAAGATGCGGCACGCTATCAAACCGTGTATGCAGAGAATACCGGTTCGGTCGCGGCGCCTACGGCCGGCTTGCACTTTACCGATGCGGTACTGCAAGAGCTTGACAAGCGGCAGATTGCCCGCACTGCGGTAACCCTTCATGTCGGCTTGGGCACATTTCTACCGGTGCGGACGGATACGGTAGAAGCACATACAATGCACACCGAAAAGTTTTTTATTCCCGATCCGGCAGCGGATGCAGTGGAACGGGCACACCGGGCGGGGACACCCATTGTTGCAGTGGGAACCACTTCCGTGCGTACGCTTGAATCCGCATGGAACCGGGAAACGCACAGGCTGAAACGCGGAACCCACGCAACCGATATTTTTATCTATCCGGGATACCGGTTTGCACTCACCGGCGCATTACTGACGAATTTTCACACTCCCGAATCAAGTTTGGTCATGCTGGTTTCAGCTTTTGCCGGACGTGAACTGATTTTTTCCGCGTACCGTCATGCAATAGAAAAAAAATATCGTTTTTTTTCTTACGGCGATGCAATGCTTATTTTGTAGGCATCAGTACACAGCATTTAACGGCCGTTTTCATTTTTATACAAAGATACTGCATGAATAAGAAGAGTTTTGTAATTTTTATTGACTTTTTTTGAATATTTATGCACTATTGAGTTAGGTGTGAGTAAGTGAAACAACGGTTAACAAGATTAAAAGCGATTAAAAAATTAATAAAATCATATCCGATAGAATCACAGGAGATGCTGCTTGGGTACTTGGCACGCGACGGTTTTTCTGTTACGCAAGCAACACTCTCACGGGATTTAAAGATGTTAAAGGTGAGTAAGGTTTCTAACGGGAAAGGGGATTATGTATATACGGTTCCCGGCGATGATCGTCCCCCTGAAACCGAACAAGCAGGGGTACAGGATTTTCTGCGCGGATATATTTCTATAGACTATTCGGGCAATATGGTTGTTATCAAAACCTATTCGGGACATACGGATTTAATTTCTATCGCCTTAGAAAATATGAATTTTGAATCAGTGCTGGGCATTATTGCAGGCCGGGATAACTGCGTTTTTGTCTGCTTAAAAGAAGGTACCGGCGGGGATTCCTTTTTACGCGAATTAAAGGGGCGTATCCCTGAGCTTGAAGATTAATGAAAGATGCTGTCTCCGGTACGGTGCCCCGTCAGAAAGAAAAGCGGACGGCTGTTTTTCACACAATCATCAATGGAAATTGTCTTGAAGAACTCCGGAAGCTGCCGGAAACCTCCATTGACTTAATTTTTGCCGATCCTCCCTATTGGATGCGTACCGGCGGTACTTTATACCGCACTGAAGGTGAGGCTTACCAAGGCTGTTCCGATCCCTGGGATAATCAGTTCGGTAGCCTTGAAGACTACCGCCGCTTTACACAGGCCTGGCTCCGTGAATGTTACCGCGTCTTATCGCCCCATGGAACAATCTGGGTTATCGGCGGAATGCAGTGCATTTACACCATCGGCGGTCTGATGCAGGAATGCGGTTTTTGGCTGATTAATGATGTTATCTGGCATAAAAAAAATCCCACTCCCAATTTTCACGGTACGCGGCTGACTAATAGCCACGAAACACTTATTTGGGCGGCAAAATCCGCTAAAGCAAAATATACCTTCCATTATAAAACTGCAAAAGAACTTAACACTGACACCGTTGATGAGGCTGATTACCGGAATGGCATCCGGAAGCAGCTGGGTTCCGTATGGCGGTTTCCGCTTTGTACCGGAAAAGAACGGCTGAAAGATGCTGAGGGGCTGAAACTCCATTCTACCCAAAAACCTCAAAGCCTATTGTACCGGATTATCGTGCTCTGTTCAAATCCCGGTGATACGGTACTGGATCCCTTCGGGGGTACGATGACAACCGGCGCCGCAGCAAAACAGTGCGGCCGCTCCTTTATCGGTATAGAGCTGTCGCCGGCCTATTGTGCGGCCGGTAAGGCGCGCCTTGATGCAGTAAGCGAATACCTCGGGCCGGTAGAAACGGCGGAATATGACTGCAAGCACCCTCGTGTACCCCTTTCGTTACTCATAACCGAACAGTATTTGTACCCTCAAGAGCGGCTATATTTGCGCGGGAAATCTTTGTCCGCCGTTCTTTGTGCTGACGGCCGGATTCTGCTGCCCGACGGCACCACGGCAGACATTCATGCCGGCGCTGCCGTTGTAAGCGGAAAGCCCGGTAAACGATTGAACGGATTTAAGCTGTGGTTTGTCGAACGCGCCGGCTTACTCGTATCCCTTGACGAAATACGGGAACGCTTTATCCGTGCATAGTCTAGAGTAACGTTTTCCGGTCAAGCAACGCGCAGAGAGCTTTTTCAAGACTAAATCTGAATAAATATTGTATATTTCATCTTAATGCGATAGTATGATACCTGAGTGAAAATTGCTAAAAATGATGTATTGAGGTATTAATGCACCTGACAACTATACAATTTATACGCTTTACGATGGTTATACCCTGTATTATCTCGGCTTTTCTTGTGTATATGATGATTGTGTTTTCACAAAAACATAATCTATATGACGGGGTAGGGGGACGTAAAATACATTCAGGAAATATTCCCCGGCTGGGCGGTGTGGGGTTTTTTGCTGCCTTTGTACTGACCTTGGCCGTTATTTATTTCCGCTTTCCGGGGATAATCGTAATTACTCCGCAATTCCTTGCAATAATTGCCGGCGGCGCACTCATCTTTCTTATGGGCTTGCTTGATGATTTAAAAAACTGGAAAGCCGCTTCTAAGTTTGCCGTGCAGCTGACTGCCGCAATCATCGTTGTCTATGCCGGCTACCGGTTTACCCGGATTAGTTTTGCTCCTATCGGCCTCTTTCTGCATCTTGGATTATTTGCATATCCGATAACGGTTTTATGGATTGTCGGAATTACCAATGCCGTTAATTTGATGGATGGAATAGACGGGCAGGTCGGCTGTCTAAGCGGTTCTCTGTTGATCAGCTATGCGGTGCTCTTTTTCAATGATTCTCCTCCCCGCTATTCAATGATATATATTTGCATCATTTTAGCCTTTACTATTTTAGGATTTTTATTTTTTAATCTTGCTCTACCTAAGGCAAAGATATTTATGGGAGATGGAGGTTCTCAATTTCTCGGCTTTGTGCTTGCCGTACTCCCGCTTGTACCCAGCAGTAACGGATATGAAACGGCAGCTGCTCCTTTCGCAGCACTGTTTTTGATGATCCCCATATTGGACATGATTGCGGCAATTTGGCGGAGAATACGTGATAAAAAGCCCATACGGGAAGGTGATAAATTTCATCTGCATCATAAGCTGATGCTGATTGGGTTTTCACCGCGCGGTGCCCTTCTTACCTTTATGATCCTGCAAATCATTGCAGATCTGTTTGTAACCCTTGCTATTATTTTACAAGGAGTTATGGCGCTTGCAACGCTTATAGGACTTTTACTGGTCGGTATCTTATTCTTTGCTCTTATTCACTTTGAAAAAGAAAACATCCTTGCGCACCGAAACGGCGCAGATACACAACCATAAGGAGATCAATATATTACTATGTGGAAAAACTTGGATATATGTAAATCGTTTGCTGCTTTACGGCACATAAAGACGCCGGATATTGCGGAGCTTTTAACAAATGCGGATGCTGCAGATCGGGTATCCCGCTATTCCATCCCGATGCCTGCTGATATGCACTATAATTATGCTGCAAAGCTGGTAGATGAAGCGGTTTTGACCGGCTTGCAAGCTCTTGCAGATGAACAACAGCTTATCGAAAAATACAAATTGCTGTTAAACGGCGATGAAATCAATACCGGTGAAAAACGCAAGGTCTTACACCAGCTTGCCCGCGGGCAGCAGGGAAAAGATGTTCTCCATAATGGGAAAAATATGCGAAAGTTTTATATCGACCAGCTTGAAAAGGTGCGGAAGTTTTCGGATGCAGTGCATCAGGGTGCAATTACCGCTCCATCGGGTGCACCTTTTACGGATGTGGTTCAGATCGGAATCGGCGGTTCGGATTTAGGCCCGCGAGCCGTCTATCTTGCACTGAAATCATGGGCAGAAAAGCACGGGAAAGTGAAAATGAATGCTCATTTTATTTCCAATGTTGACCCCGATGATGCGGCGGCGGTACTTGCCGGACTTAACTTGAGTACAACGCTGTTTATTTTGGTCTCAAAAAGCGGTACAACACTCGAAACCTTAACAAACGAACGTTTTGTCAATCAATTTCTCGCTAAAGAGAATTTAGACCCTGCCAAGCAGATGATCGCAGTAACAAGTGAAACCAGTCCGCTGGCTAATAATTCCGCATACCTTGCCTCGTTCTACATGGATGACTTTATCGGCGGACGGTATTCTTCATCTTCGGTATGCGGCGGTGCCGTTCTTTCGCTCGCCTTCGGTGCTGAGGTATTTCAGGCTCTATTGGATGGTGCCGCCGCCGCCGATAAACAGGCGCTGGAACCCGATATCCGGAAGAATGCCGCGCTCTTGGATGCGCTTATCGGGGTATATGAGCGCAATGTACTCGGCTATACAAGTACGGCAGTGCTGCCCTATAGTCAGGCTCTTTCGCGTTTTCCGGCACATTTGCAGCAGCTCGATATGGAATCGAACGGTAAGTCGGTGAACCGTTTCGGTGAACCCATTACGTACAAAACAGGGCCGGTAATCTTCGGAGAGCCCGGCACGAATGGGCAGCATTCATTTTATCAACTGCTCCATCAAGGAACCGATATTATTCCGCTTCAGTTTGTGGGCTTTACCGAAAGCCAAAGCGGAGAGGATATTACAGTGGAAAACTCTACCAGTCAGCAAAAGCTCCTTGCCAATGTAACGGCACAGATTGCTGCCTTTGCGTGCGGAAAAAAAGATGCTGATGCAAATAAGGCGTTTGCAGGCGGGCGGCCGTCCAGCTTACTGCACGGGAAAGTGCTTACACCGCAAGCCCTTGGAGTGCTTCTTGCCCACTATGAAAACAAAGTGATGTTTCAGGGATTTATCTGGAATATCAATAGCTTTGATCAGGAAGGAGTACAGTTGGGAAAAGTACTGGCACAGAAGGTTTTGTCCAACGATATGCCGCCCGTGCTTGCAGCGTATGCCCATCTCTTCGGCCTTTAGTATCGCCTGGTATGCTGAATATTATTACCGCTGAATTTATTAAAGGGGCGGTTAAAAGCAGTCAATTTCCGCAGACGGGGCTGCCCGAATACGCGTTTTTCGGGCGCTCTAATGCGGGCAAATCTTCGCTCATCAATATGCTGCTGAATAGAAAAAATTTGGTAAAAACCGGTTCCCGCCCCGGAATGACACGGGAAATCAATTTTTTTGCCGTAAACCGCCCTATAAAGAACGGCGGTGCAGCCGGTTCCGTAAAGAACAAGGGGCGGGCTTTCTGTATTGCCGATTTACCCGGCTACGGCTTTGCACAAGTGTCCGATCCGGTGCGTGACCGTATCGACCGGATGCTTTACGATTACTGTACAAGCAGGGCGGAACTGAAAACACTGTTTTTTTTGATGGATATCCGCCGTGACCCTACCGAAGTGGAACAGCGCACTGTGGAATTTTTCCGCAGTCAGGGTGTAGACACCGCCCTGGTTGCAACCAAGGCCGATAAGATCGGTAAAAATGAGCAGGTACAGCGGATTAATCTTCTTGCATCCTTTTTTGAGTGCAGTAAAGAAAGTATTCTATTGACCTCAGCATCCAAGAAGATTGGGAGAGAACCACTCTTGCAGCGCATGGTAAGCGGTATGAGTATCGGCGGGCTTAAAACGGAGTAGATTATCCGTGTCTATCCCGCAATCAACGGTTTTTGCCGGCGGCAGTTCGGGGGATGCCGGTATGTGCGTACATCCTTCGCAGCAGATTTGCAATCTTATGTCCATAAGCAGTGTCCGCTGCCCATGTTCCTGCAAGACTGTGAATATCCGGCGCTTTGCCCTTCGGGTTTACATACCGGTAGCGCGGGTCAACTGACGGAAACTTGAGCGGTTCGGCACTCGCATACGCTTTGAGGTGCTGAATATGTGCGCGTACCCCGGTGCGTTCATCCGGAAACGATAAGCCGCGGTTTTCTTGGTTGATTGCGCCTAGTCCGCAAAAATTATTCATATCAGCTGTTACCAGTCCGCCGAACCGTAAAAAGCCCGTTTCGAGGCACATTTGGGCAAAAGCGATATCAGAGTTTATGCCCTCTGCGGCTGCTTCTTCTATATAATATCCTGCAAGGCGAACCGTTTTTTCCCGTTCAATTTCCGGTGCTTGTGTCAGAAAAAAAGAAGCAAGCTCGTTTTGATTCAGTAATCCGCTTCCCATAATGTATTTCGGGATGGGAGGAGGAGCTGTTCTGCATGAAAAAAACAGCCAGAGCATACATATCGCTGCAGCCGTCACAGGCAGACGGGTGTATCTGACAAATAAAGGCGTTATCATCTGCATTACTTCCTTTTTTCGGCACTATTACAAAACAACACGGTCGTTTCCGTTCCGCTTCACCTTGCCGGTTTTTTCAAGGACATTGAGCAGCGGGATGATATATTTGCGTGAAAGACCGGAAGCCTCGCGTGCATCGGCAATCGTGAAGCTGTCTCCTGCTTTTTTCCCTTTCAAAATAGAGGCGGCGGCTTTTTCATATACATCGCGGTGGTAATGCAGAAAATCTTCCAGCACGACGAGTTTTCCCAACTTTACCAAATCACGGGCATCCTTCCGTGCTTGCGGCAGCTGCACCTTATCTATTTGAATACCTTCAAGATCGGCTTTGAGTGCCAGCAGTAATAACTGTTGAGCGGTTTTTGAAAGATTATCTGCTCCATCTGCCGTTTTATACACAGTGCCGTTGTTCGCAAGTTTTTTTTCCGCACAGAGTTTTTTTAATAGTTCAAGCCGCACCTTGACCGGAATGGGAATATCCGCTTCTTCAACCGTAAAACCTGCCTGGCTTTTTTTAGCGGTTTCAAGAATCTTTTTTTCCCATTCTGCGCATTTTTTTGCCGCCATCCAATAGGTGCCGCACAGTATGATATCTTTATTATCTTGGGAAAGTTCTGCTCTTTCAGCAAGATTTTTTTCGATATAGCCCCCGGTAAAGAACATACTGCTCTTCCATGACGGGAGTTCCCGCTCGGCATACACCGCAAAAAGCTGTTTAAAGGTTTGATAATTGTAGCTGTCGAACGCTGCCAATATCCGGCAGGAGGCCAAAACAGCACTTCCTCCGTGGCGGATCAGCACCGCCGGCTGATTCCAATGACCGGCAACGGCTTCCTGCAAGGAAAGCCGTGCAAGGGACGGATCATTTTTATTAAAATGAATCGCACCGATAGCATGGGTACTGCCCATTGCAAGCTCCAGTTCGCTGTGGTTTTTTATGCCTGCACCGGCTTCGGTTTGCACAAAATATTCATCAACACGGATAAGCAGCTCCGAACCGTGCAGTATCGGGCTTTCCCCCTGTCCTGCAAGCAGCATCCCGCGCGCTACACTGTCTTTTTCGGACAGTTTTACATTGAGCGCCGTCCGCATTCCGGCTTCAGAAGACGGCACATCGGCATGATGATTTTGAATACTCTTTATCCGGCAGTCGCTCTTTCCGGGATAGACTGAAAGCAGATCGCCTACCGCGATGCTCTTGCCGCGGAGGGTACCGGTTATGGTGGTTCCTATCCCCTTTAAGGTAAACACACGGTCTATGTAGAGAAAGGGCTTATCCAAAGCAGGGCGGCGGACGGTAGTGAGCAAAGCGGTAATCTGTGCTTTCAGCTCCGGTATTCCGGCACCGGTGTGGGCGGAAACCGCAACCGACGGCAGTTCCCGTCCGAGAATTTCGCGGCAGTTGCGGTTTGCCTCATCCCGTATCAGATCTATCAGTCCTTCATCGGCTAAATCGGACTTGGTTATCACCAAAAGAATGGATTCGATGTGCATGGCCTTCAGCACCCGCAGGTGATCTGAGGACATTTGCATCCACCCGTCGTCCGCCGCTACGATGAGCATTGCGGCATCCAAGCCCCAGGTACCCGCAACCATATTGCGGATAAATCGTTCGTGTCCCGGCACATCCACGATACCGACCGTACCGTGGACGGGGTCTTCCAAGGCGGCAAACCCCAACTCGATGGTCATACCCCGCTTTTTTTCTTCGGGGAGACGGCTGGTTTCTATGCCGGTTAAACACTTTACTAATGCGGTTTTGCCGTGATCAACATGACCGGCAGTTCCTAAAATATATGCCATGGCGTTATTCCTTTTAAAACTTTCAATTCATATAGTCGGTATCAATAAGGAACCTCTAAAAATCTATACCTGAGTTTTTAGAGGTTCCCATATCCATACCGCATTTCTCGATTTCTGTACTTTCAAGATAGCATGTATCTGCACCGATGTCGATTTTATTTGACCAGACTTTTTCACTATCTATTTCCTGATTTTTATCCCAACAGATAGAATGATTTTTATCAATATAGCATTTTGTGAAAACGGCAGGGTTTTTCAATGGATAATAAATCGTACCTTCTTTTATTAACAAACTAATATCCAGTAACCGAACCTCATCATTATCAAATGTAATTAATAGACTAAAATGCTCCTGAGGAACGACTTTTATAGGCTTCCTTCTCCCTTTCGAAAAATAAACCGCGGCTTTTTTATCAAAACCTTTTGAAAGATAGTATTCAATACTTTCCGGCATATTTATCTCCTTACTTTAACGGATCTATCTCAAATAAATCCATATGTTTGACCGCAAGCTCCCAGTTCTCCTGTAGCTCAGTTTGGTGGAATGCTGCCCAGCCAAGCACCATTTTCAACTGCTTCGAAGGCATTTCTCCTTCTAAAACTTTCACTTCATATAGTCGGCATTAATAATGTACTCCTTTTTTCAGTATATCATAAAACACCGCTCTTTTTTAATCATATATTCAATTTGTAGCTTTTTCTTAGTTTATTGGTGCGGAGGGTTTAATACCGCCTTCCAAGAATTACCATAGATAGCAATACATTCAGCACATTAGGGCAATGTCCGGTTGAAGCGGGGGTATGTACTATTTTTACGAACCTAATCCTTTGTTACATAATCTATTGCTTGTTCAATTTTTGAAAGAATATGTTTCGGTAATTTTGAAAGCTTTTTTTTAAGCCGCAATGTATCTACTACGATAATTTGATGAACAAGTGCAACAGAATCTTTTGATAGCCCTGATTCTTTTTTGGAAATAAAAACATTACCTTTTACTTCAGCATTTACTGTATTAGATGTAAGTGGTATAACAACTTTTGTATTTAACCCATTCAAATTGTCTTTGTCGGATTGTATTATTACTGCCGGTCTTTTCATACCGGGTTCGCTCCCAAATGGAAGACCAAAATCAAGCATATAAACATCACCACGAGTCATTTTTTACATTCTCCCAGACAGTTGCTAGACTGGATTCTCTGATTTTTTGTAAAGCGTCTTCTTCTGACAGTTGAGAAGTTTTTTTATTTACAGCATCTGCAATAAAACTAAGCAGATGAAGTTGTTCCGCTAACGAACAAGAAAGAACCTGATTTTCAATATATGCAAGTGTATCGGTCATAATTCACCTCCATTAATATAATCTTCACTTATTTTAATAACGCTTGCAGTTTTTCTTGTCCTTTTTTAACTTCTATTTTATTTGGAATTATAACGATTAAAATTCCGAAAAAAAACATTATAAAGGGAATAAACCCAGATGGCCTATTGAATGTACTTAACAGCATTGCTAAAAACATCGCGATACAGGATATAATTACTACGGTAAACCAAAGAGATATAAAACCGATAACAAAACCATTCATCCGCATTTTTATCTTTATTTTTGAACCGGAATCGGTTTCTTCAATTTTCCCGATTATTATCGGTAAAAATGAATTCCTATATCTCATAATTCTCCGTATCTTAAAAGAATCTTCAAATATTTTTCCCTCAAAGTATTTATCACCTTTTGAAATATCAAGTACAGTATTTTTAATACGGGTATTATCTCTTATAATTTGAAGAACTTCATTTTTAGTCTTTTCAGTTTTAATTATAAAATGCATTTAGTGCTCCATGGCGGTTCATTTGACCTGTTCAATACCATTTTCAACTGGTTCAACGGCACTCCTTCTAAAACTTTCACTTCATATAGTCGGCATTGATAATGTACTCCTTTTTTCAGTATATCATAAAAGACCGCTTTTTTTTAATCATATATTCAATTTTTAGCTTTTTCTGAGTATAATTTTAGTTTATGATAAAAATTACGGGTGATTAACATGTTGACTTGACGCGTGGATGGTTGCTGCCCGTTGAACGGACACATAGAAGCCGTTTAACATGAATTCACCTGTATTGCCCGCATGAAAGCAATGTCCGGCTAAAGCAGGGATACGAAATATTCTCTCATGTACCGGAGACACATTCTGTAAGAGCGGTGAATTCCCGCCGGTATAATCCGTATTTAGCGAGATCAATGGTGCGGTACCGTTCATAGTTTCCAAAAATATCCAGTGCCTCTTCAAGAGGCAGCCATACATACGTATATCCCGCCTGTTTTTCACCTTCTGTCAAATGCTGTTTACCGGTTTCTGCACGTATGTTACATAAAAAATAGTGGTTAAAATGATTCCAAACATCAAAAAGCTCTTCAATCTCAAGATAGCGGTGGCGTACCGTAACCGCTATTCCGGTTTCCTCCAATATCTCTCTTTCGCAGCACTGTTCAAGCGTTTCACCTTCTTCTATCCCTCCGCCTGGAATGATATATTTATCGTTGTTTGCTTCATAGCACAAAAGAATCCTATTATCATGTATCAGAATTCCTCTACAGGCATGGCGGATAATATCACTATATCCCCGGTAATCATCATTTATTAGTTTAATATGTTTCATGTCTGTTCCTCTAAACTTGAGCGTCTCAGTGCGGGGAGTCCGGATAACCGCGTTTTAAAAGCGGCGGCAGTTCCTGTGCAAGATACGCATCGTCGGCGGTATCGACCGAAGCAAGGTGCAGCATAAGCCGGTCATCCGAAATAAAGGCAATCACCGGAAGCGGCAAAAAGCGTAAGGCGGTTTTTACCGCTTCAGGCTTCCGCGCGGTATGCAGGCAGATTGCCCACGATGGAAATGCCGCATCGGGGGTACTGCCGCCTCCCAGCGAAAACGGATGAGCTATCACCTCGGCGGTTCCTGCCGGAAGCTGCGCTGTCAGCCGTTCACTACGTGCTTTGATACTATTTTGATCGGTAAGCAAGGCTTCCGCCGCCGCACTTTTACCGTTGTTCAGGTAATGCACAAGGGTTTCTTCCATCAGTGCGGCGATAACGCGCCCAACCCGGTAGGTGCGCATGAGCGGGTGGCGGGCAATGATGTCCACCAGCGCTTTTTTGCCGGTTATCCAGCCGCACTGCGGGCCGCCGAAAATCTTATCGCCGGAAAAACACACAACATCGGCACCGTCTTTTAACAGGGCGGGCACCGTAGGCTCATCTTCAATGGTAAGCGCAATATTGCCGGAACCTTGATCCACTGCAAGAATAACCTGCGGCGGCAGGGCTGCCCGTATTTCCGGCAAGGAGGGGTTTTCGGTAAAGCCGCGTATCTTATAGTTTGAGGTGTGTACCCACAGCACCATTGCGGTATTTTCGTTAATCGCACCGGTAATGTCCGCAAGGGTAGTAATGTTTGTGGTTCCCACCTCTACCAAGGTGCAGCCCGCCTCCCGCAGAATATCGGGAATGCGGAAACCGCCGCCGATTTGTACCTGCTGCCCGCGGGCGACAATCACTTCCTTTCCGCTTGCCAGCGCCTTTAATAAGAGAAAGACGGCGGAAGCATTATTGTTCAGCATAACCGCCGCTTCCGCATGAACCAGCGTTTTCATGGCTTCAACGGCAAAGGGAAAGCGCTTACCGCGTTTCCCGTCATCCAAATCCATTTCGATAGCTGAATACGATTGCGCCGCCTCTGCTGCGCTTTCCCAAATACCGCGGGGCAGCGGACTTCTGCCGAGGTTGGTATGCAAGATAATACCGGTCGCATTGATCACCCGTGAAATCCGCTTCCGTGCCAGCAAGAAGCAGCGTTTTTGTATTGCCTCAATGCATTCGTCAAAGGGGGGAACTGGTATGCCCGCTAAGGCTTCCTTGCGGATCTGCCCAATGTACTGTGAAACAATGGAAGACACAATGGGCCTACCTATTCGGCGGATTACCGGAGAGAGCTCCTCAGCCGATAAGAGTTTTTCTACCTGCGGTATTTTTGCTAAAGATTGCATACTTGTTATGATCCTTATGGGCACCTTGAAATGCGATGTTGATTCGTTCGACAACGAGGTTATCGAAGGGTTTACTATCTCTCCTTACGTTTGTTAAAAGGCCCCTGTTATTTGTTTACCGGATTGTAGCAGAAAAAAAAATAAATTCCAATCGGATTGAAAAGCCCCGCATGGCAGGCATACTAACTGTACCGATCTCCGATTTTTCAAAAAATTGACATTTTACGCGATTCACAGTAGAGTGATGGAATGATTGCAGATAAAATAATTAAAGCCGTTTTCGGTTCACAGCATGAACGGGATATCAAAGCCCTCCTTCCCGTTCTTCATCAAATAAATGAAAAAGAAGCATGGGCGCTCGGACTTCCTCCTGAAGATTTTAAACGGAAAACTGCCGAATTTAAAGAGCGGTATCAAAAAGGCGAATCGCTTGATGCCTTTATCCCCGAAGCATTTGCCTTAGCACGGGAGGCAGCGCGGCGCATTCTCCATGAGCGTATGTACGATGTGCAGCTGCTCGGCTCGCTTGTCCTCCATTCGGGACGCATCGTTGAAATGAAAACCGGTGAAGGTAAAACCTTGATGAGCATTGCCGCTTCCTATCTGAACAGCCTTTCCGGCAAGGGCGTACACATTGTTACCGTCAACGATTACCTTGCAGAACGCGATGCGGATTGGATGCGTCCCGTCTATGATTATCTCGGTGTTACGGTCGGCGCTATTTTGTCCAACATGGATAATGCCGCACGGAAAAGAGCCTACAATGCTGACATAACCTACGGCACCAACAACGAATTCGGGTTTGACTATCTGCGCGACAATATGCAGCTCACAATGGAAGAAAAAACACAGCGCGGTTTTTCCTTTGCCGTTGTGGACGAAATAGACTCCATCCTTATTGACGAAGCGCGTACCCCGCTTATCATTTCAGGTTCAGCCGAAGACGACACCAAGCGGTATTTTGATGTTGATAAGCTGGTCGGTCAGCTGGAAGAAGTGCAGAAAAATCCCGAAACGGGCGAATATCCCAATGAGCTTGAAGGGGAAAAAATGATCGGCGACTATACCATCGATGAAAAAAGTCGGCGGGTGTCTTTTACCGATTCCGGTATGCTGCATATTCAGGATATTCTGCAAAAACAGGGACTGATTACCGGCAGTTTGTTTGAAGAAGAAAACTTTGAATACATCCACTATTTTACCCAATCCGTCCGTGCCCATATTCTCTATCATATTGATGTCGATTATGTGGTAAAAGACGGGCTTGTGCAGATTGTCGATGAGTTTACCGGCCGTATTCTTGACGGCAGGCGGTATTCAGACGGCTTACACCAAGCTATTGAAGCAAAAGAGCATATCCGCATCGCTCAGCGGAACCGCACAATGGCAACCGTTACCTTTCAAAACTTTTTCCGTATGTATGATAAGCTGTCCGGTATGACCGGTACGGCAGATACCGAAGCAGTGGAATTCAATAAGATTTATTCACTGGATGTTGTCGTTATTCCGACAAACTTACCGGTTGCCCGTAAAGACGAACATGATGTCGTCTATCTGAATGAAGCGGAAAAATGGACAGCTCTTTGTACCGAAATTGCGGAAGCGCATAAGCGCGGGCAGCCGGTGCTGGTCGGTACGGTTTCCATCGAAAAATCCGAAAAACTATCAGCTCTTTTAACCAAGAAAGGGGTACGCCACGAGGTGTTGAACGCAAAAAATCATGCCCGCGAGGCCCTCATTATTGCGGAAGCGGGTGCAAAGGGTTCGGTAACAATTGCTACTAATATGGCAGGGCGCGGTACGGACATCAAGCTCGGCGGCAACCCCGAATTTAGGGCACGTAAGCGGGCGGGTACCGAAGCTGAACCCGAAATATATCAAAAAGTATACGAAGAAGAATATAAAAAGTGGCAGGCTGACTATGAAGAAGTCAAATCCTTAGGCGGATTATACGTTATCGGTACCGAACGGCACGAGAGCCGCCGTATTGATAACCAGCTGCGCGGACGTTCCGGCCGTCAAGGAGACCCCGGCCGCTCAAAATTCTTCCTTTCCTTGGATGATGATCTGATGCGGCTTTTCGGCGGCGAAAGTTTAAAGAAAGTAATGTCTAAGGTCGGTATGGAACCGGGGGAGCCGATTGAACATTCATGGCTTAACAAGAGTATCGAAAAGGCGCAAACAAAGGTTGAAGGGCGCAACTTCGATATCCGTAAGCACCTCCTTGAATATGATGACGTATTAAATGAACAGCGGAGTTTCATTTATGAACAGCGCGACAAGATTTTACAGGATGATAATCTGGTAGAACGGATTTATGCCACCCTCGAAGAATATCTTGACGACCTTTTTGAAGACTTCCGTCATACCTCCCGCAAGGAAAAGCAAAGCGAGCTGAAAAATCTGCAATCAAATCTCAAGGCAAAATTCGGCTATGTATTGAATGATGAAGAAATTGCTTTAGCAGAACAAGACGATCCTACTGCATTAAAAGAAAAGATTTACGCAGCCCTCAAAGCCGATATTGCGGAAAAAACCGCACTTGCCGGACAGGAAAATCTCAATATGTTTATCCGGTATCACTATTTACAGGCAATAGACCGTAAATGGCTCGATCACTTGGAGAATCTGGAAGCCCTGCGTGAAGCGGTATATCTGCGCTCCTACGGACAGAAAAACCCCTTAACTGAGTACAAACTGGAAGGTTTTGATATATTTTATGCAATGCTTGATGAAATCCGCTTTTCAATTGCCTCTTTGCTGAGCTTAGTGCGGATCAGTACGGAAGACCCCGCCTCCCGCTCCTCAAGCAGACGGGTACAACAGGGCACCGCCCGGCACAGTTCAATGGGGGCGTTCAATCAAAGTTCGCCGATGGGCTCCAGCAGTAAACCGGAAAATGTGCAGGTAGTCCGCAGCGCTCCCAAGGTGGGACGCAATGAGCCGTGTCCTTGCGGATCGGGGAAAAAATACAAGCACTGTTGCGGCAGATAGCTGCCGATGTTGGGGATGACGGAAAAGCAGCCGAATTTTCCGCATCCCGTAAAGGCGGAGCCGGCTGCTTGTAAATGCCCGCCTGCGGAGGAAGATATGAAAAAGTTTGAAGAGCGCCTTGCCCGTCTTGAAGAAATCAGCGTAAAAATTAAAAGTGCCGATCTTCCGCTTGAAGAGGCACTTGCAGCCTTTGAAGAAGGGATCAAGCTCGCAAAAACCCTTGAAAAAGATATTGATAAAATCGAAAGTAAGGTACAAATCTTGATGAATCAGCCGGTACGTCCGGAAGAAAAACCGGAATTGGAACTCTTTTCGGCTGATAATCTTTAAATTGAGGATCAGCGATGAGTACCGAACCCATCCCACCAGCCGTATATCGGCCGGTCAAAGCGCTGGAACCCGAAACTGCACGCAAAATCGCTGCAGGTGAGGTCATTGACCGTCCCGCCGCGGTGATCCGTGAACTCTTAGATAATGCGCTTGATTCCGGTGCATCAAAGATTCATGTTGAAATCAGCTCAGGCGGAATTGACTGTATCCGTGTCAGTGATAACGGCTGCGGGATGAGCCGTGATGACCTTGCAATATGTACCGACACCCATACCACCAGTAAGATTGAAACGGCAGAAGATCTTTTATCCCTACACAGCCTCGGCTTTCGCGGGGAAGCCCTCTCTTCGATTAAAGCTGTCAGCGACTTGGAAATTACTTCGACACAGGCGGGGCCTGCCGCGTGGAAGCTGCAATTAGGAAAAATACTGCCTGCGCGTTTAAACGCAGGAACGGTCGTGCAGGTTGAACATCTTTTTGAAAACTTTCCAGCGCGTAAACAATTTTTAAAGCGCCCCGCTTCCGAGACGGCTCTTTGCCGGACCATCTTTTTGGACAAGGCGCTGCCGCATTACCGTACGGAAATGCGGTTTACCGTAGACGGTGCAATAAAGTTTTTGCTGCCGCCTGCAAAATCATTGCGGGAGCGCTGTTTAACCGCTTTTGACTTTAAAGAACCGGAAGAACTGTTCTTTGAAATAGAAGGAAGCGGAGAACATTTTTCATTTCATGCGGTGCTCGGCAGCCCCGATGTGGTACGGAGCGATAAACGTGCTATTTTGGTGTTTGTAAACGGCAGAAGAATCTCCGAGTTCGGTTTGGTGCAAGCGGTTGAATACGGCAGCGAAGGGTATTTCCCAAACGGCGGGCATCCGGTTGCCTTTTTATTTTTAACGGTAGCGCCTTCCCGTGTGGATTTTAATATCCATCCGGCAAAAAAAGAAGCCCGTTTTCAAGATTACGGTGCTATTCACCATGCAATCAGCAGTACGGTGTCCGCTTTTTACCGCCAGCACACCGTGGCCGGTTTATTAAAAACGGAAAAATATGATCCTGAATTAACCCGCTCCTTTGAGTTTCCGCAAGCCGGTACTATCCATGCGGCATGGAGCGAGAAAAATCGGCTTTACGGACAATCATTAGCACAAAAACAAGGTAGAGCAGCGGAATATACCATGCAGCCGCCTCCTTTGGGTAATACATATACCGGAAAGCCCTATGCGGAGGCTGCCGCTTATCATCGAGAAGGTGCATTGGAATATCCGAGTGAAAGAGTTGATACCGGCGGTGCCGGTTTTGCAGCGGAAGCGGTATACCCGTCCGCTGCGGCACGGCAGTATTTACAGGAACCGGCCGATATTCCTCCTGCGGACTTTAAGCTGCTCGGACAGGTAGCCGGAACCTTTATCGCGGTAGAAAAAAACGATGCCCTGTATCTGATTGACCAGCACGCCGCTCATGAACGTATTATCTTTGAGCAGCTTAAAGTCAATGCGGGCGGGGTACAGGAATTGCTGATTCCTTACCGCATTATCACCTCCTGTGATGAAGACGATGCAGTCCTCCGGAAAAATCAGGAGGTACTCCGCCGGGCGGGCTTTGCCCTTTCCGATGAAGGAGCAGGTATATGGCAGGTAACAGCCGTACCTTCCCGCTGGACCGGTACCGAGCAGGAACTTACCCGCGATATTACCGATGCCCGCAAAAATGCTGAAGACATATTGCATCATATCTTAGCCTCGGCTGCCTGCCGCGCTGCCTGTAAAGATCATGCACTTATTGATCCTTTAGCCTTACAGCGTCTTGCCGCTCAAACCTTTGCCTTACCGGAACCCCTCTGTCCGCACGGCCGTCCTCTTTGGATTGTCCTTACCCGTGAAGAGCTCTTTAAGCGGATCAAACGGACATAAAGGCCTCTTGTAAAAGCTGAAGCATTTTAGCGGTACCAGTCTACGGCAAACCAATCGCGCGGATCGGCAAATTCCTGTGCAATACGCCCCATCGGAACCTGTGCCGTGGTTTCCGCAATCAGGTACTGTGTGCCGTTGTGGGTAAAGCGGGCCCCTTCTCCCGCGCAGTCTACCGCAGCAACTGCGTGTTTATGCTGCGGCGCAATCATTAAGATGGAATCGATACCGAGGTGCTGTAGTATCAGTGCCATAAGGAGGGCGCGGCTGTCGCAATCGCCGCTTTGATCCCTGCAAATCGCCGGAAGATTTAAAAAATCCGCCCCGTTTTCATTTCTTTTATACGCAAAGCCTTGCAGCCATTCAAGCACTGCTGCAGCGGTTGTTTCCGCAGGAGGCCGCTTTCCTCCCTGCGAAACGTCTATCAATTCCTTTTCCAGCATGAGCGGAATATGACGGCACCGGCTCCAACTATCCCGATAAATCATGCGGTAGTAGCGCTTCCATGCTTTTTCCTGCAGCGGTGAATTAAGATAGAGTGTCAGGACGGCAAACTCACGGTCTATTATGGCCTGATTTGCTTCGCTATCTGAACCGTCGAAATAAACCGGTAGTTTTTTTCCGTTAAAGTTCAGCTCTGATTTTACTGCACCGGTTTTCGGATAGACCGCCTGCATCATCGGGCCCGGTTCAAAAAAAGATTGACGGCCGAGAAAAACCGCATCCAATGCCGAAATCATAACCGGTTCACATTCGTGCGCTTTTTCCGCCGGAGCCGTTGTTACAACAACCAGCCAGCCGCGCTGTTCTGCAAGCGGCAGTACCAAAAGCCATCCTGTCTGCTTTTGCCGCTGTTGTGTAAAGCTGATATGGGCGGTTAGTGCAGGATTCCCTTGGAATAAAAAAGAAACGGCTCTTTTTCCGGCATTGAGTTGAGAAGTGATGTGCTCTGCCGCCTGCTCGATTCCTTTGAACTGCCGGTACGGATACACGGCTATTTGTAAGCCGACAGGGAGAAGGGTATGCTGATGCACATAGCGGGAACCAGCCCGTGCATTGACGAGTTTGAAGCCTTCCGGCAGGTCAATACTGTATCCTAACCCGGAATCACTGAACACATCCGCCGTAAGGGGATGACTTATAGAAAATAAGCAAAGAAGAATAAAAAAAACGAAGTGCTGAATTTTTTCCGGTTTCATCGTATACTCCCGAATATGCATAGTAAAAGTTTTCAAGATGACATTGTAAAGAAAACCGTTCCCATTGTATATCAAGATGAATCTCTTTGTATTGTAAATAAGCCATTCGGTATTCCGGTACAAGGCGGTGCGGAAATCTCAGTCAGTCTTATTGAGATTTTAAGCCGTCAGCTTGGAACGCAGATATTTCCCGTGCACCGGCTTGATAAAGAAACGGCCGGTTTATTGGTAACTGCTAAAACTGCCGAAGCCGCTCATATCTGCCGGCAGCTTTTCGAGAGCCGGAGAATAGAAAAAGAATATCTTGCTTTTTGTTTCGGCGGTTTTAGCAATAAAGCAGAAGCAGGCCATACGGCCGGACGGCATCACCCGGAATATAACATTAATACTCCAATTATAGAAAAAGGAATTGCTAAACCTGCACTGACTTCGTACCGTCTAATTGGAGGATCTGAAAAATACAGTCTATTTTCCGTCCGGATTCAGACGGGCAGAATGCATCAAATCCGTATTCACCTTGCCGGTAGCGGTTATCCTATCATCGGTGATGACCGGCACGGAGATTTTAAGCGCAATAAGGAGCTGTGGAAAACGGCACGGATAAAAAAGCTCCAGCTGTGTGCATACCGGCTGTGTTTTCCGATCAAGGGGAAAAAGCAGCTGTTTGAGATTGAACTGCCGAGCCATATTCATGCTGCGATCGCCAGTCTCTGCCCTCATCTTTGTATATAGAAACGAATCCAAGAGCGAGGGGGGCTCAGCCGGTTATTTTGTGGAAAAATAATTTTTAGCACCTTGACAGAACCTGTGTGATGTGCTAATATCGCCCCCGCTGCTGAGGCATGCGGGGTAAACCGGTGTGCGCAGAAGCGACGGCTGAGCGCAAAAAACTTTTTTTAAAAGTTTAGAAAAAAAAGCGTAAGCCGCTTGACATGATGGTGCGGAATATGATACATTCCTCGCCGTTGTTTCACAGCAAAACAATGCTTTGAAACAGAAAAATGTAATAGCACTTTGCTGACTTGTTTTTCTTTCTATATATAAGATGTCTGGTTAAGGCGGTCTTAAACGAAAGGGTGAAAACAAAACAAGTTGGCGGCATCTTTTAAAGATGCGTGTTTTTTTGTTTCTTGTCCTGGTTGGCAAGGGGTTGAAAAAAAAGAAAAAAACTTAAAAAAAAGTGCTTGACAAACTGAAACGGTTTGTGATACATTCTTCCACGCTGTTGCAGCGCAAAACAATGCTGCTTCAACAAATGGTCTTTGAAAACAAAGGGAAGGGAAAGAAGAATAGCCAAAGTGCAAAAGCTTTGGTAAGGAAATAAGCGTAGAATAAACACAAGAAAGCTTATAGCCGGATAATACCGGATAAAGCTTTTTAAGTCAACGTTCCTAAAAATAAGAAACGGGGCTTACTTTTGATTATTGAAATCAGGCGTTCTTC
>JARGFA010000020.1:0-20871 GCA_038397965.1 Treponema sp.
AAAAACTATTAATAAACATAGTATAAATCATACGGTTTTCTTGTAGTAAAACTGTAGGAAAAAATCTGTCTACAAGCCTATAAAAACGGCTTCTTTTCTTGCTTTTTTAATCACTTTTTATTGTAAATGTCCATCCGTGTATAGTTTTGCCTGAGATGTTGTGGCTCTGCCACAACATCTCTACTGCGTAGAACAACCGCCATCCGTGGCGGTATATGCAATGCTCAATGTTTCGCATTGTATGTTCTATAAGGTGGTTGCAGTCGGTTTTAATACCCTTTGTTACGACGCAGAGCGTCGGGGTATTAAACCCTCCGCACGAATAAGGCTGCTGATGAGCGTTTTTAACCATAGCTGCAATACCTCATTGTGCACAAATTAATCTTATAGTACAATCTTTAGCATCACGTAAAGACCGGCTGCCGAGCGGCACTCCCATACTTCTCCCCTGGGCATTTTAGACTTTTTTATTGCTAACTCATCTATATCGGGTTATACTATACGGTATAATTACATGATGTTTATGGAGTATGTATAAGATGACACATTCTTCTACCGGTACTACAGTGCCGAAACTCTGTCCCGTCAAGAAGCGGCGTTTTACAATCGGTATGCGTTTGCGTATTTTCTTTGTCGGAATGTTTTTATTTTCGTTTGTTGCCGTTCTTTTGGTGCTGCACATCACGGTAAATAAGATTGCTGCAAAAGAAGAAATCGAAACCATTAAAACCATCGCACGGGGAAAGGCAAATGAAATCGGCGAATGGCTTGCCGGCACCAATAATATGCTGAAAGCGTATGCAGAAACCGAAGAAATGAAAACCGATGATTGGAATGTTATTCAGCCGTTGCTGATTAAGGCATACGACAGAATGGGGGATAACCGGTATCTTTTTTTAGCCTACGTCAAAGCAGACGGAGAAGGATGGACATCACGGGGGAAATATTTGGACGCACGTCCGCTCCCGTACTTTAACCCCATCATTAAAGAAAATAAACCCTTCTATATTACAAACCCCTTTGTCGGCGCAACAACCAATGCCGCGCTTATCATTATCGGCCACGGTATTACCAATACGGAAGGAAAAAATCAGGGGATTATGATTGCGGGTGTAGACGGAACCTCAATTTCAAACATTGCCGGTAAGATTACCATCGGGGATACGGGATACGGCATCATTGTTGATAACTCAGGCGTGTTTGTTGCACACCCTAATGTCGAGCAGGTAATGAAAATCAATATTAAAGACCTTGACCGGCAAGGCTTTTCCGGTATGACGGAAATAGGTACCGATATGGTAAGCGGCATTGAAAATGTCAGAACCTTTACGGAAAACGGTAAAGAATACTTTATGGTGTATACCCCCATTCCCAATTCCCCAAAATGGACACTGGGCATTATCATCTCTTCACAGCATTTTAACCGATTGACCTTTGCTATGACCAAAAACCTGCTTCCGTTTATTATTGCATTTATGATTGCGGTTCTGTTAATCAGCCTCGCAGCAACGGGAAAAATATCAAAAACATTACAGCAAACGGCGTGTGCGCTGCGCGATATTGCACAGGGCGAAGGCGATTTAACCGTTGCCCTTCCGGTACGAGGGAATGACGAACTGGCGGATATAGCCGATTACTTTAACCAGACAATACAAAAAATTGCCGATTCTGTCCGGTCGGTGGGAAACAGTGCAGCAGCTATGACGGAAGTTGGAGAAGATTTAGTGCAAAACATGGATAAATCCGCTTCTGCCGTTACTAATATTACCGGCAATATCGAAGAAATGAGAAAGCAAAGTACCCTGCAATATTCCAAGGTACAAGAGACCTCATCGGCAATGAAAGAGATGCAAACAGCACTGCATCAGCTTGATTCAAGCATAAAAAAACAATCGTCCGATGTAAAAGAAGCAGCTTCTTCAATTGATCAGATGGCAGCGTATATTCAATCCGTAACTGACATTCTCCTAAATAATAAAGATTTGATTGAACAGCTCGAATACCGGTCGCAACAGACAAAACATTCGGCTGTTGACATTGCAAAGGTAACACAAGAAATCAGCTCCGAATCCGAAAGTTTGTTGGAAGCAAGTAATGTCATTCAGCATATTGCCAGCCAGACCAATTTACTGGCCATGAATGCTGCCATCGAAGCAGCCCATGCGGGAGAAGCGGGAAAAGGCTTTGCCGTTGTTTCCGATGAAATCCGCAAACTGTCTGAGGAATCCAGTATGCAGGGCAAAAACATTACAACCGCCTTAAAAAACCTGAAACAAAAAATAGATAAGATTGCCGTTGATTCATTAACGGCAGAGCAGGCCTTTGAAAAAACCTTTGAATTAACCGAAGCAGTCCGGCAAAAAGAGGATAAGATTATGTATGCCATGACAGCGCAAAATACGGGCAGTAAAAAAATGCTTGCTGCAATTTCGGATATTAAAACCGTTACGGCCGAGGTTTTACAAGGATCGGCAGAAATGCTTGAACTGAGTGCAAAAGTTACCGCAGTATTAGGATATCTGAATGACATCAGCAACACAATGGATAGGGAAATGAATGCCGTATCATCACACGCGGTACAAATCAACACGGCAATGCAGGAGGTACACGGTATTTCCCGCCGGAATAACGACAGCATCGCGGCTTTGGCAAAAGAGGTAAAGAAATTTAAAGTATAATACCAATACATTAAGAAAACATACCGGAGCCGGCGGTGTATCACAGTAATCAACCGGCTTGAGGTTCTTCTTCTTTTTACGTATGATGAATATTGTATTTTTACTCTCTTAATTGCGGGGTTCGTCATGCGCATCATTACAGAATATTCATCCATTGCCGAATATATCTGCCGGTACGGAAAGGATGCAAAAACTTGTTTTGTGTTTCCGTCAAAGATTGCAAGCCGCTTGTGGATGCACCGTTCTCTGGATCTGACGGGATTACAGGCGGTTCCGGCGGAACAGTTCAGTGCATGGGACACCTTTAAAGCAGAGTGCTGCATTGCCCAAACCGCACACCGCAGCCCTGCTACCCAGCTTACCCGCTTACTTTTTGCATATCATATTGCCGAAGCGAATGCCGCTGCCGATACTCCTTTTTTACAGAATATTATTCCGCCGGACTATGCCGCAGACGGCAGCATTTTTGCTCAGTGGATTGCCGGAATCCTACCGCAGCTTGATCATTGGGAAAAGTGCACGCTGCTGCACCGGCAAGCCGGCAGCGAATCGGCGCCGGAAACGGCAGACCTCCGGTTTTTAAAAAAAGCATATACGGACTTTTTAGCTGAACATCAGCTTTTTGAACCCTCATGGGCAGGGACAGAATTTGTCCCGCACGGTAAGCAGTACATCCTCTTTTATCCTGAACTTATGGAGGATTTTGACGAATATGCCGGTTTGCTGCATAACCGGCCGGAAATTGCTGCATTACCGGCTCCTCCTTTTAATGGCGCACAGACTCCACTCGTACATTTTACCACTATGCGGCAGGAAATACGTTCGGTAGTGCTTGCTGTTGAGCAGCTCCTTATTGCAGGCGTTCCGGCTGATGAAATAGCCCTCAGTATTGCAGGTATCGACGAAGCCGTTCCTTACCTAAAACGGGAGTTTGCATTGCGAAGCATTCCAGCGGAATTCCGCCTTGGATTTAAGCTCGGCGAACAGCAGGCAGGCCGCCTCTTTCCCTTGCTGCAAACCTGTGTGCAGGAGCAGTATTCTTTTGAAAGCCTCAAACCGCTGCTTCTTAATCCTCATATTCCATGGAAACATCCTGAACATATCCAATCGCTTATCAATTTCGGGATAAAAAATAACTGTCTGGTATCGTGGAAAGACGGCGGCCGGTATAAAAATGTCTGGTTGGAAGCCTTTAAGCTTCCGCTACCCTACAATCCCCGAAACAGTTTTGAAGCGGAAGAGGCGGAGCGGGCGCAGGCACGCGAATGGTTCATACCTTTTATGAAGGCGGCTGAACGGCTGGTAAATGCGAAAAGTTTTTCGGACATACAAAGGCAGTATATTCTATTCCGCGAGCAGTATCTGGATGCCGGCGGCTTTTCCGATCAGGACAACGCCGTTATCGGCCGGTGCATCACTTTATTGCAGGAGCTGGTACAGCTTGAAGCAACCTTTGCAGACTGTATGCCGAAGCGCCCTTACGCTTTTTTTACCGCCCAGCTGTCCCGCGAAATTTATGTGCCGCAAAATACCGGCAGGGCAGTCAGTATCTTTCCGTTCAGAGTTGCGGCTGCTATTCCCTGTGCTCATCACTTTGTGCTGAATTGTAACCAGAAAGCAAGCAGGGTTATCTATCAAAAACTGCCGTTTTTACGGAAAGATCGGCGGGAAGCACTCGGCCTTACCGAAAAAGATGCGACGGAAGATTTTTTTGCCGTGTACGCCCGGTACGGCAATACGCAGTTTTCTTATTCCGCTCAAACTTTTGCAGGCTTTACCGTCAGTAACGGCATATTTACTCAAACAGCTGCTCCGCCCCTCCTCGACAGTACCGATTCCTTCTTACAGGAAGCTGCCTTTTTTAAGCGGGAACATGAATTGCCGGCAAGGCTCTATCCCATACAACAAACAGGCTTTGAACGTTATACGGCTGTCAAACCGGAACGCGGTTTCTCTTTCCTAACCGAACCGTTTGAAAGAAGATTGCCGGCGTTGTCTGAAACCATAGGAGCGGAGCAGTATGAAGACGGAGTATTCCGCATCAGCCAAACCGATCTGTCGCTTTTTTCGTCTTGTGCCGTCAAATGGTTCCTTTCAGAGGTGCTGCATATCAGTGAAGAAGATACCGACTCAGAACTGTTTAATCCCCGCTACATCGGTATTATCTGTCATAAGATTTTAGAGCGGCTGTATCAAAAAATCAGGGATACCGACGGAGTATTTTGTTCCGCTCATCTCGGCGAATACACAGCGTGGGCGGAGAATATCTTTGATGCAAGCGTTCATAGTCAAACCAAATTCCGCGGCCCGCTTGCCGCTCCGTTTATCGAATCCATTAAAAAACGGAGTTTAAAAAGCATTGCCTTTGTGCTGAACTTTGATACCGAAAAATTAGACGGCTACCGTCCCTGCAATATGGAAGAAAAGATACGGCACCGGAGCGGAGACATTCTCTATCACGGCCTGATAGACCGGATATCCTGTCAAGAAGGAGAAGACCGTGCCGTCATCCTTGACTACAAAACGGGAGCAGTACCTTCAGCTTCAGCATATAGCCCCGACGATTTAAATGACTTTCAAATCCCAATGTATCTTTTTTTAGCTGAAAAAGAAATTTTTAAGCAGAATATCGAACACGCTTTCTTTCTTGATATTACCAAAGGGAAAATCAGTTTTATCGTCAACGATAAAAATATAATACCGCAAGGACGCGCTCATTCTAAGACACGGGAAGCGTTTGAGCCGGTAGTCCAAACCTTTTTAAATACGGCTCAAGCCTTTGCTGCACAGGTGCAAAAGGAAGATTTTAGAAAGCAGCCGGAGGTTCAATGGAAAGACTGCGCTTCCTGCGCCTTTCATGCCGTATGCCGAACGGTATTCAACGTCGATAGCTAATTGACCTGTTTTGAAACGGAAGTTTCCGCACAGGTTTAATACAAGGAAGAACATCATGATGAATATTTGTAAGGGTTTAAACGAATACCAAGAGCAGGCAGTAAAGGTACAAACTAATGCAGTGGTTGCCGCCGGTGCAGGGTCGGGAAAGACAAAGGTACTGGCAAGCCGCTATGTGTACCTGATTACCGAAAAAAATTACCGCATAGAAAACATCCTCGCGCTGACCTTTACCGAAAAGGCAGCCGCAGAGATGCACCAGCGTATTTACGGGGAGTTCCAAAAAATGCGGGATGGTACCGATGACGCCGTGCAGCGGGAACGGGCGGAGCAGGCACTCGATTCTTTTTTTAAGGCACAGATTATGACTCTTGATGCCTTTTGTCATAAAATTGCCGTAACTGCGTGCCGCCGCTTCGGGATCAGCCCGGATTTTACCATCAGTGTGCCTGAATCAAAGCGGCTTGCGTATAATCTTTCACTTGATTTTTTCCTTGAACACCGCGCGGATCCTTGCCTGCAATACCTGCTTGACAACAAAAGCATTACCGATTTTCTGGATGATTTTTTCGTTAAAATATTGGTGCAGTACACTACCGTTTCCCGTCCGGTTGATTTCGAGGCAGCGCTGCAAAAGCAGCTGGCTGCTGCGCTCTCCTTGTTTTTACAGCTTAAAACGGAAGCGGATCAGATAACGGAAAGCATTGCCTCCTATTTGCATATTGAAGATAACTTTATCAAGGCGGTAAAAGCGGTCTATCAAGAAATGCCGGAGCCGCCTGCCTCGCTTGACGATCCGGCGCTTGACCCCTTTCTTGTTTTTCTTAAAAAGCTGGCCGCTGTAAACCAGAGTTCCGGCTCGGGAAAAATTGCGGAGGTACCAGCCTGCAAGGAGCAGTGTAAAGCGCTCAGGGAAATAGTTCCTCAACTCATGAGTATCTTTTATTTTTATTCACATAAGGAAGATATTAGAAAAATCTATGCTCTCTGTACGGAACTGCAAGCGCGCTACATTACCGAAAAAAAGCGGCGTAGTATTATGCACTTCGGGGATATTGCGCAGCTTGCGGTAGATGCGCTTATTACCGACCCTGAATTACGCCTGTTTTATAAGCGGCAAACGCACCGCATTATGATTGATGAATTTCAGGATAATAATAGTTTGCAGCGCGATCTGTTGTTCCTGCTTGCCGAAAAAGAGGAGCGGAATGCGCGGTCCGTTCCGCACGCAGAGGAGCTTGAACCGGATAAGCTCTTTTTTGTCGGAGATGAAAAACAGTCCATTTATGCATTCCGCGGGGCGGATGTGGCGGTATTCCGCACCTTGTCGCGGGAGCTGGGAACAGAGAAAGATTCCGGTGCTTCTTCCCAAGAATCCGGCTGCTCAATCAACCTTCAAACCAATTACCGGACGGAACCTGCACTGCTGGAATTTTTTAATGAGGTGTTTATGCAGGTGTTTTATTCTGAAAAACACCGCCCCGCAGCCGGAACGGTGCCCGATTATGAAGCGGAATTCATTCCGATTTTAAGTAGAGATGCGGCAGTAGGGCTTGAACCGCAAGTAGATATTCTTTTTGCGGATAAGGTACGTTTTGAGGAACTGACTGGGCTTGATAATGATGAAGATGAGGTCTGTGCGGAAACAAAAGAAGATTCTACTGCCGGTATTCTGCACCCTGTTGAATGTGAGGCATACGCTCTGGCAAAAAAAATAGCGGCGCTCCATGAGGCGCAAACGCCTGTTTACGATAAAGATACGCAGACGGTACGCCCCTGCCGCTGGTCAGACTTTGCCGTGCTGCTCCGTGCCTCCACCCGTCAAGCGGTATACGAACGGTTTTTCCGCCTCTTTAAGATTCCTTCCGTTTCCGTTCAGCAGAAGGGATTGTTTCAGGATGCGCCCTTAAATGATCTGTGCGCACTTTTGCGCCTTGCCGTTTATCCCCATGACCGTTCGGTCTATGCGCAGGTGCTGCGATCTCCCTTTGTCCGGATGAACGGCCGCTCTTTTACGCTGCTCCTGCTTCGCGGCGGCTTGCCGTTTGATGCCGCAGCCGCCGATGAACTGGAACCGGCAGAGCGGCAGCCCTTTTTAAATGCCTGCGCCCTCTTTGAGCGGGTGCGGGGCTATGTTAAGACGGGCAGCAATGCCGAACTGATTACCGCCCTGTGGTATGATGAGGGCTACCGGTATGTGCTGCTCACGGAAACCGCATATCACCGCTACTTGGAATTGTACGACTATCTTTTTGCCCTTGCCGTTGAATCGGACGCCGCCGGAATGAACCTTTCAGCCTTTATCGACAGCGTGGTTGCCTATATTCACGGCGAAGAGAAGATCGAAGATATGGAAATTCCGCTGGAACACGGCGGCGATGCGGTTAAGATAATGACCGTACATAAGAGTAAGGGGCTGGAGTTCCCGATTGTCTGTATCCCCGATTGCGGAAATACGGGAAACCTCGAAAAAAAGGACGGAATGGTCTTTTTACACAAGGAACTGGGGCCGGTACTTCATCTGCCGCAGGATTCCCTATCCGGCGGTATCTTTTTTGAACAGCTGCGGGCAGAAGCAAATGCAAAGCTGCTTGCGGAAACGAAGCGCCTGCTGTATGTGGCACTGACACGGGCACAGGTACGGCTCGTGCTCAGCGGAGTGCAACAAACAGCTTGCAAACCGGAAAATATGCCGGAAGAACCCCGCAGCTTGGACGCAATAAAAATGAACCTTGTGCAGCCTGAAAAAGCAGAAAACAATAGAAGTTTTTTTCAGCTTTTACTGCCTGCACTGCCCGATAATAATCCCTGTCTGCATTTTGAAGAACTACTGCCCATGTCCGTTTCAGTGCTGCGGCGTACAGAAGTAGCGGCAGCCCCGTCTGATTCCGCCCGTGTGCTGGAACACTACCGGAATACGTGTGTAAAGCACTTCCCGCTTGCCGAACCGCGGGTGATTCCCGCCACTCAGTTTGAAAAAGACCGGCAATGGCTGGCGGCGAGTGGCGAAGGGACGGAAACTCCTGCGGATACGGAAAGTGCTGCCCTGTCTGCAAGCGGTTCGTCTCCGGAAGATGAGCTTTCCAGCGGTGAGTTCGGTACCCTCGTGCATAAAGCCATTGAAGCCCGCTTTTTAGACCGCCCTTTTGCGGTACCGCCAAAATATACAAAAGAAGTACATACACTTTGCACATCGTTTTTTTCCTCCCCAATCGGACAAATGGCAGAGGCTGCCGATTTTAAAAAAATGGAATACGGTTTTCTCACCCTTTACGGCGGTAAGCTCGTTACCGGACAAATTGACCTGCTGTTTGAATATGAAGACACTGTCTACGTCATTGATTATAAAACCGATAAAAAAATGCACCCTGACCACCACCGCAAGCAGCTGCTCATCTATAAAGCCGCGGTTGAAAATCTATACCGGATGGACAGTTTCGGCTCTGAATCGGAACGCCCCGAATTTCCTAAGGCGGTCAAAGCCTACATCTTTTACCTGCGGACACAAACAGCAGTCGAGGTTGTGTAAACAGGATGCGGCAGGCATTGATTTTTACCGGCGGAGCACATCCGCCGAAAGAACTCTTTCAGCATTATATCCGTACACGGTACCCGCAAGACTTCAATCCTCTTGTAGTTGCGGCGGATTCGGGTCTGCATTGTGCCGAATCTTTCGGTTATGTTCCCGATGTAATTATCGGCGATATGGACAGCATAGACACTTCACGCTTGGCACGGTATCCGTCTGTACGGCAGATGGTGTATGAAAAAGATAAGGACGATACAGACACCGTACTTGCTTTACAGGAGGCGGTTAGACGCGGTGCGGATATGCTGTTACTCTGCGGCGGGGATGGCGGTAGGATTGATCACCTGTTAGGCATTGTAAAACAGTTTGAACGTTTTCCCGCACCTGATCTGTGGTTTTGCCGTGAACAGATTATCCTGCATCTTTGCTCCGGCAATCCGGCGATACCGGCCGTGCTGGAACTTCCCGCTGTACAATGCCGTGAACATCTTTCGGTGTTTCCGGTACGGTCAAAGCAGGGAGTGTACCGGCTCCGGTCAGAGGGTTTGGTATGGCCTGTGGACTGTGTAGACTGGGAACACGGCGGGTTCAGCCTGAGCAACCGCAGCACCGAAGCGTATATACAGGCAAACAAACCGGTACGCCTCACCGCTGAATCGGGAGCCTTTATCGTCATCGTTCCGTATAGCTAACACAAAACCGGTAGAATCCGTTCCGGAACATGGCAACTTAAATCCCCATTTTTTCTAAAAATCATATTGACAATAAAACATAATTAAACTATATTCCTTATCAGGAATAAATCCTAATAGATAGCAATTATTGACTAAGGAGCACAGATATAGTATGGTCGTGATACGCAGAGAAAAATAAGGGAGCTTATCATGATCAGAAATACAATGCAAAGAACCGTTGTCTACGAGGCCGTAAACAAGCTGAAAAACCATGCAACAGCCGATGAGATTTACACAACAATCCATCAAGACCATCCGGCTGTCAGTAAGGGAACCGTATATCGGAATTTACAAAAGCTGTGCGATGAAGGCCTCATAAGAAAGCGACAAATTCCCGGAGAGGTTGACCGGTACGATCATATTTGTACGGATCACTACCATGGGAAATGTGTCAAATGCGGGTGTGTACTTGATTTAAATATACAATACATTCCCGACTTGGAACAGTATATCAGTCAAGCTGATGAGTTTGAGGTACTGGGACACGATATTGTGTTCAGCGGTATCTGTGCACAGTGCAAAAAGGCAGCTAAGTAGATAGCTTGCACACACGTAAAGGCTTATACGGGAGCGTAATACCCGTAAATATACATTGATAAGGAGACACAATATGAGAAGCATGACACGGTTTGAGTTACAGTATGCACACAGATTTTACGGCTTTCAGGGTGAGGCGCAGTATTTGCACGGCCACACAGGTGTGCTGACCATTGAGGTAGAAGATAGTGTTGAGCCGGGAGTGAACATGATATTTCCCTGTAATGAAATTCACAAAACAGCCTGGGAGGTTATGCAAAATTTTGACCATGCGCTAATTCTAAGAGAAGATGACCCCCTGCTCCCTGCAATTCTTGATGTTTACGAAAAACAGGGAATAAAAAACGGCAGCCCCAGAAATACGATGAAGGGACCGGCTTTTAAAACTGAGTTGGCAACAGCATATCCTGACTGCCGGCTGGTTGTAACGAAAGAAACCCTCACTATCGAAGGAATGATCAAGATTGTGTATGATCTGTTAAAAGATAAGCTCAATATTGCAAAGATTACGTTTACCAGCGGCGTCAATGCAGGTTCTGCAGAATTTGTAACCAAGAATAAGATAGACCGCTGCCCGCTGTGCGGAATTGCTATGGGCACTGATGAGGTTTGTCCGAAATGCGGATACCGCAAGCATTAATAGTCTAAGATTGTAATGCCTCTGTCGCAGAGCCGAGGATGCCGAAAAAATCAGCCGCTTTTGAAGCATCCCCGGAACCGTTCCGTGCTGATGCCGATCACTCAAGGATGCGCTTGCTAAAAAAAAGCAGATATGATATACTCTGCTCCATCATTTGATGATGTATCGGGACGATTAACTCAGCGGTAGAGTGCTACCTTCACACGGTAGAAGTCACTGGTTCAAACCCAGTATCGTCCATTTTTAGGGCACCTTTTAAGATCGAGCCGACTTTAAAAGGTGCCTTTTTATCTTCATCCGGTGTCCGCACCGGTTATTCCATATCTCCCCCGCGTGTGCGGAGCAGCATATCAGCCAATACAATCGCGGTCATAGCTTCTACCACAGGCATAATCCGGCGGTAGAGACAGGTGTCATGCCGTCCCGGAATAGAGCAGCACAGCGTTGTTCCTTTGTCATTTAAGACCGTTTGGGGCAGGGCAATGGACGGCACCGGCTTAACCGCAATATCAAAGATAATATCCCTGCCGTCCGAAATTCCTCCGGCTACACCGCCATGATGGTTTTCGTTTATAGCATTTGCTTGACTGCCCGTCATACGCGCCAAGTCAAATCCGCTTCCGAACGACACCGCTTTTACTGCCCCTATCGACAGCATCGCCTTTGCCAATTCCGCATCCAGTTTATCAAAAACCGGCTCTCCAAGCCCTGCCGGAACATTTTTTACCGTACAGCGGAGTACGGCTCCTGCTGAATCTCCTGCCTGCTTTAGACTGTTGAGCCTTTCTCGGATCGGTTCCGGCAGCTCTGAATGAATAGAAAGCGGGGCGCATACAATACCTGCAATTTCTATAGCCCGGACTTCAATAGTAAGGGGAGCGGCAGGGCTTTGCGGGCTGCTGCCGGTATGCAGCCCGGCAGTGCAGAAAGAAAGAATTTTTTTCGCAACTGTTCCTGCCGCGACCCGTGCTGCAGTTTCACGCCCGGAAGCACGGCCGCCGCCGCGCCAATCGCGGCGGCGGTATTTTGCCTCATAGGCAAAATCCGCATGACCGGGGCGGTAGATATGCTGCAGCGCCTCATAGTCATGCGGCCGTGACCCGGTATTGCGGATAAGCACCGCAATCGGGGTACCTAAGGTCTTTCCTTCAAATACACCGGATAATATCTCCGGCAGATCATCTTCCCGGCGGGTAGTTTCAAAGGGGCCGATAGGCCTCCGCACAGCCATATCTGCTGCAAAATCTTCGGCTGAAAGCGGGATGCCCGGAGGACAGCCGTCAATGACCGTGCCGATTGCGGCTCCGTGGCTTTCGCCGAAGGTAGTTACCGTAAACAGGGTTCCGAATGTATTACCCGACATCGCCGTGTTAATCCTCAAATTCGAGTAAATAGTTACTGAATACGTTTATAACCGTCGTTTTTTCGTATACGCTTATACGCGGAGCCTGAAGGTCATAGAGATGAATATGCCCATGTAAAAAATAACGCGGCTGAAATTTTTTCATAAACCACAAAAAACATTTAAAACCTTTATGGCAGGGGTCAGGGCGGTCATGAATGCCGAACGGTGCAGCATGGGCAACAAAGATATCAAGATAGCGTCCATAGCGCAATTTATTATAGAGTAACCGCGGTAGCAGCGCATACAGCCGGCGTCTCATTTGTCCCTCGGTATATTGGCAAAGATCACCGTTATAGCGGATACTGCCTGATACTCCGGCAAACAGAAGCTGCCCTTCACGGTGTGTGGTAAAGCCGAGATAGGTAGAACCGTAACCTTCGTGCGCTTCTTTTGAAATCGTTATAAGATCAGCAGCAGCCTCTTTTTTGTGATAATAATGAAGTGCTTCCAGATTATGATTACCGAAAACAAACAAAAGAGGTTTATTGAGCGACGAAACAATAAATTCTAAGTACTCCATCGGCAGATCACCGGCTGAAATTACAAGGTCAACATCTTGATACCGTTCTTTAATATTAACACTGTAAATACGGGGGTCTATCTGATCGGAAATACAAAGAATCTTCATTATGCGCCCTTTAATTTACGTAAAGCAGATTCAAGCTTATCCTTATCTATTAATTCAATGGGTCTGTTTTCCGCAAAGGTCAGCGCTGCCCGCGAAAAACCGCTTGAAGTGATGACAAAGGCGCGCTGAATATTTTGCGACTTCATTTGTTCATGTAAAGACCGCAGAAAATTATCACTGATAATTTCACTCTCACGGGAATAGATAAAGAGCCGGGGCTGCTTTCTGATATTCCTCCATTTTTCTGTATTACCCTCCATTGCGATCACGGCACAGCCTTGTTTGATTTCCTTTTGTGATTGCACACAAAGGCTGAAAGCCTGTTCTGTAATGGTTTTGCACAGCTTTAAGAAGGCTTCGGAACTGACTGTTAGATATTCTTTCATATAATCATTGGAACGGAGATCCCGGTATTGACCAAGCTTTTCCATAACATCCTTAAAATTAGGACTTACAGCGTGGATTGCCTCCCATTGCTCAATAGCCCGGTCAAGATCGCGCATTTTTTCATAACAAGAGGCGGAGGCATAGCGGAGACGGAGCGTATCGGGGTGCGAGTTTTTTACCGTCAGTTTTAGGGCACGGTCAAATTCAAAGGCCGCTTTTTCCAGACTATTTGCATCCATATAACATAAACCGCGCTCCATAAAGCACTTTTGCCGTAAATCTGCATTCCGGGCAGCTTTTTCAAATGCAGTAAGCGCCTTTGCATACTCTTTTGTTTCACGGAGCAGACGGCCTTGGTAGTAAAGGGCTGTGGTATTATCCGGCTCTAAAGAAAGAGCCGTAGTGATTTCCTGTTTTGCTTCGGTCATCATCTTATTGCGGAACAGCAGTAAACCGAGCGCTGCATGAGCCGCTGCATGACGGGGGTTGAGAGCGATTGTTTGACGGTAGTGTGCAATCGCCTGTTCCGTTTTATTGATTTGCTCAAACAGCTGTGCGAGAGCATAATGATAGTCACCGTTTTGGGGATCAAGTTTAATCAGCAGTGCATATTCGGCAAGGGCTTCTTCATGCTGCTGGAATCGCTCATAAAGCTGAGCAATCATGCTGCGGAATTCTTGCTCTTCTTTTTTTGTTTCAAACGCGGTTTTACTGATGCTCTTAAACTCCATTAGTGCCAATTCGGCACGTCCATCTGCTAAATAAGCCTTCCCGAGCAGATAATGGGCTTTTGCATCACGGGGATTTTTTGCTATAATAGCCTTTGCCCGCTTAATTGCCGCAGCGTATTTGCCTGCCCGTAGGTATTTTTCTATCGAAGCTGTTTTTTTCGGTGAAACAATGGATTTTATTAATAAAAAGGCAAGCAAGACTATAAAACAAGCAAGCACACCTATGAAACTAATGAGATACAAAGACATAAATTTATGGTATAATTTTTGAGAGGTAATGTCAATGAAGCGTTTTTATTATCTAAAAATATCAAAATTGCGTACGGAACATCAATCAGCTTCTTATCCGCCCTTTACCGTTGTACCGGTACGGCAGTTTTTATCCGGTATATTCTGCCGTGTATCGGCTGTGGTGTTTTTTTTGTGTGCCGTACAGGCTCCCGCAGCTCAGGATGCCTTGGCCGAAGGAAAAAAATTATTACTGCATAACCGTCCCGAAAAGGCACTTCCTTTTTTTTATAAGGCTGCGGCGGAAGGGCAGAAAGACCCCAAAATTAATTTATATCTTGGTGTATGCTATATTCAGCTCGGTAAATATGCCGAAGCGGAGCAGCAGTTCTTGGACGGTAAAAAGAGCGATCCTGCTCATCTCCATTTATATGCGTACAATTTAGGCAATATTTATTTTATTCAAGACCGGTTACACGACGCGGAAGAAGCGTATAATACGGCGCTCACGGCACGGAAGCTCTACGCGCCTGCGGTGTTAAACCGCGCCAACACCTATACAAAGCTGGAAAATTATGCGCAGGCCTTACAGGATTATACATTATACCTGAATCTTGAACCCGGTACTTCCCAAAAACAGGCAATTCAGCGTATGGTATCTCTTTTGGAAGCGGAGCAGCGCGAAGCGGAAAGAAGCCGTATGCAGGAGGAAGCGCAAAAAATAGCGGAAGAAGCCGAACGGCGCGCAGCTGAAGAACGGTACCGTAAATTGCAGGAAGAAATAGATGCAAATCTGCAAAAAGTCGGTAATGCCTCATCGCTTTCAGCAGGATCGGATGAAACAATAGACTATTCGGAGGATTACAGCCTTGAATGATTTGCATAAATATTTGATCGGAACTGCAGCGGGAATTATTTTGTGCCTGGCTGGATTTGGCGGCTATCATTTTCTTGTAGGAAAAAATCAGCCGGCCGCAGGCCGCACCGGCAGTATGCAGACCAGCAGTACAGCACCTTCCGGAAGATCGGCCGATATTCTCGGAAATGCCGCTGGCGGCAGCCCTGGTGATTACGGAGACGATTTAACCGCCGACCAAAAGGAACGGCTGTTTGCAGCACAAGCGGCAAATGAGGGGCTTGCAAAAATACACAGTCCGGGATATGACGGGCAAGACAGCTTTCCGCAAAAAGCTCCTGATGCGGTAGATACCGATTCCTTATTCAACGATCGCGGATCAGACCGCTTTCCGGATTCCGCACGTACCGTGCAGGTATCGGCGGTAGAACAGGCGGTAAACCGCGGCGATGAAGCACTGCGGAAACAAGTGCAGGATTTCATTGTGCAGGGGAAAAGCGCTGCCCGGAAACATCAGCTGTCTAACGCTCTTTCCGCATTTGAAAATGCCGGCGAAATTATGCCTGCGGATAAAGATTTTGAGGCATCTTCCTATTTTGAAGCTGCCGATTCGTTATTTTTATTGGCAAAATCCGCTCACGATAGCCGGACTGCCCAACAGTCTCTTGATGAATCCGAATCGTATATTAAAAAATCGCTTGCTGCACGCAATAGCCCTGATGCACGTACCTTATATGCACAGATTTTGGAAGCGCAAAAAAATGCTGCAAATGCTAAAAAACAGCAAGATATACTTGCGCAGCGGCAAGCCGCTGAACGGAATGAAACCGGTAAAAAAAATGAAGAAAAACGCCGGCAGGTAGTTGAGCTGATCGGCCAGGGGAAAAATGCCGTAACAAAACGGCAGCTTGGGAATGCAGCAGATTCTTTCGACAAGGCAGCCGCTCTCATGCCGGATGACAAAAAGTTTACTGCCGATTCCTATTTTGAGATGGCCGATCAAATGTTTAAGCTTTCTCACTTTTTGGTGAATGGGCATGATATACAAACTGCCCGGGATAAGGCCGAAGGGTATATTAAGCAGTCGTTGACCGCTCACAATAGCCCTGCTGCCCGGAACTTATACAGCAAAATCACGGAGGCGCAGAAAAAAGCGGAAGAAGAACGCCTGGCACAAAAGAAGGCTGAAGATCAGCGGAAGCAGGAGCAGGCTGCGGAACAAAAGCGGCAGCAGGACTTATTGGCAAAACGCAGGGCTGAGGAAGTAAAAAAACAGCAGGACTTATTGGCAAAACGCAAAGCTGAGGAAGCAAAAAAGCAACAACAGGCATTAGAACAAAAAAAACAGCAGGAAGCGGCCGCACAACGCAAAGCCGAAGAAGCCAAAAAAGAACAGCAGGCATTAGAGCGTAAAAAACAGCAGCAAGCACAGGCACAAACTGCAGCAGCCGGCCGGAAAAATCCTGCAGAGGCTGACAAGAAAGCAGAAGCAGACAAGAAATACGAACGGGAGCGGAAACAAGTAGAAGCATTGATCGCACAAGGGAAAAATGCAGCCCGGCGAAAGCAGCTGAATAATGCAGCCGGTTCCTTTGACCGGGCAGGACGGATTATGCCCAAAGACAATACCTTTGCGGCCGATTCGTACCTGACTATGGCTGATACCATGTTTACGTTATCGGAAAACCTGCCTAATCAGCAGGCGGCGCGGTCCGCGCGTCAAAAGGCGGAAGACTATATCAATAAATCACTCGCAGCCCAGGATACACCGGCAGCCCAAGCCCTGAAAGCAAAAATCGCCGCTGCCCGCAAAGAAACGGGGGTAACGCCCAAGCAGCCGCAGACGGCAGCCGTACAGCCTCAAGAAAAACGGATACAGAATGTCTCCGTCGCCGGGGCAGTGCTTCCTGCCGATAACCAAAAAAATAAACTTGAAGTTGAATCCTTAGTTGCACAGGGAAAAAAAGCGGCAGCAGCGGGTAATTATAGTAGTGCACACAGCTCCTTTCAAAAGGCCGAAACACTTATGCCTTCCTCGGATGCTCCCTTTGTAGGAAAACAGTACCGCGAAATGGCCGAGTCTATGCTCACACTTGCCCAAAACACAGCTGCTCAAAAAACACAGGCCCTAAACCAGGGAACCGGGTATGCAAAAAAATCCCTGGCTGCACAGAATACTGCGGAGTCTCATTTTGTGTACGGCCGGATAGCGGATGAACAAAAAAATACACCGCTGGCGATTCAGCAGTTTGAAGCGGCACAGCGGCTTGATCCTAAAAACTATTTATACAACTATGAATTAGGCCGGAAATATTTTGAGCAGAAAAAATATCCGAAAGCACGTACCAGCTTTGAACAGTCCGCAGCCGCCAATCCCCGGTACGAGGCAGCTTTTTTTAATCTCGGAATTACGCATAAGATCATGAATGCTCCTGATCCTGCGTTAAAAGCTTTCTCGCAGGCTGCCGCTTTAAGGCCTGACTATGTGAGAGCATGGATTGAAATAGCACGCATACAGGATAAAAAGAAGAACTATACGGAAGCGGTTAAAAACTATCAAAAAGCATTATCCCTTGAACCGTCTCAGACTTCAGCAATTAAGGAGATGGCTCAAGTGTATGCAAAAATGAAAGATTCGAAGCAGGCCGAACGGTATTTTAAAGAAGCGCTCATTCTCGGCGATACCGATCCCGTTACCTACTATAATCTTGCATCGGTGCAGCTGGAGGCCGGCAATACTGCGGAGGCTGTCCAGAATGCAGAAAAATCGCTTGCCGGCGGAGGCCGCGATAGCCGTTTTTTGTATACATACGCACTTGCGCTTGAAAAGAACAAACGAGCTCAGGAAGCAGAAGATTATTATAAGCAAGCCATCGCTGCAGATGGGAAATATAGTAAGCCGAGAATTAATTTAGGAAGGATGTATCTTGAAAATGGCAAACTTGACGGCGCAGAAGCACACCTACAGGCCGCATACGCGGCAGAGCCGGCTAACTTTGAAGTAAACACAAACCTCGGAAAGCTCTACGGCTTAAAGCATGAATACGGTAAGTCAATTGACTATTATGCCAAGGCAATAAAAATTATGCCCAAGGACGTAGAAGCCCGTCAGAACCTGGCAGCAGCCTATCTTTCTGCCGGATTAAAAGAAAATGCACGGGATACCTATAAAGCTGTCCTGGAAATTAATCAGCAGGCATGGGATAGTTATTATGAACTGGGGAAAGTCTACATTAGTATGAATAATACGGCAGCGGCAAAAGATATATTTGCAAAATTATTAACACTTAAACCTAATTACCGTCATGCCGGTGAAATAAAAAAACTGCTGACTTCGTTATAGCTTTGTGCTATTATTAAGGATGAGAGGATACGGACTATGGCATCAGTGGAAAAAAAACGGGTATTAAATCTTCCCATTAAGTTGGTTCTTACGCAGGAAGGTTCTACCTTCTTTATTAAACAGAATAAAAAACTCCTGCGTTTTACCCTTGCCGGAAATGTTGAAGAGTACGGAATTTCGTTGGATTCATTTGTACCTGAAAATATTCAACGGCTGATACTGGCGAATTATATTTCTAAAATTGAAATTTCCCAGTCAGAATTAGTATCCTCCCGTCAGGAGATCATGGATCTATCAAAACTTATTGTTTTTTCTCTTTTGTACCGGCAATATGATATGTTCATTTTTAAACAGATTCTCAGTTCACCGGTAATAAAAAAATGGAATAGACTAAACCCTGCCAGCATCATTGATGAAAAAACCCATATAAACGAACAGTTTTTAGCAACGGTGTTGAAAAAAAATGAGCAGCTGATTTACGAGACAAAACAGGAAATTTTGACCCCCCTGTATACTTTTATTAATAAAAATGAATCCCTGAAACCGGCGGAAAAAAATATGCAGCTTTTTTTAAGCGAAAAATTTTTGAATAACTTGCGTCCCTTCACCTGGTTCATTATTACAAAATTTAAAAATGCATCCGACTTTGATTTAATTATACGCACAATCCGCACCAGTTTGACTGAATATATGGATAAAACCCGTATTGCAGAATATATTTCCCTCATGCTTATGGAACTCATTCTAAGCGCTGAAAATATCAATATGCGTAAAGAAGCGAAACGGCTGTTTCCTAATTTGGAAGATCCGCAGGAAGCGCTCTTTGATGCAAAAATACGGCAGCTGTTGCTAACCGAACTGCACAAAAAAGATGAAAAAGTCTTTGTGTCATGGAAAATCGGCGGCGGCAGCACCGCTTCTATCGGTACACAAGGCAAAATGCAAATATCGGTTTACAATAGAGGCGAATCATCCGAAGCGGTTAAAGCAAATTTAAATGATATGAAAAAAGCCGATGTCAATAAAAATTCACTCATTGACTTTTACCGTGCCCTGCCGGAAGGTACTGATGTATGCAGCTTAGGAATGTACTATATTTCCTACCTCATCGGTGAATGTGAAAAAGTAAATGTACACTTTGAATCAAGCGCGAGCAGATTGGGAGAAGATTTGACAGTGATTAACTTAGCGTTTATGTTTTAAGAATATGAAGCTGAAAGTCCTTTGTTTCCTTTTCGGTATACTGCTGATTACGGTTTCCTGTTCGTTTAATCCGCCAGCGGTTATGGTTGTAAAAAAACAGCGGATATACACTACTTCCCCCCAAGGAACCGTTTCGGAACGTCTCTCCCTGTTTGTACTGCTGGAGGATGCTGACGGCAGAAATGATTATAAACAACTGGTTCTCCGTGAAGATGCGACTGGACTTGAATGGATTGTACAGCGTGAAAACTCCGTTTTTTTACAAGAATCGGGCTTTTCGCAAAAAACACAATGGATAGGCTCAAATAAATTCAGATACCCCCGCCGTGTTTTTCCGCCGGGATCATATACCGTCTGTGCGGAAGATCTCAGCGGACAGAAAACGGAAACCGTTTTTACACTTGAGGAACCGCCGCGTATCACGGGAGAACCGTTTACATTTCAGCTGGACAACGGACAATGGAAGATTACACGCATTGATGAAAACCTCTTTTCCGATTTTTCGCTTATTTTTCTGAGCGCTGATTTGCAGCCGCTGACCACGCGGCAGATACAGAAGGACGGCTCCGGGCAGTACAGCGGCTCTGCGTATCACGAGGGTACTGATGATGCACGCTATATTCAGTGCTGTGCGGAAAATACAGAGCACACAGCCGCCTTTTTCAGTCCTCCGCTCCCTATTCCGTAATAGCGGAACTACAGAAAAATCAACAACCCCGACGCAGAGCATCGGGGTATGTTGTTCTCATAAGGTGGTTGCAGTCGGCTTTAATACCCTTTGTTACGACGCAGAGCGTCGGGGTATTAAACCCTCCGCACGAATAAATAGAGGAGAAACTTATAAAACAAATATTACTCACCGTGTTAATTATTGCATTAGCCTGTAATTGTAAAGGGAAACCGGCAAAGACCGATATGCTTGACAAACATGATGCGGGGAAGCCTGAAGTTTCTGATCAGCTTAAAGAGGGATCGAAACTCAGTCAAGACGAAGCAATAACAATCGATGCTGATGCAAACACTGTGCAAGCCGAAGCTATAAACGAAAGAGAGACAGCGTTATTGCAAGAATATTTA
>JARGFA010000021.1:0-73408 GCA_038397965.1 Treponema sp.
AACGTCCGTGTTGTAAATTGACGTGCGAGTTTTGCAAAAGGAACTTTTGCAAAACATCGTTTCTGCTTGATACAGCTGACATCCATGTCAGGATCGTCCGAAACTCGTCGTCCAAAAATTGACATGGAAGTCAATTTTTGGGCTTGCCGCGGACGGCGGCGGTTCCATGCAGCAGCACGTTTTGGCAAGAAACCGCTGACGGAACTACTTCGCCTGAGGTTTACCCCCTGCACCCTTCAATTTTTACTGCCATTCGGGAGCCGAAAACCCTTCGCCGTCAGCGGGGTTAAAAATGTAAGCGGCAGCACTTTTTTCCAAATCTTTCTTGGAACATGCAATATTCTCATCCTTATCTTTCATTGCATCTACAACCAGCTTACAGGTAACTTTACCGTCAACGGTTTTAAAAGTTGCGGTGGCTTTTACTTGTACTACACTTTCTTCGGCTATTTCGATCGTGCGCTTGCGCTCAAAATTACCCCGGTGATAGGTGCGGCACACCCAGGTCGATTCGCTATCCTTTTCCCATTCGGTATTTATATACACCGAACTCATCGGGCCCGAATACAGGCTTACTTTCTCCCGATCAACCACAACATATGTTTTATAGTCATGGTTGTCAAAATGCAGCAATCCGCGGTAGGTACCGTAAAATTGTTTTACCGTTTCGGCATCCGAAGGGGGAACGGACGGGTTCTTGTATACTATATTAATGAGTAAAATGTATTCTGTTGAAGAACCGTCTTCGGCTTCAACCCTGTATTTTTTATTCTGAATAAACAAATCTTCGGTTATACCGCTTTTTTGCTCCCGCGTACCCTTGTACAGCGCCGCCTTCGGACTTACCGTAAAGCTCGGTTTAAATTTTTTGTCGGGAGCTTGCAAATAGTCGTTTTCGTGTACTGTTACGGTAACCGTCTTTGCACCTTCATCGATTACACCGACTATATCGTTGTTAAGCCACGTGTTAAAGCGTTTTTCAAATGCAAACGACAGCAGCTGTGCTTCGGATGACGGCGTTTCATTCATATTTTTACAGCCTGTCAACAGTGCTGCCGCGATTGCTGCAAAGACAGCGATGCGTGCCGCCGTGCAGGTTATACTTGGTTTCATACTATTTCTCCTTATCTCTAAATATGGCGTGTCTGACGGCTATCAAAATGGAACCGGGGCTTGCATCTTGGGTGAGCGCTTATCGTATACATAAAACGTTTTACCCTCTTCGGTAATTTGTTCAACCTGTTTACCCGGTGCAAAAGGTCCGAACATCTTGTTGCCCATCGGGATAACATACAGCGTTACTGTTATGGAATCATTATTGTTTTTTATAAATTCCGCTTTGGTGTGCCGCTCGTTTTCGGCCTTTGAGTACGAATAACAGCACCAGTTACCGTTTTCTTGTTTCCATTTAAGCTTAGTATAGCTGCGGCTCATAAAAGGAGAATAACTCGAAAATCCAATACTGCTGATCTCGACACATTGCGTTTTATCTGCTGTCCAATAACAGCCGTATAAGTTTTTAATTTCAGCACGCTGTTCAGAGCTCAAGCCGGACAAGGCACTTTCGGCATCGCCCGGTACAAACCGTCCGGTCTTTGTATCATCAGGCAGCTGACACCCGCCGAAGATGCTGCACAGTATAAGTGTACACGTATAGAGCATTAGTATCGTTTTTTTCATTTGAAACTCGGCTCCTTCATTTTGGGAGCATTAGGATCGCCTTTATCGTATACATAAAAAGTTTTGCCGTTTTCTTCCCGTTTTTGAATCGACTGTCCTCTTAAATATGGACCAGATATATTTTTATTCATTGCTCGGATCTGTTTATAATGCTTTATATTCCCGCTGCTGTCTTTTATAAAGAGAAAAGCAACTCTGCTTCCTTCATCCGTTGTAGGACCATCGGTACTGCTTGTGTACGAAAAACATATCCATTGTGAATCCGAAACTCTGTGCCATCGAATGTTTCGATAGCCTGCACTCATGGAGGTTGAATAGGCAATAAGTTGGTCAGCATCTATAAACGAACATTCAAACTTTGTTCCATTATCAGCCCAATAATAGCCATATAGGTTTTCAATTTCTTTTCGATGTTCTGAAGGGATATCCGATAAACGATTCACAGATATATCTTCCGGTATTTCCACCTTTTCATTGCTACCGTTAGCATTACTATTGTCTTTTGCCTTATCGGGCACCGTATTCATATTTGTACATCCGCTCAGTACGGCAAAAAGCATAAGCGGGCAGATTACTGCGGTTAGGATCTTTTTTTTCATGTAAATTCCTCTATAAAAAAGGGATGTTCCAGCAGATGAGCAACCCCCTGAGTAAATGAGAGAAAGCAGGCGACAGGATATTTCCCGCCGTCTGCTTAGGTAAACAACACTTTTACAGTCTAACGTATTAGAGATGCATACCTACCGGTGCATACCCGCTGTTAGGAGTCCATACAAAAGGCGTCTTATCCTTCGTCGCTTGTGTATCAACACCCATAATATTCGTTAGAACAATAATTTTACCGCCTTTTTCTACAAAAGTATAACCGCCTCTACCGTATGCATTTTTAATGTGCGGCAGTTTCCGTTTAATACTACCCGTTTCTTTATCATATTCAGTTTTATATGTAGTACAGGTATAGGAGCCGTCATCTTTTTTCTCCCACTCAACATTGACGTAATCCATACTCATACTTTCTGAATAAAGAGTAACCTTTTTTTCTTCAAGAACAATAATAGCATCTCCTAATTCATCTATTGTACCCCGGTATGACCCGAAGTATTTTTCTACGTCGGCTTTTGATGCCTTCGGTAAATCAACTTCCACAACTACATTATATACAAAAGAAGTACCGTTTTCTGCCGTTACCGTAATATCAGTTCCTTTTGTTAGATTATAAAAATCGGCAGCTGTTTTGGTGCTTGTCAATGCTGTGCCGTTGAGCGATACTTTTGCTTTATCACTTACGCTGAATGTCGGTTTAAGGGCTTTAATCGCCTCCTCTTTTGTCCCGGCTGGAAATTTGATAAAGATAACTCTTTGCTGCACTCCTGTCTTGCGATCGGTTACGACCATAATAGAACCGCTAACATCTTCCGTTAACGCAGGATTGTGCTTTTTTTCAAACGTGAAAGCGGTAAATAGTTTGCCGTTTGCTTTCTCTCGCTTCTGAACGGTTACAGTATAGTCTTGTGTACTGCCGTCTTCTGCTTTTACCGTATAGGTGAGCGGGCTGCTAAAATCATTTTCCGTTATGCTATTTTCTTGTCTTGCAGTGCCTACAAAGACTGTCGCACCCGGACTGGTAGTAAAACTTGCCTTTAATTTTTTTTCATCCGCATCAGCTGGGATGATCAAAGTTACCGTTTTGGTATCTTCAGAAATTGTTCCTTCTACCTTCTCCACCAATCCGCCATTAACGCTTTTTCCGTTATAGTCAAACATAAACTTCTTAAGCTGTTTTTCGGAGGATGCAGGTGCCTGCGTAACGGTTACAGTATAGTCCTGCGTAGTGCCGTCTTCTGCCGTTACCGTATAGGTGAGCGGGCTGCTAAAATTATTTTCCGTTATGCCGCTTTCTTGCGATGCAGTCCCTATAGAAACGGCAGCACCGAGACTCGCTTTAAATGTCGCTGTTAATTTTGTTACATCCGTACCGTGCGGTACCTCCACAGCAACCGTCTTGTTTGCTTCATCTATTGTTCCTTTAACGGATACTATCGTATCGCCTCTTTGCACTTTTCCAAAGATAAATTTTGTCAGCTGTTTTTCAGAGGATGCGGGGGCATACGTAACGGTTACGGTATAGTCCTGCGTAGTGCCGTCTTCTGCTTTTACCGTATAGGTGAGCGGGCTGCTAAAATCATTTTCTGTTTTCTTGCTTGTTTGCGGTGCAGTCCCTATAGAAACGGCAGCACCAAGACTCGCGTTAAAGACTGCTTTTAATTTTGTTATATCCGTACCGTGCGGTACTTTTACAACAACCGTCTTTGCCGTTTGATCTATCGTTCCTTTAGCATGAACGATTGCTGCACCTTTTTTCAGCTGGGCAAATCCAAATAGAGTCAGCTGTTTTTCGGAGGATGCGGGATCATGCGTAACGGTTATGGTATAGCTTTGCACAGTACCGTCTTTTGCCGTTACCGTATAAATAAGCGGTTTGGTAAAATCGTTTTCTGTTACGTAGTTTTGTTGCGGTGTAGTCCCTATGGAAACACTAGCCCCCTCGCTGACTTTAAATACAGCCGATAATTTTTTTAAATCCGTACCGTATGGTACTTTTACAACAACCGTCTTTGCCGTTTTATCTATGGTTCCTTTAACATCAACGATTGCTGCACCTTTTTTCAGCTGGGCAAATCCAAATTCAATCAGTTCGTTTTTGGGGGAAGGTATTTCAACGGGTGGGTTTTTGCCCCCCTGCTTCTGTAAATCGGAAGGGTTCTGACAGCCTGCAAGAAAAGCGAACAGCAGCCCTGCACAAGCTGCAGCAAACAGCAGTTTTACACCGTGTGTTGGATTGTTTTTCATTTAAAAACTCCTTATTATTTTGTTGGTACATACCAACAAATTGTTAGCATAAGCTAATTAGTATAGTTTTTTGTGATTTTGTGCAAGAGGTTTTATAAAGTTTCTTGCGGTTAACTTATTGACACTCGCTTTTATTCCGTTTAGTATCATTAGAAACCTGAGGACGGCATACATTTAACCGGTTTGCAGATCATCCTCAGAATCCTTTATGTATGTGATAAAAACTATAAAAAGTGTTTCGTGCGGAGAGAAATATGAAGTACACTAAAAGTTATCGGTTTATCGCGGGAATCCTTATTCTGGCAGCGAGTGTTGCGGTATCGTGTAATGGTATGACGGAAAAGATACGTGCAAACAAAATAGATTTCGACAGCGTTGTCAAAAAAATGACTTTTATAGAGATCGTTAAGCAGGGTACCAAAGCCGAAATTTCCATAACCGATGATTCAAGCTGGAACACCTATTGCGACGGCGGCGAAGACAAGTATATACGGGGGCTGTTTCTTTTCAAAGGTGTATTCCTTAACGGCAGAAAGGTAACGCTCAGTCCGTTTGAACTTGCGCAGCATGAAGTAACGCAGGAGTTGTACGAGGCGGTTATGAGGCATAATCCGAGCACCTTTAAAACCGGCGGTCGGCGGCCGGTAGACACGGTAAGCTGGTATGACGCGGTTGTTTTTTGTAATAAGTTAAGTTTAAAAATGGGGCTTGAACCGTATTATACGATTAACGGTATGAACATCGATTGGGAAGGCATTCAGTACGACGAAATTCCTACTGCAACAAGCCCGTCCGAACTAAGAAAAAAATGGGACAACGTTACATTCAACACGTCCGGCAGAGGCTTCCGTCTTCCGACCCAAGCCGAATGGGAATTTGCAGCACGCGGCGGCGATGTAACCCACAAATCGTGGAAGGATGCCTTTGCGGGTACTCAATGTGCACAGCTTGATCCGGCACAATTTTATAAAAATACAATAACCGATGCAAATCTTGACCTCTACGGCTGGTACGGCAACGGCACTAAAGAAGGTACGGGAGGCGGTAACAGCGGGAATAAAACCCATACAGTCGGCACAAAAAAACCGAATCGGCTAGGGTTATATGATATGTCGGGCAACATTCAGGAATGGTGCTTCGACTGGGCAGCGGCCTTGCAGATAAACGGCACAATAGAAGAAGACCCGCACGGCAGCAGCCGCCCTTCAGTACAGGAGCCGGCACGGATTACCAGAGGAGGCAGTTTCTATGAAGCCGCCTACGACTGTGCAGTATCGCGCATGAACTGGTATTATCCGTACCGCCGCGCCAATTACATAGGCATCCGCCTTGCGCGCAGTTTACCGCCTCAAAAATAATTCGATTGACGTACTATAGGTCTTTGAGCTACACTCACCAGTTATGAAGATTTGGCTAAAGTATCTTATCGGAACCGCCGTAGGCGCCGTCTTTGCACTGGCTGCAGGTACGGACAATACTTTTTTTACGCAAACAGTTGAGTTCTTAGCAGAGGCTTCCGTACAGTTCGGACGCTACTCGCTCTATCCGGCGGTTTTTTTCGGCTTTACCGTCAGTATATTTGAACTGCGCGAAAGTAAAAGTTTATTGAAAATAGCGGTCATTACGACGCTTTTAATGTGCGCTGCCGCCCTTTTACTTTCCGGTATCGGCTTACTGTCTGTGCTTATCCGCACTCCGGCACGTATCCCCATCTTTGTAGAAGGTTCGTCCGACACACAGGTACTCGGTATTGCCGAATCTCTACTGCAGCTCCTGCCGAACAGTGCCTTTGAAGCCCTGCTCAACGGTACCTACATCTTACCGCTCTGTATTTTCGGCGGGTTTGCCGGGGCAGGCTGTGCAGTCGATAGAAATATTGCAAAACCTACACTTACCTTATTTGATTCCCTCGCGCGGGTTTCCTATGCCGTGATGGTATTTTTTGTCGATATGCTGATATTCGGTATGGTGGCACTTTCGGCATATTGGCTCATCCAATTCCGTGCAATGCTCCTCACCGCTGTCTTTGCTCACTTTGTGCTGTTGCTGGTTATAGACTTATTCCTCATTGCATTTGTTATCTATCCCCTTATCCTTAAAATTTTTTGCCGTGAGATCAACCCGTACCGTGTCTTGTATGCGGGATTCGCACCGATATTGGCAGCCTTTTTTTCTCAGGATGCCCATGTTGCACTACCGGTACTGCTGCGCCATTCCAACGAAAGCCTCGGCATCCGCAGGCGGATTTCTTCCGTAGTATTACCGATTTTTTCCATCTTCGGCAGGGCAGGGTCGGCGCTGGTCATCACGGTCAGCTTTATTGTTATTCTGAAATCCTACTCAAGCCTCGGGATAAGTTTTAAGGATATGCTGTGGCTTATGGGAACCGCTTCTCTCTTTTCATTCTTTTTAGGACGTTTTCCCGCCGGCGGGACATATACGGCGCTCGCTTCTCTTTGTCTGCTGTACGGGCGGGGCTTTGAATCGGGCTATCTTATTCTGCGGCCGGCAGCATTTTTTATCGGAGCGGTTGCGGCGGCATTAAATGCGCTTACTGCAATTACGGGAACCTATATTGTTGCATACCGCTTTCAAATGACCCGAACCAAAGACCTACGGTTCTTTATTTAAAACACGGTATGCTGCAGCGACTGTCCGTTCCGCCCCTTTTAAAAGAAATCAGCGGGTATTTCCGTGATGCCGGTTTTTCAGTGTATCTGGTAGGCGGCGCAGTGCGCGATTCCCTGTTAAAAAAAGATGCAAGCGACTGGGATATTGCAACCGATGCACAGCCTGCCGATGTCATGCGGCTGTTCCGCCGTACTATCCCAACCGGCATCAGCCACGGAACCGTTACCATCATTTATAAGCAGCGGCATATTGAATGCACGACTTTCCGGACAGAATCGGATTATGCGGACGGGCGGCATCCGGAAACTATTGCCTATACCGCAAGCATTGAAGCAGATCTTTCACGCCGCGATTTTACCATGAATGCCGTTGCCGTTTCCCTGCCGGACGGTTTCATCACCGACCCGTTTAACGGAAGAGCAGATATCCATGCCGGCCGTATCCGGACAGTCGGCAATCCGCTTGACCGCTTTCTGGAAGACGGATTACGTCCCGTACGTGCCGTCCGGTTTGCCGCCCAACTCGGCTTTACCGTTGATGAGGCAACGCTGGCAGCCATTCCGCAGGCTTTGCACGTCACCGCAAAAATTTCAATCGAGCGCTTCCGCGATGAGCTGAACAAAATGCTCGTCTGCCCTTCCCCGCTCACCGGCTTACGGCTGATGGAAAGCAGCGGTATCTTACAGCTCTTTCTGCCTGAGCTTGCAGAATGCCGCGGTGTGGAGCAAAAGGGCTATCACCGCTTTGATGTGCTTGATCACTCCTTTTTAGTCTGCAATGCCTGCCCCGCAGGTGCTGAACACCTCCATATCCGGCTCGCAGGTCTCTTTCATGACATCGGTAAGCCCGCGGTGCGGAAACAGGCTGAGGACGGTACTTATACCTTTTACCGTCATGAAGCGGTATCCGAAAAACTGATCCGGCGTATTATGAAACGGCTTAAATATGCAAATAGCGAAATAGAGAAAACGGCACATCTGGTTGCACAGCATATGTTCCACTATGAACCGGGATGGACTGACGCTGCAATCCGCCGCTTTATTGTGCGGGTAGGAAAGGAGCATATTGACGATCTTTTTGCCTTACGCCATGCAGATACCTTCGGGCTTGCCGGATCGCCGCTTGAACCGGCCTTCCTTGCCGAGTTTGCAGGAAGAATTCATTCGATTTTGCAGGCAGCGGGGGCATACAGCCTCAAAGACCTTGCCGTGAACGGAAAAGATTTAATGGAAGCCGGTATTCCGGCAGGAAGGATGCTGGGGCTTATTTTAAATGACCTGTTAGAAACCGTCTTAGAAGACCCGGCTCAAAACACTCGCGAGCGGCTGTTGAGTATTGCAGCAGCCTTGCACGAACGATTCAGCCGATTCGGGGAGGCCGTCAGTCAGATCGGGGATAGGCGGTAACCGGAAGACAGGGAACAAGAAGGCTGTCCCACAGAATACTCTCCGGAACAGCCCGTATCAGCCTATCTTTTTTTACCGAACAAGCGGAGCAGTGCTAAGAAGATATTGATAAAATCAAGATATAATTCTAAGGCGCCGATGATAGCCGCCTTTCTATAGGTATCATTATCCTGTGCATAGCGGGACAGCTGCATAATTTTCTGGCTGTCATACGCGGTCAAGCCGGTAAACACACCGACCGTAACAAAAGAAATAAGCCACTCAAACGAAGAAGATCTAAGGAAAAAATTGACTAAGGATGCTATAATGATACCGATAAGCCCCATCATCAAATACTTTCCGGCAGAATTCAGATTACTCTTGGTGGTTGCGCCGTAAATACTCATCGCACCGAACATGAGCGCCGTTATAACAAAGATACGGGCAATGGAACCGGCCGTGTACAAAAAGAAGATTGAAGACAGGGTTAATCCGTTTACGATTGAATACACCGTAAAAGAAAGCGCCGCAGCCGTGAAGCTCATATTCCGTATACCGGCCGTCAAAAAAATGACAAGGGCGAATTCCGCAATAATCAGCGCGAAAAACACAAACCGGTTGCCGAAAATTAGGGAAAGCAGCGTATAGCTTTGGGTTACTGCAAAGGCTGCAATACCGCTGAGAGCCAAGGCTCCGACCATCCATCCGTATACAGCAGTAATAAACCGCTGCGTAATGTTTTCATTTGCCTGCTGCAATGAAATGTTATCATAAGTGTTGTTCATACGGGTTAATATACAAACGAAGCCGGTTTCTGTCAATCAATGCCGTGTTCCGGTAAAAACAGGCATTCTTGAAAAACTTGTCCGAACCGCCTATAATCCTGTTCCGTATGCAAAAAATGAATGAAACGCAAACCGGTGCAGCCTTAAACACACTTATTGTAAAAGGCGCACGTGAACATAATTTGAAAAATATTGATGTAGAACTGCCGCGCGACAAGCTGGTAGTTATTTCCGGTCTTTCAGGTTCGGGGAAAAGTTCCCTCGCCTTTGACACCATCTTTGCCGAAGGGCAGCGCCGCTATGTGGAATCCCTTTCGGCGTATGCGCGTCAGTTTCTAGACCGTATGGATAAACCTGATGTTGATTATATCGAAGGACTCTCTCCGGCTATTTCTATCGAGCAGAAAACCACTCACCGCAACCCGCGCTCAACCGTGGGGACGGTAACCGAAATCTACGACTACTACCGCCTGCTTTTTGCACGGATCGGGCACGCCCACTGTCCCCAATGCGGTAAGGAAATTCAAGAGCAAACCGTTGATCAGATCATCGACACCATCATGGGATGGGAGGAACGATCCCGCATCCAAATCCTTGCGCCGATTATTAAGGGTAAAAAAGGGGAACATCAGAAAATTATTGAAGACGCACAAAAAGCAGGCTTTCTGCGGGCGCGTATTGACGGACTGATGGTCAATCTTGAAGACGGGGTAAAGCTCGACAAGCAAAAAAAGCACACCATTGAAATTGTGGTTGACCGCATTCAGCTTTCCGCCGAAGTGCGGAAACGTTTGTCGGAATCAGTAGAAACCGCCTTGGAAAGTTCAGGCGGTACCCTCATGGTCTTAAAACAAAAAACAGCCGACGATCCGGTAACGGAGGTATTTTTTTCTCAAAAAAACGCCTGTCCCGACTGCGGTATTTCCATGCCGGAATTGCAGCCGCGCCTGTTTTCTTTCAATAACCCCTACGGGGCATGTCCCGAATGCACCGGACTGGGACATAAGCAGCATTTTGATTTTAAACTGATGGTACCCGATACCGCTCTCTCGTTTAACGAGGGTGCTTTTTTGCCCTATAATCCCGATTCCGCATGGAACCGTGCCCGTTTTGAAGCCCTTGCCCGCCGTTTTAACTTTTCCCTCGACACGCCGGTTAAGGAGCTTTCAAAAAAGGCGCTGAAAATCATTATGGAAGGTTCAGGAATCGAGCCGATTGAGTTTGTTTATGAACGGCAGGACGGGACAGGAAAATCAAAGTACCGGAAGCCATGGCTCGGTATTTACTCCGATATGCAGCGGCGCTATAACGAAACCTATTCCGCTGCGCAGCGGGAGGCTTTTGAGCGGTATATGGCGGTGAATACCTGTGAACATTGCGGGGGGAAGCGGCTCAAGCCGGAAGCATTGGCGGTTACCGTCGGTAAGAAGAATATCCACGAGTTAAGCAGCCTGTCTGTCGGGGATTCGCTTGACTTTTTTGAACGGCTCAAGCTGACCGAAACGGAAAAAACCATCGGACAGCAGATATTAAAAGAGATTACATCACGGCTCCGGTTTATGAAAAACGTCGGGCTTGACTATGTAACTCTTGAACGTAAGGCTGCCACCTTGTCAGGCGGGGAATCCCAGCGTATCCGGCTTGCTACACAGATCGGCTCAAGCCTGATTGGGGTGCTGTATATTTTGGACGAACCGTCTATCGGGCTGCACCAGCGGGATAATCAGCGGCTCATCGACACGCTGCTGTACCTGCGCAACCTCGGTAATACGCTGATCGTTGTGGAGCATGACGAGCAAACCCTGCGGGTGGCAGACTACATTGTAGACCTCGGTCCGGGAGCCGGTGTACACGGCGGAGCTGTCGTGGCGGCAGGCACGCCGGAAGAGGTGATGCAGGTAAAGGAAAGTCTTACCGGACAGTACCTTGCAGGTACTCTGTGTATGGACATCCCGCAGGAGCGGCGTAAAGGAAACGGTAATTTTTTGAGCTTACAAGGAGTAACCGAACATAACTTAAAAAACGTATCGGTTTCTATTCCGCTCGGTACTTTCACCTGCATCACTGGAGTGTCCGGTTCGGGAAAATCCACCCTGCTTTCGGATGTGCTGTATCCTGCCGTGTCAAACGCCTTGATGCGCAGCGGTCTTCCGGAAGGAGCATACAAAGAACTGGAAGGCCTTGAGTATATCGACAAGGTTATCAATATCGATCAAAGCCCCATCGGCAGAACGCCCCGCTCCAATCCTGCCACGTATGTAGAAGTATTTACCCCCATCCGGGAACTCTTTGCCAACTTACCTGAATCCAAGGCACGGGGCTACAAGGCCGGGCGTTTTTCGTTCAATGTGCGGGGAGGCCGCTGCGAACACTGCCAAGGGGACGGCACCATCACCATCGAAATGAATTTTTTACCAGATGTGTACATTGCCTGTGATGTCTGCCGCGGCAAACGGTTCAACAAGGAAACCCTCGATGTGCGGTACAAGGGCAAAAACATTGCGGATGTACTTGAAATGACCATCGAAGAAGCCGCCGAGTTTTTTGCACCGGTGCCGCAGGTAGCCCGCAAAATGCAGACCCTGCTTTCCGTCGGGTTGGGGTATATCCGTTTAGGGCAGTCGGCGCTTACCTTGTCAGGCGGTGAGGCACAGCGGGTAAAATTGGCGCATGAGCTTTCCAAGCGTTCCACAGGTAGAACCTTGTATATTTTAGATGAACCGACAACGGGACTGCATTTTGCGGATGTCAAGCAGCTCATGGAAGTTATTCAGCGGCTTGTGGATCAGGGCAATACCGCCCTGATGATCGAACATAACCTTGATGTGATTTTACAGGCTGACCATATTATTGATTTAGGTCCGGAAGGCGGTATAAACGGCGGCACCATCGTTGCCGAAGGCACTCCCGAGCAAGTTGCTGAAGTAAAAAATTCCTACACCGGTTTTTATATAAAAGAAATGCTGGATAGGCAGCACCGGAAAAGTTCTTAATGTGAAGTCCATGAAAAAAATAGCGGCTCTTCTTTTTTGCCTTTTTTTTCTCCTGCTGTGCGTAGAAGGTTTCAGTCAAGAAAAGAAACAAACTAAAACGATAACCATTCACTCTGTCCGTGTCATGGCGCTGTTTAAAAAAGAAAATAAGGCGCAGCACAGCAAACAGTCAGATACGGAACAGGCAGACAAAACGGAAGAGGCCGCTGCCGGTACAAGCCGGGAAGTAACGGCGGAAGATGCACAAAAGGCTGTTGATGAAAAAAAAGATGAAATTATCGTATTTAGCGGCGGCGTATCTATTTCTGTAAAAGAAGGTTCCGCGGTTACCGCAATCAAGGCCGATAAAGTTACCTACAATCGTTCGGCAAATACCATTGAAGCCGAAGGTAATGTCCGCTATAGCCGCAAAATCGGCAGTGCTGATGCAGAAGAATTTGCCGGAGCCTTATTTTCCTTTCATATTGACGAAATGGAAGGTGTCTTTCTTGACGGTACACTCAAGCAGCCGCCGCGGAAAAAGGGCGACAATCCTTTTGTTGTCCGCTCGAATACTGTCGGCCGCGATTCGAGCGGTACGACAGGATTCAAAAACGGTATATTGACTACCAGCAAAGACCCCGATGAAGATCCGCTGTGGTCTATCCGTGCAAGCAGAATTTGGATGCTTCCCGGCAATGAATTGGCCTTTGTCAACGGATATTTTTCTATCGGCATTGTACCGCTTTTTTATTTACCGTTTTTCTACCATCCTGCAGATGAAATGATTTTTCATCCGGTATTCGGCTTCCGTAATCGGCAAGGTGCCTTTATTCAAACAACAACCTATCTCATCGGGCGCAAACCCTTAGATCAGGATTCTAAAAAATCCGGATCATTCTCCAACTTTATGAAAAGCGACAAGCTAAAAAAGCAAGAGCGTATCGGTTTATTTCTTAAAAACCTTGACGAAGATGAAACAAATATTGACCCTGCATACGTCAAGCTAATTGCCGACTGGTATGCACTGCTCGGCGGGCTGGTTGGTATAGACGGAAAGTTTGTGCCGAAGAATTCACCGGTAAAACAAGTTGATTTTTCCCTCTATCTGGGTATGTCGCGCACGCTCTATCCTCCGTCGCCGGGGCAGGGTACATTACTGTATAGCGCATACGACAGCCAAGGTAAGCGTCATTATAATAAGGGCACCATCTACGGTTTTTCAGTCCCGTTCCGCTATAGAACCCATTTTAATTTCACTCTTTCACAATCACCGATGAATTTTTCAGTCACTATGCCCCTCATCTCCGACCCTTTTTTTAAACAAGATTTTTTCGACCGTTCGGAAGATATGAACTGGTTCAGCTATTTGCTGAATAGAGATAAATTGGCGAAAGGTGCCGACATCGGTAAGGAAAGTTCGTATGCATGGAAAGTGAACGGTTCCCTCCGTCCATCATTTAAGATACTCAGTCCGTGGATAAGTACCTTCAATATTGACACCCTTTCTATTCTTGTTGATTTTGCCTCGAAAAATACACTGAAGATAGACCCTTTTGAACGCGACAGGGCACCGCACCGGGAATTTTTTTATCCCCGCCTCTTTAAACCTGAGGGAAAAGTTTCCATTGCCGGCACTTTGCTGTCGAATACACTGTTCACCCGTAAAGAGCACATGAAGAACCAAAATACTCCCGCCGATACGGGTATTGCAAATCCATTTGAACACAAGGACAGTAACACTGAGAATGCGGATCCGGCAGAGCCGGAAGCAACAAAAACCAATGCACAGGAACAGGTTAAAAAACAGAACGAATATCTTGATCTTTTCCTACCGGTTTTTAGACCGGTGTACGGTAAAAATTTTGATCACAGTATCATTTACTCCTTAACCTACAGCGGTGATTTTTCAGCTTTGCAGGAAACAAGTTTTGCATCTTCCCTCTGGAACAATCCTGAGGATATAAAATGGAAGGAATATGAATCACGGTACTATCAACTGCGGGGAAACGCCGGATTAAAAGGAGCTTTTTCATACTCGCAAAACCTTATTGCCGTTTCAAGCGGCTTGATGTTTTCTGGAAATTACCAGCGGCATCCATGGACTCGTGAAGACAGTAAGCGGAAAAATTTGGAACTCAATAATTATAAAGCAAATATTTATACGCTAAAAAATGAAAACTCAGTAACCGTCAACCCTTTTGTTTATACGGATATGTTTAAACCGATTTCTTTTACTTGGACAATACACGAAACGCTTGTAAAAAATACATTTACCGGAACATATAATACCCCGGAATGGAAAACCGAAAAAGCGAAATGGGATAAGGATTTTATTACTACACACAGCGGAACGGCCGTATTTGGGGTTATTCTGGCAGAAAAATATACACAAAAAATTTCGTTTTCTACCAACCTGCCGCCGCTCTTACAAGCATATAGCGGCAGTATGGAACTCGCCTTTCCTTACGGCACATTTACTGCCTCAACAAAAATTTTTGAAAAAGAAAAAGCAAAGAAAAAATGGTTTTGGGATCCGTTTAAGATGGAGATAAGCTGGCAGTTTCCATATAACATCAAAATGGGACAGTTATACATTTACAATATTGAAGAAAAAAGCAGCGAACGGCTTCATCTTACCCTTAATTGGCTGTATTTTTCCGCATTTTACACCCACAGCCGCGAAATACCTTATGACCTGGTACAAGGACGGGGCTGGGTACCTAAAAGCGCTAAAAAGGAGTTTATTCCCTTCGCCGCAGGATTTTCATTTTCCAATACTTCAAAACCGCTAACTCTATATGCATGGAAGAACCGTATACAGATTCAACTCGGACTTACCTCAAATCTTCATTTTAATTTAATCCGGACAACCGACAGTTACTTTACGTTTACACCTAAGTTCATTTTTAACATACATGAATTTTGGGATTTTTCATTCGGTACCTCAAGCAGAAATGATGTAATTGCACGTTATTTTCAAAAATTACTCAGATTACCGGTCGTTATTCCCGGAAACTCAAATATATTTACCGACTTAGCCCATTCCTTCTATTTTTGGGATAGAAAAAAAAGAGAGGCATCAGGTTTTAAACTCCAATCACTCGACATAGGATTAACCCATTATCTGAAAGATTGGGTTCTCAAACTTAACTGCCAAATAAAACCGGAGCAAAAACAAGACGGTGTACGCAGATATTATGTATTTACCCCAGCAATAACATTTGCCGTAGAATGGAAACCCATTGGTGATATAAAAGTAGAAGCAAAAAAGAAAGACGGTAAGTTTTCGGTTGAACGGGGTGAAATACGGTAGGCGGTGAACACAGTGCCGGAAAGGTGTCTAAGAAGTACGCACTTCTTAGACACCAAAAGCCCGGACTATGCTTCCAAGGTCTTGCACCGCTCAAAGATATAAAAAATTAAGCTCATTAGAACGGCAACGGCAGAAGCCAATACCATTCCCTTAAACTCAATCTGTCCCATCCTAATCGAAACCCCGCTTAAACCGGTTGTAAAAATAATAGAGGTCAGCATCAGATTTTTTGATTTTGAATAATCGATTTTGGAATCTACCAGCAGCCTGATACCGGAGGCACCGATCATGCCGTATAAAAGAAAGGTTACCCCGCCGATAACATCACCGGGGATGGTTTGAATGAGCGCCGCAAGCGGACTGATAAAGGCCATTAAAATAGAAAACACTGCGGCACCGCCGATAACGTACACACTATACACCCCCGTAACGGCCATCACGCCGATGTTCTCTCCGTATGTGGTAGTAGGAACACCGCCGACCATACCGGACAAGGCCGTAGAAAAATTATCGGCAAAAATCGTTTTATGTAAGCCCGGATCCTTCAATAAGTCTTTTTCGATAATATTTGATGTAACAACCTGATGACTGATATGTTCGCTGGTAATAACCAAAAGCACCGGCATCATAGTCAAAATAGCTTTAAGATCAAATTTCGGCAGCTGAAAATGAGGAATGCTGATGAATCCGGCTGAAACGACAGGGCTGAAATCTACCTTACCGAAGAACAGCGCAGCCGTATAACCGGCAATAATCGCAATTAAAATCGGAACGGTCGATAAAAACCCCTTAAACAGTACCGAACCGAATACCGCAACACCAAGTGTAATGAAAAATATTATTATATCGGCGGCTGTAACAGTGTCCGTCATAATATTTGCCCCGATATTGCCGCCGTGCACGGTCAAACCTACCAGCTCAAAGCCTATGAGGGCCACTACTGATCCCATCGCTGCGGGAGGAAGAATAACATCAATCCATGATGTTCCGAATTTGTAAATAATGTAGGCAATACCGCAGCCGAATAAACCCGTTACCACAAAGGCGCCTAAGGCATATTCCAGTCCCATAGTGGAAATAATGAGGCCTGCCGGACCTAAGAACGCAAAGCTCGATCCCAAGTAAGCAGGAGCCTTTCCTTTTGTAATCAGGATGAATAGTAAGGTTCCTATACCATTCATCAAAAGCACTATTCCGGGATCAATTTGGAAAATAATAGGAACGAGGACAGAGGCACCGAACATTGCAAAGGTATGCTGCAAACTCAGCGGTAAAAACAAACGCGCCGGGACCTTTTCGTTGACATGATAGATTTTTTTTGTCGGCATAAAACATCCTTGTGAAATAAAGATATGTGCATAATCAGCCGTAATACGGACTTAAACCGGCAGTTGATACACCGGCCGGCTCAATGCGCAAAACGGCGGGAGTATAGCACGTTTTTATCCGCAATGCAAGAAATCGGACTCACCAAGATACCAGCCTGAGGCGTATGGACAGGTTTCGGCTTGCTTTTTTTGTCTTTTTAAGCTACAATACGTCATCACACATATCAAGGAGTATGAGTATGGCTTATAAGATCTCCGATGCTTGCGTTAATTGCGGTGCCTGCGCCGGCGAATGCCCCGTAGGTGCTATTAGTGAAGCGGACGGAGTACACGTCATTGATGCTGATACGTGCATCAGCTGCGGGGCGTGTGCAGGTGTTTGTCCTTCGGAAGCAATCTCCGAAGAATAGTTTTAGGAGTTACGGCAATTTGGTATGCACACTTTGCCGTAACTCCGCTAAAGGTTTACCGGGTGAAAAACTTTTTTCACAAAATACTTAGGGGCTATAAAGCTCTTTTTTTTAAAATATGTGCTGTTTTTCTTATCTTTGGTATATGTCTTCTCTTTAGTTTCCTCATTGTGTATCCGCTGTGGCTGGCGGCAACACAGTATACTCCCATCTATACCGCAGTCTGTTTAACGGGTTTTTCAGCACTCCTTCTTGCTTTCATCATTAGAAGAAATATTGCAAAATACCGCTATAACCGGAAAAGATTTTTCCATACCCTCATTAAGCGCAGCATTTTATGCAGCGGTATAATCCTTTTTTTTACCTTACTTTTTGCATATCAGCGGTTATCGGCCTTCGTTGTCCTGATACTTTCGTTTGTGCTCTACGGTTTTATTGCCTTCGGCTTTTCGGAAGACCGTACCTAATCCGCCTCTACTTATGCACAAAGCCTTCTTTTGGTTTGCAGCATTTTTGACCGCAGCCGTTCTGTATCCGGCAGCAGAACCCGCTGAACTGCCTCTAATCGCGGAACTATCTTCGCACAATCACGTGTTTCAACAATATTGCGATGATGTCCTCTATGCCCGCAAAGCACTTGCCGCAGGCCGTCAGTCCCGTGAACTTCCGCTGCAATTCTACCGGTACACAGTACAAAAAGACGACACGCTGATAAGAATTGCAGCCCGGTGCAGTATTCCCTACGATGCGCTTATCACCTTAAACGGCATCGAATCGGCAAAAACGGATATAACCGGTAAAACTTTGTTGCTGCCGGCTCTCCCTGCTCTCTACATTCCGGAAAAAGCGGTATCAGATATTGAAAAACTGACGGCAGCGCTCTGTAAAAAACTTACCGTAGAATCCTTTACCATCAGCATACCGGCACCGGACAATCCCGCAAAAAAAATACGGGTAGAATGCTATCCGAATGCCCTGCTCGACAGCACCGTGCGTACCTTTTTTTTCATCCCTTTCTACCGGTTTCCGCTGCAAAATGCCGTAGTTACCTCCCCTTTCGGCATGAGAAAAAGTCCTTTTACCGGAAAACCCTCTTACCACGCCGGTATAGACCTTGCCGCCCCGGCAGGTACCCCCGTCTATGCCTGCGCAGCCGGCTCCGTGAAAGAAGTTGCATACAACCGGATATACGGCAACTATATTATTATCCGGCACGATGACGGAAGAGAAAGTTTATACGGGCATTTAAGCACGGTAAAAGCCCGCTTGTACGAAAAAGTAAAATCAGGTACAATCATCGGTAATGTCGGGTCTACCGGTCTTTCCACAGGGCCGCATCTTCACTTTGAAGTACGCGAACAAGGAAAACCTAAGGATCCGTCTCTTTTTATCAACACGAAAAAATGAAACAGCTCTTTTTTGCAGCAGCATATTTGTTCTTTTTTACCCTCGCCCTACTCCATCCAGACTCATTTAGGGTCAGTACCATATATACCTGCTTCTTTGATTCGGAGGTATTTGAACCGGTCACCCTCACACTGGGCTATAATGATGCGGTCGCCTTCCGCATTAAACAAGCCCCCCTGTTTCTGGAAGGAATAGAACTTGAAATTAAGCAAAATAAAACAGCGTATGCTTTTCCAAACTCGATTGCCTATAGCCTGTATACCGGCATCGACCCGGCACCCGCACGGCACATCATCGACTATTCCGCACGGAAACTGACGGCTGCGCTTTTACCGAATAGATTTTCTCATACCATACGGATACCGGTCAAAAGTCATTATACCTTTACATCACCGGATAACGGTGAACTGCTGCCGTATGAGCATACACAGGAAACAGACCCCTTGATGCTGCGGTTCAGTCCCATTATGAAAGGATTACCGGAAGAGTTTGAAACAGCCGGTTTTACAGTGGTGATACGGCCCCTCTTAATTGCAGAAGGCGGGCTGCGCATTAATCTCCGCTATCCGGCCGGTGAACAAAAACCCGTTATGATACGGTTGAATAATGAATACCTGAACGGTTCAAACACCTTGCAGCTCGTTCCGCCCGGTACCCACCTCGTCAGTCTCAGCTCGGACGATTACCGCCATGAGGTACGCTCCTGTATTATTGAGCGGGGAAAAATTACCGAACTCAATATTAATCTGCAATCCATTATACCGCTGCTGCATATCCGGGCGCCGGAAAATGTTACAGTACTGCTTGATGATCAGGAGCTGCCGTCTCTATCCCGGCCTCTGCCGGTTCAGGCAGGTACTCACATCGTAACGTTTAAAGCAGGCAGTTACGAACTCACCCGCCAGATCAGCCTTGAATCCGGTAAGACCTATAATCTTACCATGACCATGGATGTTCTTTTTCAAGAAACCGGAGAATAACGGAAAAATCAGTTAAGTTTTAAACCTCTGTGCCGATATATAAGGTATCGGTCGGTTAGTTCCCCTCCCACCCATTAGCCGGCCGATAGCCAGACGGCGGGCCGGTTTTTAACCGGCTCTTTTTTTTGCCCTGCTCCTCCCCTTTCCTGCAAAGGACAACGTGAAGTTGCGGGATCGTGATGATCAGGCAGCGTTTTATATGCTGTTTACGCTGCTGCTAAGCAGATAAGAGAGAAAAACTGCGCAGAACTCTACCGCACCACAAGCGGCAAGAAAATAGTGCTTATAGGCGCGGTATTTAATGATGAGATAACGCCAAATTATGACGGAGACTATACGGAATACTAGATGCTTGAGGAGAGGATGCAGCGTTAGACTAAACTCGAAGCCCAGAGTGTCTAAGGATGCTACGAGCTTCCGCGACATGATACTCCATTATGTAACACCTCAAGCATCGCCTGATGTGTTCAATTTATCGTAGGTTGACGATCCCCCTCAAACAAATACGCTTGAAATAAACTCTTTTTTCCGGTATACTAATTACATTACACTAAGGATAATGGTAAGAAAGTATCCAGAGTGTTACTATGGAGAAATTTTTGCAGCGCGGATTATTTTGGAAAGACGGTTTATACTTTTCATGTGCGCAGTGTTCATCATGCTGCCGTTTTGACCCCGGATTTGTGTATCTATCCGAACAAGATTTGAAAAAATTGCAGGAATGGGCACAAATGAAGCGTAATGATTTTATCCAAAAGTTTTGCCGCTGGGTGCTGCAAGGGGACGGTTATGAGTATCTTTGTTTACAAGAACTCCCCAATTACGATTGTATTTTATGGAAAAATGGGTGTATTGCATACAACTACCGGCCTTTTCAGTGTTCTTCATATCCTTTTTGGGACTATTTACTGGTGAATAAACAACGGTGGGAGTCAAACGCCCGCAGCTGTCCGGGTATTAACTGCGGCCGGTGGCATTCCCCGGAAGAAATTCAAGACTTGCTCGATACCGCACAGCGGTTTCCCGTCATCCGGCGGCCGAAAGCACGGTAAAGCTAAAACTTTGCCGAATAAAATGAGGAGTGTATGCGAGTACATTTTTGGGGTGTCCGCGGGTCAATCGCAACTCCGTTGAGTTCCGCGCAAATTCAGGCAAAGATTTCAGCGGTTGTCCAGCGGATAACCGAAAAAGATATTATTGATCAAGATTCACGGGAACGCTTTATTGCCTCACTGCCGCAATGGCTGTTCGGGACTGTCGGCGGCAATACCACCTGTATCGAAGTAGAAACGGATTCAGGCGAACATATCATTTTTGATGCGGGAACCGGTATCCGCGAATTAGGCATCTACTTTCAAAACCGTCTTGATTATTTTGACCGCCCGCAAACCTATCATTTATTTTTTTCACACTTTCATTGGGATCATGTTCAAGGCCTTCCCTTTTTTATGCCCGCTTATGACTCACGGAACAAGGTAATCATCTACAGCCCGCGCCCTAAAATGCGGGAGTTCTTAGAAGAACAGATGAAGTGGCCGTATTTTCCCATAACGATGTTTGGGAAAGGCGGGTTTACCGCAGAATTTGAATTCCGCTGTATTGCTCCGTCGGAACGGTATATTCCTATCGGCAATACTCAAGTCGGCTGGCACCGGGTACGGCATCCGGGCGGCTGTGTTGCCTATTCGGTACTTGATAACGGTAAAAAATTGATTTTTTCTACCGACACCGAGCTGCGTCCTCAGGATTTTGAAAAAAATGAAGCAAATATCGCCTTTTATAGCGGTGCCGATTTATTAATTCTGGATGCACAGTATACAATGACCGATTCAATCGAAAAAATCGGCTGGGGACATTCTACCTTTTCATTGGCAATTGATTTTGCAACCTCATGGGATATAAAAAAACTCGCTCTGTTTCACCATGAGCCCACCTATAACGATAAAAAAATCTTTTCCATTCAAGACAGTGCGCAGCACTACTGTAACTATGTCGGCACGGAAGATCTGGAAATATTCAGTGCTGTTGAAGGAACTGATTTACAGTTATGAGCGAACAGAAACCGTTGTCCTACACCTTTTCAGACTCCGAATTGAAAGCGCTTGCCTTCGTGTTCCGGCACATCACCGCACTACCGGATTGTTTATATGCATTCAGCTCCTTTGCCGAAAACTATGTGTACGAAAAGATGACCATAGATGAGGCGGAACGCTTTTATGCAGGGCAGTAAACCCTGTCTACACGATATAAAGACGTAATGGTACATTCGGCGCGGTATGTCTAAACATCTAACCGAGCTTACTAACGTGCCCCTTACTGCGGATAGTGCCGATAAGATGGGCAAGGCTTAAAAGCGGATGACGGAACAGCATACGCGGGCCGCTGTACCGCATGACAGCACGAATGTGCTCCCTCATCTCAGGTTTATAGCAATGCACCGGACAGACGTTGCAAAACGGTTTTCCCTCCGCATTCCGGTACCGGCAGTTTTCTACCCGTTTATGTGCATAGGCTTTTAAGACTTCGGCATCAAACGCTTGCGGATGAGCCTTGGCATACAGGTCTATCATTGCATCTACCAGTGCCTTTTCATTTTCGGTATTTACGTTCTTCATCTCTTATCTCTCCGTCATAGTAAGCTGACCGGATCAACATCCGTTTCAATATACACACCGGCAGCGGGTTTGTATTCGGTGATAAAACGGAATACTGCTTTTTGCGCCGGTGCAAGTGCAGATGAGCGCAACAGCAGCTGCATACGGTAGTTTCCCGCAACTTGCGCAAGCATACATTCAGAAGGGCCGAGCACTTCTACCGGCGGTTCTGCAGACAGCAATGTGTGCAGCAAAGAAAGCGCACCGTATGCAGCCTCTTCCGCTTTTTTCGCATCCTTACTGCGGAATACCAGCCGGATGAGCCGGGTAAAAGGCGGAAATTCCAAAACCTCGCGCTGATGCAGCTCCTGTGCATAAAAACCTTCCGCATCATTATGCTGCGCACAGACAATTGCAGGATGATAGGGATTGTACGTTTGAATAATCACTTCTCCGTCAGGTACATAGCGTCCTGCCCGTCCTGCCACCTGCATAATCAGCGAAAAAGTGCGTTCTGCTGCCCGGAAATCAGGCATTTGCAAACCGGTGTCTGCAAGCGCTATGCCGACCAGACGGACAGCCGGAAAGTTCAATCCTTTTGCAATCATCTGGGTACCCAGTAGAATATCAATATGCCCATCCCGGAATGCAGTCAATATTTCCGAAGCCTGTTTATTTTTTTGCAGCACATCGGTGTCGATACGCTGAATGGTGCAATCGGGAAAGGTTTTCCGTACCTGCTCTTCGATATATTCGGTACCGATGCTCGTGTACCCCGCTTCTATGGAACCGCATTCAGGGCAGGCGGACGGCGGACGGCGTTTCCAGCCGCAGTAATGGCACTTCATCAGCCCTTCACTCTTGTGCAGCGTGAGCGGTACCGAACAATTTTTGCAGAGCAGTTCATGGCCGCAGTTTTTACAGGTAAAAAAATGAGAAAAGCCGCGCCGGTTCAAAAATACAATGGTCTGCTTGCCCGCAGCCTTTGTACGGCGCATTTCCGTGATCAGCGCACCGCTCAAGACTCCCTGCGTATTAACCAGCGATTCTATTCTGATGCGGGGCAAGGCACCGCCTGAAAGCCGTTTGGTCAGCGGCAGGGTGCGCAGCAGTCCCTTCTTCATCATATACCATGCTTCCACAGAAGGAGTTGCCGAACCCATCACAAGGGGGCATCCGTGTTTTGTGCAAAGATACATCGCAACCTGCCGCGCATGGTAGCGGGGAGTAAAGCCTGATTTATAGGAACCGTCGTGTTCCTCATCAATGATGATAAGCCCAAGGTTACGCACCGGTGCAAAGACTGCGCTGCGTACCCCGACAACTATTTGCGCTTCGCCGCGCATAATGCGCCGCCATTCGGCAAGCCGCTTACTGCCGCTCAAGCCGGAATGAAGCACAGCACACCGGCTGCCGAACCGTTCCTGCACGGTTTCCGCCACTTGATGGCTCAATGTAATTTCCGGCACAAGATAAATAACGGCCTTGCCCGCTGCCAGTACGCGGGAAGCAGCCTGTAAAAAAACTTCGGTTTTTCCCGATCCGGTAATACCGTAGACATAAAAAAAGGTACCTTCCGTACAGGTGCCGATCGCTTCAACCGCAGTTTTTTGCTCTGCCGATAAGGTAAGCGCAGAAACCGAAAAACCTTCTCCGGCAAAGTCCATACCGCCGGTATTCAGCTCCGCTGCTTCCCGCTTACCGGAAGGCAGCATCGCCGAAAGCGCCTGTCCCTCCGGACAGATATAAAAACGGGACAGCCAGCGGGCAAGCTCAACCTGTTCGGGACAGAACAGCGGTTCCGCATCGATAATCCGATGAATGGGTTTTATTTCAGCTTCCGGAAAGGGACAGCGTGCAGGTAAGGTGTCGTAGGCCGCAGTGATAAAACCGGTCAGCTTCCGTGAACCGAATGGAACGGCAGCCCGCTTACCGACCGGCGAAGTTCCATCTTCAACTGTAGTGCAGTAAAAAAAAGACTGAAAAAGAGGCAGTTTAAAAACGATTTCAAGCCATCGCGCCATAGACCGCCCTAACTGCCGCGTACCGAAACTTCATCTGCACGGAGTTCCTGCAGGCGGGCGCGGAAACGTTTAAGATCTTCCCATGCAGGACGCTTGAGGCTTTCATCACGAAGTAGGGCACTCGGATGGTAGGTCGGCATCAGCGGTATCCCCTGATAGTCAAAAAAACGTCCTCGTAATTTCCCGATCCCTTCCGAAGTTTGCAGCAGATGCTGAGCTGCAATGCGGCCTACAACCAGAATCAGTTTAGGCCGGGTGAGGCGTATCTGTGCGGCAAGAAAGGCGGCACAGCATTCCCGCTCATCGGGCGCAGGGTCACGGTTTTGCGGCGGACGGCATTTTACGACATTGGTAATGTAACAGTTTGTTTTACGGGAAAGCTGAATCGCTTCAAGCATTTTATCCAGAAGCTGCCCAGCCCTGCCGACAAAGGGCCTGCCCTGCCGGTCTTCATCAGCGCCCGGCCCCTCCCCTATTACCATCACCTCGACAGAGTTTGTCAAATGGGATAATTCTTCCGGCCCCTCCCCACCGACCGGCTTGGTACGGGTTGCTGCCAATCTACAGGCAGCGCAGCAGGAAACGGCAGCATATACCGCTTGCAGCGATTGGAAGGCTTCCGAGGAATCTTCTACCGCGTTTTGACCGCTTAAACCGCAACAGGCAGGTGCAGATTCGTCAGCACATTCCGCAGCTGTTGAAACCGCAGACAATTCAAAGGTTTCCGGATAGGGGGCCGCACTATGATGCCCTTCGATATATTCCGAGGCGGTTCTAAAAAATCGGTATAAGACTTCACAAACTTCAGCTTCCATAGACAAGAAAGCAGTATATAAAGAAATTAAAAAAAAAGCAATTTTCATCATGTTTGAACAGCAGGGCAAAAATACCGGCCCTTGCATTTTTTTGCCGAACTGACTATATTTTTATCCGAATTTTACCTTACAAATGGAGGAGTACCATGGCTAAAACCGTAAAAGATATTCCCTTACAGGGAAAACGGATTATTATGCGGGTTGATTTTAACGTACCGATGAAAGACGGTGTAGTACAGGACGATACACGCATTACCGCTGCACTGCCGACAATTCAATATATCTTAGACCAAAAACCGAGATCATTAGTGTTAATGAGCCACCTTGGAGATCCTGCAAAGGATTCAAAAAAAGCTGCTGAAAAGGCTGCAAAAGACGGTAAACCGTTCGATAAAGAGGCCTATATAGCCGGCAAACATAGAATGAAACCGGTTGCCGCATATTTGGAAAAACTACTTGGGCAACCTGTTGCTTTTACCGATTCATGCATGGGTCAAAAAGGGGCAGTGGACTCTCTGCCTGAAGGCGGTGTTTTGATGCTGGAAAACACCCGGTTTCATCCCGAAGAGACGGCAAAAGACCTTGCAGAACAGGAAATACTGGCAAAAGAACTTGCCTCTTACGGTGATGTATATGTAAATGATGCGTTCGGTACCGCGCACCGTGCTCACGCATCAACAGCCACAATTGCAAAATTTGTTGCTGTTAAAGTTGCCGGTTTCTTGATGGAGAAGGAAATAAAGTATATTGAACCGATGGTGCACAATCCGCCTCAGCCGATGGTTGCCATTATCGGCGGTGCAAAGGTTTCATCAAAAATTGCGGTTCTAGACAGTTTGTTGAAAAATGCGTCTGCTCTTATTATCGGCGGCGGTATGGCGTATACCTTCTTAAAAGCCCAAGGCCATACCATCGGAAAATCATTAGTGGAAGACGATTTTATCGGCACGGCAAAAAAACTGCTTGCAGATGCACAGGCAAAAGGGGTTAAAATCATCCTGCCGGTTGATCATATTTGTGCAGCCTCGTTTGCCGCCGATGCCGTTGCTGAAAAAGTTGACGGAATTGACATTCCCGATTCGCTGATGGGTATGGATGTCGGTGTAAAAACACTTGCATTATACAAGGCTGAAATTTCGGCAGCGCGTTCCATCGTCTGGAACGGCCCGGTCGGCGTTTTTGAATTTGAAGCCTTTGCCAAGGGCACAGAAGAAATTGCACAGCTGGTAGCGGAGGCGACCGGGAAAGGTGCGGTGAGCGTTGTCGGCGGCGGCGATTCCGTTGCAGCAGTCAATAAATTCAATCTTGCCGGAAAAATGAGCCATGTTTCTACCGGCGGCGGAGCATCCCTTGAATTTTTGGAAGGGAAAACCTTGCCGGGCATTGCCTGCCTTGACTAATCAACAACCCCGACGCAAAGCATCGGGGTATGTTGTTCTCATAAGGTGGTTGCAGTCGGCTTTAATACCCTTTGTTACGACGCAGAGCGTCGGGGTATTAAACCCTCCGCACGAATAAAAAGAATAGTGGAGTAAAAAATGAAAGAATTTACCTGTGTGTCTTGTCCGGTCGGCTGCCGGCTTACTGCCGTTGAAAAAAACGGAGCTTATACAATAGAAGGATATACGTGCAAACGGGGGCTTGAGTACGGTTTACAGGAAATGAAAGACCCGCGCCGGAATATTAGTTCAACAGTCTGTATTGACAACGGCTTTTTAGCGGTTCTGCCCGTAAAAACGGCACAGCCTATTCCGAAAGGTATGATCTTTCAGGTAATGAAAGAAATAAACAAAAAGAAAATGACCGCCCCTGTGCAGGTTGGTGATGTCGTTATTCACAATGTCTTAAATACGGGGGTTGATATTGTGGCTACCCGTAATATGACTGCAAGAGCATAACAGACCCGTATAAACCGCTGCAGGTTCCCTTCCATACTTGCAGCCCTTTACTTACGAAAAAAGCCGGCACTTCAATACAGAAATGCCGGCTTTTTTTAGCCGTACGCAACAGCAGCGGTCAACTGATTATCCGCTATTGTAACCCTATTTAAAAATCCGCATCGATTGCGCAGGTTTCCGTTTTTGCGGTTAAAAATGCAATAAATTCATCAATAGTCATTGTTTTTTGTGCCCCTTGCAAAAGACGGACGGTAACAGTATTATTGGCAGCTTCTTTTTCTCCTACCACCAGCTGATACGGAACTTTTTGTTCCTGATACTTCCGTATTTTCGCATTCATGCGGTCGGTGCCGGTATCGGCTTCAATGCGGAAGCCGGCATTTAAAACGGCTTTGCATACTTCTTCGGCATAGGCATTAAATGCCGGAGCGACAGGAATAACCATTGCCTGTACCGGAGCCAGCCACGGCGGTAAGGCACCGCTATAGTGTTCTATTAAAATACCGATAAACCGTTCCAAAGAGCCAAGCACAGCACGGTGCAGCATCACGGGATTATGTTTTTGATTGTCCTCACCGATGTATTCTGCATTCAGCCGCTCTTTTGAAGGCAGCTGATAGTCAACCTGAATAGTGCCGCACTGCCACTCACGCCCAAGTGCATCAATAAGGGTAAATTCAAGCTTAGGCCCGTAAAACGCACCTTCTCCGGGAGCAATCTCATACTCAAGATTGGCATCCTTGCAGGCATTCGCTAAAGCGGCTTCCGCACGGTCCCATGTTGCATCGTCGCCTACCCGTTTTTCCGGCCGGGTAGAAAATTTCACCAAAATAGTATCCGGGGAAAATCCGAAGTCTTTATATAAATTTTTCAGTAAGGCACAAAATTTTGTTACCTCAGCAGAAATCTGCTCTTCGGTGCAGAAAATATGTGCATCATCCTGTACAAATCCCCGTACCCGCATAATACCGTGCAAAGAACCGGACGGCTCATTTCTAGTGCATGAACCGAATTCCGCAATACGCAAGGGCAAATCACGGTAGCTTTTAATCCCCTGCTTGAATATTTCGATATGCCCCGGACAGTTCATCGGTTTTAAGGCGAATAAGCGCTTTTCACTCTCCGTGATGAACATATTTTCACGATACTTTGCCCAGTGTCCGGAGCGGTCCCAGAGGCTTTTGGGCATAACGAAGGGCGTGTTGACTTCAACATACCCGTCTGCTTTAATTTTTCTCCGTATGTGCTGCTGCACGGTGAGGTAGATTGTCCAGCCCTTAGGGTGCCAGAAGATTTCGCCGGGATTTTCTTCTTCGATGTGAAATAAATCAAGTATACGCCCCAGTTTCCGGTGATCGCTTTTGTCAGCTTCTTCCAGCATGGTCAGATAGTCCTGCAAATCATTCGGTTTTTCCCATGCAGTACCGTATATGCGGGTGAGCATGGGACGGTTTTCATCACCGCGCCAATACGCTCCGGCAATTTTCATCAATTTAAAACTTTGTGCATTAATTTCTTTTGTATTGGCTACGTGCGGCCCGCGGCAGAGGTCAACAAAATTTCCCGACCGGTATACTGAAATTTCTTCACCTTCCGGTAAGTCGTTGATTAATTCGCATTTAAACGGCTGATCCTTGAAAAGCTCCAGCGCCTGCTGCCGAGTCAGTACCTCTTTGGTAAAATCATGCGGAACGGATAAAAGACGGCGCATCTCTTTTTCTATGCGCGGTAAATCTTCCTGTGTGAGCGGTGTCGGGAGTTCAAAATCATAATAAAATCCGTGTTCAATAGCAGGCCCGATTGCTACCTTTGTTCCGGGGAACAAATTGACTACGGCTTCTGCCATAAGATGTGCTGCACTATGCCGTATTACCGGCAATTTTTCCGATTTTTGAAGTAATTTTTTCATAACAGTCTCCCAAATTAAGAAATCACCCACTCTGAAACGGAACGTTCCGAACAGATTTAATGATCTCCGCATATTTAATCAGCATACTCCTGAATTTTTATGCTGTCAAGTAAGGAAACGGCAGCATCTTATAAAGCGGATACTATGCCGTTATTGATTCAGCCGCAATCAGACTCCTGCAAGCACTCGGCAAACCTGCCGTGCCGTTTCGCGGATCCGCCGGTACACGCTGCGGGCATAATCGTGAGGATCGCGGCTGGTATCTTCCTCAGTAAAGCAGAGTACCTCAATTAAATTTTTAGCAAAGCCGGTACGGATTGCTTCATCCAGACTCTGTAACCGGTCAAGTATTTGTTTTTTGCTGCGGAAACCTGCACTATAGGTACCGCCGTCAGGTTCGGCGGCCTCCCGTAAACGCAGACAAAGGTTCTCCGCCTCCTCCGCCTGCTGCATGAGCAAGGCTGCGCTTTCGGTCATTGCAGATACGGCCTCTGACAGCTGCCGCTTGCGGTCAGGCGCACCGGAACGAAACGCTTCCGAATAGGCGCTTTCAATGAGGCCGCACAGCCGCTCTTGAATACCGCTCTGCGGCATTCCCCCTGCCGTAAGGCTGAAAAAGTCCTGTTCTGTGCAGACCGGCATACCGGGTATCTTCATTCCTTCCGGCATTAGATTATATGTTTTTACGGCAGGGTATTTTACCAAGGTGCTTTCAAACCACCATGCATACATGAGCATCCGCCGGTCAGTCAGTACCGTACCGCCGTAGTAATCCGCATGAGCGGACGGAAAGGCGGAATACAGGGCGCGGCAGCTCATCTGCTCGGCCGGCTGCAGCCGTGAAGCCATACTATGAGCGCCTTCTTCGAAGGTACTGCCGGCAAAATGCGTCTGTTTATGGGGAAAGGCTAAATCCAATCCTGCCATAATAATAGGCTGCGCGCCGGTATAACGGGCAAAGTCCCATGCAGTGGTTGCAACCGAACCGCCTGCCGCAAGCGTGCAGTCCGTACCGCTTTCCTGCTCTAAAAACCGGGCAAAGGGGACGGAAGAATCCGATAAAAACACGGCACGGTAGTGCTGGCGGAACACCGCAGGAAAGGCGGCGGCTTCGCTAATTAAAATAGACCGGGAAGTGTCAAGCCCGGCAGTATGCAGGTAATTCCAATACTGCGGGTCAAAACTCAGGATAAAATCGGGACTAATTCCTTCGTGCACACAGGCGCGCAGTGCTGTATCCACGGCAATAATCAGATAGTTCCGGGGAGCTTTGTGTACCAGTGCCAGATGGCGGCTCAAGCTTGGGCCGGCTGCAAGCACAAGTGCAGGCACACCGGCAAACACATTGCGGAAACAGCCGATTTTTGCCGCCCCGGACAACACGTCCGCATTTTTCAGCGTGTTTTTGAGCCACAGCGTGCCGAACCGTTCCAGAGTTTTGGCATTGATACTGTTTTTTGTCCGTGTACGTTCCCGCAGGGTAAAAAACACATCGAACCATTCCTTATGTACCGCTCGAGATGCCGTATGCTGAAACACAGGCGTACTGTTCAAGCCTGCGGAATTGAGAAAAGAGGAGGCTTCCTCCGGACTAAGCCCGATAAGTAAGGTCAGCTGCTCATGGCGGAAAAAGGCAGTCCGTGAGCCGGCGGCTAAAAAACACAAAAAGCTGTGTATGTCAGGTTCGATAATAACCGCCTGTGCACCGGGATACTCCGCTGTGTACAGAAGAGGCAGATACCCCAGTCCGCAGCCTGCAAAGACACACCCGTGTTTGCAGGCACCTGTTTTAAAAAAGTCCGAAGCGAGAATCCGGCGCGCTTCTTCTTGCGGATTATATTTTGAATGAAGATACTGTCCGTGTATCACCAGCGCCGGATCGGATTCAGCACCTCCTGTCCGTGTCTGCACCAGCAGGTACTCTGCAGGCAGCATTTTCAGACGCTGCACGGCGCTCCGGTCGGTATGCAAACCCAGTAAGGCAGCCAACTCAGGAAACCGTGCGGTAAATGCCTGACAGTTATGCAAAAACTGCGGTATATCCGGTTCAAACGGAAGGGTGTTATTCGAGCGTGAGTTCAATAATCATTCCTTTTTCAATCGGTGTTCCGGCAGGCGGCTGCTGAGCGGTTACATAGCCGTCACCGGTTAAAAAAACGGAAATATCTTTTCTGTTCAGCAGCTCAATAAGAAGCCGTTTTGGTGTACCCCGTAAATCGGGCATGGTTTTACCCAATTCAACCGGCTCCTGCTTGTGCGGCTGAATAATTCCCGTATGATTGATATTGGGCGCATTTGTTCTGCCCATACCGCGGTAGTCGATAATGGCATTTGCAGCCTCAGAGATTGCCGGAGCTGCAACTAATGACCCGTACGTCTGCCCTACAGGACGGATAACTGCCATATAGAGAATAATCTGCGGATTATCAACAGGGAAAATACCGATACAGCTGCTCAAATAGTCGGTTGTACTATATCCCCGTCCCGAACGCTGGGCCATTTGAGCGGTGCCCGTCTTTACTGCAATCGGTACACCCTTAATTGATGCCCGGAACCCTGTTCCGTCATCAGCGGCTGTCTGCATATAGCCCAATACCTTTTGCGCGGTTTCCGGTGAAACAACCTGTGCAAGCGGCTTCGGTTTATGCCGGTATACGGTGTTTCCCTTTGAATCATGTATTTCAGATAATATGCTGAGCTTGAGTGTTTTTCCCCGATTAGTAAATGCGGTTGCTGCCTGCATAATCTGAAGAGAGGTAACGGCTATTTCCTGTCCGATCGCAATCGTATGTTTTGTACGTCCCGACCAGGCACTAACCGGTGCAAACAGGCCGGTAGCCTCTCCGGGCAATTCAATGCCGGTCTTTGCGCCGAATCCGAACGCACGGAGTTTTTCATATAAGGCAGCAGCATCGGTTTTTTCTGCAATTTGAGCCATACCGTCATTGCAGGAAAATCTGATGATATCACGGGGGCTAACCGGCCCATGAACACGCAAACAGCGGATAGCATTTTGTTCTTTTGTCTCCTCCATCTGCCGGGGCCGGAACGAAAAACGCGCATCGCAGGTATATACATCGGAATCTTTCGCCGTACCGATATCCAAAAAAGATGCGATTGAAAATATCTTAAACACAGAACCGGGTTCATACATAAAATATGCCGGACGGTCAAAACGCTCCTCTTGTGTACTGGCGGTAAAATGCGCTAAATCTGCGGAAGGTTCATTGACATACGCCAGAATTTCTCCCGTTTTTGCATCTGCCGCCAAAAAGATAACAGCTTCGGCATTTACTGTCTCCATCGTATTCTCTGCAATTTTTTGGAGCATATATTGTACCGGAGTATCCAAGGTTAAAAGAACAGTGTATCCGCTGCTGCCGGTACCGGCAGTTCCCTCAGGCGGCGACAGAATATTCTGCATAGAGTACTCGATGCCGGTCAGTCCCTTTCCGTCATCCCCAAGATAGCCGATTAGAGTGGATGCAAGGTCATTTTCAGGATATATGCGGCTTGAAACCGGTTCAAGCCTCACTCCCTTCAATCCGTATTCCCGGACAGCATCCTTTACCATATCTTTCTCATTTTCACTCAGTTTCTTTTTTAAATATAAAAAATTGGATTTCGATTGTTGAATTTTTTCCAAAAGTTCTGCTTCAGTCATGTCAATGATAGGGGCAAGGACAGAAGCAAGGTGGTTCGGATCGCTCATCAATGTTTTATTGGCGGATAAATTGTACAAGACCGTAGCGGCAGCTAAAATTTTACCGTTCCGGTCTAAAATGTGACCGCGCTCCCGCGATAATACCGGTCTGCGCAGCTCCGGTTCCGCCAAAAGCATAGCTTTCGCATATTTCATCACCAATAGGCCGGCAAAAAGAATCAGAAGCCCGATAAAAAACACAAAGCGTTTTTTTGAAATAAAATTATTTATTTCCATAGCAATTTACCGCAGATACTGTCGGCTGCAACAAAGCCGTAGTCACGCGAATCATGGGAGTGTGCTGCATTATCCCCAAGCGCTAATATAAACCCCGGCGGAATTTTTTGTGCCGAGGCCGGTAAAAAACCGCCGAGATTTCTAAATTGTATGCGGCTGAGCGGAACGGAACCCGAATCAAGGTGCAGCACCGCGTAGTGTTCCGGCTCCCTTTTGGGATCAACGGCAAAATTAAGCATACTTCCCTCCGTTTTTACACAGCGTTTAATCACATACCGGCCGTTTACCGGATATAATACCACATCGCCCGCTTGGGGAGCCGCCCATCTGCATACATACCGGTTGAGTACCGGAAGCCGGATACCGTATGCCAGCTTCCATATTACCACCAACTGCTTATCGGAAATTGCAGGCTCCATCGAAATGCCGGAAACCGTCCGTATATCGACAATATAATTTTTAAAAAACAACATACTCCCGATAATGCACATCAAGCGTATGAGTACCGCCTTTTTTTCCACCCGGTCAGCATACCAAAAACAGGTACTTTTTTCCAGCATCCTGCAAGAACCGCATACACCGCCGGATTATCCAAGGATTTTCAACATATAGGCAAGTTCTATTCTCAGCCGTTTTAAAAACCCCAAATCCAACGAATAGCCCCGTGCCGCATCCGGAAAATGTCCGTATAAATAATCCCGTTCGGCAATGATCCCTGTCATACGTTCCTGCGGAATAGTACTCTTGCCGCATAAGTGCGCCTCCAGCACCCTCAGTTCCTCGTATTCTGCGGCAAGGTAGGCGGAAATATCCTCTTGCCGTGCGGCAGCGGGGGAAGCGGCAAAACCGGCGCGGTCAGTTTCTCCCCTTACGGCACCGGCAAGAAGCTGCTCTGCCTCAACCGTTGAAATGACTTTATTTCTCAAATTAATACCGGAGGTGCCTATATCGGCTATCCGGTCATCGGCGGCAAAAACATGACGGTATAGATCTGCATATCCGGCAAGCACAGGACTCGTCCAGCACGCTAGTCCCTGCTTCCCGCCAACCTGCTGCGCTCCAGCCGGCAGATTAAGCTTATAAAGCGATGCAGTCCTTCCGCTTTCCGCAGAGAGTTTTTTGACCGGACTGCTTTCCCTTGCATGAGTAAAGCCCCTGCCCCATGAAAAGTCCAAACCCGTATGGAAGATCGGAAGGCCGCTTTCCGAAAGCTCCGCACTCAAACGGAGCGCAGTCAGGCCCACAGACCCCATCGGCGGCAGAATGAGGGGGTTCAGTACCCCGTAGAGGCGCTTTAAGTAACGGAGCCGTGCATAATCGGTACAAAAGAAATACACTTTTCCGCCTGCTGCCCGTACTGCACGGGGTGAAGCCGTTAAATCGGCAAACAGCGGAATACCAGCCTGTTTTAATCCGATAAAAGCGGCATCAATCCAATACTGAGATTCCACCAGTATCACTGCATCGGGCCGGATATCCGGCAGCAAAGCGCCAGCCGCTGCATCCACGGCAAGCAGAAAAAATCTATCCCGGTTGCGGATAATAAAATCCCGCGATGCATCCAGTGACGGACCGGCACCGGCAACCAACACCGGTTTTGTAATCCGTGCTGTTCCGCTCAGTATCGAAGAACACGCTCCTTTCTGCAAAAAAAGCAGATTGCGGAAGGTATTATGTGCATAGTTTCTGCCGAGCTGAATGAGGGTGAGCCGGTTAATCCAAAACCGTGTAATCAGTTCTTCTGCATAGTGCTGCACCCGGTCATAAAAATCTTTGTAAAGAAGAGCCCCGCCTGAGCAGATAATGGAGATACATTTTTTAAAAGGAAATAGCGGCAGCGTTTCGATTTTTTGCAGTACCTCCGGCACCGCACCGGCACGGATATATGAAAGCTGCGGATGACTAAACGGAGCGGTGCCGCACTGATCCAATGAAAAACGCATCAATACTTGATCACACTCAACTGCAAGAATAAAAGAAGAGGGGGGGAGCTTTCCGATCAGCTCTTTGAGTCCGTAGCCTAAAACCGGCGAAAAACACAGGATCAGCGTAGAATCCGGGATATGCAGTGCATCCGCTTGGGTAGTCATTGAACGCGCCGGGGTATATTTTGAATAGAGATATTTATTACGGTATAAAACCGAAAAGCCCCTGCCGGTCGGTACCAGACGGGGCTTTTCCTGTTCATCATAGCTCATAGATTGTTATGAATCTTTCACAGAATGCGGCAAAGTATAAACAGAACCGTCTGCGGTAATACCGGCTATTTTAATACCTCGTTGAAATTATCGGTAAAGTGCTTACTCTTTAATACAAAATCTATAAAGGTTTGCTGTCCCCATGGAAGCTGCTGGAATGCAAGCATCGCAAGCGGGTATTCATAGTACCAAACCGAAGCAAGCCGGTTATACGAAGCGGCGGCATTATTTATTATCTCATCAGAACCTGCCGTTTCTTCTTCCAGCTGGAGCAGTAGAACATTGGAACCTAAAAGAATGGGTTCTGAAATTTCTTCCGGCTTGAGTGAAAAGGCTGTTTTAAAGAATGCTTCGTTCCTGCTCCCCGCCGCAAAGAAGGTATCGGATTGACTTGAAATTTGCCGGAAAATGTCAACATTACCGTAATTTATTACAAAGGGATTGCTTGTCTGAACTACCAGCTCATTCAATTCTGCAGCCTCAGTAAGTCCCTGCATTCTTGCTGCATCGGCAAATATCTTTGCTTTTTCTTCAAGATAGTCCTCAATTAACCCCCGTTCATTCGTTTTCATATAGGCAAAAACGCGGTCTTGAGTCTCCTGAAGAGTAAAATCAGCGGGCTTAACCGGAGCGGTACATTTTACGACTGCATATCCCGAAGCGGTCTTGAGTACGGGACTAAGCTCACCGGTTTCTAATTTAAGCACCGTATCAAGCGCTTGAGATTCAGGGAAGGTTTGATTAACGGCTGTCCGGTACGGCGAAAGCATTTTTCCCGACGAATCGGTACCGATCTTTGTCGAATGTGCAATGACGGCATCTTCAAAGGTGAGTTCGCCTTTTTGAATGGCTTGGGCAGTTTTATTTGCATCTTCTTGAGAAGTAAAGGTCAGCAGCAGTAAATTATGTTCTGCAAATAAGTCTGCATGATCTTCACCGTAGCTGCGGATTTTTTCTGCCGGAAACTGACTTTCTTCAAATACAACATACTTAAACGTACGCTCTTTTTCAGTCATTTTCCGTATAAATGCGGTTTCTTCAGAGCTGGTTTTTAAACCGAAGGTATTATCGTAGGTTCCAAAGAGATCTTCCGTATAGCGCTGAGCCGTAAGATAATCGATCACACTACGCCTGTGTTCAAGTTTTTGCTGTTCTGAGGTTTGTTCATAGCGTTTTGCAGAATAGGTACCGGTTGAATCCATATAGAAAGGAATAAGTGCTTTATTGATATTCTTATTCGGCAGATGAAAGCCGGCCTGTAAGACTTCTTCTTGAGACGCAAGCTGAATCATTGCGGAATTAAAGGACGCATACATAATTTGCCGCTCAATAAATTCCTGCTGTAATTTATTATCGCTTGCCAAGTATCCACGCATTTCAGCGGAGGCACGGAGCTGCCGGTATTCCCGTAAGAAAAGACCGTCAGGGGTATTTTCCAATGCTCTTTTTTTCCATTTGCCGAGCACTGTTTTATAACTGCCTCCGGCCTGCCCGCCCGCAGCCGGAACAAAAACAAAGGTAATAACGGACAACACAAGAATAATAACACTGCCGATAGCCAGCGTGTTTTTCTTTAAACCTGCCATAATGCTTTTTCCTCATTTTATAGGGAGCCTTTTACTGAAAACAATACGAATGATTTTTCAGATGAGCGGCAACCCCGTTTTAACTATGCATAATAATTAAGCATAACAGCTTGAACATGAAATGTCAATTACCGCCGGGAACGGCAGCATAATCCGCATACGGGTAACTCACTTAAAACGCACGGCAAACCGCTAGCTGTGTTTTTGTGTGCGGTTTGCCGTAAATAGCGTATTTGAATATTAACTTTTTAATTTAAATGGAAGGACGGCGGATTTAATACCCTGCGTCCTTTAATCCGGCTTCAATTTCGGTCTTTACAGATTCAAGGGTTGCGCGCACCGGCTTATCTTCCGCAATAATTTTTCTAATCAAAGCAGGGAAAGATACAGTTCCTCCATTGGAATATCCCAATTTACTGCCGCCTAAAACAACAATGGGATTTAATACGGTCCGTTGAAGCTCCCAGTTATACAGCTGGGCTGATAGCATATCATTAAAGTCTCCCAATTCCATTTCTTCTTCAACAGGAAGGCCTTGTGCCATTTTTGCCAGTTCTGCAGCCCGATCCGAATCGATGAAAAGATCAATGGTTAAATGAAGTAAGGCTTCATAGACAATGTCCGGCTTTACATCGGGGAAGCTCTTCTCGCTGCCGGCAAGGATGGAACCGGTGAGGGCGGTGTCATAATAAGCTGCCTTGTATTCAGGGCTTAATGAGGTATAGTCGCCGGCTTTTTGAACCTTTACATTTGAACCCCACGGATACGGAACATAGCCCCAGTCAACCCCGTTTTCTTTTAAACTGCCGACTTGCCACATTGCACGGTGAGTCATCGCAACTTCCACACCCTTATCAAAGGTGGCTGCCGGAGTACTCCAGAAGTCGGGCTTTCCTTCTTTATCCGTGTTCGCGGGGCGTACGACACCTGCTTTCATCAGCTTTTGAAGAAATTCTATTGATTCTACAAAGCCCTTATCCGTTGCGGTAAATTGGAAATTATTGTCGATAGCCATTGCACCGTTTGCAGGAGGTGCAAAAATCTGCCAATAGTTCGGATCGATAAAAAATGAGTATGTTTCTTTGGGCAGTTTATTTTGCAATTCGGTTAGGTATGCATAGAAGTCATCATAGCTCCATTTACCCATCTTGAACATTTCCGAGGGTGTATACTGCATTCCTGCGTCTGCAATCATTTTGCGGTTAAAGACTAAGCCTTCGGTTCCTACACCGGTTACAAAGCCGTAGGTACCGTTCTTTACCTTTCCCGGACCTTGATAGCTTTCAGGAATACCCATAGTTTTCAATGGTTTGGAAATATCCACCAAGGCCTTATTTGCTGCAAGCTGCATAACCCACATTGAAGAGAGGTTATTGGTGATATGCCAGACCGGTTTTCCCCCTGCTACGGATTTGATAAACTCAGCCGGCATATCATTGTATTCAACCGTACTGGTAAAAAATTCAAAGTTACAATTATACTTTGCTTTTGCCGCTTCAAAAATAGGCAGATACTTTGCTTTGTCGGCTTCCGGTGTTTTTTCGTCATAAGGATTTGGAAAATCCCACAAACGGATTTTAACGGTATGTCCTTTCAGATCATACTTTCCGGTAGCGGCTGTTTCCGTTTTTGTTTCTTTACGGGAACATCCGAGCGTTAATAATTGCGTAATAAATACGCACACAAGACAAGCCGCGATCAGTTTTTTCATAGAGTTCCTCCTAACACACTGATACATAGTAAGATACTATCAGTCTACCATACTTTGCGGGGATGTAAAGAAGAAATTTCTTCTGCCCATAGGATTAGGATAGGTGCCGGAGAAACAAATATCCCCCGGTGTAACACAGCCGGGGGATACCGAAAACAGATGCTTGTTACTGTACTGCCTGCCGGATGCGTTCGGCAAGCGCAGCGGCAGTAAAACCGAGATGTTCGGCCACTTTTTGCGCAGGCCCCGATTCGCCGAACCGTTCTATCGAAAAGATATCCTCGCCGGATTGTGTCCAGCCCTCCCAGCCCTGTTTAATGCCTGCTTCGGCCACCAGCACACGGGTGTTTTTTCCGCCGGTAATCCGTGTACGGACCTCGCGGCTTTGAGCCTCAAACAGTTCCTTGGAAACAACCGACACTACCCGTACCTTCATCGGAGCGGCAAGGGCGGCAGCTTCGCAGGCAAGACTTACCTCGGAGCCGGTTGCACAAACGGTTACCTCCGGTTCGCCTGCCGTATCTTTTACGATATAGGCGCCGCCTGAGATGGTGTTTTTCCAATGTGTATCCGCTTTTTCCAGCACCGGCAAGTTTTGGCGGCTGAGTAATAAACACACCGGCCTGTCCTCTTGGCTCAATGCGATGCGCCATGCCGCAGCGGTTTCTTCGGCATCGGCCGGCCGGAGCACGAGCACATTCGGAATAGCGCGGAGACTTGCCGATACTTCAACCGGCTGATGGGTTGGACCGTCTTCCCCGACAAAAATGGAATCGTGGGTTAAGACAAAAATAGAGGGTATCCGCATGAGTGCGGCAAGCCGCAGGGCCGGCCGGAGGTAATCGGAAAACACGGCAAAGGTAGCGCAGAACGCACGGAATCCGCCGTGGAGCTGTATGCCGTTCGTAATGGCAGCCATTGCAAATTCACGGATACCGAAATATATATACCGACCTTCCGGCGTCTTTGCAGAGAATGCGCCGGTGTTTTGCAGGGCAACCGCGTTCGGCCCCTGTAAGTCTGCCGAACCGCCTACGATATTGGGAAAGGCCTGAGCAAAGGTATTGAGAGCTATTTTGGAAGCAGCCCGTGTTGCGATCTGATCGCCGTGCTTAAAAACAGGATCCGGAGTACCTGCCAGCAGAGCTGCATTGATGCCCCCTTTCACAAAGCACTGTTCCCACTCCCTGCGTTTTTCGGGATAGGCGGCGCTCCATGCAGCAAAAACGGCATTCCACTCATCTTCAGCCTTGGTAAACTCCTGCTGCCGGTCGGCAAAATAGCGGTAGGCTTCCGGTGCGGCAAAAAACTGTCCGGCAGGGTCTAAACCTAAATGCTGTTTTGCTTGTGCCAGTTTTTCCGCACCGAGCGGCGCTCCGTGAGCGGCGGCCGTACCTTCAACAGCCGGTGCTCCCTTCCCTATCACCGATTCCAAAATAATCAATGAAGGCCGCGGGTCTTGTTTTGCCTGTGCCGTCAATGTTTCTATATCATTGTAGGAATACATTGAACCCTGTAACACCTGCCAGCCGTAAGCCTCGTACCGCTGGGCAATATTTTCGGTAAAGGCAATATCGGTAGAACCGTCGATTGTGATGTTGTTTTTATCGTAGTAAACAATGAGTTTACCAAGCCCGAGGGTACCGGCAAGACTGGATGCTTCGGAAGAAACACCTTCCATTAAACAGCCTTCTCCGACAAGCGCATAAGTATAGTGATTAACAATCCGGTACTCCGGTGTATTAAAACGTGCGGCAAGCATTGCTTCGGCTACTGCCATTCCAACAGCGGTAGAAATGCCCTGCCCAAGCGGCCCCGTTGTTGCCTCAACACCGGGAGCTATACCATATTCCGGATGCCCGGCGCAGCGGGAACCGATTTGTCTGAATGAACGGATATCGTCCATGGAAATATCGTAACCGGCAAGGTGCAGTGCAGCATAGAGCAGCATGGAACCGTGTCCGGCCGATAAGATAAAGCGATCGCGGTCTACCCAGTCGGGGTTTTTGGGGTTATGCCGCAAAATTTTTGCATATAAAACGGCAGCAAGTTCAGCTGCTCCGAGAGGCAGTCCGGGATGACCGGAATGTGCTTTTTCAATCGCATCAACTGCAAGGCTCCGTATAGAAAGTGCTACGGCATCAAGTTCTTTACTCATAAATCCTCCAAAAACGCCGGATAGGCTGAAAAGCACCTATCGCGGTCTTTTACGGCTGAGGAATAATTTCCAGCAGCTTTGTTATAATTTCATCTGCACTGACATTTTCTGCAGCCGCCTCATAGGAAAGTTTAAGGCGGTGCCTCAGCACCGGATAGGCAATAGCCTTAACATCATCAGGAGTAACATATTCACGCCCGTTCAAAAAAGCCCGTATCTTGGAACACCGGTATAAGGCAATACTGGCACGGGGCGAAGCGCCTGCTGTAATATAGCTGAGATAGCTGCCGTGATGTATCTGTGCAGATTTTTCGGCAATGGGACGGGTGGCCGCAACAAGAGACACAATATATTCCTGCAGCTCTTGCGCACAGCGCATCCGGTCGGCAGCATTCCGTATTACCCGCAGTACTTCAATCGGCAAAATCGGCTCCGCCGTATTTTCAGACGGCTTTTTGGCCGGAACAGCAATATGCGCACTGTTCAGCATAATCGTAATTTCATCCGCAGGCTTTGGATAGGGAACGAACAGCTTAAAAAGGAAACGGTCAAGTTCCGCCTCCGGAAGCGGATAGGTACCTTCTTGCTCGATGGGGTTTTGAGTTGCAAGTACAAAAAAGGGTTCGGGGAGCGGATAACTGTTCTCACCGATGGTTACCTGCCCTTCCGCCATTGCCTCGAGCAAGGCTGACTGCACCTTTGCCGGTGCGCGGTTTATTTCATCAGCTAAGACAATATGCGCAAAAAGCGGTCCCTTCCGCACGGAAAACCGGTGGGCAGTAGGATCAAAAATTAGGGTACCGGTAAGATCGGCCGGCAGAAGGTCGGGGGTAAACTGAATACGCTTAAAACTGAGATGAGAAAGTTCGGCAAAACTGCGCACCGTCAGTGTCTTTGCCAGTCCGGGCGCCCCTTCGAGCAATACATGACCGCCTGCAATATAGGCAATCAGAATATCGTTAATGAGCTGCTCTTGCCCGATGATTGAGGCAGCCATCCGTTTTTTAAAAGCAGCAATCCGCTGCAGCGCACCGCTTTGCACCGTGTCCATAGTGTGAGTGTACGCATATTTTGCTTTCTATGCAAGCATCATCTTTGTCAAAGATATCCGTTGCTTTTCCGGGGAAATCCGATTATAGTCAACTATCATGCAAAAAAAACAGATCATTATAAAAATATGGATAGACCTTTTAACCTTTCTTGCTGGATTTTTAAACGGGGGCTTTTTTTTGCAGGCAGGCGCCGCAGTCAGCCATCACAGCGGTAACATCACCCGCTTGGCACTCGATATTTCTTTAGGAGCCTTTAAAGAGGCCGCTTCCGTATTCATCTTCCTATTTTTCTTCTGTGCGGGTTCTTGTATTTCCGGCATTCTATTCCATGACCGGCATTTTAGGTTTTCAAAACGTTATGGAGTGTTGCTGATGGCATTTTCAACCATATTGCTGCTTATTGCGCTGTTCAATCCTCCGATGCAGCTTGCACTTGCGGCAAGCTGTATAATACTCGGTATGCAGAATGGGATGTTTATTTTCTATAAGGATATTCTAATCAGGACAACTCACTTCAGCGGCTATCTTACCGATGCCGGTCTTGCGTTAGGAATGGTGCTGCGGGGCAAACGGCACGAACTGAAGCGGTGTCTGTTTTATGTATCGGGAATCGTCTGTTTTATTACCGGAGCGGCGGCCTCAGTGTTTGTTGCCCCGCAGGTCTTTTTTTATACGGCAGCTTTCTTATATTTTTTAACAGGCCTCTTTTATTTTATTTTCCGTACCTACGAAACTATGGTGTATCCGGCAGCGGACACACATCAGTAAATATTGTAATCGTGTTCTATAATTGCGGCTGCGGTGTAATTTACAGTGCAGATCCTAGACCGCCTGCTCTCAAAATCTTTTTCTTGCATTCCGGTAAAACTATGTTACACTGGTACATGGAGCCATATATGCAGTGTAATGGTATGAGGAATCTTTAAACATCCGCTTAGATTTTTGCAGGTTCCCGGCTGTTTATATGTCTTTAATCTCACTTACATAAAGGAGTACATTTATGAAGAAACTGATTAACAAACCGGAGTACACGGTTGTTGATGCCTTACACGGAATGCAGGCAGCTCATAGCAACTTGATTACTGTACATTATGAGCCGAACTACATTGTAAGAGCCGATGCACCCTGTAAAAACAAGGTAGCCCTCGTTTCAGGCGGAGGTTCGGGACATGAGCCCTTACACGGTGGTTTTGTCGGGATGGGGATGCTTGATGCGGCCTGTCCGGGAGCGGTTTTTACTTCGCCTACTCCGGATCAAATTGAAGAAGCAACAAAAGCAGTCAGCGGCGGTAAAGGAGTTCTGCACATCGTAAAAAATTACACCGGCGATATTCTTAATTTTGAAATGGCTGCCGATTTGGTACGTGCAGACGGTATCGAAGTTGAAACCGTCGTTATTGATGACGATGTTGCAGTAAAAGACAGTTTGTACACGGCCGGACGGCGCGGGGTTGGACTGACCGTATTAGCGGAAAAAATTACCGGAGCCGCCGCCGAAGAAGGACGTTCATTAGCAGAAACGGCTGCTATTTGTAAAAAAGTCAATTCGCTTGGAAGGACTATGGGAATGGCCCTTACTTCCTGCACGGTGCCGGAGGCGGGAAAGCCGACCTTTGCACTGGGTGAAGATGAAATGGAAATCGGTATCGGTATTCACGGAGAACCCGGTAGAGAACGGATGAAGTTAAAAACAGCGGAAGAAATTGCTGCGTTATTAACCGAACCGCTGCTTGCCGATCTGCCTTTTAAATCAGGAGATTCGGTATTGGCCTTTATGAACGGTATGGGCGGTACTCCGCTTATCGAACTGTATATTATGTATAATGAAGTTGCAAAGATTCTCGGGAAAAACAATATCACTGTTGTACGCTCTCTGGTGGGTTCTTACATTACATCGTTTGAAATGGCCGGATGTTCGCTTACCCTCTTAAAAATGGATGATGAATTGATAAAACTTTGGGATAAACCGGTTCACACAGCGGCCCTGCGTTGGGGTGTATAAAGGGAATAGAAGGATACTGCGATGAACGAAGAACAGTTTATACGCTGGATGAAAGCATATGCTGCTGAATTACAGCACAATAAAGAACAGTTGACAGCTCTTGATTCTGCAATAGGAGACGGAGATCACGGTTTAAATATGGATCGCGGATTTCAAGCCGTGCTCGCTAAACTGGAGGCTTCGCAAACCGGCGGAATAGGAGGGATTGCAAAAATCATCTCTTCTACGCTTATTTCGACTGTCGGAGGCGCAAGCGGTCCATTATATGGAACTTTTTTTCTTAAAATAGCTGCCGCCCTTACCGGCAAAACGGAATGTACAGCACAAGAATTTGCGGCTGCACTCGAAAAAGGGTGCGGGGGTATCCAAGCCCTCGGAAAGGCGCAGCAGTGGGACAAAACGATGCTGGATACATTTATCCCTGCCGTTACAGCTTTTAAACAGACAGCCGAAAGCGGTGAAAGTTTTTCAGCCTGTCTGAAAGCCGCTGAACAGGCTGCGAAAACCGGAATGGAAGCAACTATCCCCCTTGTTGCAAAAAAGGGACGGGCAAGCTATTTAGGCGAGCGGAGTGCCGGTCATCAAGATCCGGGGGCAACCTCCGCCTATCTGCTATTTAAAACAGCAGCAGAAAACGTATAATTATTGTAGAGAGAAAAAAATACGCGGCCGCATGAAATAGTACAGTTATTATAGGACGGTATGTATGATAGGAATAGTGCTTGTTTCCCATAGTTTTGAGCTGGCTAACGGGGCGGAGGTACTCAGCCGTGCAATGGCCGGCCCCGAAGTTCGTATTGCCGCAGCCGGCGGCTTAGATACGCCCGATAAGGCGGTCGGCACCGATCCGATGCGGATTTTAGAGGCAATCGAACAGGTGTATTCCGATGACGGTGTATTGATCTTTGCCGATATGGGCAGCGCATTACTGAGTGCCGACTTTGCAATTCAAATGCTGGAAGAAGATAAACAGCCGCATGTTATCATTTCAGATGCGCCGTTTATCGAAGGTGCCGTATGTGCAGCGGTTCAGGCACGGCTCAACACGCCGCTTCCGCTTATTTTGCAGGAATTAAAAACAGCCTTGCTTCCTAAACAGGAGCAGCTCGGTACCGCAGGGACGGAGGTGCAGGATGATCAAACGGCGGCAAAAGGACAAACGGCCGAGGTGAAAAAACCTCAGGAGGCCGGAACCGCCGCCGATTCTTCCGGTACAAGAACAAAGCTATCTTTTACCGTAACTAATACCTACGGCATTCATGCGCGTCCTGCTGCACGGATAGCAGCCCTCGCCGGTACATATCCGCACCTTACCGTTACCGTGCAAAAGCAGGATTCGGGAAAACCTGCGGTCAGTGCACTTAGTTTAAACTCCATAGCCTTGCTCGGTATCCGGCAGGGAGACGGAATCCTCTTTTCCGTTACAGGGGAAGATACCGGAGTATTCTGTGCCGAACTGACTGCACTGGCAGCGGCACGGTTCGGCGACACGGAAGAATCAGATTCCGTGTCTTCGGAAGGAGGATCAGCCGCCTCGGCTGTTTCCGAAACCCCTGTTGCTTCGGTAAACCGGATGGGCTTAAATCAGGCAGAACCGCATAAGCGGCTGACGGCAGCACAGCCGTCAGAGCTTTCGGGGCTTATCGGCTCGGCGGGGCAGGCGGAGGGAGCTGCCCGTTTTTTGCAGCGTCAGACCATTTCCGTTGAAAACAGTGCCGCCGAAATGCCCGAAACCGAATGGAACCGTTTCCTCGAAGCGGCGGCAAAAGTCAAAGCAGAATTGAAAACTGCTGCAGTATCCGTACAAAGCGGTGCGGATTCAAATGCCGCCGCTATTTTTGAAGCACATATTCTCATTTTAGAAGACCCGGTCATTACAGAGGCGATTCACAAAGGCATTTATACCGATAAGTTTTCTGCGGCTTCGGCATGGCAAACGGCAATGCAGTCTTTGCAGCAATCATATCGTGAAAGCGGCAGCCCCTATCTTCAAGAACGGGTATCGGATATTGAAGACATTGAATACCTTCTCTTGCAAAAACTGCTCAGGCTGCCTGAAACCTGTTCACTGACCGGCGAGGGAATTGTGATTGCAGAGGATTTAACGCCGCGGCAAACCGCCTTACTGGATACCGCATTGGTAAAAGGCATTTGTACGGTAAAGGGCAGTCCGACTTCTCATACGGCCATTTTAGCCCGTTCACTCGGTATTCCCGCATTGATGGGAATAGATAAAGCGGTGCTATCCATCCCTGAAAGCACTCCGTTGCTTTTGGATGCGGATAACGGTGTGCTGTACATCAATCCTGCCGAAGCACTGTGCATTGAACACCGCAAGCATATTGAACTGAACAAGGAGGCTGACCGTGCAGCGGCGGAGCGCCGGTATCAGCCTGCGGTAACCGGCAGCGGAAAAACCATTCTTGTTGCGGCGAATATCGGTTCCGCAGCGGAGGCGCGGGTGGCCGTAAAAAACGGAGCTGACGGGGTTGGGCTGCTGCGCACCGAATTTTTATTTTTAAGCCGGAAGGAAGCCCCGTCTGAAGAGGAACAATACCGTGCATACTGTGAAATTGCCCAGATTTTAGACGGCCGTCCGCTCATTATTAGAACATTGGATGCAGGCGGCGATAAAGAAATTCCCTATCTTAATCTCCCGAAAGACGACAACCCTTTTTTAGGTTACCGGGCTATTAGGATCAGTCTTGCAGAAAAAAATCTGTTTAGAACACAGTTGCGTGCTATTATTCGGGCAGCACAAATATATCCGGTACGGATTATGTTCCCGATGATTTCATCTATAGAGGAACTGGCCGCAGCAAAAAAAGAATTAGCGATTGCGCAAAAAGAGCTTGAACAGCAGTACCGTACCGTTTTAAAACCGTTGCCTACCGGTATGATGATGGAAATTCCATCGGCAGCATTACAGGCGGAACAATTTGTACAAGAAGTTGACTTTTTCTCGATCGGTACCAATGATCTTACACAGTATACGTTGGCAGCCGAACGGGGGAACAGCCGGGTTGCGCATCTTTATTCCGCTTCGAATCCTGCCGTATTGCAGCTTATTAAAACGATTGTAGCTGCCGCCCGTCATGCCGGAAAATCTGTCGGTGTATGCGGAGAATTTGCATCGGAAGCAGAAGGAGCACAAATACTTTGCGGGCTTGGTATCGATGAATTAAGCGTCAGTGCGCCGCTTATTCCCAAGATTAAAGATATTATCCGCTCTTTGTAGGAGACGGGGCGGCTTAAATATACTGGTATGTTTGTTGTCATTCCGGTAGTAAGAAAGTACTATCTCCAGGCTTCTGTTCACTGCGTTTACCTTAAAATTTGTTCTTGCATTATTTTAAAACTATGGTATCATTGAAGAAGATTGTAAACGTTTCAATTTTCACTGTGTATAATATTTTTCATACACACTCAGCAAGTCAGCGCTCTCTTGTATATCTAATGTGCTAAACCGGATAGCACATAAAGCATTTTGAATATCAGGTAAGATAATCAGAATGCTTCGAGCTGTTATAGTTCAAGATTAATTCTTTCTACACAGGTATTTTTAAGGAGGCAAAAATGTCAACATTTTTAGCAGAACTTGTCGGTACCGCCATTCTCATTTTATTGGGAGACGGTGTAGTTGCCGGCTGCCTTTTGAGTAAATCAAAATCTCAAAATGCCGGTTGGATTGTTATTACGCTTGCATGGGGACTTGCGGTTACAATGGGCGTTTACGCAGTCGGAAATATCAGCGGTGCTCATTTGAACCCTGCCGTAACGCTTGCGATGGCTGTTATCGGCAGTCTGCCGTGGTCTGAGGTTTTTCCGTATATTGCAGCGCAGATGATCGGCGCGTTTATCGGTGCGGTGCTGGTATGGCTAACCTATCTGCCGCACTGGAAAGAAACGGATGATCCTGGATTAAAGCTCGCCGTTTTTTCCACCGGTCCGGCTATTTACAGTCCTGCCGCTAACTTCTTAACGGAAGTCATCGGAACTTTTATGTTGGTGTTCGGTATTCTCTTTATCGGCGGAAATGAATTTGCCCCCGGTTTTGCTCCGATTGCCGTCGGTCTTTTGATTGTCGTTATCGGTATGTCGCTTGGTGCCCCCACCGGCTATGCAATCAACCCTGCGCGTGATCTTGGCCCCCGTATTGCCCATGCAGTGCTGCCTATCCCCGGAAAAGGAGACAGCCAATGGAATTATGCCTGGATACCGGTTGTTGCGCCGTTAGTCGGCGGTGTACTCGGCGCTCTTGCGCATCAGGCGCTTTTTTAAATCAGTAGGAGGAATGCTTACATGAAAAAGTATATTTTATCGTTTGATCAGGGAACAACCAGCTCCCGCGCTATTCTGTTTGATAAAGCAGGTTCCATTATTGCAACCGCTCAGCAGGAATTTACTCAAATTTTTCCTCAATCCGGCTGGGTTGAACACGATGCAATGGAAATTTGGGGCAGTCAGAGCGGTGTTGCCCGGCAAGTACTCGAAAAAACCGGTACTCGCCCCGATGAGGTTGCGGCAATCGGTATTACCAATCAGCGTGAAACAACAGTTGTATGGGATAAAACCACCGGTAAACCGGTATACAATGCCATTGTGTGGCAGTGCCGCCGTACTGCCCCCATCTGTGATGAATTAAAAGCAAAGGGATGGACTGATAAAATACGGGATAAAACCGGTCTTATCATCGATGCATATTTTTCCGGTACAAAAGTCAAATGGATTCTCGATAACGTAGAAGGAGCGCGGGAAAAGGCCGAAAAAGGAGATCTTCTATTCGGTACTATCGATACCTGGCTCATCTGGAATCTCACCCGCGGTAAGGTACACGTTACCGATTATACCAACGCATCCCGCACCATGCTCTTTAATATAAAAGAATTAAAATGGGACGAAGAAATACTGAAAGAATTGAATATTCCGCGTTCAATGCTGCCTGAGGTAAAGCCCTCCAGCTGTGTATATGGAGAAACCGATCCCTATACGTTCGGCGGTGCGCATATCCCCATCGCCGGGGCAGCAGGAGATCAGCAGGCAGCCTTATTCGGACAGGCGTGTTTTGAAGCGGGTATGGCAAAGAATACTTACGGTACGGGCTGTTTTATGCTGATGAATACCGGCGATAAGCCCATTACCTCAAAAAACGGGCTTTTAACCACTATTGCTTGGGGGCTTGATAATAAGGTCTCGTATGCACTTGAAGGCAGCATTTTTGTTGCCGGAGCGTCCGTACAATGGTTGCGCGATCAGCTGCGATTAGTGTATAATGCCGCCGAAACGGAATACTATGCCGGGTTAGTTGAAGATACAAACGGTGTGTATGTAGTGCCTGCCTTTACCGGCCTCGGCGCTCCGTATTGGGATATGTATGCTCGCGGTGCAATCGTCGGTTTAAGCCGCGGAGCTAAGCGGGAGCATATTGTACGGGCTACCCTTGAATCGATCGCGTATCAGACTAAGGATGTCCTTTCCGCAATGGAAAAAGATTCCGGCATCACGCTGAAAGCGCTCAAAGTAGACGGCGGAGCTGCGGCGAATAATTTTTTAATGCAATTCCAAGCAGACATTTTGAATGTACCGGTTCACCGTCCGAAAGTACTGGAAACAACCGCACTCGGTGCAGCCTATCTTGCCGGTCTTGCAGTTGAGTTCTGGAAAGATCAGAATGAGATTAAGAGCAACTGGGCTGTCGGCCGCGAATTTGCCGTTCAAATGGATGAAAAAAACCGGAATAGCCGGTATGCGGGCTGGCTGAAAGCGGTAAAGCGTTCGATGGATTGGGAAGAAAAATAGCATAAAAACAGCTGCCGTGAACACACGGCACTGAAACAATAGACGGCGGTATCAAGCGCAGATTGTATGTAAGCGGAAGGTACTGCCGTAATTCTCATGCATCAGGCATTTTGAAATTAAGACCGGAGCGGCAGAGCAATCGGGAAGGTCTTTTTGTCAAAATGCCTCTTTTATGCAATAGAGGTAAGTCAAATAACATGGGAGACAGGGAAGACAATGTATGATGTTATGATCATCGGCGGCGGTGTTATCGGCACTGCAATTGCGCGGGAACTTTCGCAGTACAAATTGAAAATTGCGCTTGTGGAAAAATATGCTGATGTTTGCGAAGGAACGACAAAGGCAAACAGTGCTATTATTCACGGCGGTTTCGATGCAAAGCCGGGAAGTTTAAAAGCTCGTTTCAATGTACGCGGAAATGAACTGGTAAGAACATTGGCACCGCAGCTTAATTTTCACTTTAAGCAAATCGGTTCCTTAGTTGTTGCATTTTCCGATGAAGAAATGGACGAGGTAAGAAAGCTCTATGAACGGGGTGTGCAAAATGCCGTACCGGATTTGGAACTATGGGATCGGGAAAAAACATTACAAGAAGAACCCAATCTTTCGCCGGAAACGAAAGGAGCCTTATTTTGCGGAAGCGCCGGCATTGTGTGCCCTTTTAGTATGACCTTTGCATTTATCGAAAATGCGGTAACAAACGGTGCAGAACTGATTACCGATGCGGAAGTTACCGCTATTGAAAAAACAGAACAGGGTTTTTCGGTATCTACTCCGAAAGGAACCTTTACGGCCCGCTACATTGTGAATGCCGCCGGTGTACATTCGGATAAGGTTGCCGCTTTTGTAGGAGATCATGATTACACAATTTTACCGCGTAAGGGCGAATACCGTGTTCTGGATAAAAATTGCGCCGGCCTCGTCCGCCATGTCATTTTTCAAGCTCCTACAAAAATGGGTAAGGGTATTCTCGTCTCTCCTACGTATGATAACAATATTATTGCAGGCCCTACAGCTGAAGATGTTGACAACTGTGAAGACACTTCGACCACTCTCTTCGGTATTAACAAAATTGATACTTTTGCAAAAAAATCGGTTCCGTCATTGGATTTTAGAAAAACCATCCGTACCTTTACCGGTGTGCGGGCGCGGCCGAGTACCGATGACTTCATGATTTATGCCTCAAAAAATGCAAAAGGCTTTATTCATGCAGGCGGTATTGAATCACCTGGTCTCACTTCCGCGCCGGCAATCGCAGAATACATAGCGGAACTCTTACAGCAGGAAGGCGCAGTGCTTGAAAAAAAACCCGATTACCAAGCAGAGCGTCAGGCAATTCCTCAATTTTCACAATTATCCCATGAAGAACAGGCAGCCCTTATCAAAGAAAACCCCCTCTACGGACGGATAATCTGCCGTTGTGAAACCGTAACCGAAGCTGAAATTATTGCTGCAATTCACCGTCCTGCCGGTGCGCATACGGTAGATGGTGTAAAGCGCCGGGTAAGGCCCGGTACCGGCCGCTGTCAAGGAGGTTTCTGTGCACCGCGCGTATTGGAGATTTTAAGCAGAGAATTACAGCTGCCGATGGAAAAGATTTTAAAATCAAATCAGGGGACTGAAATTGTCCTCGGTTCATTAAAAGATGAGGCGTAATACTATGGAATATGATGTTGTAGTTATCGGCGGCGGCCCTGCAGGACTTGCTGCAGCCCTTTCCGCACGGGAAACCGGTGTAAAGAACGTATTGGTAATAGAACGCGACCGGGAATTAGGCGGTATTTTAAATCAGTGCATTCATGCCGGATTCGGTCTCCATGAATTTAAAGAAGAATTAACGGGGCCGGAATATGCACAGCGCTTCATCGATCAAGCTGCAAAAACCGACATTGAAATTATGCTGAACACGATGGTACTAGATATTTCTTCCGATCGTACCATCACTGCAATGAACAAAGACGGACTGAAGACCATTCAGGCAAAGGCTGTTGTACTGGCAATGGGCTGCCGTGAGCGGACTGCCGGTGCTATTGCCGTAAAAGGCTATCGTCCCGCCGGTGTGTATACCGCGGGTATGGCACAGCGTATGATGAATATGGAAGGCTGCCGGATGGGAAAAGAGGTTGTTATCTACGGTTCAGGAGACATCGGGCTTATCATGGCACGGCGCATGACTTTGGAAGGCGCAAAGGTGAAAGCGGTTGTCGAAATTATGCCGTTTTCAAGCGGTCTTAACCGCAACATTGCCCAGTGCTTGGAAGACTACGGTATTCCGCTTTTTTTAAGCCATAATATCAGTTTTATTCACGGGAAAGATCGATTGGAGGGCGTTACCATCTCACAAATCGATTCCAAATTCAACGAAATAGAAGGTACGCAAAAATACTATTCCTGCGACACCCTGCTGCTGTCGGTCGGCCTTATCCCCGAAAACGAACTTTCATTAAAAGCACACGTCCCGCTTGACCCCATTACCAACGGCCCGCTGGTAGACAGCACCATGCAGACCGAAACGCCCGGTATCTTTGCCTGCGGGAATGTCCTGCACGTGCATGATATTGTAGACTTTGTAACACGGGAAAGCAGAACGGCAGGAAAAAACGCCGGATTGTATGCGCTCGGGGCCTTACAATCCTCCGCCTCGGTACCCTGCAAACCGGAAAAAGGTATCCGTTATGTTATGCCGCGCAAGGTACTTACCGGAAATCCTGACGGCGCAAACCTCTTTATGCGGGTTGATGCTATCTATAAAAACTCCTGCGTGTTAGTAAAATCAGGATCGGAGGTGCTGGCAAAAAAGCGGGTTGCCCACATGATTCCTTCGGAGATGATCAACATTCCGCTGCCGCATGAAAAAATCAAAGATTTGACGGAACCGATTACGGCTGAGGTCGCACCGGTTTAGAGGAAAAAGGGGTGTTCCACCGCTCAATACCGGTGAAACGCCCCTTTTTTTGCTGCCCTCTTAGGAGGTACAGCTTTCGCATTCCTCCACTTCAAGTGCGCGGCTTCGTATATAATAGACCGATTTAACGCCCGCCTTCCATGCTTCAATGTAAAGCGTAAGCACTTGGCGGAATGTAAACTCATTGGTAATATACAGGTTCATGGACTGTGCCTGATCAATATGACGCTGACGGGCGCCTGCAGCACGGATGCTCCACAGCTGGTCAATCGTATGGGCATTTTTATACAGCCAGTAGGTTTGCAGCGACAACGAAGGCGCCACACGCGGAACCAGCGATCCTTTTTTTTCTTCCAAGAAATACCGCTTCATAATGGGGTCGATTCCGGCCGTCGTACCGGCAATAATAGATGTAGAACTTGTCGGAGCAACTGCAAGCAGATAGCCGTTCCGCATTCCATGCTGCGCAACCTTTTCCCGTAAGGTTTGCCATTGCTCCGAAACATATCCCCGTTTGTCAAAATAGGCGCCGGTCTGCCAATCGCTGCCTTCAAAAAAGCGGTATGAACCTTTTTCTTGTGCGATCCGCATACTAGCCTGTACCGCGTAATAGTTGATTTTTTCAAACAGCTCATCGGCAAGCTGAATATGATCTTCGCTCTCCCACGCGATATGCCGGCGGGCAAGCAGGTGATGGTAACCTGACACTCCTAAACCGATTGCACGGTAGTGCTCATTGGTGATTTTTGCATAGGGCACCGGATAAAAGTTCAGATCAATCACGTTATCCAGTGCCCGTACCGCCGATTCGACAACAGCAGCCACCGCATCCTCATCTTCGGTATTAATATTTCCGAGAACCAGCGAAGCAAGGTTACACACCACAAAATCGCCCGGCTTGGTTACGGTTACTACCCGTGTTTCCCCGTCATCCGTTTCTATTTCGGTACTAACGGCCGTAATGGGACTCATATTCTGAGCAATCTCAGTACAAAGATTTGAGCTGTAAATAATGCCGGTATGTCCGTTCGGATTCATGCGGTTTGTATGGTCGCGGTTAAAGATGAACGGAGTACCTGTTTCAACCGCAGATTTCAGTATAAGCCGCACCAGTTCTTTTAGGGGAATTTCCCGCTTGGAAATACGCCCGTCGTTTATACAGTCCTGATACCGTTTTTCCCACTCAGCCCCGTAAAAATCTTCCAGGGCATATCCCTTTATTTTTAACACTTCATGCGGACACAGAAGATACCACGGTGCCTCAATATCCTGCTCAGCCATACGCCAAAAGAGGTCGGGACAACAGAGGGCGGGAAAAACATCGTGCGCCTTCATACGGTCATCGCCGTTATTGGTACGGAGCTGGAGAAACTCCGGCACGTCCTTATGCCAGATATCCAGATACACGGCCACGGAACCCTGCCGTACCCCCAGCTGATCAACGGCAACCGCAGTGTCGTTTGCCAATTTTATCCAGCGGATAACGCCGCCTGCTGCACCCTGAAAGCCGCGGATGGGAGATCCCACTGCCCGCACCTTGCCAAAATACAGCCCCATTCCGCCGCCGAATTTTGAAATTTTCGCAAAGTTATCAATGCTGCGGTAAATTCCGTCCAGCGAATCCGGTACGGTGTCGATAAAGCAGGAGGAAAGCTGGTGATAAGGTTTGCGGGCATTTGACAGAGTCGGGGTTGCCATCGTAACCTGTAAGGTGCTCAGCATGACATAAAAACGCCTGACCCATTCCATACGGGCGTGCTGTTCGCGGAGCGCTAAATGCAGTGCAATTCCCAAAAACATTTCCTGCGGGGTTTCAAGCGGAATATGTCCGCGTGTAGAAATAACATAGCGGCGCAGCAGTAAATCAAGGCTGCTATAGGTAAACAGCTTATTCCGCTCTTCATCAATAAACGCGTAGGCTTCTTCCAATTCCTCTTTTGAATAGCCTGCACGGATATAGGCGCCGTATAAGTCTTTTTCTTCCAAGTAGGTGATTTTATCGTAAAATGAATAAATCTCCCGCTTTTCAAGTTCTTTTTTGAGTTTCCCCGAAAACTCCAGCATTAAAAGCCGGGCGGCAATAAATTCCCATTGAGGAGCTTCTTGCGCAGTAAGCTCTACCGCTGCCTTTATTAACATGGATAGCAGCTCTCCTTCGCTCATGTCAGCCTTACGGAAGGATTCAAATTTATGAAAAAGAAGATTTAAACCGTACTGTTCGCCCGGAAAATCCTTTTGGATACCCGTCAAAACCGGTAAAATTGCAATGGAAGAAAAATGTGCGGCAATATTACGCCGCACATCGCGTTTTTTGGTCTGCTCAACCCGGTAAAGAATGAAATTTTTTACCTCAGCATAGTAATTATGTTCGATGAGTGTCTTTTCTACCAAATCTTGGATGGTTTCTACCTGAACGGTATTACCGTTTCTGCTCAGCTCGCAGATATCCGCCTCAATTTCTGCCGTCATCTGTTTCAGAATAGCGGCGGTATCGGTGTGCGGCGAATCCGGCACACTGTTAAAGGCAGCCTGCATAGCAAGCAATATCTTTTCGGCATTATATGCCTCTGTTTCCCCGTTCCGTTTAATAATATGCATTCCGAATTTCCTTCATTATTTTTCAAGCGCGATTCTAGCGGGAAAATACTGTGCCGTCAAGCAGGCCCTATCCGGTCAGATAGGACGGCGCTATAGGTATGTAATACGGTAAATGCATCGTAAAACAATCTTTAACTTCACCTTCACAGGAATTAAGCAGTTTTACCGATAATGGCATAGAAAGAGGCGTATTTTTTATACTCCATGAATTTGCTTTCTTTAAATCCTTTTTGGAATGCATTGAGAATGCACTCAACAATTTTTTTCTATCGGACGCTTCTGCATACCCTATTGTTTCTATCTGCTCGCCCTTTTCGCTGCCGTTATTGAATATACTTTCATGCCGTATATTGAACATATCACCGGAAATAGCAGAACTTATATTCTGTTCTTTAATTTTTTAAACCATTCAAAATTAAACGCAGCAATATCTATTCCATTTTTAAAGGATTATGTTAAATGCATTGTTGTATGAATGTATCCTCAAGCAGCCTTCCTATTCTTCCGCCTTTTCTAAAGTGAGTACAATACTATCGGGGATAAGTTCACCGCGGCTGAGGGGGCTTCCAACGGTGGAAAGCTCCAGTATGCTGATAGGCCGGTTTTGGGGTAAGCGGTAACAGGAGCTTATCAAGCCGCGTGTTTTTCCCTTCCGCAGAGGAAAATATATGCGGTTTTCATCGTCTTCAAAGCACAGCTTCATGTCTTCTTTAAGTGGGGCAATACATTTCCACCCCAGCAAAAAAACCGTTTCCGCCGCTTCGGGAGAAACCGATAAACGCCAGCGTTTTCCCGTTACAATCGGCCGTAAGCTATAGTATTCTTCACCCGTATAGCGGAACAGGTTTGTACACGCCGTCAATTTAAAAGAACCGTCTTTTTCTGCCTGAATAAGGGGTGTGTGAAGTGCTGCTGTCTGATCCTCATCCCCGACGAGGCTGCGGGCAGGAGGAAGGGGCGTTTCGCGTAAGCTTCGGCCGATTCCCTCTAAGACTGCTTTTTCAAAGGGAATAACCGTACCGGTAGTATCCGGGCCGATATTTAACAGGTAGTTGCCGCCGCCGGATACCACCCGGCGCAAGCTTCCGGTTAATTCGGCAATTTTTTCATCAAGACTGCCGCGTTCCTGCCAGCTTTTATATCCCCATGTTTCTTTATAAATGGAAGCCGGGGTTTGCCAGGGGATGTTTAATTCGTATTCATGTAAAGGCAATTCAGGTATTGCATTATCCGGCAGCGTAGCAAAGTCGCCCATATCGTTCCATATACGCCCGTTAATCATAATGTGCTGTTGGAGCGAATGTACAAGGGTATAGATGTCTTGAGACTGTTCAGGCGTCGGATGCCCCATATCAAGCCAGAGTTCGCACATCTCGCCGTAGTTTGTCAGCAGCTCGGTGAGCTGGGCACGGTTGTATTCATGGTGCTTCGGCGGAATACGGTCGGAATTATGGGAACTGATCGGAAGGGCATCCGGGCAGTGCCAGTCGATAAGCGAAAAATACACGCCGAACGCAAGTCCTTCTTTTTTACAGGCTGCACTGAGTTCCGCCACTATATCCCTTTTACACGCAGCATTCATGCTGTTGAAGGGCGTTGTCTGTGTATTAAACAGACAAAACCCGTCGTGGTGTTTTGAAGTAATCACCATATAACGCATTCCGGCGGATTTTGCGAGGCTGACAATCTCTTCCGCACTAAAATCAGGGATCAAAAACTCGTGCATCAAGGCTTCATAATCTGCCTGCGGAAGTTCCCCGTGGGAAAGAATTTGTTCACAATAGCCCCTTTTGACGGGAACTCCCTTCCAGCAGCCTCCCGCAAGCGAATAAAGACCGAAGTGGATAAACATCCCGAATTGCAGGTCTTGCCACTTCCGTATTGCGTGCAGCTGATTTTCCGTATATAAGCTTGTTTTCATAGTTCCTCCGGACACACGGACTTGCCATCTCCGGATACAGCCGGGGAGGGTGCAGTCAGTGTAATTATTTTAATTTATATACAGGTAAAATAAAGAGGCATTTTAGATTTTTTTAAAAAACGCCCTGTTTTACATAAAATGCCTCCTCTTTTTGTATAAGTCTACCGGATTTTTAAATATCGACGCTTTTAAAATCGCAAAACCGGTGCAATACTGTGTATATGTTGGGTAAAGATGTAAAACACAAAATTCGTGCACATTGGCAATTTTATGTTATTGTTGCACTGCCGATGCTGTACTTCATCGTATTTAAATATGTACCGATGTACGGTATTCTGCTTGCTTTTAAAAAATACCGTATTTCAAAGGGTATTTGGGGAAGTCCGTGGGTTGGTTTTTCACAGTTTGCGAAGTTTTTTACCAATCCGTCGGCACTTCAAATTATGTGGAATACGTTTAGTTTAAGTATGTACGCGTTGCTGGCATCCATTCCCCTCGCAGTGATTATGGCGTTGGCATTGAATGAAACGCAAAGCAAAATCTGGCGTAAATCAGTCCAGATGGTAACCTACGCACCGTATTTTATTTCAACGGTGGTTATGGTATCGATTTTAATGCAGTTTATGGATCCGTCATTAGGTCTTTTTAATACCATACGGCAATCTTTAGGTTTTGAAGTGATCAATTTTATGGGGGAACCGCGGTTATTCCGCCATATCTATGTGTGGTCGGCACTTTGGCAGAATACCGGCTATAATGCAATTATTTATCTTGCAGCGCTCACCGCCATTGATCCGGGGCTGTATGAAGCGGCGCGGGTTGACGGCGTAAATAAATTTCAAAAGATATGGTTTATTGATCTGCCCTGTATTAGAAATACGATTGTCATCATGTTCATTTTGAATATGGGTTTTGTCATGAGTGTCGGATTTGAAAAAGCCTTTTTAATGCAAAATCCGCTCAATTTGGAAACGGCCGAGATTATGTCTACCTATGTATATAAGATGGGCTTGGTTAATAATGATTTCAGCTATTCGACGGCAATCGGTCTTGTCAACTCGCTTATTAACATCTGTTTGATACTCCTGTTTAACTATCTTGCAAAACTGAAGCAAAAAGAAGGCGGTCTATGGTAAACACAAAAAACGTTTTGAAAAAACACGCTTCCTCACGCATTCGGGAAACTCCTTTTGATAATACTTTTAACCTTATCAACAATATCTTTTTAGGGCTCTGTTTTATCGCAGTGCTGTATCCGCTGGTGTATATTGTTTCCTGCTCGTTAAGTAACCCTAAAGCGGTTATCGAACACCGGGTAACTTTTTATCCGGTTGACTTTGACTTAGCCAGCTATAAAGCGGTCTTCGCCAATAAGGATATCGGACTCGGCTATCTTAACTCAATTATTTATGTGATGCTCGGTACCTTTGTGAGCGTTTCTCTTTCTATGCTGCTTGCCTATCCGCTTTCCCGCAAAGAATTTTACGGTAGAAAATTCGTTACCAAGTTTATTATGGTAACCATGCTGTTCTCAGGCGGACTTATTCCGCTGTATTTTGTCGTGCGGAATGTCGGGCTGTATAATACTCGTTGGGCATTAGTACTGCCCAACGCAGTCAATGTATGGAACGTAATTATCGCGCGGACATTTTTGCAGGAAACCATCACCAATGAGCTGTATGATGCGGCTCAAATAGACGGCTGTTCGGACTTACGCTTTTTCTTTACGGTGGTTATTCCGCTTTCAGGTGCTATTATTGCAGTGCTGTCGCTGTTCTATGCGGTTGTATTATGGAACAGTTATTTTGATGCACTGGTATTCTTGCAGGATAAAAAACTCTATCCCTTGCAAATAGTTTTACGCAATATTTTGATTGTTAATAAAACCGATCCGACCATGTTGTCGGATGTTTCCGCCGCCGCCCGCGTACAGGGATTGGCCGAGACCATTAAGTACGCTTTGATAGTTGTGGCAAGTTTGCCGCTTTTGATCTTGTATCCCTTTGTACAAAAGCATTTTGTGAAAGGGGTAATGATTGGGTCGGTAAAAGGCTAAAAGGAGTATTTAAAATGAGCGTCTTAAATGCCGCCGCTCATTTTAAAGCCGAGTTTGCCTTACGCAAACTCGTATAGTATATGCACGTTCTCACTTCGTTGCGAACGCGCGTAAAAAGTCAATCGAAAGTCGATACTTTCTTCTTGACTTTTTATTTTTATTAAGGAGGAAATATGAAAAAAATCACTGCGTTTGCTCTTGCGGCCGCAATGGCTGCCGGTCTGTTTGCAATGGGAGGTCAAGATTCGGCTCCTGCATCAAAGGCAAAGTACACGGCAAAGGGAACCTATCCGGTTGTTTCAGAGCCCGTTACGGTCAACATTATGGTTGCACAGCCGCCTTGTGTCGAAGACTTTAACACCAATGAATTTTCAAAATTCATGGAAGAAAAAACAGGGGTAAAAGTCAACTGGATTATGGTACCCGAACAGGCTGCAAAAGAAAAATTGGCGCTTACGCTCGCAGGAGGGGATTTACCGGACGCATTCCTCGGCTTCCCCATCGGCTTTAAAGAAGAAACTACCTACGGAGCGGAAGAAAACCTGTTTATGCCGCTGAATAAATTTTATTCGGACGGTACCTTACCCAACTTAACCAAGGCCTTGAAAGATTTTCCGGGTGCAATGGGCTTTATGACGATTACCGACGGGAATATCTACTCCCTACCCCGTTTGGAGGTATGCTATCACTGTACCAATGCCGCAAAAATGTTTGTATACAAGCCCTTCCTTGATAAACTCGGTTTAAAAGTACCCGAAACAACCGAAGACTTCTATAACGTATTGGTTGCGATCCGCGATAAGGATCCCAACGGTAACGGTAAAAAAGATGAAATTCCGCTTGCCGGTTCTATTATCGGATGGAATGATCAGGTGGAGCGCTTCCTCATCAATTCGTTCATTTACTGCGATCTTGACACTAACATTAATGCCGGTGCAGAAGGAAATACCGGTTATCTGATGAACGGTAAAAAAGTCGATACGGCGGTAAATAAACCGGAATACCGCGAAGCGCTCAGGTACATTAACAAGCTCTATAAAGAAGGCCTGATCTATAACGGTTCATTTACGCAGGATTCAAGCCAGCTGACCCAGCTGGTTGAAAGCTCTGCACAGCCTGTTGTCGGTTTTGCAGCAGGCGGCTGGAGAGGACAGTTCTCATCATTGAGCGGCGAACGCTTTTTGCACTTCCAAGCAATCGCTCCTTTAAAGGGCCCCAAGGGAGTACGCGAAGCAGTTAACTTCTTATCAGTACCGGGAACCGGCGCTCTGGTGCTTTCGGCAAAAACCCCGTATGCAGAAGCCATTCTCCGCTATTTTGACTATATGTACAGCACCGAAGGGACGCTTAAACAAAAATACGGGAATGAAGGGGATGCATGGGCATGGGCTTCTCCCTCCGATGTCGGCTTAGACGGCAAAAAAGCGATTTGGAAGCAGCTGAAACCGTGGAATGATAAAGACCCGCAAAACGTAACCTTTATTCAGGGACAAACCATTGCGGAAACCTCAACCTTCCGGCTCGGTCAGGCTGTAGATGTCAGCGGTGATTACTATGCACCGAAAAACTTGGAGAAGGTGCTGTATGATGAAACTCATAACCTCTACAAACCGTATGCGAATGTAAAGAAAGAAGTACCTCCGCTTAAATATACGGCAGAAGAAATTGAAAAATTTGCTACCGTTAAGCAGGAACTTGCAAACTACATCCGCCAGAGCGCAGTTAAGTTTATGGTCGGCACTCTTGACGTAAACAGCGACAAGGACTGGAACAACTACCTGAAAAACCTTGATAAACTCCAGCTTTCCGCCGTACTCGCTAATATGCAGACTGCATACGACCGCCAGTACAAATAGAGTAGCAAAAATCCGCTCAGGCTTTTCAACAGAAGCCGTGCTGAATGTTCCCATTCGGTACGGCTTGTATGTATGCTTATCTGATATTTTATTGATGGGCATACATACAAACTGAAGTTTTTTGCAGATGCCCTGATGTACTTTTGCTGTAAATATGCTATGATTGTCCTATTGTGATTAAAAATCCGGCTTATACAGAAGGACAAAACAAACGGATTTTCTCATTACTCACCCTTACGGCGATTCCCATTTTTATACTTTTTTTATGTTTTCTTGAATACCGTATAGTATACCGCGCGATAGCGGATAAAAAACGTGAATATACAAATACCGTTATCCATACCGGCGAACGGCTTAATTTCATCATGGGTGAAATCAGCCGGCTTTCTCATATACTGATGATTAATACCGCTGTGCAGGGGTTCGTAGCTTTGGGAAAAGTTGAGCAAGGTTCGGCCGATATTCAAAAGATTATTGATGCACAAAGCCAGCTTTCATATATAAAATCGGTACATCCGGCAATAGAACACCTCTTTGTTTATTCAAAAAAAAGCGATTATCTGCTTGAAGCGGACAATGCGTTTTTCGATATAGACACCATGTATAGCGCCCTCTTTGGGTTTAAAAATTTAAACAGCGGTCAATGGCGGTCGCAGTATTTACGTCCCGTCTACATGAATAAGTGGATGCATGAAACCTTAATTACCGTCAACGGAGCAAGCCGCAGTATCCTCAGCTTCGGTCAAACCTTTCCGCTTCAAAACCCAGGTGCGAATACGGGTAAACTTATCATACTACTTAAGTCAAGTCATTTTTATTCGGCTATAGAAGATCTTTTTACCTATCCGCATACTCACGTGTATATTACCGATGCGGAACGGCAGGTGCTGTTTATGCGTAGTCAAGACCGTCCGCCCCGGAATGCGGTTCAAAGCGATGATTCTTTTAACACAGTACACAAAGATTCTTTTAGCTTATTCACCCATACGGTAAACGGAAAAAAATATCTTATGTTTATGCAGCCGTTAAAAACTTCAAATACCTTTTTGACTGTACAGGTTCCCTTCTCCGATATACTCGCTTCCGTAGCGTTACACCGCTTGCTGCTGCCGCCGCTGCTCTGCACCATCATTTTTTTCTGTGCGCTCTATACTGCGAAGCTTGTATTACCAAATCTATCTTGTGCTGCCGGACACTCACAGCCAGTTCAGGAGATACAGCCGCTTGCTGCGGTACCGGCCGATGCAGGGCTGGAGTATTCCGGCGGACAAGAAGCGGACAAAAAAATGATCGGCCGCATATTACTCTATATAGAGGCTCATTACTCTGATCCGCTTCTTAACCTTTCACAAATGGCGGAGGATTTTAACATAAAAGAAAATTTTTTATACTATTTTTTCCGCAGCCGTATCCGTAAAACCTTTGCTCAATATCTCGAAGACTTCCGTCTTGAAAAAGCACGATACATTATCGAAACGGATATACAAGAACCGGTACATTCTCTTGCGGAAAAATGCGGCTACAGTAATTCTCAAACCTTCCGCCGCGCATTCAAAAAAAAGTACGGCCTCACCCCGTCGGAATTTAAGCAAAAAGTGCTCACAGAAAACTGTATACTGTGAGTGCACCGGATTACTGGAATCAACAACCCCGACGGAGAGCATCGGGGTATTAAACCCTCCGCACGAATAAAGCACTTACATCAGCACACAGACACTCTCTGAAACTTAGCACAATGCTGCCCTTAAAGCGTAACGCCTATACCGGAATGAAGCAGCGCTTCGATATGGCGCACCAGCTGGGAACAGGTATAACCGCTGATGATATAGGCATTTGAACTACGGCTGTCGAAAAAAACATAGTCGCCGTCAGGCAGCGGACTAAAAGAGAGCACCAGTACCGTACCGTCGCCAAAATTCAACCGGACACGCACGGTTTTGGCATTTTGCAAGGGAGGAGCACTGTAAACGCCGATACAGGAATAACTTTGTAAAAAAAGTTCTAAGGCATGAAAGGCCGCATCATTTTCTTCATTACGCATGATACTGTGGTGTCCATACTCCAGTCCTTGTATTCCCGTACCGTAAAAAAGCGATTTATATATTTGCAAATCCAGCCAAAAAGGATGAGCAATCGTCAAAAAAGGTTCAATGCCGTTATCAATCAGAAACACCGTCAAACTGCGCCCCGTGCGCACATACCGGCCGGTACCGGCGGCATCCGGCATCCCGAAAAAAAGCTCGGCAAGAATGGTTTTGTCTTTTCTCACAAAACTGATCCGGGCGGCATTTTTTTCATCTATTCCATACACAGGGTAATCCGATGCCCGCTTTGACACAGTAATAAAGGGCTGTTTTGTACTCAGCAGAGCAAAAAAACGTTCGATTATATCCTGCCGCACGGGGTAGCGAGCGTTTGGCGTGCGGAGAAAAAAGCGGGTTCCTTCTTTTGAAAGAGTCATATTCCCCATTTCCACCGGTTCCGCTGTAAGCGGAATGGAAAAAACAATTTCTTGTACCTCCCGCACTTCTTGCGGTAGTATCAGACTGCTTGAAAAAGCGGCCGCACGGGTAGGACGGTATAAAAAACTTAGCCCATATATACACAGCAGTACCGAAAACAGGATAAAAAGCCGCCGCGTTGCCGGTTTAAACGCACGTAACGATAACTTCATCATGCGGGTTTCCTCCGATGCAGTATAAAGGCGGCTATCCCTGCTGCAATAATCAGAAGCGGAATAACGGCGAGGTTGAGGATGCGGACGAATACGATAATCCGGTTAAAGGCGGTATCGCTTTCAAAGAAGCGGAACGGTAACACCGCCGGTTGTTTGTTTTTCAGTTCCAACAGGACATCCTGCCGGAAAAGCCAATGCACCGCATTGACCATTAAATCCATATTGGCATCCGAATTGGTAAACTCAATAGCCGTACTCAGGCAGTATTCGTCCGCAACAACCAAGACCCGTGCGCCGCCGGTACCGGCGGCAGCCGCAGCAAGCGGAAAAGATTCGTGCTCGCTTGCTGCGACCGCGGCAAGCTGCTTGCCGCGCGGGTCGGTATCGTAAGGCGGCTTCTGCAGCACGGAGCGGGGACTGGAACTAAGAATCGCAGCGGGTGTTTTTCCCCGTGCCGCCGTACAGACCAGCTCGGACGGCCAAAAAAGCTGTAGTGCCTTTCCGGTAGGCAGAAGCGGAGGAATAACCGGTGATTCCTGCCGGTATACTTGAGGCCAAAACGGATAGTTGATGTATTCATACACAGTCCTATCCGCTGACGGGAGAGTCATGCGGAAATTAAGCGGATCCATCACCAAGTTGTGCTGTAAAATAAAGCCGGAGCGGGCAAGCAGTTCAAGTAAACCGTCTCCTTTTTTGGGTACTGCCTGCCAGGTACCGGCAGCATCCACCGTGTTTGCAGACACAAAGAAGGCAGCAGAACCTTGTTTATTGATAAACACATCCGTTGCCGTCAGCATTCCTGAATCAAAATAGGAAGAACCAATTACGAGCAGCGGAATTTCCGGTTTTAACTCGGGGAAAGGCGGAGTCAACAGTATTGGGATAAAGCCTGCGTATTCAAGCCAGGGCAGCACATACCGGTACTGATTTTCCGCAGTATCGGGAGGAAGGGCGACGTACACCGACCGCTCCGCCTGCCGGTTCTGTGCATCCTGATTCATTTCGGTAATAAACCGTGCAATATCCGCTTCGATCGTATACACATCGGAAAGAAAAGGAATTACTCTGCTTTCACCGCGGTATTCGCACAGCAGTCCCGAATAGAGGTTTTGCAGCACCTTCGTATCGCCGCTGCTTTTTTCAATTTGACGGGCAACAAAACCCAACTGCTGTAAGCGCTGCGGCTGAACTGCCGCGGTATCTTTGTACACCACACGGCAGCGGTCTTGTGCATAGACCTGATATTCATTCAGCAGGTCTTCCGCATACTGGAGGGCAGGAACATATCCGTCAATATTGTATGAGCGGAACCACGTAATGGTGAATGTTCCATCAAGACTATCCAGTATGGACTTTGTATAGGCTGAAAGCGTATAGGTTTGCTGCCGTGTGGCATCAATTCTTATGTACAGCCGCTGACTGATGAGCGCAGCTATAACGAGAACGGCGCAAAAAAGCAGGGCTTGCAGGCGGTACTCTTTTTTCATAAGGCTTCTTCCTTTACCGTCAGTAAAAATACGGCACCGCCCTGTGCAAAGATAATCAGAAGTATATAGAAGAAAAAATCGCGGGTATCGAATATTCCGCGTGCTGCAGCTTCAAAGTGCAGCGTAAAAGAACAGTAACGAAGCAGTTTTACGAGAAAACCCGGCAATGGAATGATATGGGTAAGAACATGGCTTGCCGTAAAAAATAGACCGGTAAAAAAACCGAGCAAAAAACTGACAGCAGGATGCGATGAAATATTGGAGAGCGCAAGCGCCCATGCGGTGAAGGCTGCTCCGAAAAAAAGCACCGCTATGTATGAAAGTATAAAAGAAAAAAAATCAAAGTAAACAAGCGGAATAACCGAAAGAGGAATGATGACGGTGAGGCTTGCGGCAGCGGTAAAGCACAGTACGAGTGCCGTATATTTTGCGGCGGCAAGCAGGCCCTTATCAACGGGATAGGCAGCCAGTAAACGATCCGTTCCGTATTTATTTTCTTCCGTCCAGCTGTTCATCGTCAGAAGCGGAATGATGATGCAGAATAAAAACGGCAGATTTAAAAAAAAGGGACGGAAGTCGGAAAATCCTGCCGAAAACCAATAGCCCGAACCGACAAACGGAAGCGCAGCGCCAAGATAGAGTACAAGGGTAGCCGCATACAAGGCAGGGCTATGGAGCAATGCTTTTAACTCTTTAAAAAACAAGGCCTGGAAAGCCTGCCGTTTTGCCGTATCACGCTTAAGGTTCAGCACGGCAGTTCTCCCGAAATGCACGGCTTTCTATACCTGCATATTTTTCAAAAACGCGCAAAAGAAGATTTTCCGATGCAGCATCTTCTTCAATGCCGAAGTCATCAAACAAACCGGCAGCAAGTTCCGCCCGCGTGCCTTGAGCAATCAGATGCCCCTGATGCAGTAGAATGTGCTGTGAACAGATACGTTCAGCCATTTCCAGCCGGTGGGTACAGAGAATCACCGTAGAATAGGTTGAAAGGGTCAGTATCTTTTTTTCAAAATCCCGCAGCTGAAAGGGATCAAGCCCCGATGCGGGTTCATCCAAAAGAATGAGGCGGGGATGATGAACAATGGCTTGGGCAAGACCGACGCGCTGGCGGTATCCTTTGGATAAGTCTTTGATGCGGCGGGTATAAACCGCTTGCAAATCGGTAAATTCCACAACCTCATCAATGGCTTCCTGCTGTGCATAAGGAGCAAAACCGCGCATCTGCAAGGTAAAGTGTAAAAATTCACCGACTGTCATGGCATCGTACAAGGGGTTTTGCTCATACAGCACGCCGGTATTCCGTTTAGCATCAATCGGATTATCAACAATGGAAGCGCCGCATACAAATACATCTCCGGCGGAAGGGCGGCGGTAGCCGCCAATGATGTTGAGGACGGTGCTCTTACCTGCCCCGTTCAAGCCGAGCAAGGAATAAATACCGCCTGATTCGGCGGTAAAACTGATATGCTCACAGCCGGTCTGTTTCTTTTTTCCCGAACCGTAATATTTGCTGATGTCTTGAACTTCAAGAATAACCAAAGCGCCGTCCTTTTTATGCTATAAAAGCGTAGCGGTGCTTCCGATAGCCCTGTTTACTGAACGGATAACAGTTCAAGTTCAAAGATCAAATAGGCATCGGGGGGAATAACACCGCCTGCCCCGCGGGAACCGTAAGCAAGCTCAGGCGGAATCACAATCGTCCGTTTTTCACCTACCGACATCTGTACCGCTTGCTGGTCAAATCCGGGAATAAGCTGCCCTGCTCCGGCAGTAAATTTGAGCGGCTCATGCATATCAGAATCATCAAACACCGTTCCGTTCAATAAAGAACCCTTGTACTTCATTGTCAAGGTTTTACCCTGCTGAGCCTTTGCACCTTTTCCTTCTTTTGAAATGTGGTAAAAAATGCCGTTATCCGTTTTAACTGCCGAAGGAAATTTCTGCTTTATCAATTCTTCCTGTTTCGCAGTCTTTTCCGCAGCACGCTGCTTTGCACGTTTGGCGGCGCCGGCTAGATAGGTGTCAAAATCTTTTTGAGTCGCCGTAAATTTTTGTGCATCGGCTCCCTTGCGGATAATAGTTACCGCATTCATACGGTCGCCCTGTGCAATCCTGTTTACGGTATCCTGTCCCTTCACAACCTGCCCGAAAACGGTATGTTTTCCGTCAAGCCAGGGAGTTGCAACATGGGTAATAAAAAACTGTGAACCGTTCGTACCCGGCCCTGCATTGGCCATTGACAAAACACCGGGGCCGCTGTGCTTGAGATGGTCAACAATTTCATCAGGAAAGCGGTAGCCGGGGCCGCCGGTACCTTTACCGTCAGGATCGCCGCCTTGAATCATGAAGTTTGCAATCACCCGGTGGAATATCAATCCGTCATAAAACGGCTTTCCCTTTGCAGCATCCAGCGTACCTTCCGCCAGACCGGCAAAATTACAGACAGTCAAAGGAGTTTCTTTATAGAACAGCTCCAAAACAATATCACCCTTGTTTGTTTCAATGACGGCATACATACCGTCTTTTTGCAGCTCAGCACTGATTGTATTCATTTTTTTTCCTTTCTCAGTATCTCCCGTTAAAATAATTGCTGCGGCAGCTGCCGTCGCAATAACCAAAAACGCAATCGGTAACACCAGTACCGCTATTTTATGTATCCGCATATACTTCTCCGTAATAAACCATCATAATCACGGCACTATCCGTTCCGCATCATAGTGGGTAATAAACCACTGATACACCGCCTCACTGCGTGTCCGGAAAGAATTCTGCACACGCTGCCGCAAAATTGCAGGCGCAGTAAATTGACTGCGCGTCAGGGCATGAATAAGAAGATAACCGCCAAGATCGGTAACCGAAACCGAAACCTGCAAATTTTCAGGTTCAACCGCTTTAAACACCGAATACTTAAGCACGGACGTATTTGTAGACATAAATCCCGATGAATCGGCATCCGCATAGAAACGGTAGCGGTAGATATTTTCCCCAAACGTTAAATCCTTTTGCAGCACATATACCGAAAAATCATCAGCAGGGCTATCAAGAGGATCCGCCTGCCGTACCTTAGCTTCGGGATTGTCAATGACATACGAATCCTCATAGAGAGTCCGCATCTTTTTTCTGCTGCTCGAATAATACTCCAAACCCCGCAGCTTTGACAGAGAACGCAGTACCCGCGAAATTTTCGGAACATCTATGCCGCTCTCCTGCTTTTTTTTGTGTAGATACAAGGCTTCAATAAGAAATGCAGGACTGCCTTTATCCCACCCGGCGGCAAAACTCTGCGGTACCGCAAGCGGAGGAGTTAAGAGCGGTTCAGCCTCTGCCTCATTATAGAGTGAACGGATAACCGCCCCCTCCTGCATAAGCCGTGTTCGTTCCTGCTCCGGCAAAAAAGAAGCAAGGCTTTCTTCAAGCAAGGCGTCTCTATTTTCACCGGCACTCTGTGCTGCAGCACTGTAGGCTGCAATAAAAAATGCCGTACAGAAGATGAGCACAGAACAGCAGTGTTTCATACCTTACAGTCCTTTGTACAGCACACGTACCTGTTTATACAACCCTTCACCTTCACTTTTTGTATCCACATCATGAATATCACTTAAGGTACTATGGATAAGTCTGCGTTCATAAGGATTCATCGGTTCAAGCAGCACCGAGGTTTTATTCATAACCACCTGATCGGCAGTAGTATAGGCAAGCCGCACCAGCGTTTCCTCACGGCGGATCCGGTAACTTTCACAGTCCAGCATAACCCGTTCGGAAATTCCGATCTTTCCGGCATAAACGTTCGCAACTAATTGCAGAGCATCAAGATTTTTTCCTTTCTTCCCGATCAGAATAGCCGAATCCTCCGATGAAAGCCTAATCAGCAGTTTTTGGTCTTCGCGGGAAAGAATTTCCGGCCGTGCCGTATAGCCCATTGCCTGGATAAGCCCCTTAATAAAGGTAAGCAGCTCCGTTTCTTTCTCCGAATCGGCGCCTTGAGCCAAAACCGATTCACGGGACGCTTCAGGTTTTACCGGCGCGGGTACATTGCCGCCGTCAAGATGTACCCGGATTTTTGCATAGCCTTTTTTAAATAAAGAATTTTTTTGTATTTCAACAATTTCCACATCAAACTGATCGGATTCAAGGCCGAGTTCGGCTATTGCCTTATCAATTGCCTCCCGTTCCGTCTTTCCTTCAAATTCATATATCATTTATGGGTCTCCTTTTTATTCATCATATATTTTATCAAAAGCTGCTGAACAAGCATCAAGAAGTTTGTTGATGTCCAATACAGCAATAATCCGGCAGGCGCGTCATAAAACATAAAGAAAAACATCAGCGGCATACCGTACAGCATGATTTTCATCGTGCTGTTTTGCTGCTGATCGCTGGCCGGTGTCTGTGTAATCTTGCCGAAAATCAGCTGGGAGATAACATAGATAATCGGCAAAAGACGCAGGTCTGTCCATCCGAGCAGCGGAATCTGCCGGCTGAATTGCCAAACGCTGTCGCCGACGGATAAATCGGGAATCCAATTCGGAATAAACATAGCTCCGCGAAATTCAAAGTAGTTATTGAACAGCCGGTACATAGCAAATAAGATCGGCAGCTGAATGAGCATAGGCAGACAGCCTGAAAGCGGATTATAGCCTGCTTCTTTATAGAGCTTTGCCATTTCTTCGTTTAGTTTTTGCGGCTTTCCTTTGTACTTTGCCTGTATTTCCTGAATTTTCGGCTGCATTTTCTGCATCTGTTGTGTCGCTTCCGAACTTTTTTTGGTCAAAGGGAAAAAGATGACTTTTATCAAAATCGTTACAAGGATGATTGAAACACCCCAGTTCGGAATCAGCATATAGAAGAATTGAAGAAGCCATTTCAGTAAGACTTCCAGCGGCCGCCACATACCGCTGGAGGCGGCAACAGTGTCAATGCGCAGGTTATCATAAGCATAATTATTTTTAGCAGGGATATTATAGGTGCTTAAAATCTTTTCGGAACAGGGGCCGAGATAAATACGGTATACATCGGTTACCCGGTTACCGGTAATAACCGGACGGGAAAAAAACAGCTGCCCGTTTTGTACGGTATCTGCAGAGGGCTGAGATGAAGAATACATGATTTGCTGCGCAGGAGTACCCGGCACAACGATTAAACTGAAATACTTTCCGGAAATACCTGCCCACGGCACGTTATCCGTAATGGTCTTTGTCTGATTTGCTTTTAAGGTAACATCTTTCTTTTTACCGTTTATGTACGAAAAGAAGGTACGGTATTCATAGCGGTCGGCCTTTGCATCCCAGTCAGGCCCGATCTGCGGAATGGTACGCAGTGTATATCCCGCATTCTCAAAATTCAGCCCTTGCATATTCTGATCGCCGCTGACGGTAACGGCAAGTTCAAACATATAATCGTCGGGTAAAAAGGTATAGCGCTTTGCAAGCGTAAAAGAAGAAACGGAACCGTCTTGGTTTTTGATCGAAATTGTTTTAAAAAAGCCGATAATTTCTTTACCGGCTACAGTTTCCCGTTTAACATTAAAAAACTGATTTAAAGCAGGCGCCTGCGGGCCGCCGAGTGCGATGGAAAAGGCTCTATTTTGACCGTGCAGATTTTTGACCATCTCAACGTAGGCCTCACCTTTTGAGCCGCTGTGTTCTAACAGTTTATATGAAACCACATCACCGCCTTGATTAGTCAGGGTAATTTCGGCAATACCGGTTCTAACGGTAACGAGTTCCTCTTTCAGTGCAGTTTCTTCAGGAGCTGCAAGCACTCCCAAATCTGCCGGCGGCGCTTCTACCGTAAAGGTATTTTGAGGCACTGCAGCCTGCTGTTCTACAACAGCAGGCGCGGCAGCAGTCTGTTCCTGCACGGGAACCGGAGGATAAAACTTATACTGCAAATACATCGAGGCCGTAATAACAAGACCCGACAGCACTATTGCAATCAATGTATTTTTATTCATAAACGAATCTCCTATGGTAGAAACCGGCATAAGCCGCCGCCTAATCCGGCAGTACAATACCGGCTGTTTAAAATGCGCTAAGGCACCGGATCATATCCCCCTTTAAAAAAGGGGTTACACCGGAGTATCCGTTTTACCGCTAAATAAGTTCCCTTAAAAGGGCCGTATTTTGTCAGACTTTCAAGAGCATAATGAGAACAGGTAGGATAATATCTGCAAGCAGGCGGAAATAAAGGTGAAATACACTTTTGGTATACTTTTATTCCGGCACATAAAAAGAGCACGGACAGATGCTCAATTTTTTTTAGATATATGCGTTTCATATTGATGAGAATGAATAGAAAACATATCCGCTTTTTTAAACAGACACCCCAACTGCCGCGCACGCATGAAAAAGGTATCGTTCCCCGGAAATACGAGCAACACAATATCGCTACCGGTTTTCAGCTGATATTTCATTAGGCGGTATACTTCCTTGGATAAACGGCAAGCTTTATTTCTTTGTACGGCGGAACCGTAATGACGTTTAAAAGTACAAACAAAACGGTTATACGGTAATTTATTCGGCAAAACGAACAGCTTTGCGCCGCCGCAGCTATAACGGGTCCCGGTTTTAAAGAGTTCCCGTATCCGGCCGGCGCCGCAAAGACGCTCTTCTTTAGGTAAACAAGAGCGCTCCATGCATTAAAACTCTTAGTAACTCTTCTTTTCGTCGGACACAGAAAGCTTATAGCGTCCCTTAGCACGGCGGCTCTTTAATACTGCGCGGCCTCCGCGGGTTGCCATGCGCGCACGAAATCCATGACGGCGTAAACGTTTTGTTCTGCTTGGTTGAAATGTCCGTTTCATAAAACTAGACTCCTTCTATGTTGTAAGGCATATCACACGCCTAAAGATCAAAAACAGCGGAAAAATCAGACTTCCGCACTGGAATAGACATGGGACTATACTATACCAGTATAAAAAAGTCAATCATACCATTTAGAGGTATCATGACACCATCTGTGCCGGTTTTTACCGATATAATAAGCCCGCAGTGCTTGGTGATTATTCACCTTCCAACTTTGCTTCCTGCAAAATAAGGGTAATTTTATCAAGCAGCCGGAAGGGAACCAAACTGATTTTTGTCCCGTGTTTGCCCTGTATTGCATCTACAATAATTTTAGCCGCACTTACTCCCTGGCTCTCGGCATCCTGAAAGACGGTTGCTGCCATCTTACCCTGCTGCACAGCAGCCTTACCTTCTATTGTACCGTCTATCCCGAGCACGAGTATATGATCGGCACCGGCCGAATATAAGGCCTGTATAACACCGCCCGCAATTTCGTCACTATTGGCCAATATTGCATTCAGTTCTTTCCCATAGACTTCCAGCCACCGGCGGATTATCGCGGAAATGCGGGTTCCCTGTAAACCGGCCGATTCTTCGGCTACGATGGTAATATTGGGATACTTTTCGGCAAAAATTTCTTTATTTCCCTTTGTCCGTTCTACCGTACCGGTATCATCTGCAACACCGGTTAAAATAGCCACATTTCCCCGCCCGTTCAGCAATTTACCCGCATAATCCGCCTGAAGCCGCCCGGCAATAATCTGCTCCGAACCGGCAAAATATACTCCGTCGGGCATTGTATGCTCTTTCCCCTGAAAAGGATTACGGTTCACATAGCACAGCGGGATACCGGCCAGATGCACGATGTCGGTGATAACAGCGGCGGCAGAAGCATCAACCGGTACAACGATTAAGCCGTCTACCCTCCGCTCGATAAAATTACTGACCTGATTACGCTGTTTAAGGGAATCTTCATCAGCATTACTAATTTCAATCTCCCCGCCTGCTTCGATTACGGCAGCTTTCACAGCATCTAATATCTGCACTTGAAATACATCATTAATATTATTAATGCAGTACCCGATCATAAACCGCCGGCTGCCTGCATTTTCTACGGTACTTTCAGCCGCCTGTTCCTGCCCTGAACAGCTGAGTACACACCCCGCGCAGCAGCACAGAAACAAAAGAAAAGCGGCCTGAAGCAGCCTGAATCTCTGGTTCTTTTTTTTATAAACGGCCGGGTTCAAACTCAAGCAGCCTTTCAAAAAGCCGGAGCTGTTTGAAAGCCGCCTGTGCAACATACCTTTTATCTGGGGCATCATAGAAAAATCTCCTGCATATAAACTAATTATTCCTCATTAATAATGACACCGAAGCGGGGAAGCGTCAACCTGCAAAATACATGATTTCCAATCCGCTCCATTCCTTGACAACAGACTGTGTTTATCATATCTTTATTAAAGCTATATTTAACAGGAGGAACATCTATGATGAAAAAAATCCTAGTTCTGTGTATGTTTTTTGCATCTTTTCTGCTGATTGCAGGATGTAAAAATACCTTAACCAAAGCGGATGTCGAGAAAATGATTTCCGAACAAAAAAGCGGCAGCTCCAACGGTTCTGGGGGGGGGGGGGGGGGGGTCCGGTAAAGCCGCTATATCCGAAATTTTTTTAACCCCGCTTGCCG
>JARGFA010000022.1:0-4253 GCA_038397965.1 Treponema sp.
GCCTTTTAAGATTTTGCGGTACGTTTCGTTCAATTCAGGATCGTCGTGCATGGTTTCAAGCAAGGGCTTGTCGTACTCATCCACCAATACCACCGCCTGTTTGCCGGTCTTTTCGTATGCTCGGCGGATAACTCCGGCAAAACGTTCTGATGGGGCATTTTCCGCCTCATTTCGCCCATAGGTATCCTCCCATCTGCACAGATGAATATGTAAAAGGCCTTCTAAGTCTTCCCGTGTTTCATACTTTGCACCGTTAAAATCCAGATACAGCACCGGATATTCTTGCCAAATATCCCGTTTCCCTGTTTGGGCTTCTTCCAGCCCTTCTATGGCAAGTCCTTTAAACAGCTCTTTTTGTCCCAGAAAGTAGGCTTTTAATGTTGAAAGAAACAAGCTCTTACCGAAGCGGCGGGGGCGGCTTAAAAAATGGACACGGCTTTCAGTTGCTAACTTCCAGATAAATTCGGTCTTATCTACATAGATGAAATTCTCTTTTCTTAATACTTCAAAACTCTGTACCCCAATCGGAATTTTCCGGGTTATTGCCATCCAGCACCTCCTGTATATATTCAGCCTTAAACAGGATTATAGCATATTTATAGGAATAGGTCTGGGTGAAAATTGATATAACAGCATGAATGACGATAAGAAATGAAGAAGTAATGATTGGTACTTTTTTATATGACAGTACATTACTGTTACGTTCCTTATGGTATCCTTGCCGTAACAATGTGATAGACAAGGCTGTGTTGATATGGTAGATTTTTCCACAGAAAATTCTACACTGCTAAAAGTGTCTTTTCGGATTCTTAATGTAGTAGGATTAGTCTTCGCGTAATGAAGGGGTAAAAATTCTTGAAATATTGAGAGGAACATTCAAAACGAAGGTTTTAAAAGGTTCCCATAAGGAGATAACCATGAAGGCTCAGCAAATCAGTACCAGTGTATACTGTATCCATGCGGATATTTACGCGCGTACCAGCCGCTTTGAGGGTATATGGATGCTGCCTCAAGGGGTAAGCATCAATTCATACATAGTAAAAGGCGATAAAACCGCCCTGATTGATATAGTCCGCGACTGGGACGGATCTTTAACCAGTTATACTGCACAGCTGGAATCAATCGGTCTATCATTTGAAAAAATCGATTATCTTATTCTTAATCATTTAGAACCCGATCACAGCGATTTGATCGAGTATGTCCGCTCATGCAATCCCAATGTTGAAGTAATCAGTACCTCAAAAGGGATTGCTTTAGTTGAAAAATTCTTTAAAGTATTCGGTAATATGCGCGCAGTAAAAACAGGCGACCGGCTCGACCTCGGCGGCGGTAAGGTGCTTGAATTTTACGAAACTCCGAATATTCACTGGCCGGAAACAATGATGACGTATGATCCGGAAGATAAAATTCTGTTTTCCTGTGATGCCTTCGGTTCATACGGCTGCATCGGGGAAAAAATCTTTGACGATGAGCATTCCGAAGAATCTTTACGGTTTTATGAAAGCGAAGCACTGCGCTACTATTCGAACATCGTTGCCAGTTTCAGTACCTTCGTTGTCAAGGCCTTAGATAAGCTGTCAGGGCTTGATATCCGCTGTATTGCGCCGAGTCACGGTCTGGTATGGCGTTCCGACGCGCCGCGTATTCTTTCCCTTTACAAGCGGTTTGCAGGCTATAATACCGGCGGTGAATGCGAAAAAGAAATTTGTATTATCTGGGGGTCAATGTACGGCTATACGAAAAAAGGACTTGATGCCGTTATTAAAGGCATTGAATCGGAAAATGTCCCCTATATCATCCATGATATCCCCGATACCGATGTTTCATATATACTGGGAGATGCATATAAAGCAGCCGCTCTCGTGCTTGCAATGCCGACCTACGAATATAAAATGTTTCCGCCTATGGCTTATGTTCTTGACTTATTTGACCGCAAGCACGTAACGGGTAAAACAGTACTCCGAATTGGTAACTGGGGATGGGTAGGCGGTGCAAAAAAAGAGTACGAACAAAAAACTGCCGGGCTTAAATGGAATCACCTGGAACAATATGAATGGCAAGGCAAACTGCTTGAGGCCGATATGAGGCTGCTTGAAGAGCGGGGGGCTGAACTTGCCCGTATTGTCAAGGACGGTATACCGGCAGAGCAGTAGCCAAGAATGCGGGAAATTGAATTAAAAGCACGGCTTGATGATCCGCAAGCGGCGGAGGAGTGCTTACTCCGCTGCGCCGATTTCTCTTTGTCGTGCCTTAAAACCGATGACTATTGGAGTATCGGGGATAAAACGATACGGATACGGCAGGAAACGGCAAACGGCAGTACTGTTTTTTTTGTGACTCAAAAAATAAAAATACTGAACGGTTCTATCGAAAACAATCAAGAGCTTGAATTTGAGCTTCCGGCTGCTGCCGTGCCCGTTTTTACTGCCATGCTTCAAAATACCGGGTTTATACTCACCGCGCACAAACAAAAACAGACAAAAGTTTTTATTCCGCACAATGAGCTGTTTACAAAGGACTGCTTGCAGGATGTGCAAAAAATTTCAGCCGAAATTTCGCGCATAGAGCCGATCGGTTCTTTTCTTGAAATAGAAATTCTTTATCCCGGCAATCCGCCGCTGCCGGATACGCCTGATCCGCAGCTTGCCCGTGCGCAGGACATTATCGGGCGGCTCTTAGCCGTCTTACATATTCCGCGGTCGGCAGTTGAGATGCGGCCGTATAATGAGCTTTTAGCGGCAGCCGGTGTATTTGACGGAATCGCATACAGCAAACCTGACCGTTCTGAACAATCCGGTATGGCTGCCATTTCATGAGCAGTATGCGTTACCTTAAACGGCTGCCTTTTTTTCTGTGTGCGGTGTGTGCCGGCGTTCTGTTTGCCGCGCAGCCGCTGGAACCCGTACTTGAAGGTTCCGGTCCTTACGAGGTTGCAGCGCTTAATGCAGCGGCCTTTATCGGAAACAATCATGTGTATAAGCACAAACCGGCGCGGAACACCCGGATACCCGAATTGACCGATAAAGCGGTTTTTAAAAATCCGCTGACCGTGTTTTATCCCGCAGCGGCCGGTGTATATCCTCTTGTGATCATCGGGCACGGCTGGGGCGATTCCAAAAGACCGAATGCCGGTCTTGCCCGTTATCTTGCCTCCCACGGATATGTTACCGTGATTTTTTCGGCAAAGGCGCGCAGGTATCCTGAAGATTTTCCCGCTGCCTTTGCAGCAGCATACCGGCTTTTAAAAGATGCGGGCGAGAATCCGGCCGGCCTTTTGTATCAGCGGCTGGATATGGGGAGGACTGCGGTAATCGGTCATTCTATGGGAGGAACGGCAGCCCTGCATTTTGTTCAGCAGCATACCGGCATACATACAGTGATCGCCCTGAATCCCTATAACGGCGCATCCCGCTTTATAGAAATGGTGGGCGGGAAAAACACGGTACTCGGTGCCGATTTATCTCAGCTGAACATTCCTGTCCTTATTTTTACCGGCAGTAATGATAAAATAGCCTATCCTGAAAAAACGTTTGAGTTTTATAGAGGCTGTAATCCGGCTATTCCGGCGGCTTTTTTTTCGATAAAAGACGGTATGCATATCAGCGGTATGGATAAGATAGGCAATACGGTAACAGGCCGCTTCGATGCTGAAAAACACCTGCGTATCCGTTATCTGATTCTGTGCTGGCTCGAACTCTTTTTAAAAAACGATAGCTCACGGGCGGCGCTCTTATATGCGGTACCGGAAAATGCCGCAGCCGTAGCGGAGTGGTTTTTCTCACACGATAAAGGGCTGTATCCTCCATACAGCTTCCGTAATTTGCCTATTCCATAAGTGCGCTTTTGCTGCTTTGAATAGTGCCGGGCTCTTGCAGCGGTTACGGGAGCGGGAAACCTTCTTCACGAAAGCTTAAATACGTGCCGTTGGGTGCAAGAATGATATGGTCCAAGACATTAATACCGAGCAGCTTACCCGCTTGAACGAGCCGCTGCGTAAGGGCAGTATCTTCATGGGATGGTTCCAAGCATCCCGATGGATGATTATGGGCAAAAATGACGGCAGCGGCACGGTCTGCAAGCGGATCGGCAAAGACTTCGCGCGGATGTACCAGTGTTTGTGTCAGTGTTCCGACGGAAACAACACGGATAGCCGTAATTTCATGTGCGCCGTTCAGCGATACGCAGATAAATTGTTCTTGTTTCCGGACGGCATAATGCCGTAAGAAGGGTACAATATCGGCAGGATTCTGTAT
>JARGFA010000023.1:0-29350 GCA_038397965.1 Treponema sp.
TTCAACACATCTCCTTTGTTTGACAGCCGAAAAAATATCAATTTTTGAAGCTGTCAAACACCGCCGTTTCGCAATGCTAATGAGAAACGGCATACTATAATTTGAGTTTTGCACTTTTACGCAAAACTCAAGGTTGAAGCGAGCGGCGCTATTTCCGCCGCGAGCTTCAACACATCTCCTACAAGGAACAATTGTAAGATTTTGCTTATATTGTTAATTTAAGCTAACTCAAATATAACAAGAAACTGCCGATAGAGTTCCAGTACACAGTACTGCTGCAATCAACAACCCCGACGCAAAGCATCGGGGTATGTTGTTCTCATAAGGTGGTTGCAGTCGGTTTTAATACCCTTTGTTACGACGCAGAGCGTCGGGGTATTAAACCCTCCGCACGAATAAAGATTACTCCTTCCCTTTCTCCATCCAATAATATTTCCAGCCGGCGCAATGGTAAATATTGAAATCAAGGACATATTCCACCGCTTCCTGTTTTGTTAAGTCATGGTAAAATATCTCTTTTAAATTTTCAAAATGCGAAGACACCATCACATGAATAAAAAACCGTATGCGCCGGTTGATTTTTATTCCGTCATATTCGAGCCAATATATGGTTTCTTGCTCGGCAAAATGTATTGCCGTATCAAAAATATGCTCATACGAACTGCCTTTTGAGCAGCAAACAATAAGCTTCATCGCCTCCCAGTTGCCGAAAAAAAAGTCAACCATACTCAAGAACCGCATACGCGATACTTCAATAATCAAAGAAAGATCGCTTGTCTTCATATTATATCCGCAGTTTTCAGGAGTTGTCCGGTGCTGTGCCAGCTCCATAAACTTATCAAACACCGTACCGACCAGTGCTTCAAAAATACTGTTTTTATTTTTAAACAAATTATACAAGGCACCGGTTGTAACTCCTGCCCTTTGGGCAATAGAACGGACACTGGCTTCCGCAAATCCTTTTTCAAAGAATTCTTCTTGCGCCGCTAGCAGAATTTTTGCTTTTGTATTTAAGGCATCTTTATTGACTAAAATTTTTTCATTCATACCAGGGTATCTCTTACTGATGGAGCTATATAACTATTCTTATCCAATAACATTGTTACTAAAAAAATAAAAATGTCAATACTTCCGTGAGATACTCCCCAGGGATTCTTTTATTCGCCTCTTGATAATTATAGTCAGCTGTGTAAAAATAAGCGCATATTGAGTACACTGGAGGTTGCTGTACATGAGAGAATCACTAAAAAAATATCATGGAATTTTTCCTGCTTTTTATGCCTGTTACGATGATAACGGTAATATATCACCGGATAGGGTTGAACAATTTACCTCGTATTTGATTAAAAAAGGTGTTAATGGTCTGTATGTCGGAGGCAGCTCAGGAGAATGTATTTACCAGACAATTGAGGAGCGCAAACTGGTTCTGGATCATGTTATGGCGGTTGCAAAAGGTAAAATACCCGTCATTGCACACATCGCCGCTCCGTCAACACGGCATAGTATAGAGCTGGCAGAACACGCAGAGAAGGCCGGAGCTGATGCAATAGCCGCTATTCCGCCGATTTATTTTGTATTGCCTGAAGATGCGATTTTCAGATATTGGTCTGATATGGCCGCAGCAGTCAATCTTGATTTTATTATTTATAATATTCCCGGCACAACTCATTACAATCTTTCGATGAGTTTATTCAATAGAATGCGGGAAAACAAAAAGGTAATCGGCGTGAAAAACAGCTCTATGCCGGTACAGGACATTCAAAAATTCAAAGCTGCGGCCGGAGAGGATTTTATCATTTTTAACGGCCCCGACGAACAATTTATCGCAGGCCGGGTAATGGGAGCTTCTGCCGGAATCGGAGGAACCTATGCGGCCATGCCCGAACTGTTTCTGGCAGCAGATGCCTGTGTAGAAACTGGTAATATGAAACGTGGGTTGGAAATTCAAAATGCAATCAATGATATTATCTACACCGTTTTGGGCTGCCGCGGTAATTTGTACAGTGTGTTTAAAGAAGTACTCAAGCGGAAAGGAATGAATATCGGCGGTGCCCGTTTACCGCTGGCACCGGTAGCTGCCGAAGATGAATCGCTCATCCGTTCGGTTATCGAAAAAATAGACCGGGCAGTAGAAACCTTTAGTAAATAAGTTCTATATTCACTGCCTATCAAGTATGATGTGCACTGCTACGCAAAGCGGAGATTAAACCGCCCGCTGAGCGGTGTGCGGTGCACAATGTACTCACAAAAATTTTCCATCAAGCCTTGAGTTATTTTTATGGAACCTTCATAGCATTTTAATAAACCGGCATTTGTAATCGTGCTTTTAGGATTGGAAACGGTTTTCATAATATGCCCCTGTAAGGACTCATACAATCCGAACCGGCGTAAAAGATAGAACTTAAACCGCTGGGAAATTTTTGACGGTGAATAGAAAAACCGCTTTCCATATCTGAATGTATTAAAGGCGCGTTCGATATCACCGGCTGTGATGGCGGAAAATACACCGCGGTACACATGAGCTACGGCTTGTGCTTCATGTACGGATAGGTTAAGCCGCCGGTGCGCCTTATAAAAGAACGGATCCAGTCCATCGCGGAGCAGCAAGAATTTATCAAACTCAATTTCCATCTCAACATGATCGAAATCCATCTCTGCTACCATACGATTTACATAAGGATGCCCGCAGCTGTCCAAGCCGAAATGACCGATACAGCCCATAAGATATGAAAACTCATCCGTTTCCGGCTTGACATCGGCAGCATTTTGGGCGGCTGTAAAAAAACTACTCCCGCTGCCGTCATGAATATCGGCTGCAAGCTGTAAAATCGGGTTTCCGCTTGTTTGCAGCGGTTTGTAATAATACAGAAAATCAGGGCCCTGCAAGCCGATATCATAGAGATTTTTATTTGATACCAGCGAACGTATTTTTTCAGGCAACAGGCTGAATACGTGCTGCCCCTGTCTATAATGCGCATAAAAATCAGGCATGAAAACAGTATATTACAAAATAAAAAAAAATATAAGTGCAATGCACAGTGCACTCCAATGTATATAAAACACAAGAAAGATTTTCAACACGGATCAGCGTGTTTCCATATATCGATTCTCTATTCATAAAAATATTTTTATACTTATCAAAAACTCTTGCTTTTTTATTATGATTGAGCTATTAATAAAGAAAAGAGGAGTATACAATGAATGGGAGTGAAGTTAACCGGCTGCCGGCGGGGTTTGAAACCTTTGCCGAAGCTCAGCAGGAAAAATTTTTAGCCTTAAAAAAAGTGAAAGATGACGGCGGACGGGTGGTCGGTATTTACTGCTCATTTGTACCGGTAGAACTGATCTATGCAGCAAAGGCGGTGCCGGTTTCTCTCTGTGCAACCAATGAAAAACCCATCGGGGCTGCAGAACGTGATTTGCCGAAAAATCTGTGCCCGCTCATTAAGGCATCCTACGGCTATGCACTGACGGATACCTGCCCCTTTTTCTATTTTTCCGATTTTATTGTGGGAGAAACCACCTGCGACGGCAAAAAAAAGATGTTTGAGCTTTTGAATGCCGTCAAATTTACGTATGTTATGCAGCTGCCGCAAAATAATCGGGATGGCAAGGGCGGCGCATTTTGGGCGGACGAAATACGAAAGTTTAAAACCGTCTTGGAAGACTTTTATCACATTACCATTACGGAAAAGGATATCAGAGAGGCTATCAAACTGCGTAACCGCGAGCGGAAAAACCTGACGGATTTTTTTAACCTATCGGCACTTGACCCGCCTCCCGTTTCCGGATTGGAACAGTATAACGTCAACGAAGCATTCGGGTTTCAGTACGACATCCAAAAGAAAAATGAGGAGCTGATCCGCCGGACACAAGAACTGAAAGAACAGTGGGCGGCGCACCTGAAAGGCACAACCGACAGCCGCCCGCGTATTCTGATCACCGGCTGCCCGCTCGGCGGGGTAAAAGAAAAGGTATTAAAAACGATTGAGGATTTAGGCGGATTGATTGTCGGGTATGACAGCTGCTCCGGAATACGGACACATATGCAATTAGTCGATGAAGACCCTGACCGGGATCCGATAGAAGCCCTTGCCGAAAAATATTTGAATATCAACTGTTCGGTGATGAGTCCGAATCCCGGACGTCTTGACGACATTGACTATCTTATTGCACACTACCGCCCTGATGCGGTCATCGAATGTACACTCGTTGCCTGCCATACCTTTAATATCGAAGCCTGCTCGGTTAGCCGTCATATACGGAGCAAGGGGCTGCCCTATATGCACCTTGAATCCGACTATTCCCAGCAGGATAGGGGACAATTTGCAACTCGGATAGAAGCCTTTTTGGAGTTGGTAAAAGAAAATAAAACAGCCCGCTGCTCATAAGCGGAAAGTTATAAAAGTGCGGTGCTGTCTAAACAGTGCAGTTTTTTGACAGCCCGGTGCTAAAGAGGAGTTTATATGAAAAAAACAGTGAATGGTGCTGCCGCCTGTGCGGTATGCGTTCTTACTGCTGCGCTGCTTTTTGCAGGTTGTGCAAAAAGCGGACAGACTGAAACAGCTCATCAGGATATGCAGAAAAGCGGCCAAAAGCGGATGAAAATTTGGTTTGATACCGGAGGCGGTCCGGGCGAAGCCTACGGTACGGTACTGCAAAACGGTGCGGCAGCTGCGGCAAAGGATTTAAACATTGATATCAGTTTTGTGTATTCCGATTGGAGTGCAGAAAAAATGCTGAAAAATTTCCGCGAAGGGCTTGCCGCCAAACCTGACGGTATGGTGGTTATCGGTGTGCCTGATGATGATGCGTATGAGCCGCTGATCGACCAAGCCTTTAATCAGGGCGCGGTAGTTACCTGTGTAGATACGCCGCTGCCCCGTATGTATCAAAAATATCAGAGCAAGGGATTCGGTTTAATCGGACCGGATAACTATAATCAAGGTAAGTTGATGGCAGAGCGCTGCGTTGACTATTTTAAGCTGCAGAAGGGAGAAAAAGTATTTGTTTGGGGCTTAAAAAGCCTACCCGGGCGGGGCCGCCGCGCTCAAGCAATTATCGAAGTGTTTGAAAAAGCGGGTTTAACGGTTGATTATTTGGAAATCTCTCCCGAAGCGAATAAAGACGCAACCCTCGGTGCTCCCATTTTAACCGGCTATCTTTCGGCAAATAAGGACTGCAAACTCGTAGTAATCGATCACGGAGCATTAACCGCACAGGCAGGAAATGCCCTGCGCTCTGCCGGTATCGAACCGGATGCCGTTGCAGTCGCCGGTTTCAGCCTTTCGCCCGCTACTGCGGAAGGGATTAAAACCGGCTATGTCGATTTAGTCGGAGAAGGACAGCCCTATTTAATCGGCTACCTTGCCGTAACCACCTTGCTCCAGTCCAAGGAAGCGGGGTTCGGCGGTTTAGTTATCGACACAGCCGGCGGTTTTGTTACCAAAGAAAATATCGGTATGATTGCGCCGCTTGCGGAAAAAGGAATCCGGTAAGCCTTGAGTTTCTTGTTGGAAATGCACGGCATCCAAAAAAATTTCGGCACCGTAAAAGCACTCCGCGGTGCCGATTTTAACGTCAAAACCGGCGAGATTGTCGGTTTATTGGGTGATAACGGAGCCGGTAAGTCAACGCTCATTAAAATCATCTCCGGTTTATACGGTGCCGATTCCGGCTCTTTTTTATTTAAGGGAGAGCCGGTCGATTTTCGTCGCTACAGTGTTGCCCGTGCCCGTAAAATGGGGGTAGAAACCGTCTATCAAGACCGCGCCTTGGGTGTGCAGCAGCCGCTATGGCGGAATATGTTCATGGGGCGGCATCTTAAAAACCGCTTTGGTTTGATTGATGCCGCTGCGGAAAAAAAAGCGGCGCGGCATCTTTTAGCTGATCTCGGACTCGGCGGCGACCGGCTCACCCCCGACACCCCTGCCGGAGTGCTTTCGGGCGGCGAGCGGCAGGGTATCGCTATCGGACGGGCAATGTACTTTGATGCGGAGCTCGTTATTCTTGATGAGCCGACTACCGCGCTCGCCGTCAATGAAGTCGATAAGGTACTGTCGTTTATTCAAGCAGTAAAAGAAAAAGGAAAATCGGTTATTTTTATCACCCATACCATTGATCATGTATGGCAAGCCGCCGACCGCTTTTTTATTTTATCGCACGGTGCTACCTCCTGTGTTTTGGAGCGTACTGCCGTATCCTTTGACGAACTTCTGTCTGCGGTGAGGAGGGGCAGCTGATGCATGACACATACCGGCGGATAAAACCGCTGCTTCCGGTAACGTTTGTACTGACGGTACTGTGGAGTACCTTTATTATTGCTGCGCCGCAGACTTTTTTAAGTAAGTATATCTATATTTCATTTATGAGCTCCATTCCTTTTATCGCGATTGCTGCCGCGGGTATTACCCTCGTGGTTATTGCCGGTGAGATGGATATGTCTTTTGCCTCAAATATGGCGATGAGCGGTTTTATTTTTGCAACGGTTACAACGGCAAGCGGTTCCTCCGCAGCCGGAATGCTTGCGGCGCTCGTTATGGGGGCTGTGATTGGGCTTATCAACGGACTGGTTATTGTCGGTATCGGCGCGCCTTCTATTGTCGTAACTATCGGGTTTGACTTTTTTTGGCGCGGTTCCGTCATGCTGCTTTCAGGCGGCCTTGCCATCCCGCTTGTTTCTATCCGCAGCACCCCGTCAGTTGCCTTTTTTACCGGTCGGATTGCAGGTATGATTCCTGCTCAAACGCTCTGGACCCTGATTATTGCCGGAATGCTGGCACTTGTACTGCACCGTACTTCTTTCGGGGATGTCGTCCGCTTTATCGGCGACAACAAGGCCGCCGCACGGATGATGGGTCTTCCCGTCCGCCGTACACGGGTCGGAGTCTTTGTGCTTGCCGGTGTAACAGCCGCCTTTGCCGGCGTTCTTTCGTGTATGGAACTGGGAAACTGGTGGCCGACACAGGGAGAAGGCTATCTGCTGTTAGTCTTTGCCTCTATTTTCTTAGGCGGTACTTCCGTCTACGGCGGCAAAGGTACGCTGTGGGGTTCTCTTGCCGGAGCCGTTGTGATTGGTATGATAGAAGCGGGATTGGTCAGTGCAGGTTTTTCAGGGTTTTGGACACGCTTTGTCCACGGCTTGGTATTGGTCGGCTCCGTCGTGTTTTATTCGCTTGTAGCGGAACGGAAAAAGCTATTCAGTAAGGAATAGGCAATATGATACGGGGCTGTCAAAAAAATACCTCCTGACACCCCCGTACAAGGCGGTTGTTACATTAATTCAGACGCTTTTCGAGCGTATCGAGCGCCTCGGTCAATTCTGCCGGCAATTTGCTGCCGAACTTAGGATAATGATTTTCCCGTATATCGGCGATCTCTTTCTTCCAGCCTTCCACATCAACAGACAAAATTTCATGCATTTGATCGGCTGAAACATCCAGACCATCAGTATTAATGGCACCGTCTTTGGGCATCCAGCCGATAGCTGTTTCTACGGCATTGTCTTTACCGTCGCAGCGGTCAAAAATCCATGCAAGCACGCGGCTGTTTTCGCCGTAGCCCGGCCAGATAAAGTTCCCGTCAGCATCCTTTCTGAACCAGTTGACATAGAAAATTTTCGGCAATTTTTCTGCAGAGGATTTTTTACCGATAGTAATCCAGTGCTTGAAATAATCTCCCATGTGATAGCCGCAGAACGGGAGCATTGCAAAAGGATCGCGGCGGATGCTGCCTACTTTTAAATCAAGCGCAGCTGCGGTAATCTCCGATCCGACGATTGAACCGAGGAATACCCCGTGATTCCAGTCGCGGGACTGGTGTACCAGCGGAATAGTGCTGGGGCGGCGGCCGCCGAACAGGAAGGCTGAAATCGGTACTCCGTTCGGATCTTCCCACTCATCGGCAACAACCGGACATTGGTGTGCCGGTGCCGTAAAGCGGGCGTTCGGATGCGCAAATTCCTCCCCCTTGGGGCTCTTATCGGAGGCAAGCGCATCCCGGGTTTTTCCCTTCCAATCGACCAGTTTACCCTTTGCAGGATAACCGATTTGCTCCCACCATACATCCCCGTCTTCGGTAAGGGCACAGTTTGTAAAAATCGTATTTTCTTTTACGGATTCCATAGCGTTCTTATTTGAGTGATCGGAGGTACCCGGTGCGACTCCGAAGAAGCCTGCTTCGGGATTGATGGCATACAACCGGCCGTCTTTACCGAATTTCATCCATGCAATGTCATCACCGACGGTTTCTACCTTCCAGCCGGGAATTGTAGGAATCAACATAGCAAGATTCGTTTTACCGCAGGCAGAGGGGAAGGCTCCCGTGATGTATTTTGATTTTCCTTCAGGATTGGTGATTTTCAAGATGAGCATATGCTCCGCAAGCCAGCCTTCATCTCTGGCAAGGACGGAGGCGATACGGAGGGCAAAGCACTTTTTTCCCAATAAGGCATTCCCGCCGTAACCTGACCCGTAAGACCAAATCAGCCGTTCTTCCGGGAAATGCGAAATGTACTTGTTTTCCATTGCAGCACAGGGCCAGACACCGTTGTCGCATTCACCTGCGGCTAAGGGTTTACCGACGGAGTGCAGACAGGGTACAAACTCGCCGTCCGTTCCCAGCACTTCAAGCACTTTCGATCCGACACGGGTCATAATATGCATATTACAGACAACGTACTCAGAATCGGTTAATTCAATACCGATCTTTGCAATATCGGATCCGACCGGCCCCATCGAAAAGGGAATGACATAGAGCGTCCGTCCCTTCATACAGTCCTTATATAAACTGCTCATTGTTTTTTTCAATTCAACCGGATCCGTCCAGTGATTTGTGGGGCCTGCATCTTCTTCCTTCTTTGAGGCAATAAAGGTGCGGCTTTCAACACGGGCGACGTCTGAAGGATCTGAACGGAACAAAAAGCTGTTTTTTCGTTTTTTCACTGGCGTTGCTAATTTTCCGTCAACTAACTTCTGCATGAGTTTATTGTACTCCGCTGCAGAACCGTCACACACATATACACTGTCGGGCTTACACAAATCAATCACTTCATTGACCCATTTCAGGACGCGGGTATGTTTGATCACATCAACTGTCATAGTTTCTCCTCTGCGGAATCCTTGATGAGTTTTATCTGATTCATCACGGCCGCATTCATAATTGAGGCTAATAATAGTAAAAATATCGAATTTATGCAAGTTTTGCTGAGGAGTACTGGAGTATCCATCTAAACCAGCCGGAAGAAACACCGTACTTCTCGGCTGCCGGTAGTTCTCTTTCCGCTACAGCGAAAGCTGTTCGAGATATTTCATCACATTCAGGGCAGCACGGCGGTTTTTGGCACTGATTTCTATAACGTGAGCCACAATATCCTGTATTTGGCCGGTATCACCGCTGACACTCTGCATGGTAGTGTCAATATTTGTAGAAATTTCAACAAGCTTTGCCATTTCTTTGCTGACAGCGGTATTGCCGGTCAAAATTTCCAATGAACCGCTTTTCACTTTTGCAGTTATAGCACTGATTTGCTTAACGGACTCAAGCACCTGTGTACTGCCGTCATTTTGCCGCATCATTGCGTCCATGATTGTACTACTGCCGCTATTGACGGTAGACAATAGCTTCATAATTTCTGCAAACTGTACCGCTGTCAGTTCGGCAACCGAATTCAGATCTTCTATTTTTGCTTTCAGTGTTTTTAAGACCGTGGTAATAGTTTTTCCCTGTACACTCGATTCTTCTGCCAGCTTTCTAATCTCATCGGCAACCACACCGAACCCCTTCCCGACCTCTCCGGCGTGAGAAGCCTCAATAGCAGCATTCATTGCCAGTAAGTTGGTCTGACTTGCGATATGCTGAATAACGCTGCTTGCTTCCAGTAATCCTTCAGATTGTTCACTAATGTTTTTAACGATGTTATGGGCATTTGACACGGCTGCATTTCCGGCATCGGCTGCGGTGTTTAACTGTTCAATCGACTCAACATTATCCTTTACCGTATCGGTAACCGATTGAATAGTGGTAACCATCTGCTCAATCGTGGCAACGGAACCTTCTACAGAATTGGACTGTGTTTCGATGTTCTTGTCGAGGCACTGTATATTCTGTGCGATATGCTGCAATGTTGTCTGCATTTTTAAAATTCCGGACGATTGGTCTTGCACATGGCTCTGGACAGAAGCGATACTATCGGTAATTTTTGCAACAGCACCGGAGGTTACTTGCATATTGGAAGAAAGGTCTTCTGCAGTACTTCCGGAAACAGAGACACTTTCATGCAACTCATTTAAAAACGTCTTATTAAATTTTAGGAATGTATTAAAATCCATCAGGAGCAAAGCAAGCTCATCACGCGTCCATGCAGTTAAAAAATCCTGCCGGTAGTTTCCGTTTGCCAAATCTTTCACAATTTGCTGAATTAACCGGATTCTCCGTTCAATTGACTTAATAATCGTAACGACATTAAACACCGATAAAACCAGCGCATAGGTGAACAGGGGCAGGACTGAGGTCAAAAGTTTTGCATGAATATCATGGTGCTGAAAGCGTACAATCGGGGCAAGCACCAGCAGCACAACCGCAATAATACAGGTTACACTCATCAGTGCAACGCGTTTGAGCATGGAAAACGCAAGATATTCCTGCTCTACGGGTACAAAGGCAACCCACCGCTCAAAGCTTCTAATCGCAGCTGAGCAAAACAGACTCCCGATCAAAAAAATATTTCCAATTGTACTGAATACCGCAGATAAGAAAATACCTGTATTCTGCAGCAAATTCATCTCATACGAAATAAGAAATGGAACTGTAAATGCAATCAATAAAGGAATACCCAGGAGAAGCTTTTCATACAGTAAAATATTCCGCTTTGCTTTCTCCGGGTTTTCCTCCCAATTTATGATCGCCGGAAACAACAGTAATTGTTTGATGACCGGGTTCAGTACGGCAATCAGTACGCCGATAATAAAGGCTTTTGACCGTATCACGTCGCTCAAATTTTCGCTACTTCCGACAAACGGAGCAGTAAAAAAGTTAGCGACGATCCATCCCAGATTAGTACAAAAATCCAAAATGAGAATCTTTTTCGGCGGCGCAGGATATACCTGAGATATCATTGTGTCAGCCATACAAGTCTCCTTTCACTGATAGGCAGTACATATTTTATGCAGCAAACTGATTATTCATCTTGATCTTCGATAAATGCCTTTGCAGCAGCAATAACCTCATCAGCAATTTTGCCGGAAATAGGATCATAATGATCAAAAGACATTTCAAACGATCCGGTTCCGCTGGTCATTGAACGCAAGTCAATCGCATACCGCAATAGTTCTTTATGGGGTACCTGCGCACGGATTTCTTCAATACCGTTTGCAAGCTGCGACTGTCCGAGGATACGGCCGCGGCGGGATGAAAGATCGCTCATAATATCGCCCAAGTACGAGGTTTCAACAAAAACCGTTAAGTTCATCACCGGTTCAAGCAAAATCGGCCCTGCATTGCGCATCGCATTTTTAAAGGCATTCCGGGCGGCAATTTTAAAGGCCATCTCAGAAGAATCCACCGGATGTTCTTTACCGTCCAAAACCGTAGACCCGACATCGACAACGGGATAACCGGCCATAACGCCGTTTTCCATTGCTTCTTTAACGCCCTTTTCAACCCCGGGAATATAGCCCTTTGAAATAGCACCGCCGAATACGGCATTGGTAAAGCTGTACTGTGCGCCCCGTTCAAGGGGTTCTATTGCCAAAACCACCCGTCCGAATTGACCGTGTCCGCCCGACTGCTTTTTATGCGTATATTCAGCCTGCGCTTTCTGCCTAATAGTTTCACGGTACGCTATCCGCGGAATCGAGGTCTGCACTTCAATCTTTGTCTGTTTTTTAATGCGGTCAAGCACAATAGCGGTATGAAGGTCGCCCATACCGGAAAAGACATTTTGTTTTGTTTCCCCATTATATACAAAAGAAAGGGTCATATCCTCTTCACAGGCGCGCAGCAGCTGCTCACCGAGTTTATCATCATTTTTCTTATCGACGGCTGACACAGCCAAAGAGTAGATAGGATCAGGAGTACGGAGTTTAAGGAAAGGAGAACAATCTTGTACAACTGCCAGCGTATCATTTGTTTTTGCCGCTGCAAGTTTTACCGCAACGCCGACATCACCGGCTGCAAGTTCCTTTACTTCAGTCAGTTTTTTACCGGCTGCACGATACAGCTTGCCAATGCGCTCTTTTTTTTGTTCGTTGATATTATAGACTTCCGCGTCGGACACTAAGGTACCGGTAATAACTTTGATGTAGGACAGCCGGCCTGAAAATTGATCGTTTGCCGTTTTAACAATAAAACCGGAGAAATGCTGCGCAGGATCGATTTTTACCGTTACTTCTTCTCCGCCGTTTACAGCGCGCTCCAAGCATCCGGCAGGAGACGGTAAAATTTCGGAAATAAAGCGCAATAAAGAGGTTAAACCGAGGGTAGTTTGCGCCGAACCTGCAAAAATCGGTACAATCCGGTTGTTTTTCATTGCCAAGCTCAAGCCCTGCGCGATCTCCTCACCGCTTAATTCCCCTTCATCAATGAATTTAACCAGTAAATCCTCATCACCTTCAGCAGCGGCACCGGCAAGCACTTCCCGCATTTCCGCATAGCGGGTTTGCGCGGATTCCGGAATCGGAATTTCTTTTTCTTTTCCGTCCGAATCAAGCTGATATGCAATGCCGTGCAGTACATCCACCACGCCGGTCAGCTGCGCACCCTTACCGATCGGAAAGGTGACGGGAAACACATCGGCATTGAATTGTGTTTTTATATCCTGTACCGCATGATCAAAATCAGCCCTATCCTCATCCATCTTATTGACAAAGACTAAGCGCGGTTTATTCCGGCGGTCTAGGTCGCGCCAGTATTTGATGGTTTCAATTTGCACCCCTGATTTTGCATCAAGCACCATTAAGCCTGTTTCCGCCGAGCGGAATGCAGCAATAACCTCGCCGATAAAGTCGGATGAACCGGGAGTATCCCAGAAATTAATCAGAGTATCTTTCCAATTCATCGAGGCTAATACCGAATATATCGAAATTTTCCGTTCTATCTCTTCAGGAGTGTAGTCGCTCAGCGTTTTACCGCTTGCAACCGTTTCTGCGCGTGTAATCGTACCGGTTATTGCTGCAAGATGTTCAATAAGGGTTGTTTTGCCGGATTGGCCGTGCCCTGCAATTGCAATCGTTCTTATGTTTGCTGTTTCAAATCCCATCACCAAGCTCCTCATTATGTAGAAATAAACTATAATATATTTATTGTACGTGCTTTTTTTAGGATTTGTCAAGAAAATAATTATGGGTTTGCAACACAGGATAACTTTCGAAGCAGTACGGACACCGCATAAATAAAAAAAGGGATGTCACCAAAGCTTTCACTTTATGACATCCCTTCATCAAGGCTTTCAATACGCCATTATTCTTCTGTTGATTCCGAATTTGCAGCCGCCTCCGCTTTCGCAAATTTGAGTGCAGCTACAGTCAGATCACCGTCAGTTAAAACCTTAACATCATCGGAAACCTTAATATCACGGATGTGAATCGACTGATTTGCAGCGAGGTTTTCAACGTTTACCACAATACGCTCCGGTAAATTACGCGGCAAACATTCAACTTCAAGTTCGGTAATACCGGTTTCCAGAACAGCACCCTGCCGGATAGCTTCGGGAGACCCTGTCAGACGTATCTGAATCTTTGTACGCAAAAGCTTTCCGCGCTCAACAGCATAAAAATCGGCATGAGAAACCGTATCGGTAACGATATCATACTGATAGTCTTTAATAAAGACTTCATACTCATCCTTCTCATCAACTTTAATAATGATCAGCGTACTTTCAGTTACGGTCTTGAAGAGTTTTTCAAAATCCCGATAAGGGACATCAATAGCAGTTGAATGACCGGCGCGATCATAAATAACAGCAGGCAAACGACCAGCATTACGGCATTTTGCAGCAGCTGCCTTTCCAAAAACAGTTCGACGGCATGCAGTCAATACTTTTTCTTCCATAATTCAGGAACTCCTTTGCAAAAATAAGCAAACTTCGATACTTAAGTCTACACACCGGCTGATGAGCAACCGGCTTTTGGGACTGGGACGGTAGGATTCGAACCTACGGAATGACGGCACCAAAAACCGTTGGCTTACCACTTGCCGACGTCCCAATATAAAACGCCGTACCGTTACCGTACGGCGGAATTTATTACATAATTAACCGACCTTATAGCCGGTCTTCACTTTGGTCACTATCAGCATACGAAACGTACGCCGACAGTATTTTTTCTTGCAGCACCAAACGAAATTCAGGCGTTATAGGATGTGCTATATCCTTATAAAGCCCGTTTTTTGTTCTGCGGCTCGGCATCGCAACAAAGACCCCTTTCTCACCTTCAATGAGCTTGACGTTATGCAAAACAAAACAATCATCAAAGGTAACCGTTGCATAGGCTTTTAATTTCCCTTCAGCGAGAACTTTTCTAATTTGAACATCAGTAATTTGCATACTCGCGCCTCCTTGCAGCATATCATATTATACACTGCAAACTTTTCTCACGCAAGTAGGACAAAAGTTCTACACCATGCCCATTTACCCGATAGTGCCTTAACGGCGCAGGACGCTTTTTCTGCGGCGCTAAATAGTCCGAATACTGCAGATCCTGACCCGCTCATCCGGGCAAAATCAGCACCCTGTTCATACAAATCCGATACAGCCTCGGCTATGATAGGATACTGCCCCTCCAACACCGGCTGAAAATCATTCACGAAGCACCAGTCTGTAAAGGGACTGTTATAGTGCCGCTCAAGATTTTCAAACCCAAAAGCTTCATCGGCCCCGCTATTCCGTAGTGTATCCAGCAAAGAATATGCTTCCTTTGTTGAACTATGAATCTGCGGGCAGATTAATATTCCAAAACAATCCGAACGGGCTTTTAGCGGATAAAAGACTTCTCCTCGTCCGCCGACAACCGCTGCTCCTCCTTTAAGAAAAAAAGGAACATCGCTGCCTATCTGCAAAGCAAGCCGTTCAAGTTCCGCCAAGCGAAAAGATGTATTAAACAAGGCATTAAGAGCTTGTAAAAACGCAGCTGCATCGGCTGAACCTGCACCAATACCGCTTCCTGCCGGAAGATTCTTTAGTACACGAACTGCAATACCGCCGTCTATACCTGCGCTTTCTTTAAAGACATCCCACGCGCGTGTGAGCGTGTTCTCTGCAGGAAGCTGCATGAGCGGACTTTCAATATGGCAGCCCGACAGCCCCTCATACTTAGTGATAGAAAGATTATCCGCTAACGAAATACGCTGGAAGATACTTTCAATAGTATGAAAACCGTCGCTTCTTTTTGCAAGAACTTTTAAATGGATATTAATCTTTGCATACGCACAAAGAGTAACCGTTTTGGTACTCATGCTTGAAGCATTATTCATATAATCTTTTTTTTGTCAATATAAAGCCGATCAATTTGTTGACAATAATCACGTATTCATATATTACTGTATATCCGTTTGCTATATATACATTCTAACAGTATATGGTAATAGAAAAAGTGTTCACTATTTGAAAAAATAGGAATATCAATGGAGATAAGGTATGAAATCTTTTGTGCCCCCTAAAAGCACTGTTCCGGTATCAGCAGCGTATAGTAGTGTGACACGTTTTTTTTGTCCGCTCTTTTGTGTTCTTTGTATGGCTGTTTCGTTTTTTACTTCATGCACTCAAGCAGAACAAAAATCTCTCAAAATGGTGTTCTATCCCAATGAATCGACCGATTCAATGAAAGACGCACGTGCTGCCTTCCGGGAAATTCTCCAAGAAGCCACCGGTCTTGAAGTGGAAATTATTACAACCACTGACTACAATATCGCACTGGAAGCACTTGTTTCGGGTAAGGCAGATATGGCCTATGTCGGTGCGGAAGGCTATATTACGGCCCATAAGAGGAATCGGGCAATTATTCCGATTGTAACCAATTCGGGGCCGAGCGGAACACTGAACGATGCAAAATACTACAGTTTCATCGCGGTAGAAAGACGCAACCAGCCCTTGTACCAAAGGCATGAAGACGGCTCCTTCGATATCGGCATTCTGAAAGGGAAAACCATGTCATTTGTCGCACCCAGCTCCACATCCGGCTATGTACTGCCGGCTAGGATCCTTGCAGCAGCATTCGGAACCGACAATACCGATGATCTTATCTTAAGCGATGAATTTTTTGCAAAAGTATTATTTGCCGGCTCTCATCAAGGCGCTCAAATAAATTTGTTCCGCGGAGATTCCGATGCCGCCGCATTTGCAATTCCCCAAACCATCGGGGTCTATGATTTGATTGAGGGCGAGGATTATCAAACGGGTGCCGTATACCGTGTAACAGAAGGGGCTGACGAACCGTTTACCTCATTTGCAGGCAGTGAAATGACGGTTATCCGCTCAATTCCGGTACTGAATGCGCCTATTGCAGTGAATAGCACAACCCTCTCAGAAGAGCTGATAATAAAAATACAGGAAGCACTTATTTCCGACAAAACAGCCAATCACCCGGGAATTTTCAATATAAAAGGTTCAGGGCAAAAAGGAATATATCCGAAATATACCGAGCGGACCCGATTAGTTAAAACCGATGATTCATGGTATGATGAGCTCCGTAAGGCAGCCCATTAGCTCCTACGAAGCATATTCCATCAAAAGTCTTATCTAAATTGAACGGCTCGGCATGATTACCTTCAAAAATGTTTCAAAATGCTATGCGGAAAATCGGATTGCACTGGATAATATCAGTATAACGATTGAGCGGGGCAGCATTGTGTCTGTTATCGGCCCTTCAGGGGCAGGTAAAACAACCCTCATCCGCTGCATCAACGGCCTGACTGCCTGTACCTCCGGATCGGTAGAGATTTCGGGAACCCCGGTGAATACCAAGCACCGGCACAGTCTCAGGAAGCTGCGCAAAAACATCGGTATGATTTTCCAAAACTACAATTTAGTTGAACAGCTCACGGTACTCGAAAATACCTTACATGGATGCTTGGGTTCCATGCCTTTTTACCGCAGTATTCCGGGGCTGTACTCCGCTGCCGAGAAAGAGGCGGCATTTACCATTCTGGAAGATATGGAAATGGCGGATTATGCCTATCAGCGCTGCACCGATCTCAGCGGCGGACAAAAACAGCGTATCGGTATTGCACGGGCGCTCATGCAGAAGCCGGAAATTTTGCTCTGCGATGAGCCGGTATCCTCTCTTGACCCCAAAAATGCACAGGATATCTTGGAGTATCTCAACAAGGTCATTAAAAAAAACAATCTTACGTGTGTTATGAACTTACATCATATTGAATATGCAAAACGGTACTCCGACAGAATTGTAGGTTTGCGGAGCGGCACTCTTGTTTTTGACGGCACTCCTGATATGCTTTCGCACGCAGCACTCGGCAGGATTTTCTCTCCTGATGCCGGAATAAAGAAAGAAGTATGAAATTCGACCATCTTGTAGGCGGACTGCAGAACGATTGTAGCCATCCCGGAAGAAAAAATGCCGGCGATGACTCCTTTTTCAAAAAAAAATACCTGCGGACTGCGGCAGTACTCGGTACCGCACTTATTTTGTACACGCTTTCTGCCCGTGCAGCGGGCTTTATGCCCTCGAACGCACTCACGGGCATTCCGGCAGGGCTGTATTGGCTTATCCGGAATTTTTTTCCGTCAAAGCAGGCCCTTACGGCGCTCCCGCTCATTCTTAAAACCTTACTGCATACCGCCGTTATAGCCGCTGCTGCCTCAACGCTTGCTGCATTGATAGCCGGTGCGGCGGCAATCGTCAGTTCACAGACCACCGGCCGCTTCCGGTTACTTCAGATTTCTTCTGCGCTCATAGCATCGTTTTTTAGAAATATGCCCCTTCCGGCATGGTCTATGCTCTTACTGCTATCCTTCAAGCAAAATGAAGTCACAGGATTTTTAGCACTTTTTTTTGTAACGGCCGGACATCTCACCCGCGCTTTTACCGAAATCATTGATACCCATACCGGAGAATCCTACACCGCACTGGAAGCGGCCGGGGTACCGTATCTTGCAATTATTATCCACGGAGTTATGCCGGCAGCGGTGCCTCTGTTTCTTTCGTGGCTGCTCTATGCAATAGAAACGAATGTCCGCGATTCGGCACTGATCGGCATTTTAACCGGGACGGGTATCGGCTTCCTTTTTAATTTGTATTTTAAGAGCTTCCGGTACAGCGAGGCCGGCTTGATTATCTGTGTTCTGATGATAACAGTACTCTGCATTGACGGCATTTCTCATGCAGTACGGCGGGCATTAGTATGAAACGGCATACACAGGCACCGCGCCGTCCACCGCTCACCAAAAGGCGTATCACCGTCTATACGGTGCTATTCCTGCTCTCCCTGATTACCGTCTGGGGCCTTATGCTCATCAGACAAGAACCCGTAAATTGGTACGAAAGCATAGAGAGGCTGTTCCGCTATGCCCGCATCATGTTTTTACAGACAAAGCGGCCGGAATATCTGGCGGCCGGAGAGCTGATAGGTGCGCTCGGTATCAGTGTCGCGCTTTCGATCCTCACAACCATCAGCGGGGCGGTGATTGCTTTTTTTTTGGCGATAGGAGCAGCCCGGAATCTTGCACCGCCGCTTATATCACAGAGCATCCGCAGCCTTACTGCCGTCATCCGTTCTGTACCGACTATTATCTGGGTACTGGTATTCTCAGTTACAGTCAATGTGGGTACGGATGCAGCTGTCATCGGAATGTGCTTCCACAGTATTGCCTATTTGGTAAAAGGTTTTTCGGAAAGCTTTGAACACATTCCCCGCGACACACTCGATGCGCTTAAATCATGCGGAGCAGGGATTACCGGTATTATTGCACAAGCTGTCATACCCCCAGCCGCCCCTGCACTTATTTCATGGATTTTTTTTAGATTTGAAATTAACTTTATTAATGCCGTAGCTATCGGAGCGGCTGCCGGATCGGGCGGAATAGGATATCATTTATTTATAGCAGGCAATCTTTATTTTGATATCCCGGGGCTCGGCTTTATTACCTACACTATTTTCGCTACTGCTGTGCTCTTGGAAATGCTTTCCCTCCGCTTACGGAAAAAAATCAAGACCTGTTAAAAAAAACCGATAGGTATAAGGGGACTTTTATGAAAAAATATGTATATCAAATGTTAGTGTGGCTGTTTGTAATCTCTGCAAGTTCAGCCGTAGAAGTCAGTATGCCGGCCTTTGATTTTAGCTTGCTCATTGCAAAGCAGCCCGGCGCACAGCGGGTGAATCTGATGCAAAGCTCTGCTGCCGATTTCCGCTTATTGTATAGCGACCGTTTTTACAGCGATTTAGGCTTCGCATTTTATATCCCCGACCTTCTTTATTTCTTTCATCCGCAGCCGGACGTCCGAACTACCGGGCAATTTGCATTTTTAAACTTTTCCTTGAACTTTCCGCGGCTTGGCGGACGCCCTTTGAGTTTAGCCCTTTTTACCGGTGCGCATCCGAGCCTTGCAGGCACCCGCTACTGTTTTGATTTTGTAAAACACAAGATGCCGCCGGTACGGATGACAGACTCTGACATTTCCTCCCTCTTTCTTCCTCCTGAACAGCGGGAACAAGCGGCTATCAGCTTTGCAGGTCTGATAGGCAATTCCGGTTATATGGGGGCATCGTTCGGATGGAATGCGCAAATCAAAAAAAAGCAGGCATACGGTATGTATCTACAAGGCGGCGGCTTCTCTAATCCTGTATTAGCTAACAATATGATTTCTCTGCATATTTCCGATAAGGCGGAAGAAATATCTCTAGGAGCAGCACTTTCACTGCTGTTCACCCTTACTGAACATTTCAGTATCTATACTGAGGCCGGGCTTAAAAAAACAAATCTTCGCAGTCAGGCGCTTACAGCCGACCTCATCGGAAATCTCTTTGCCTTTTTCGAACCGAAAGTACACCTTCAGCGTATGAACCTTGATTTTACGTTTTTTGCTTCGGGCATCCGCGAAGGACACAGACCCGCCGCTTTTCCGCATATCCCGCTGCTTAAACCCTTCATGTTTAAGCAGAATGATTTATTCGGAGGCTTAAATACCTTCCTCGGAATAGGCAATATGGAATTGGATAAACTGCAAGGCGGTATGCACATCCTTGCAGCTGTCAATATTCATAATCCTCAAAATATCAAGGCATTTGTTTTTGCTCTAACTCCCTTTTTCACAGCTGATATAGGACTCTGCAACCTTGATATACGGGCAACTGTTTTTCCGCTCGGATACGCCGATCCTGCATCTATGGTAGAAGGAAAAATATCCTTCAAACGTGACTTGTAACCCCCGGTATGATGTTAGTGCCGGATAAAGTTAAGGATACATTTTATACTCATTTGCCATCGTAATCTGGGAGGTTACCGAACGTCCTTCCGCTTTTAGGGCGGCAAACTCGACCGCTGTATCAATACAGGCAGCAGAATCGGCCACTCCATGTAATACGATGGTAGTATCCGATACTTCAGCATCCAAAAAGTAAATCGGCAATTCCAGTTTAAAGGCAAGATGATTGACAATTTCTTGTCCCAATAAGAGTTCCGAAATACGTTTCAGGCCCCGCTGTTCTTCTTCAGCTGATACGGTAGCAACACAGGCATACTTAATAATATCCGATGCAAGCGGTGCCGTAACAAAGTCCGTGTTAATTACCAAATGATAGTGGGCAGGATCTTCGTGCTGCATATCGAAAAAGCATTTATGAAATCCCTCACGGTTACTGTCGCTTTCCATCATTAAACTGCGTGCTTTTTTTTCCGGCCAATCAAATTCTTTCATCAACCGTTCGACCCGGATTTCATCCGAAGCTACCAGACGGACAGCATAACAGCCGGGAATACCCCGTAACAAAGCAAAACCGCCTCGTCCAATAAAAATACAATTTCCCTTTTGTGCATAACGATATACGGTTTCCCGCAGATAATCAAAATATTCGTCTCTATTGCGCGAAAGCGAGGCCCAAAACCCCGGCTTCCGTTCATCATACTGCTTTAGGCTTGTCTGCGACACCCCTAGCCGGAGTAACTCAGCCTCAAGATGTTTTTTATCAATAAACTCATATCCCAGTGATTCTGCTAACTGCACAGCCGTTTCATCACCGTAAGAAGCTATTTTTCGTGAAAGTGCGATAATTGCCATAAAACCTCCTCTCCTATAGAATAAGTCTGAATTCTTATTATGTCAAAGGAAGGTTGTAATTTTATGAAAAAAAATACCGCACTTTCATGGAAACCGGTGAAAAAAACCGAGGTATGCAGTACACGGGTATTCAGTGTTAATGAGGTAGAAAGTCTTTCACCGTATAATGAAACAAAGACTTTTATCACTTTGTCGGCACCTCAATGGGTGATTGTCATTCCGCGCATCACCGATCAATACGGAAAACAGTATTTTTTAATGGTCAAGCAATGGAGACACGGGTCGGCACGTCTATCCGTTGAATTTCCCGGCGGTGTGGTTGACGAGGGAGAAACACCGGAAGAAGCTGCCGTACGGGAACTGTTGGAAGAAACCGGAAAAAAAACACAAAAGCTGACGTTATTAGGAGAAACTTTTCCTAATCCCGCTATCATGGAAAATAAAAACTATATTTTCTTTGCAGACTGCGAGGCCGATACCCACGCACAACATCTGGATGAAGACGAGTTTCTTGAAGCGGAGGCGGTACCGGTAGCGGAGGTCTTAGAAAAAATGGGGAGCAGCCCCTATGATCATGCCTTGATGTGTACAGCCCTCTTTTTATACCTTAAACACATACGGCACGAGTTTTCAGCTTAAAAAAAGACCGCCTTCCCGTACTTCCAGTGCGAGAGGGCGGTCTTTTTTTATTCGTGCGGAGGGTTTAATACCCCGACGCTCTGCGTCGGGGTTGTTGATTCCCGGTCGTAAATTACAGGGTTATTTTTTCTTTTTATTTTTTTTCACAGAGGGTAATTTTTCATAGGTTTCGGCCGGATCATACAAGCCGCTCCGTTTTTCCCCCCTGAGACTCGGTATTGTTAAGATGATACCGGGTTCAACCCAATCGGGATTGTTTTTATCGGGGAATTTATCCTTATTAGCTTCATATAATTTACGCCACAAATACGGATTATCGTAAATTGCCGGATCCTTCGCAATATTCCATAAGCAATCCCGCTCTCCCCGCCAGGTACGGATGCGGTATTGAGCGGGAAGAGTTGCAAAAGAGGATTCATCACCCGTAACATCCCGCAGAGCATCAAGCACTTTTTTTGCGCAAATAACCGCAACATCAAAATCTTGATTTTCAAACGCCGTATGCCCTGCCTCCAAGGCCTCAGTTGCGGTTTTAAACGCTTCGGGATGATTTTGTTCGGCCTTATTGTTTTTTGCCCACGTATACCGTGTACGGGCCTTATTCATTGCCTGCTCAGCTTCAATACGGGCAAGCATATATTGAATATAATCAGCTGATTTTTGGGCATATTCTTCAGCAAGCCGGGAATACTCAATAGAAGCATCATAATCGCCTTCTTCATAAGAGCGGACAGCGAGTTGAGAATATGCACGGCTTTTGCGCTGAAATTCATTATTATCATACGAAGCGGCAAACAAAAGAGCCGAACCGAGTAAAAAGAATACGGCACTGACTACACAGAGTTTTTTCATTAGTTACCCCCTTTTTTGCTGCCGGACGGCTGTGTAAGCGGTTCAACCTCAATCGGTTCATCCGAAAATCCTTCGGCATTTTCAGGGAGCGGAGCCTCCCTATCGGCATCCTTTGCTAAACGGGTACTCGCTTCCTGACGTGCCTTTGCACGCTCCATCGCCTCATTTGCTTGATCCCGTTTAATTTTCACCTTTTCGTAGATATCATCAAACTCGGCAGCAGCAGTCAGATAGCCGTTATAGGCCTGTTCGTACTTCTTATTACCGGCAGCAATACCGGCACTGCGGTAGCGGTTCAGCGTTTTACCGTAGGCATCCTTCATAGCAGCGGCCCCTTTAACCGAATCACAGCGGGCACGCGCCTCATCAGCCTTCTTTTTTGCGTCCTCCAGTAACGGCATAAATTCGGCATCTTTGATTGCAGCATATATCTCATCAAAGGCAGCTGCGGCAGCGGTATAGTCATTATAGGCCTGTTCATATTTTTTATTTCCGGCAGCAGAATCTGCAGCACGGTACCGTTCCATGGCCTTTGTATAGGCTTCCTGCATAACAGCTGATGCATTCACCGAATCGCAGCGGGCACGCGCCTCATCAGCCTTCTTCTTTGCCGTGTTCATCAAAGCGGCAAAGCCGGCCGTTTCAACGGATTGATAGAGTTCAAGCGCTTCTTTTGAGGCAGTATAGGCAGCATCGGGATCGGTTTCAAACAGATCGTTCATTTGCTTAAACAAATCTTCGGCTTGCTTATACCGCGCACTATCATACGAAGAAAGATTATGTTTCCGTATTTTTGCACGCAAGGCCGCAATCCGTGTCTGGTTTATCAAGATGCGGTACTGTGTTATCGCTTTTTGAGCTTTACCTTGAGAGGCGGTAAAATTTCCCGCTGCATAATCGGTTTTTGCCTCTGCTGCAGTATCATCCGCTGCACGGAACTGCTTAGGATAGGAAACATCGGCTTTTACCCTGACGGCTTCAGCCCTCGCTGCTGCAAGTTCCTGCAACAGTTCATCAGCTTTTGCCTTTGCTTCCTCAGATTCGGCAGGCTTGACCGGCTCCGGTTTCTGTTCCGGCAGAGGCTCAGGCTGCGACTTACACGCACCAAACCCTAAGACAATCATACACATACACAGCACAGCCAGCGGTGCTTTCAGTTTCCTATTCATTATAACCTCCATTTCTACCCCCTCAGCGGGAGAACTGATCTCTTTCCGGTACAAGTCATTCATACCTCATTATCGCGGTGCTCGCCGTACGGTATTCCGTCATTCTGACGGCGCAGACATTCAGGACAAACACCAAAAAAATCAAGCCGGTGGGAATTAATCCGGTACCCGCTCATTTCGGCAGCCTGCCGTTCCTGCAACACATCCGGCGGCATACACACATCTTCCACCTTCCCGCACTGTGTACAGATAACATGATTGTGCAGTGTGGTATCGGCATCAAAATGAGCAAAGCCGGTTCCGGTATTTAAAATCTTAATCCGTTTTTGTTCGGCTAAAATATTTAAATTACGGTAAACAGTACCCTGACTAAGATGCGGAAACTCCTTCCGCAACTCATCATACAGCCATGCGGCCGTAGGATGCGTATTAGTGGAACATAATAGATTAAATAATGCTTCACGCTGTTTTGAATATTTATATGTCAATTCTTTCTTCATATTTTGTATCCTCTTACTCTACAAAACGCTATTCTGCCCGGAAAGTAACTAACTTTTTAAGCAGCACAAATTGATACTACTATCTTAAAAGCCGTACTGTCAAGATTTAGGTACAATAAGCGGACGAACCGTACCCACATACCGGTGCCGATGAAACACTTGTGCAGTTCTCAGCTTACTGTAAGGGAGCAAAATACCCTGTTTCATCCCTTCCTGACCGGTTTAATAAGCGCACCTCTACCTCTACCGGCAGATATGCCCGTCCGAAATCAGTGGGTAAAACCGAATTGTAGTTGAGCTGATACATCCCGACCGGTTTATCAATCAGATCCTCAATAATCGGGGATAAGCCTTTTTCTGCATAAAGATAGGTATGCATTCCGCCGGTTTTGACACAGAGATAGGCAAGCTCTGCGGGCAAGGCCCGCGGTTTTAGATTGACTGCATAAAAACGGATACCGTTGTTTCTCATATAGGCTGCAAGGTCATTTAAGCTGTACTGCTTAAAACTCTCGGAGCCGATGTCTTCAAATGATAAAAAGATAATCCCTCTTTTTTGCGGAGCATTAATGAGTTCACCGCTTGCAAGCCGCACCGCCAAATCACAGTTCCAGACCGCAGACCAGGAAGACTTGATTGCAAGCTGCTTTGAAATGAGGGTTTCAGGAGCATACTTCCCCTCAAGCACGGGAATTTGGGAGGCTGAAATGATAGAAATCATACCCTTGCCCTGCATTGCCTCCGCCAGTTCTTTTACGACAGTCCTAATCAATTCAATTTCTTTTTCTGACTGGGGCGAACGCTCTATGATAATTGAAATCTCGCACCCGGTATTCAGATAGGCAGCCCCTTTCAGCGTAAGATCATTAACGGCACGGTTTGATTCGGTAACAAAAAAATTTTTTTCGGTTAAGCCGACTAAGGGCTGCCCCGCACGGTTTTCCACCCGGACATCGAGCGTAACGTTCGGAAATTTATCCGAATACACACGGTCAAAGCGTACAAAGAGTCCCCCCGCCAGCTCATTGATATGCGAAAAAACTTGAATATTACCGTTTTTATAATCGGCAAGTAACAGACTGCCGTTTATATCAGGAATAGCGGCAGTAACACGGGCGGGGGCATTTCCCAAACTTGCAACGGTATATAAACTTGCCAAGCTTATATCGACAAGGTACACTTTATTTGAACACGAAAGGAGCAGATTATTTTTCCAGACCCGCATCGATTCTGCCTGCACGACGCTTCCTTCCGGTAGGAGGGTGCGGATATAGTTGCCCGCAGTATCAAACACATAGATTGCGCCTTTGACAGAATCGGCGACATATACCAAATCATCTAAAATAGCAATACCGGCCGGAGCGGTAAAGCCTGAAAAAATCCCGCTGCGCTGACCGAACGTAAACAGCCCCTCTCCATCAGGGGAGAGCACAACGACACGGGCGTTACCGAAATCCGTGACAAAAATATTTCCGTAAGAATCGGAGGCAAGAAACTGCGGGCCGACAAACTGCCCTTCCCCACGCCCGCGGCTGCCGAAAGATTTTATAAAGGTACCGTCTTCTTTAAGCAGTGACAACCGGTCAGCCGCAAATTCGGAAATCAGCATTGTTCCGTTTTTCAGCGGTAAAATATCAAAGGGACGGTCAAAACCCTGCAAGGGGCCGGCTGTCCGCTCAAGAACAATCCCATTTATATCAAAATGCACTAATTCATTAGAACCATACGCAACCACCCAGAAACTGCCGTCCTTGAGAGCAGCAACTGATACGGGCTGTTTAAAAAAAAGCCCTGCATCATGTTTTGCTTCAAACGCCGCCGTTTCTACAAACCGGATAGATTCGGCAAAATCAGGTACGGAACTGCGCCGCTCCTTTACCACCTCGACTCTATTTTTTAGCAACTGTCCGCCGTACCCCGAAGCGGCAGCCGCTTCCCATTGTTCAAGCGCTGCACCTTCAATTCCCGAACGGTAATAGGCATGGCCGAGCCAATCTAAAATAAGCGGATCGTCAGGAACATACGAAAGTGCTTTTTCAAATAAGAGAATCGCCTCATTAAAAGTTCCGCGGTAATAAGCCTGCACCCCGCGGCGGAATTCTTCAAATCCTTGATTTTTATCCGCCGAACTCATACGGGGCTGCAAGGTATTGGCCTGCGCCCATCCGGCGGCGGAAATACAAAGGGAAAAGACGGCAGCAGCCGCAGTCTTTGCTATATTTTTCATAATCATCGTGCTCATCCTTTGTGCCGGAAACACTGATTCAAATTCCCGTATCATTTAATCAGCATCGGCTTTTGTACGAATTATCCGTCCATGATACCCGATTGTCGGATTATCGGGAAGCCGTTCTTCTGCCCGCTGAATGTATGATCGGGCTTCGGTATTAAACCCCATTTTGCAATAGGTCCAGGCAAGCGAATCTAAATAGGCAGGGTTATCCGGCCGCGCATCAAGCGCTTTTTTACATAAAATTAATGCACGGGTTAAATCTTTTTCGGTATCGGCAAGAATGTAACCCAGTCCGTTTAACGCTGTTGCATTTTCAGGATCCAGCTCAAGCGCTTTTTCGTACAGGCCCTGTGCTTTGTCCGCCTTTCCCTGTTCATAGGCCAAATATCCCATCGAGGTATAGACCTGAGGAGATTCATAACCTGCATCCAGCAGTTTTGACAGTTCAAATTCTGCGAGACGGCCGCGGCCGGTTTTTGTATAGATAAATGCAAGAATAAGCCGGCATTGATAAATACGGGCAATATCCGTATCGGCAGTAATAATTTGTTCTAAATACACGAGGGCGTCATCATATTGAGAAAGACTTGCATAGCACAGCCCGATATAATAGGCAAGATCAAACTGCACTTCGCTGTCTTTAGAAGAAATTTTCAAAAATGATGTCAGGGCTTCTTCATACCGGGTTTCCCGATACAGCTGCAAGCCTTCTTTCAATACAGTATCCATTCATTCCTCCCTTATAGTATACGGACTCCGCCGGAAGGTTTCACTTTATAGTACAGGGGTTTAAACCCGAAGATACGTTCATAGTCGCTGAGTTTTTCCACATACGTTTCGATATCTTCCGCTCTCAAAATGCTGTAGGTACAGCCTCCGAAGCCTCTGCCGGTAAGCCGTGAGCAGATAATATCATTCGTATCAGGTTCCACAAACTCCATCGCCCGCTTTACCAGCCAATCCAACTCAGGACACGAAATTTCAAACCGGTCCCGCAAACTTTCCTGCGAACGTGTTACAATACGGGAAAACACCACCCAGTCATTTTTTAACAAGGCGCCGATAGCATCATCCACACTCACCGATTCGCGGATAATGTACAGCACACGCCGGCGTACCGATTCGGGAATGTCCAGTTCTTCCAGCATCGATTCAGTTAATTTTGTCATATCCTTGGGAGTATCCGGCATTTTTTTAACCCGTTCGTAGGCTTCCATACACTCTTGAATACGGTAGTTCAACTCCTCGCGTGCCAAAAGCCGCGGCACTCGTGAATCGGTTAAAACAATACGGTAGTTATTGATAGGGAACGGATACAGATCGGCTGTTTTTTTCCGGTGATCGGTACGCAGGCAATACCCTGCCTTTGCGTATAAGGCACATAAAATGTCTGCCCGGTGGGGATAGGTTTTAAGATGCTGAACATTAGCATTTTCAAGAATATCAACTAAATGCGTTTTTGAAAGCTTAGGGGCAAATATTTTTTTTAATGCAACTGCTGCGGCCACTTTTAACGCATTGGGCGTACCAAGCCCGGCATCCGCCGGTATTTCCGACAGGATAGTAAAATTCAGCCCGGTCATTTCTATCCCTGCATCCATAAACGACAGGATGACTGCCTTTATCGAATTAGCCCAGCGGTCTTCCTTCCGGTACCGTAAATTAACAGCCGCAACTTTTTTTCTCTCTTTTAACGAAAGAGAGAAAAAACGGTAGTTAGGGTCTTTTCTCCTTGAAACACACAGATAAAGATAATGATCTATAGCCATTGATAAGGTATTACCTTGAGCAAACCATGTATGTTCGCCCAACAGATGAAAACGGCCGGGTACGGCAACCGTAACCTCAGGCTCATCTCCATATTCGTCTATATGGAAAGGGAGAATCTTCTGCATATTTCTATAATACCCGCAATATTGAAACAATTCAACAAAAATGATTAAATTGATGTAATTTTATGCTTGCTATCGTATCTTTTCTGTCTGTTTTTTGCTCTGCTGTGCTGCTTTCATGCGGTATTCCCAATGAATACTTTCATTTCGGATCGGCATTTTTTGGAATTATTTCACTTATTCCCTTATATACGGCTTTTCTATACGGAAAGTCGCGCAGACGTTCAGCCTGTTTATATGGGCTGATGACTGCACTTGTTCACCTCTTCGGCAGTTTTTGGCTGGTCAATTTTCAAGATTTTGCCGTTTTTACCCTGGGAGCTTCCACAGTTGCCTACTTTTTTCTGGGACTTCCCTTCGGCATCTGGTTTTACTATTGTATGAAGCTGCCCGTGAGGCTGCGCCCCTTCGTATTTGCAAGTTTGTGGACACTCTGGGAATGGTTTAAAGCAAGCGGTTTTGTTGCCTATCCGTGGGGGAGCCTCGCTATGACCACCCTTTCTTTGAAACCGCTTATTCAAATCGCAGATATTACCGGTGTATGGGGGATCACTGCACTGATAGCCCTCATTTCAGCGCTTCTTGCAGAAACTGTCACCTCAACGGCCGGACTGAACAGCGGATTTTCACCGGAAAAAAACAAACCCCTGCTGCGCCCGCTCATCTTCACGGCGGGACTGCTCGCAGTTATTAACGGATACGGTTTTTACCGGCTCTATGAAAAACGTATACCCGAAAAAACTCTCACCGCCGCACTTGTACAGCAAAATACCGACCCTTGGGTACAAGATATGTTTTTCGAAAATCTCTATGATATTCAAAAACTCAGTGAAACAGC
>JARGFA010000024.1:0-147751 GCA_038397965.1 Treponema sp.
CATGAATTCTTTTGTTTTTAGTATTTTTATTTTCATCCCATTCAAATGTCATTTATGCTTCCTGTGTGCATTATATTCTGTATATACAAAAAATGTCAATAAATAAAAATACATACAAGTTTGACTTATTTAGATTTTTCATCTACAAATTAGTATCAGGGATTTCGCATGAAATTATAAAGTTATAATCCATGATAATTTATGCGTTTCATGTTTTTTATGATATAGTATAATAAGTTATTATTATACAATGATTTATGCAGTTATAATGAGAAATCCATCTAGTCAGTATCAATCAATGTTATTTTAACATTATTTAAAAATTGTTATGATTTCTCTTGAGTTTTAATCTATATTGAATCTTGTTCTTGCGACAATAATTATGATACATTCTACTAAAAATATCAATGAAACTGGTAAAACTAATATCACAAGAAAATAGTGCTGCTTTGCGGCATCCACCTAACTTCTTTTCGACCTTTCCTTATTATATCGCGAAAAAGAGCGGTTTGCAATCTAAACTTCTGAAAACCAACACTCCAAATCTTTCTACAATAAAAGCATAACAACAATTATACCCATCTCATATAATCCCCATGTTCCTATCAATATTGTTTTGCCTATTCCATCTTTGTCATGTACAATCCTCATTGTATTCAAAATATATCATGTACTCTCTTTGCTCCTTTAAAGCGGCGATGGTGTTATCGGCATAAGCGACCGAAGCGCGCAAGCTCAAAGCGGTTATGGGTACCGGTTTTTTTGTACACATTGGCAACATGATTTCTGACGGTGTTGTAGGCAATGTGCAGTTCTATTGCAATTTCTTTATTGCTTTTTGCAAGGGTGATCAATACTGCAACTTCAGCTTCCCGTTCGGTTAGTCCGCAGTCAAGAAAAAAATGCCGGTAGTGCTGCTTACTCTGTTCGGTATCTTCTATCATCGCTCCATTTGTTGTAAAAAAAGGACCGGTGTTAAGAGGAGCAGCAGCAAGATCCGAAGCGGCTGACTGCTCTTTTACACTATTCGCACGGAACTGTTTCCGCGCTTCGCAATGCAGTACATACAAGCCCGAAAAAGCAAACAACCCATACAGCATAAGGTCTTCATAAAACGGAAAGAATGGTTTATTCAGAAAGTACGCGGAAACTGCCGGTACGGAAATGCCGTACCCATCAAGGGATCGTACAGTGCGTATTGCTAAAACCCATGCGCAAATCACAGCAGCCGCACACGTAACCCGATAGAAGATTTTACGGATTTCCGGAAACCCGGTTAATACTTTAATTGAAACAATATGCATGAACCACGCGCATAAAAAAAGATAGATACAGTAAAATATAAAAACAGAGCCGTTGGTTAATAGCATCTGAACACGCTGTAAACCGGCTGAAACGGATTGCTCCGCTACATCAAGCGTTATTGTTATAAGAAGATTAACACACTGATATACTAAAAACAGTATTCCGGCACCGCACGTGAACCGTGCCCATTGCTTTTGAAAACGGCTTATCGGAATACTTTCCATACGGACTAACTGCAGCACAAACGGCGGAATAGTTACCAGCAGCCACGAAAAACTGGTTAAGAGCCGAATTGCCGTCAAGGATACAATAAACAACACTGCACGGCCGCCGTGATTTTGAAGTGTTGAAAAATCTGCATACAAGGTGAACCGCGAAAAACCGCTTACGGGACAGTGAAAGATCAGTCCTACAGTAATAACCGTCAACGGATGCTGCAGCGAAATACCTGCGATGCACAACACGATACGCCGGTAGGCGATCTGTACCGGTTGTTTATAGGAATCATAACAAATCCGTATGCCATAATACTGCAGCAGTAATGCAATCGAAAAAAGACATTGTATCAAAATATCACTGCTATACATGATGAATTATCATATCCTCTGTCCATTTTACCGTCAAGAAACAATACAGTGCCGATAGTCTTGAGGACTAGTCTTATTTTACTAGGTATTTTTTTATTTTATTTGTTGACAGCAAGCATAAACGGCAATAGGCTAAAAGCCTAGGAAAGGAAAAGAATGCTGATCAACACAACAGCGGGTATCATACTCGCACTCATCTTATGTGCCGGATGTTCTCAGCGGGTACATGAAGCTATTATATACGATGCTGCAAAAATGGATAGCGGATATGTATATGAGTATCGAGGTTCTGTGAATCCCCGGCAATTTACCAAAAACGGATCAAAAGTGTATGTGTATAGTATGCCGGAAGACTCTATTGAATTGCTCTATGAATGGACGGATGACTATGCAACAGGACTTTTGCGGGAAACAACTATTATAATGGATATGCAGCAGTGCTTAAAAAAGAGTATTGCAGTACATACCTATCTTGCCGTTAATCACACCATCAGCCCTGCCGTTAAGTTTGATTATAAAAGTGTCATTACCTATGATTTTGAGCGTAGTATAATGACAAAGGACGAATATTGGGTTGACGGCAGAAAACCGGAAACCATCACGCATCCGCTTCACGATGCAAGCTCTGTCGGCTTTGACCCTAAGACAGTACCCGTTTTTGATTTTTTCGATATGTTCCCGATTGATCTGTTTATTGCCGGACGTTTTTTAGATGAAAATACTACCTCACTGCTTCCGATAAATGAACGGGGGTATCACACATACGCATATTTTGTGCCGGAAAAAAGGGAAACGTTTTCATATAACGGAACAAGTTATGTATGCCGTGCTTTCACTATCCGAAAAAAAGGCTTAACCGCAAAACTCTTTGATAAACCGAAGTCTTTTTTACGTGAAACCGATTCAGGCTTTCAGTATCCGGTTTGTTTTAAAGAAGGAGAAATCGAATACCGCCTTGCCAGCCGTACAGCGATGAAGCCTGACGAATGGGAAGCGTTTAAGCAAAAAATAAAAGACGAATTCAGTCCCGAAGGGTATCTGGAGATAGACTATGAAGAATAAAATGGCTGTTCAATCTCCTTCACTCTAGCGGCTCTGTGCTCAGCGGGATACTTTTTAAATACTGCTACTGCCGAACCGTGCAAGCTCAAAACGGTTATGTGTGCCGGTCTTTTTGTACACATTGGCAACATGATTTTTTACCGTATTGTAGGCAATGTTCAGTTCTATTGCGATTTCCTTATTACTTTTTGCGAGGGCGATCAATACCGCAACTTCAGCTTCGCGTTCGGTTAGACCGCAGTCAAGAAAAAAGCTCCGGTAGTGCTGCTTTTTGTCTTCACTTTCTTCCATAATGAAAGGACTGCTGTTAGGAGAGTCTGCAGCATCAACAGCCGGAGCAGCTGACTGCTCTTTTACACTGTTTGTACGGAACCCTTCCCGCGCTTCGCAATGCAGTACATACAAGCCTGAAAAAGCAAACAGTCCGTACAGCATGAGGTCTTCATAGAAGGGAAAGGGTACCGAACTTTGCGGGAGAATAGCAAGAAAACCGGCTGAAAAACCGAACGCACGCGGTATAACAGGAATGGAGGAAATAAATATCCACGCGCAGATGACTCCTGCAATCCGTATAACGCGGTAGAATACTTTTTGCATAAAGGGAAAAGGCGTTAACACCCGCACTTTACAGGCATGAACCGCCCACGCAACAAATAGTGCATACATCGTAAAAAAGATAATCGAAACAAAGCGGTAAAAAAAGGTGAGCGTACGGGCCGGAAAAGTTCCTTCTGCAAGGAAACCTAAACTGCTCAAGGTTTGCAGTAGCGGAAAAATCGTATAAAAGGCCGTACATACACCACCCGCAATGACTGTTACGTTTTTCAGCCGTTTCTGTAGCCTGCTGATCGGTATTCTTTCCAGCCGGATCAATGCAAGAATAAGCGGCGGAAAAAAAATGAGCAGCCATCCGGGATTAAGAAGATCAAGCAGAGTATGTATTGCGATATATAAAACTGTTGTAAAGCTGTGTGCTGCTATGTGCCGCTCATTTTCATACAGTGTAAAAAGGCGTGAAAATTCCGTAATATGCAGGTTAAAAAACCATCCGCTTACGAGCAGATGGGCAGCACGCGCTCCTGTTACCGCCATAAAGCAGAGCAGCAGCCGCTTATAAGCACGCAGAACCGGTAGCCGCAGCCGTCCGTACAACAAGACAATCCCGTGATACTGCAATAAAAACATAATTGAAATACCGGTTTGTACAATAACATCAAGACCGCGCATAATCAGAGCATATAAGAAAGTACTGCTGTTGTCAATTTTGAACCCGTTACTGCGGTTTTGTGTTCCGCATTAAAATACAACCGCTTTCGGTAACGGCAATATGCCGTATGCCGGAAGGTGAGATAAGCTGTGTACGGAATACTGTTTTTTCTTTTTTGGTATCGGAAGAGGACGGCGATTCAAGCTGCATTGTAAGAAAATTCGTCCAATTACTCCAATACAGCGGATACTTTTGTATCTTCTGTTCAAATAATGCGTAAAGACGGGGTAAAAGCATGGCGGTTTCGGAATTATAAGGGAAAATGATCTGTTCTGCAATGCGTCGATTCCGCAAGCTGCCTTTTAACTGAACATACATAACAGGACAGCGGAAATGCCGCTGAAAAAAGCTTACGCCTCGTTTGGGAGCTATGTCAACATTTAAAAACCGGAATGTATTTTTTTTACGCTTCGGAGCACTGATAGCGATGTCGGAAGCAACAAAAATATATTTTTTTACATCTTTATCCTCTTCCGCTGCAGCAAGAATATCCTCCACAGCATTATTTTGTTGTTCGCTTATCAATGCTATTTTTATACTCCCCGGTATACCGTATCTTTTTTTTATGAGAGGTGAAAGCACGTAAAAGTACTTGTTTTGCTGAATGAATATGTTCCGCTCAATCATACTGCGCACGAAATTATCATAACTGATTGTATATACAATATGACCGCGGCGGGCAAGCGCAAAAAATAAAACCATCAAATCAAAATATAAAAAGCGGGTATGCATTGTTGTTAAAATGCAGTAGTGATGATTCCGCAATCGGGATTCAGATTCCCATGCAGCTGTCTGTTTATAGAGGTTCCCTGTAAGTGCCATAACAAGAGGCATAGTATGCAATACCAGCGGATTAAAAAAAACCGTGTAGAGGTCAAAAAAATAGTCGATATCTGCATAAAGACCTACCACATTTTTATGCCGTTTAAAATAACCTGTCCGAAATGCAGCGGAAAAAAATTTCAGCTTTTTTATCATGCGGGCTGTTTTATTTTGATGTAACAAAGCACGGCAGGTTTTACAAAACGCCAGTGCTGTATAGCATAAAAGCATCAATCGGTACATAAAGCTTTCCATAAAGACTATAGCGTTCTTCTCTTATTCATGCAACTGAATAGTCATAGTAAAACGGTACTAGTTCTGAATACAGGAAGCATTAGTCCTTTTTTACTAGACCTATTTTATTGACAGCAGATAAAGCTATGATACACTATCGATAGTGTCCTACCGTATGGTGGGATTATCTTTAATAGTGCAGCAGTACTGCGGACAAGGAGTAACCCTATGGATGAACGGAGCAAAGAGTTGAAAACGGTAATGGATATAGTGCCGATTACCGAAACATGGCAAGAAATTCCTTTTGAGGAATTGGAGGAGCGGTTGGAGCTAAAATGTGGTACATATTGCAATAAAAATAATAACATCTAACACTGTTATAATACAGGACAAATAAGATTACGAAGTAAAGAGGAGTAGATTTTATTATGATAGAAGAATACTTAAAAGAATCAGAACCAATAAGCGGTCTAATACCCATAACAAATAATTGGGAGGGAATTTCCTTTGAAGAGTTGGAGGAACGTTTAGAGTTAGACTGCGATATACACTGCAATAAAAATAATCATAAATAAAAAAATGATAGAGTAATATGTAATCACATATTACTCTAAAAGGTGGAGGATAGAATGCGACATTACAGTACTAAAGCAGGAACTATATTATTTTTTACGTTTTTTCTTTTTTCATGCTCTCAATATGACTATACATCATTAGTATATACCCCTGCAAAACTCTCTATTGGATACTTGTATGAATACCACAGCGATTCTAACCTTGCCGATCCCAGTCAATTTACCGCAGGCAAAGAGCGAACCTTTATCTACCTGCAAAATCCCACAGTTTACGAAAAAATAAGTTGTATAAATGGCCGGTATCTTGAAGGATTTTTATTTTTTTCAACAAGAATAATGGATTGGAACATGATGCGTCCGCAGGAAATACGAAGTGAAGCATTTTTACGCAAAGATGCTGCAATACATCATTTAGACGGTACATATGCACGGGTTATTGAGCGTTATGATTTTCAAAATCGGCGTGTTGTAATAGAAACCTACCGGATTACCGCAGATAAAAAGGAAACTTTTACAAAACCGGTGCGGGAGAAACAAACGCTTCCCTTTGACCCTGAAAAAGAGGAATTATTTTTCATTTCAGGCGACTTCCCCGCACAGCTGTTTTTACTTGCTCCTTTTTTTGACAGAGCGAAGCAGAGTATTTTTAAAATGCAAATTAACGGCTATGTACAGATGATGCAGTTTACACCGCAACAGCAAGATTTTTTTTCCTATAATGGGCAGCATATCGCCTGTTTGCCGTTTCATGTAACAGCGGCAGGACTAATGGGGCGTATATTCAGTAAATCCTTATCCTTCTGGGTTGCCGATGAACCGCAAGGACGGTATCTTGTGCGCTTCCGCAATGAAAATTGGCCGTTCAATGAATACCGCCTTGCCCGCCGTACAGCGATGAAGCCTGACGAATGGGAAGCATTTAAGCAAAAAATAAAAGACGAATTTAGTCCCGAAGGGTATGTGGAGATAGACTATGAGGAATGATATATGCCGCCTGAGTTTTTTTAATGATATATATGAAATTGACGATACAACGGCGGTTATTATCAATTATGCGAGCGGTGCTATCGATGCATTACCGATCTCTCAGCTTATGCCCGTATTAAAGCAGCCGGACAGTACTACAGCATTAAACCGGTATCTGCAGCAACGCGGATATATCACGCAGTATACAAAAGCGCAGGAAATAGAAAAACGTAATAGCTATGCGCAGCAACTCCTTTCGCTTGATGATAAAATACGCCGAAATCCGCATTTTGTCTTTATTCCGTCTTATAATTGCAACCTCGGCTGTGCGTATTGTTTTGTGTGCGGTCATAAACAAACCGATACTATTACAGCTGCAAGGAAGATACGGAACAGGAGCTTTACACCGCAGATATTAGCAGCGGCATTTCAATTTATCGAAAAACGAAGAGGTAAAACCAGCAGTATCAGTTTTTTCGGCGGTGAACCGTTTTTGCCGAGACACAAACCGGTGATTGAAAAAATAACCGCCTATGCCGTTTCCCGAAAGATGCCGCTTTCTGCAATAACAAACGGTACGGAATTATCTTATTTTATTGAGATACTGTCTCATTTTAGCAATCTGCAAATCACTCTTGACGGTCCTGCTGCTATCCATAATAAATCCCGCCCGTATAAGAGCGGAGCACCGTCTTTTGACCGTATTATTGCAAACCTTGCTTTACTAATGCAGTATACAAATGTTTCCGTACAACTGCGGTGTAATCTTGATAAACGGTCAATTCAACAGTATGAGATGATGGCAGAGGAACTATCCTCATATTCATGGTTTGATAAGGAACGCATCTCTATTTACGGCTCTCCTATTGTGGATAATGACGGTGTCTTTCCGCATATATTTACAAGCAGTCAAGAATTTCTGGAAGCGGCAAAGAGCTGCATCTGTAACCCAAACCGTCTTTTACAGCTGATGGAGCGTTTTGCCTTTTCAATTACTTCACTGCCTGCTGCCGGTAGGGAACCGCCGCAGGCTTTTTTACGTCCTTCGGCTCATTTTTGTTCTTCAGAAACCGCTACGGCCATTCTTTCTCCTGACGGGTATCTTTATGCGTGCCTTGAGCTGGTTGCAAACCCGCAATACAGCATCGGTACTTTTTATCCTGATATAACGGTTACGGAAATGCAAGATTCATGGCATAACCGCTCTATAGTAACGCTTGAGCCGTGCAGGACATGCAAGTATGCTTTGGTTTGTTCAGGCGGTTGTGCATCTAAAAGCCTTCATAAAAACGGTACTATGTATAAAGTCAATTGTGCAGATTATCCGTACATAATGAGAGAATACAGCCGCTTGTACTACCGGACAAAGGTACGGAATGCAGATGAATAAATACGCATTTCTTGAAATTTGCCCGCTTGATTCTGCCCAGAAAAACACCATGCTGATTTATGCGAACGGCAGAGCATTTAAAACTGATAGTAAAACGGCAGAAACAGCACTTTTTTTTCAACAAAACAATAACTGTTCCGATGTATATGCGGCGGAACAATTGGGATTTGATATATCGCTTGTAGAACACATCCGTAAAAATATTGATACGATTATTAGTCTTTCGGAAGAAAAAAAGAAATGGAACCGCAGGCTGCATTTTGTTTTTTTTAAATGGAAGCTGAAAAAAGACAATGCTGCAATATCTGTTCTGTCGCACTTATTTTCCCATAAAGCTGCTCCTATTCTAACGGTATGCGGTATTGCAGCCTGTATGTTTTGGTTGTATCAAGGCATTCAGGCACAGCTGTTTACCGGGTTTCCGACCGCTTTACTGCAAAAGCTAACGCCTTCTTTTTTCTTATACAGTTATCCGCTGGTGAGTATATTTATACTATGCCATGAATGCGGCCATGCAGCGGCTTTACGGCATTATAATGAAATACCTTCTGAAATGGGCGGCGGTTTATATTTTCTTAATATCACTTTTTTTTGTAATGTAAATGCTTCGTGGAAATTGAAACGGAAAGAACGGGCTGTTGTCAGCATCGGCGGAATCTATTTTGAATTAATTCTCAGTATATGCCTCCTTCCTTTTTTTTTATTTTTTCAGCGGGCATATCCGGCGGCAGCATCTTTTCTCTCTATTTTTATGGTGCTTATGTATAGTAATATGCTCCACAATTTATATCCGGCATTATATTCCGACGGTTATTGGCTCGTAATTGATCTTTTCGGTATCCAAAGTACAAAACAGGTTTTAACCGCTGTAATAAAAAAAATAACACGAACGCCGGAGATTACCGTGTTGGATAGTCTGCGTAAGCCGGTATTAGCAGCATTGTTCGGATATACCGTTTTTTCAAACGGGGTATTTATAGTAATGACGGTCTTTATGTTAAAATATGCATATACCTTTCTCTCTACAAAACTGCCGCAGTATATAACCGATTTCCGTATCCTGAATGCTGCCCAGTATACGGAATTTTTTTGGGGTATTTTACTCACCGTTTCAGTAGTCCTTATGATAATTCGTTGTTTTAAAAAATTGTCAGGCAGCCTACGGCGGATACAGCAGGTAAAATGCAGACGTATCAACAATAAACAAATACAATCAAACGAGGAATACTGACACACGATGAACTTTTTACTATTAAAACGTACAGGTATGAACGGTATTGCGGCCGGTGTGCGGCACGGCTCATTTTTTTTCTTTTTGATGCTGTCGTTTTATCTGGCCGGTACCGTTACGCTGTTTTTCGATGCGCTGCATACAAACCGCGGCAGATACTTTGCACAGCGGCACACGGGATTTTACAGTATCGTCAAAAAAGACTGTACCAACATGCTTGTAATAAGTCCGCCGCGGGAGGAAGATTTATTTGACCCGTCTGAGGTACAGGAACTGCTGATTCGGCTCGGCATTCCCCATTCGGTGCGGCTGCGGTCGCCGGCAACGATGTATCTTGATGAGCCGGAGCGCATGGAGCTGCGCAATCCGCGCAGTATCATTGTTATCGCAAGCGATCCGGCAGCGGAAGCGGCACTGTTACGCAGTCTGTCTTTTAAAGGAAAACTCCCCGCACCAGAGCGGCACGAAGCAGTCCTCTATGCTTCCGCTATTTCACAGGAAATGAAGCAGCACGGCATTATCGTACAGCTGCCGAGCCGGTTCGGTATTCCCATTTCAGAACACTTCCATTTAAGCGGGACATTCACTAGTGAGGAAAGCCGTATGCATCCGCCCCTCCTTTTTATGAACCGCAGCCTCTTTTTAGAACTGACCGGCAGAGAAGAAAATCAGGCTAGCAGTATTATTCTGGACAAACTCTCTTTTTGGCAGCATATCCGCCTCAGCCTTTCCTTACCGGAGAGCGTAAAAATCATTCCCTACACTGCCGCAGACTCTATCGCAAAAGCGGTAAGCCTTGTCAGCATCACACTGCATCTATTGCTGCTTGGTTTTATTTTTATTGTCGTGTTTTCTTGTTTACTGAACACACTGACCATTTCGGTATTGAACCGCGCAAAAGAGATCGGCATTTTGCGGGTGTTCGGCTACGGCAGCAGAACGGTTGTCATGCTTTTTTGTACCCAATATCTTTGTATGCTCCTTCCTGCATGGGCGGCCGGTTCCGCGCTTACCGCAGGGACTGCCGTCTTACTCAATACCCTGCAATTATCTGCAACGGATATCAATCTTGAACTGGTATTTGCGGGAAAAGAACTGATTATGCATCCGTCCGCTTCAGTCTTTTTTCTGCCTTTGTGCTATGCAGGACTGATGACGGTGCTCATTACCGCTCTAAGAACCAGGGCTTTTTTGCATGAAACAAGCAGATAAAAGGAGACGCGATGTATTATATGAAATGGGCATGGAAAAATATTATGGGAAACCGTTCAAAGTATGTACTGATGATGATACTGACTGCCGGGACGGTATTCACGCTTATGTTGTTTGATGCAGTCATTACCGGCTACGAAGAACAAACCGCTTTATTTCAGCGGGCACTACAAGGAGACATACGGCTTTCTTCCGGAGGCGAAGATGATTTGAGTGCACTGATGCCGGCCTTAGCGGAAACGGCAGCCGCAGAGGAAGGTGCGGTTCTGTATCCTGCGGCACTGCTTGACGGTGTGCGCCTGCTGACAGACAGTGCCGAAACCGGCATCCTGCTTGCCGGAATTACCGATGCATATATGCAGCAATTACTTACCCCCTGTACCGTCTTGAAGGAAGGACAGATGAGCTTTGCGGAACCGGATAGCTGTTTGGTGGATGCCGACACTGCTGAAAAGCTGTCGTTAAAGGCAGGGGACGAGATCACCCTTTATTTTGAAGCCCCGTCAAAGCATATTATTACCATGCAGATGACGGTTGCCGGAATTTTTATTTCAAACTATTTGATACATGCGCAGGTAGTGTATCTGCCGTTTGCCCGTGCTGCCGGATTCATGGAAAAAAACGGCTTTATGAACACTGTCATTGGAACAATTGCTGCCGACACTGCTGAAAAACGGCGCGATACCGCTCATAATCTTGCGTACCGTATTGGAACGGCGGTCAAAAACGCAGGTCTTGTAGCCCGTGTCGATGTTCCGGCTGAAAAAAGCACGTTCAGTTACTTTCAAATATTCGGTATTTTTAAAACGATTTTAATCGGATTAAAAAATATCACCGGTTTTATCCTTGCTCTGATGCTGCTTTTTGCGGTCAAAAATGCCTATTATCTGATTTTTTATAAGCGGAAAGCGGAGATAGCGGCTTTGATGACGTACGGCATGGAAAAAAGATCGTTTATGCAGATGATTATTGCGGAAACGTTTATTGTCCTGTTCTGTGCAGCGGTACTTGCGGCAGCAGTCAGTATTCCGGTAGGTATTTTTCTGCACGGGTTTCCTGCGGCGCGGTATTCGGCGAATTTAGTTGCGGTATTCGGCGGGCCGGCTGTTTTTTTACGGTATCGGCCGGAGTATAGCATGACGGTATCGGCAATGTTTGGCGCGGTGAATCTTGCTGCAGCACTGTGGTCAATGCATCGCAGTGTACGGAAAGAAGCCGCACGTCTTTCATCCGAAAGTTAGGGGGATGATGAAAAATGTACCTCCTTGTACATTTTTCATCGGCGAGTTTCGGCAAAGCCGAAACATCGCTTCTGATCAGTTTCACGCCCATCCTTGGGCGTGCTGAGTGATGAGTTGGAGTAGCTCCGCCACGGATAATGTCGTTACTACTGCAACCGCTGCCGTCCATAGCGGTAGAGTCAAAAAAAGAAAAAAAGGAGTTTTTATATGAAAAAAAGATTGATGATACAGGCGGCAGTGTGTGCAGCCGCATGGGCAGTTTTTGCGCAGGGGATTGATTATGAAGCGGTGTTTTTGGCGGCTGACCGGCTTTTTCCGGCTGAGGCAAAACTGACGCTGACGATGCAGAGTATGAAGAAGGGAAAGGCACGGGACAAAATCGGTTTTACCTGCTATATGAGCGGTACGGAAAAGTATCTGCTGATTATGGAATATCCGAAAATCCTCAAGGGGCAGCTGCAGTTGCGGACGGGGGATCTGATTTATTTTTATAATAAAAAAGTCAACAAGATGAATAAGATGAGTGCAGGGGCGGCTTTTATGGGAACATCGATTACGCAGGAAGATATTATGAATACGACGCTGTCGCGGCTGTACCGTGCGCGGAGAGGAAGCGAGCAAACCGTTGAGGGGATTGCCTGTTATTGTGCGGAGTTGGAGCCTGCTGTTACGGAGGCGGCATATAAAAAGATTTTGGCCTATATCAGAAAAGATGACGGTGCGCTGCTGAAGCGGGAGTATTTTTCGTATAACGGTGATTTGATTAAGGTGATGCGGGTGCTGGATTACCGGAAGGACGCAGACGGGTATGTTTTTTTACACGTTTCTACCGAGATGATTGGCGGTGCGGGTGAAAAGACAGTATTGACGTTCGAAGACTTTGACCGCCGAACCGCGGTGGATCCGCGTCTTTTTGAAGTACAGCGGCTGAAATATGTCCGGTAGGGAGCAGCGGCAATGAGAGATGACGGTTTAGAAAGCGGAATCAACAACCCCGATGTAGAGCGCTGCCGAGGAACGGCGGGTATTAAGCCCTCCGCACGAATAAAACGGTTTGCAGCGGTGTGTGTATGGTGCGTCCTTCCGGCTCTTTTGGCACCAGCAGTATGTGCCGAATCGGAGGACGATATGCAGTCGTCCATCAGCTTCGGTACTGCGGCTTTTATCGGCTGGCGGGAACACAATAAGGAGTGCATAGTACCGCAAACGGCACAACAGGGAAACTTTGTTTCACAGATAGGCGGCTCGTTCTTTCTTGAAGGCAGCAGCCCTTTTATTGCAAGCTATTATGCGAACCTCAGCCTGTCAGTTCCGCTCCATTCCCCGCCGGATGCCTCTGTTCAGTATGCAGTGCTGTTTGAAAAAATATACTTTAAAAGCAGGATTACCGATTTTTTATATCTTACTGCCGGAAAGACGGAATTTGACCTTTTTAGACGCTTCCGTAAGCCGGTCGGGCTTGCTGCATTGGAGTTCTTAATCGGGGATTCATGGGCGGTAACGCTGCTGCCGTATTTTGTTGAAGTGCGGGACTGGAAGGATGTCAGTTTTGCCTGCGGGGTAAGCGGGGATATACAGAACTGGGCAGTAAATGCACAAGTGTATTGGGAAAAACAGCGGAATTGGATGGGAGCGGTACAGGTACAGTATGTGAAAGACTTTTTTACCGGAACCCTTTCCGGCACGGTGAAACAGCTGCCCGACAACCGGTATTTTTTTCGAAGCGGCAGCGGTGCGTGGAGCGGGGTACCGGATAGACGCGGCGGAGAAGCAACAAGCGGCGGAAAAAAACTTCTGACACTGTGCGGCGAGGCGGCGGCAGAAGCTGTTTTTACGTTTGAACCGCTGACGGTTTCTGCCGGCTATGAATTTTATAGCGAAGGCTATACCGCTTCCGAAGCGGAGGCTTTTATACAAGCGGTATCGGCACAGCCGGACTTTGCCGCCCGCTATCGGGAGGATTTTTTTGACCCCCATGTACTGCGGGCAGCACTGAGCCTGCATGATACGGTTGTTCCCAATGTAACGGTGCAGGCAGACTACCGGTTAGGGCTGCCGCTCGTAGGAATACAGGCGGTGCACCGCATCGACTATGCTTTAAACCGGTATGTTACGGTAAACCTTATCCATGAATTACGCTGGTCAAAGGCGGGGGGCGGCTACCGTTTGTTTAGTCCCTTCCGGAACCGCCTGCAAGCCGGCTGTATGCTTCATCTTTAGGAGGTGTGAGTGATGATTGTATTACAGCATATTACGAAGACCTATAACAGCGGCGGTATCCGCTTTTGTGCGTTACAGGATGTATCGCTTGAAATTGCCGAAGGAGCTTTTGTCGCGGTTAAGGGGCCGTCCGGCAGCGGAAAGACGACACTTTTAAATATTCTGGGTACCTTGGATTCGCCGACCGGCGGGTCGTATCTTTTTGCCGGGGAAGAAATCGGCGGTTTAAGACCTAAGGAGAAAAACCGGTTCCGCCGTGAGACTCTCGGGTTTATCTTTCAAAATTTTAATTTGATACCGGAGCTGACGGTGTATGAAAATATCGAAGTACCGCTGTTGATTGTCAAAGAGCGTAACCGTAAAGCGCGCGTACTTCAAGCGGCGGAAGCGGTTGGCTTGGGCGGACATTTAAAACACCGGCCGTCCCAGCTTTCAGGCGGACAGCAGCAGCGGGTTTCCATTGCCCGGGCGGTGGTCAAGCATCCGGCGCTTATTCTTGCAGATGAGCCGACTGCCAACCTCGATTCAAAGACCGGCAGCGGTATTGTTGAGCTGCTGTCCCGCTTGCGGAAGGAATACGGCAGTACCATTGTTCTTACTTCCCATGACGAACAGGTGCTGCAAAAAGCAGACCGCTGCATCACCCTCCATGACGGAAGCGTGGTGAGCGGCTAGAGGGACGGCGGGAGCTGCATCTAAGCGCCTCTGCCGATCTTTACCATTGTTTTGTAACCAAAGGCTGGAAATCCGGTATAAAATCCGTTATACTAACCGAATGAGTGAATTGATACAGCCCAAGATTCTCAAAGGCTTTCGTGATTTTCTCCCCCGTGACGAAATCAGGCGGGCTTTTTTAATTGAAACCGTTACCGGTGTTTTCCGTAATGCCGGTTTTGTTCCCATCGACACCCCGGCTTTGGAATACTCCGAAGTGCTGCTGCGTAAAAGCAATGGGGAAACCGAAAAACAGGTATTCCGTTTTAACGATAACGGGGGCCGTGATATTGCCCTCCGCTTTGATCTGACTGTTCCCTTTGCGCGTTTTGTGGCGGAACATTACACTGAGCTTTACTTTCCTTTTAAACGTTATCATATTGCCAAGGTGTGGCGCGGAGAAAAACCGCAGGCAGGCCGCTACCGCGAATTTATTCAATGTGATTTTGACAGTATCGGCTCCGATTCTGCTTACACCGATTTTGAAATTTTACAGGTGATGCACACCTCGTTAAAAGCACTCGGTGTGAATGCCTTCCGCATTCATCTTTCCCACCGCGGAATCTTTAACCGTTTTTTGGAGCGGCTGGCGTTAAAAGAACAGAGCGAAGATATTCTGCGTGTTGTGGATAAGCTGGCAAAAATCGGGGAAGCGGAGGTGCTGAAGCAGCTCGCCGAAATAGGCGGTGCCGAAAAAGCCGAACAGATTGTGCAATACTGTGCCGGGGCCTCCTCGGAAAGCAGCTTTGAAGCGGTGCTATCCCATATTGAACAGCTTGCAGGCGGCACCGCTGCCGATACCGGACGCTTACGGGATGTATATGCACTTTTAACCGATGCTGGCATTGCTGATGCCTTTGTTCTTGACCCTTCAATCACCCGCGGTCTGGACTACTATACCGGTATTGTCTATGAAACCTTTTTAACGGATCTACCGCAGCTCGGTTCCGTATGTTCGGGCGGTCGCTACGACAACCTCACCGGCCTTTATATGAAAGATACGGTAAGCGGGGTAGGTGCCTCGATAGGGCTTGACCGGCTCCTTGCCGGTTTGGAACAGCTCGGCATTACGGGGCAGGGCAGGGGCTTTATTGATGCGGTGGTCTTTTGTGAAAAAGGCAGTTGTATTCGGGAGAACCGCCGGATAGCGGAATATCTCGGCAGCGGCGGTATCCGGACGGAAGTTTTTCCCGAACCGAAAAAGATACAGCAGCAATACAGCTATGCCGAAAAAAAAGACATCACTTGGGGAGTATTCGTGCCTCCGGCCGGTGAGGATCAGAGCGGCTGTGCTCAGCCGGACGGTGCCGATCGGCCGATAAAGATTAAACATCTGCCGTCTCGTACCGAATATACGGTTCCACTCAAAGAAGCGGTACAGACTATCAATACATTTTGCCGAAAAACGGTTCCGGCAGGGGAGGAAAATACAAAATGATTATTGCTATTGACGGCCCCGCCGGTTCGGGAAAGAGCACCATTGCAAAGATGCTTGCTGCTGATTTGAATTTTACTTTTATGAATACCGGCAGCTTTTACCGTGGCCTTGCGCTTGCAGTGTTGCGGTCGCTGGGGGGAGATGCCTCCGGTGCGGGCGCTTCCGTACCGGACTTGGCAGACGAGGCAAAATGGACGGCATTTGCCCAGACTGTGCCGCTTGAATACAGAAACGGGGCGCTGTATCTCGGTACCGAAAACGCAGAAGCCTATCTCCGCAGTGATGCCGTTGAATCGGTTGTTGCGGCTTTATCCGCGATTGTTCCTATCCGGCATATTATCAATGAAAAAATCCGTGCCGCTGCCGCAAAGCTGAATATCGTATGTGAAGGCCGCGACATGACAACTGTGGTTTTTCCTCATGTGGAACACAAATTTTATCTGGATGCCTCCGTTGAGGCACGTACCCGGCGCCGTTTTGAACAGGGCACCAGTAAGCTTTCCGAAGCTGAAATACGGCGCAGTATTGAACAGCGGGATGAAATTGACCGGAATAAAAAAGAAGGGAGTCTGAAAATTTCAGAAGATGCCTTCTATTTAGATACCTCGGACTTGACGATAATGCAGGTTTGTGAGAAAATAAAAAATAAAATACACGATAAAGGGTTATCTATGGAAAAGAAGGAAGTGGCAATGGGTGCCGTTACAAACTCCGATCAGAGCATCCAAACACAATTACCAGAGGAGTATTTAAATTTTGAATCTCCTGAAGTCGGAACATTAAAAGAAGGCCGTATTATTGCAGTAACCGATGACTCGGTTTTTATTGATGTCGGCGGTAAGTCTGAAGGGCGTGTTGCACGTAGTGAATTTGCTGAAACTCCGAATATCGGGGATGCAGTACAAGTATTTATTGAAAAAACGGAAGCAACAGACGGAAAGCTCATTATTTCAAAGCAGAAAGCAGACCGCAGTATTCTGCGGAAAGAACTGCAAAATGCGTACCGGAATAAAACACCTGTAGCAGGCGTCATCACTAAGCTGGTGAATAAGAGCGGTTATGATGTTGATCTCGGTGCAGGTATGATTGCGTTTTTACCGATCAGTCAGGCTGCAAGTCAGAAAGTTGATAAGCCTGAATCTTTGCTTGGTCAAAAAGGAACCTTCTATATTGAAAAAATGGTATTTGACCGCAAAGGCAATAGAGAAAATATTGTTGTTAATAGAAGAAAATATCTTGAAGATACAATCGAAAAGAATCGCGATGATTTTTTTGAAAATACCAATATCGGCGATGTTGTTCAAGGAACCGTTAAGAGCTTTACCAGCTTCGGCGCCTTTATTGATTTAGGCGGTTTTGACGGCTTGCTCCATATCAACGATATGAGCTGGGGACACGTTACCCGTCCGAAAGATTTTGTAAAGAAAGGACAGGAGATCGAATTAAAGGTTATCCGCCTTGATCCTGCCGAAAAACGCATCAATCTTTCACTCAAACACTTTAGTCCCGATCCATGGCTTGAATTTGAAGACAAATTCCAAGTCAATGATATTGTAAAAGGTCATGTTACAAAGATCACCGACTTCGGCGCCTTTGTTGAATTATCCGAAGGAATTGAAGGTTTGGTGCATATCAGCGAATTCAGCTGGGTAAAGAAAATCAGCAAACCGAGCGATATGGTAAAAATCGGCGACGAAGTGGAATGCATGATCCTCGGATATGACATCCAGGCAGGGCGTGTATCTCTCGGATTAAAGCAGGTAACCGCCAATCCTTGGGATAATATTGATGAACGTTATCCGATCGGAACCCGTTTAACCCGCAAGGTAGTAAAGCTGACCAATGCCGGCGCCTTTATTGAACTTGAGGAAGGAATTGACGGTTTCTTGCATGTTGATGATCTTTCATGGACAAAGCGTGTCCGCCATCCCAATAGCGAACTGGTAGCCGGTCAAGAATTGGAAGTCATTGTCATTGAATGCAATCCGGCAGAGCACCGTATCCGGCTTGGGGTAAAGCAGTTAAGCGATGATCCGTGGAAAACCTTTGCAGATAGCTACCGCCAAGGTGCTATGGTCGAAGGTGAAGTTACTTCAATTACCGATTTCGGAATTTTCGTGAAAGTCCCCGGCGGTATTGAGGGACTTATTCACAAGCAAAACCTTGTGGAAAACCGCGAAGATAACCCTGATGAGGTGTTAAAAAAATACAGTGTCGGCGATAAGGTAAAAGCTGTTGTCCTTGACGTTAATGTCCGCGAAAAGAAAACTGCGTTTTCAATCCGTGACTATAAAAAACGTCTTCAGCAGGAGGAACTATCCCGCTATATGTCTACTAAGCAGGAAGATTCCGAAGGCGCCTTTACCTTAGGCGATTTGATGAAAAATAAAGCCGCGGAATAGTATCCGTGTGAGAGCAGCTGATGAGTATTTCAGAACATGATGTGTCCGGAAGACTAGCTGCTCTTATGCGCACAGCCTTGTTTACGGGAGCGTGCTCAAGCTCCCAAGACAGGCTGCTGGAAGCTATTGTAAGGGCAGGTATGCAAGCAGCGGGCTGTACCGCTGCTTCGCTTTTTTTGGCTGATGAACTTACGCAGGAGGTGCGGCTTACCGCATATTGCTATCAGGGTGTTTTTCACCGGATGGAAGAATATGCCGGCCTTTCCGCTACTGCTGCGCGGGTACTGAAGCTCAAGAAACCGGCCGTTTCCGATTCACCGGGGGCGGGTATCAGTCTGCCTGCGGAGGTGCACAGAATTTTATATTCGGCTGAACAGACTGCAGCCGCTCCGTTATGCGCCGGTGATGTGTGTTTTGGGGTGCTTGAAGCTGCCGGTAAGCGCAGCGGGTTTTCCGATACCGATCTGGACTTGCTGAGTATGACGGCGGCTTATGCAGCACTGGTTTACCGTACTGCATATCTGTACCGTTTATATGCCGGCGCTTCGGTGTATGCCGGGCAAGACAACCTGCCGTGCAGTACGCTGTGTATTGCTGCCAGTGCTTCCATGTACGAAAAATTTGAACTGTGCAGAAAGTTGGCGGATTCGGATGTGCCGGTATTATTCATAGGAGAAAACAGTGTCGGTAAGGCCTTTCTTGCCCGTTATCTGCATCTGCAAAGCCGCCGTGCCGCATATCCCTTTATTCGTGTAAACTGTGCGGAACCGTCGCCGGATGTCTTGGATGTCCGGCTGTTCGGTAATCAGGAAGAAACGCAGCCTAACCTGACCGGCGCTTTTGAGCAGGCAGCCGGCGGGACATTGTTCTTAGATGAAGCGGCTGCACTTCCGCTTAATCTGCAAAAAAAAGCAGTTGAGCGGCTGAGGACTTTGGAGTCGGCGGGTACTCCGCTCCGGCTCCTTGCTTCAACTGAGCGGAATATCGAACAGCTGCTGCATAGAGGCGGTTTTTTATCGGAACTATACGGAAAACTAAATGTATTACCGTTGTATATTCCGCCGCTTAGGCAGCGTGCTGAAGATATTCTACCCTTTGCCCTGTTTTTTTTGCACCGGTATGCACGTAAACTGAACAAAAACTTTACCGGTTTTTCTGCAGATGCCGAAACCGCTTTGCTGAATGCGGGATGGGCAGGAAATATACGGGAATTGAAGAATACGGTAGAATTCGGCTGTCTGCACGGACAGCCGCCGCTTGTTACCCGTGCGGATTTGTGTGCACGTTCTGCAGAAACGCATACCGGCGGTACCGGAGCTGGTAGGCTTAAACCTGCGCTTGATGCATTTAAGCGGGAGCATATCCGTGCGGTTCTGGAAAAAAATCACTGGAATCAAACCGCTGCCGCGGCCGTATTGGGCATTCAGCGGACATATCTTTCACGTTTGATGAAGGAACTCAATATAAAGATTACTAGGCATCTTTAAAACGGGAGAAATTATGGCAGAACAAAACGAACAACCCCTTTCTTTTTCGGATCACTGTATCCGGTTTTTAACCGAAAACCGTAAACCCATCGCAGTTGTATTTGCTGTTATCTGTGTCGCGGCAGCGGCTGCGTTAACGGTGGTATCAATCAACGGGCGCAAAGCAAAAAATGCTTCAATCGCCGCAGAGACCTTGATTACCGAGTGGATGGAACTGCGGGTAAAGAATGCAGATGATATGCAGGCAAAAGAAGATGCGCTTATTGAAAAACTCGAAGCACAAGCAGCTGCCGCCGGCGGGACTTATGCGTCGTTCCGTGCTTATTCAGCCTTAGGTGAAATATATGTTCTCCGCAAAGATTGGGAGAAGGGATTAGCTGCCTACGAGAAAGCAGGGCAGGCCTTACCTAAAAACTATACTGCCGGTATTGCGTATTTTAACGCAGCTGCCTGCGCAGATGAGCTGAAACAATATGAAAAAGCACTGACGTTCTATACCCTTTCGGCAGATGCAGAGGATTTTCCCCTCAAGCCGCGTGCACTGTTTAATGTCGGCCGTCTTCACGAATCCTTGTCTCAGCTCGATCAAGCGGTTGCCGCGTATAATAAGCTTTCGGAACTGTACCCTGACAATAGCTGGACGATGCTGGCAAAGTCACGGGTAATAGCTCTTTCGATTCAGTAAAGGAAGATACGTATTGAACCGGTTATATTTGATACTATCCATAAAAGCATTCATGGTATATGTGCTGGTAGTGTCGATTGCTGCCTGCGGTATCGAAAACGTCGTGTATCTCTATCCGCCGCCTCAGGATTCTGTATATGATACGAGCGATCTTGTTGATGCAAGTAAGCGGTATTGCCGGTTCACCACTGCCGATTCCCTTAATACCGGTTCTGCCGCAGAATATTTTCAAGGGACGGAAATCTATTACCGCATTTACGAACGGGAAGCCGACTGTATCGAGGACAGGACACAGATAAACCGCTACAACGACAGTAATCCTTCGTCTGCAGCTCAGTATTTGCAGGATACAAAAAAATATGCACGGTTACGCTGCAGCGGTATTAGTGCCAGTCAGCGCCCTTTAATTGCACGGTCGGGTTCGGATAGGAATGTCCGGTTCCGTCTTCAAGATTATGGTATCCCCGGTTCTGGTTTTGATCCTGCATTACTGACGGTAGGGGGCAGCTCACTCGGCATCCCATACCGCGACGGTAAAATTATCAGCAGCAAGCAGGAGTTTAAAGGTACGCACATTACCGTCGGGGATGAAGATGTACAAAGAGCGTCTGTATCGGTTTCAGAATCATATTGGTATGTGCATTTTTATGCCGTCAGTTACGGCTATGACAAAAGTTTTAGGACTCTGTACAGCTCATTAACCGCCTTAGGGTTTATCCGGGTAGATAGAACTCCCTAGCGGTTTATCCTTCCGTGTTCAGCTGCAAATAGATTTGATCGGCAAGTCCCAGTCCTGCGCTTTTAGTAACTGTCCGGGACAGTTCCTCATACATCATATCGTCATACATCTTTCCGGCAAAGCTATCCTTACCTGTTAGACTTGTTTTATGCAGGGTACTGCGCATCGAATCAAGCATGATTTTTACAAAATACGATTCCAGTTCCAAGGCTTGCTGATAGAGATCTGAGGTTTTGTCGATGGCGGTTTTTTGATTGCGGCTGCGGTGTGCGGCGCTTTCCGCCCCCATCCCCTTAGGCTCTGCCCGGCGGTCGGAGGGGTTTGGGTTGAGGATTTCAAAGGAACTGAGGTATTCGCCCTGCAGCCGTGCCGACAAGGCAGGGCGCGAAGCTTCTTTTGCGGCGGAAAGCTGTGCGTTTTCCGTTTTGAGCTGTTCGAGCAGTTCCGAAAAACTCCGGCCTTTTTTTGCCGCAGACGGTGCTGCCTGCTGCTGCGCTGTGTATGCAGTACGGTTTATCCCTTCAATCATGCTGTCCTACCTACTATTTTTTTGTTTCATTTAGCGTTTTAGTCCGACAGCCGTGCCGAGCATATTATCGCTGGTTTGGATTGCCTTTGAATTAAACTCGTAGGCGCGCTGTGCCACAATCATACTGACCATTTCGCTGACGGTTGAAACATTCGACATTTCCAAAAACTTATGTTCGGTTTTGCCGAACCCGTTAAAACCGGGGCGTCCTGCAATAGCTTGACCGGAAGCCGGAGTCTGCCGGAATAGATTGCTGCCCTGCGCAGAAAGTCCTACCGGATTTTGAAAACGGTAGAGCTCTATTTGTCCTACTTCTACCGGATCATCCTGTTCGCCGACCCGTACCGACACCCGCCCGTCGCGGCTGATTGCAATGGTTTGCGGCAGATAGTTTTCGGGAAAGATAATTTCCGGCAAACAGCGCAAACCGTTTGAGGTTACCAGCTGACGGTCAGCATCAATCTTAAATGAACCGTCCCGTGTATACGCATACGTTCCGTCATATTGCAGAACACGGAAAAAACCTTCTCCGGCAATCGCCAGATCGGTAGAAACGCCGGTGTGCTGCAAGGAACCTTGTTCAAAATTGCGCTGAGTGGCTGCAAGTTTTGCTCCGTGGCCCATTTCTACGCCGACGGGTGTAATGGTGTCTTCGGTTGCCGGTGTTCCCGCTGCCCGTATTGTCTGATAGAGCAGGTCTTCAAACTCCGCCCGCTGTTTTTTAAAACCGCTGGTATTGACGTTCGCAAGGTTATTTGCAACGGTGTCGATATTTGCCTGCTGGCTGTTCATGCCGGTTGCTGCTGTCCATAAACTTCTAACCATATCTGTGTTCTCCTAGCTTGTGCTTAACGTATTGCTGCCCGCTGTCTTATTTTACTTTTACGACTTCATTCCAGAGCTTTGCCATCATGGTATCGCCTGATTGAATGGTCTTTTGGTTTGCCTCGTATGCACGGTTTACCTCAATCATACGCACCATTTCATTGACCACCTTGATGTTTGAGGTTTCAACAAAACCTTGTATAACTACCGGCCGGTCGCCGCCTTCGGCTGCAATAGCCGGGCCGGAAACAGGGGTGTCAAGGTAGAAACTGGACCCCTTCTTTTTAAGGTACCGGTCGTTTTCAAAGGTGATAAGCTTAAGCCGGTCTGTAAACACGGCATCGGAATCGGGTTCGGTCATCGGACGGGAATAGACATCGCCGTTTTGGTTGATCTTGTATTCTTTATCCTGTAAAAAAATACGCCCGTTTTCTCCCAAAACCGGAAAGCCTTCTTTTGTCATTAAAAAGCCTTCGATACCCACCGTAAAATTGCCGTTACGTGTATACTGTTCGCCGTACGGGGTTTCAACACAGAAAAAGCCCTTACCTTCCAGGGCTAGATCCGAGGGGGTATTGGTCTGTTTGAGGGAACCTTGTTCAAATTCGGTGAAAATTTCATTTAATTCCACACCGAGGCCGAGTTTACCGATAACCGGCGCAATGTCGGAGGAGCCGAAGGGATTTTTCACCACACCGTCGTCCTGCATCCGTCTGAGAAGCAATTCGGGAAAGTTCTTGTGCGTAGCAACATCCCGCTTGTAGCTTGTAGTGTCGGCGTTTGCCAAATTCTGTGCAATAACGTCAAGCTGCTTTTGCTGTGCATTCATGCCGCTTGCGGCAGTGTACCAACCTCTAATCATAAAAAACCTCTCTAATCAATATCGGCAGCCGGCAGAAAACTTGAAGATTTTATATGCCGAAAAAAGAGCCGTAACTGGGGCTGCACTCCTGCAGAATTGCCGGTGACTTTTCTAAAGTACCGGTAATTCATTCTTTACTTGTTTTTTTTTCAGTTTCTTGTTACAATACCTTTATCAAACCCAGTATATCGGAAAGGTTATGCATACTGCGGTTATAGGTATAAGGAGGAAAAGATGATGAGAAAAGCATATTTATTACTGACTATATGTACGCTTGCGTTTGTATTTTTATCGTGTAAACAAGGAATTTTTGATCAGGACGCTGTGCAGACCGCAGGTACCGTGTATCTGAATGTGGGCGGGCAGCAGGGCCGTGCCGTTGACAGTGAAGGGCTGCCGGTATTAAAAGATGCTCAGATGGACTTGAAAATTGTTTCACCCGGCAAATCGGAAACGGTAATCTTGCCTGCCGGTGCGGAAAAAACATGGAGCGGTACCTTCCCGGTAGGCGAAGAATTAACCATAACAGTTACGGTCAGGACTGCTGCTGCTCAGTGGAGAGGTTCTGCCCGCCATAAAGTTACTTCCGGAGTGAATACCGTCAGCATTAAACTTAAAAAAAGTGCAGCCGCCTTAAACAGCCTCTTATTCGGTACCGATAAGTCCCATGCAGGCGGCCACCATGATTACACACTGACACTCAAAATAGGTTCAAAGGAAATCAAAAAAGAAAACATTAGATATCATAATTTTTGCCGCGACAATAAGGGCAGAACCTATCTTGCATATCAAGAAGGCAATGACTATAAGCTTGAACGGTACACAAGTGAAGGGGACAAGGAAGATAAAACCTTTACCCTCCCTGAATACAGTTATGGTGTAATACTTGCAAGCGACCATACAACAGGTAAGGTCTACCTTGCCGCAGTAGTTTCACTGCCGGGAGGACATCCTGCTCGTAAGCTGTTTAGAATAAACGAAAACGGCGGCTCACTTACAGAATTGACGGGAATTACTCTCGGCTTTATAGAAAGCTGTGCCGTACACAATGATGTATTTGTTACCTTAGGGTATGAGGGAACAACAAAAAAATTGAAGATGTACCGCATAAACGGAGATACCTTTTCCGAAATTACGCTTTCCGCTCCTCAGCCCAATTTAAGCGAAGATACAAAGATTATGCTCGGAAACTCTCTAACCCCTTATGTACGGATAAATGACCTTTACCTGACATCTGATGCCCTCTATGTGCTTTTTTCGGCTTTTGACAATAACAGTAACAACAGCAGCAAGTATTATTCCTTAGGCGGTATTGTGAAATATTCGTATACGGCTCAAGACACAAGCGGTACGATAAGCAATCCCAAGCGTATCGGCATTAAAGACAGTCATACTGCTGATGTACACGGTATTTACGCAACCGATGAAAGCACCTCATTCTACGGCCCGGTAAAGGTAATCGGTTTTGACGCAGAAAACCTCTACATTGCCGACGACGGTGTAAGGTTTGAGTATCAAAACGGCAGAGTCCGCATTACCGAAAACAAAAACCGTACTGCAACGTTGAAAAAGACGGGGGATGTCTTGATCTTTGAAGATAGGGACACAGCGGAATGGCTTACAATGGAAACTGCATGGATTACGCCCGTTGCAAATCCCTTGGTATTTTTCAGCCTAGACAAAAACAATGGGAATACACTTGATAAGCTCATCCTTTCAAATGATGTAAGCGGAAGTGCTTCTATAGATGTAGCCTCGAATATTGAACTTGATACTGATAATTACCGTAATATCTTTTACACTTTTGACCGGGATAATAACTTTTATCTTGTTACGAAAGATAAACTGAAAAAGTTAAAAAAATCGGACGGTTCTTATACTGAGGACTCCGGTTTTAACGGGGTTTATAATTTTGAGTCATCGACTGAGGCCCCTCAAAATCCCGCCTATGATATTGTAGATGAAGTATTGTATGCTATCGGCAAGGCTTCCAGTGGCACTGAGGTATTGATGAAATATGATGGAGGGAGCTGGATTGGAACAAGTCCATCGATTGATATTGATGCCGAGCATCTATACACTGTGTACGGCGGTACAGTATATAGCAGCGCCCCCCATGAGGCTGAAATTAACATAAACCAGATCGGCTCTTCTCCTCCTCACAAGGAAGTTAAATTTCCTTCCGAAACGGATTATAAGAATGTTTACGGAATTTTTGTTGCCGATGATTTTTGTTATGTACTCCTGCATACAAGAGATAACAAACAGGCAGCTATCGCGTACTTTGATGTAACTAAGATAGATGAGCTTTCGTCTCCCGGTCCATTCCCGACCGTGCCTGTTTCGCAAATGAAAGAGCTGTCTATAGAAGGCCTCACTAAATTTGAAAACATCAAGTTTACCGGCTACAGGGACGGAAAACTATACATTGCGGTAGACGGCATAAAGCGTTCCGCCGTTGAAGGTGCACCTAAACTGGAAAACATCAATAAAACCGTATCATTTAATACCTCTGCAAAAACCTTTGATTCTCCGGTTAATGTACCGGACGGCATTACATGGTTCCGCGAAGAAAATAAATGGCATGGTACCAAGACCCTTGTGTGGAAAAAGGGGCAATATGGAATCTTTAGTTATTATCAGCTGAATTCTGCAAATGATCCGCTTCCGTCAGAGACTTTTAAACCAGGCAATAGTACAGAAGGAATTAACAACTACCTTACCGATGTATTCTGCTACGACGAAGAGGGAAACCTTTATATAGTAAAACGCTATAACACAACAAACTATCAAGTATGCCGCTTTGCGCTGAAAGATGACGGCAGCTATAATACAACTCCTGTGATAGCAAGACTATATGAAAGTAGCCATAATTCTCTAAGCTATAAGCCGTCAGCCATTGCCGTCGATACATCCGGCAACGTAAGTTCAGGCAAAAATGTCTTGTATTACAGTTATGGAGATAGAAACTGTTTTATCAAACGGATTGAATGGAGCGGTGATAGTTTTACAAGTGCAAGCTTTAACAATTCATGGGAGATAGAAGGTCCACAGTCTACTGATGACTATACAAGCTTTACCTCCATTGCAGCAAACCAAGACGGTCTTTTTGTGGGAGAATATGATTACAATGATGCCGCTTCTAAATACACAATTCGTGTTAAGAAGTATTTGCATAATGCAACGGGCTATGATAATTCCTCCGGCACTGTTACAATCGCTGGTGGTGAAACCTATGTAGGTGATACTATTCAAGAATCTCTCAACGCCCTCTACATTCAAGACGGTGTATTGTACGGTTTAACTACAAAAACAAAAAAAGAACAAGACCCTGACAGTGGAAACACTATTCTTTTTGCTCAATCGGGCAGGCTGTTTAAAGTGGGTGATACAAGCTCCTTCTCCTCCGGCAATGCCGTCAAACTGTACGGAGATGATGGTGTAATGGACACTTCAGACGGAAACTTTGCTCCATACCGCTTTATCGCCGTTAAACCGAAAAAACTGGTAATTGCCTCTGACGGGGCCTACGGTAAAAAAAATACACAAGATGCCGAAAATAAAAATAAGGTATGGATCTTTACCCCTGACAGCTCAGGCGTTTACAATCAAAGTTCTTCTGTTGACACGCATGGTGATGTAAAATTTTCAAAAGAGCTTAAATGGGATACTGGTTGCGGCTTCCTATGGGAATAACTCCCCTTATCAGTCTTTCCGTTCCGGTCTATGGGACGGAAAGCTCTCTTCCGGCCTTGCTCGACAGCGTTTTAGAGCAAGGCTTTTTGTCTGATAGTGCCGCGGGGCAGGGGGCTTTGCCCCTCGAAATCATTGTTGTCAATGACGGCAGCCCCAGCGGCTTCTCCTTACCTAAAATCCTTAAACCCTATAAAAAGAAATTCAAAACCCTCGGCATTCCCCTCACTCTTTTGGAACATTCCAAAAACTTAGGGCTGGTTGAAGCCCGCCGTACTGCGGTAGAAGCCGCCTCCGGTACCTGCCTCTGCTTTGCGGATTCGGACGATACCCTTCCGCCCAATGCCCTGCAAAGCCTCTATGATGCGGCTCTTTCTTCCGGCGCGGATATTGTTCACGGCAAGGCCGAGTACAAGGCTGCCTTTTCCGAGGAGGAAGCCGCTCTTTACAAAAAAGACTCCCTCGCCGAAATGGAAGAAAAGATAAAAAAGGTCTGCCTCGGTCGCTTGGAAAAAGATGAGCTTTTAAATTCTTTTTTAATAAAAGGAGAGCTTTCAAGCTTTTTGTGGGGGAAGCTTTTCCGTACCGAAACCGTCAAAGCCGCCTTTGCCGATATTCCCCGCACCTTTTGCACGATGGGCGAAGACTTCCTTATTTACTTTTTTATTCTGCTCCATGCCCGCTCCTATTTCGGCATTGAAGACACCGTGTACACCTATCACATAGGCACCGGTATAAGCTCCAGCCGGGAAATAAAAGACTTAAGCCGCTGGGAAAGGGCTTGCACGGCTGCCTCGGTCTTTGCTATCGTTTTTTCTTACCTTGAAGAACACCCCTTTAGCTCCCCGAATAAAAATGAACTAATGGCAGCACTACAAAACCGCTGTAAAAACAATATGCTTTCCAACCTCCGCCACTTAAAGAGGGTTATTCCTTCTTTGCGCGATGAAGCCTACAAAATACTCTGCGACTATTGGGGAGAGGAGTATGTGAAAGCTGATTGATATACTGAAAACTTGATTTATTCGTGCAGGAAGGTTTAATACCTGCCGTTTTCGGCAACGCTCTGCGTCGTGGTTGTTGATTACGGGTTAACTTTATAAGGCCGCAATTTCTTCTTTGCAAAGCCTTGTCATTTGCATAATAAAATCAAGTTCGCAATTTGCTTGTTTCATCAGCTTGGCCGTTTCGAAGGCTTTTTGGCGTGAGCCTTGCTCAATACCTCGTTCGATTCCTTGCTCCATTCCTCGTTCAATTCCTTCGGCAAAGGCTATTTCACGTTCTTCAGCACGCTGTACGGCTATATCGGTCTCATAATCATATTCAGCTAATAACATGTTGATTACCTCCTTAGTCTTGCGTTTTAGATAGTCACTCAAGATACCGTTTGCTATACATTCCTCAATAGCTTTTTGAAAAGCATTTTGAGGATCATTTTTTTTCCATCTGCGTACTGTTTCTACAAATAAGGTATATTCATACATCGGTTTGCAGTTTTCCAGAACCGGATGGCGGTTTTGTTGGTTTATATTTATTACCTTAACGGTTAATTCAAGATTGGGTTTTTCTGTGCTTTCTATAAAAGCTTCCGAGAGTTTTAGTGTTTTATCACGGGGAAAAGGCTCTTCTCCATTGTAAAAAACATAGAATTCCGGGGTTGGAATATTTAAGAGCTTCCGGCTATATTTTTCTTTGGATTCAAAGAGAGTTTCATAAAGTCGGCTTACATATTCAAGACAACGCAAAGGCATGTTCGGATTGATAGTTGATTGATGCTCCGCTAGTATTATGATTTTATTCTCAACAAGATAAGACACATCATTATAAAAAGTCATGTACAAGACTTGATCCAAGCGGATGTTCTTCAAAGCTTCCGTAGCTGTAAGAGAAGTACCGTGCAAGGCATTATAGAGCGATAAAAAGTTTTCTTTAGCTTTTTCATCCTCACTGAATAAATCGACAAAGACCGAGTCTTTATATTTTCTGTTTGAAGTACTCATAGCTATGTCTCCTTGTTGTTTGTAGTATAACATAGATTAGTAAGTTATAAATTGCAAGAGTAATGCCCCAAAACCGGCAAATGCAAATGATCCGCTTCCGACAGAGACTTTTAACCCTTGCCGAGAATGTACAAGGCGAATACATCTTTTTTGTCGACCCCGACGATACCTTGCCGCTGGATGCTCTTGCGGTTCTTATCCGTGCTCTTTCAGAATCGCAAGGAGGGGAACAGGCCGGAACAATAGGAAATTACGGTGCCGATATTATTCACGGTTCAATGGATGTGTTTGTAAAAAATTCGAATCCTGAAGACAGGGATCTTCGAGAAAAATACGAGGCTCTGGTGCGTAAGGTGCAAACAGTACACAAGGGAAGGCTTACGGGAACTTCCGTCCTTGAAAATCTCCTTATTGAAGAAGGGCATAACAGCCTTATCTGCGGTAAATTGATAAAAACCTCCCTTGTCCGTAAAGCCTACGAAGAAATACCTCATACCTTTTGTACCATGGGCGAAGATTTTTTACTGTATTTTTTTATTGCCCTGCAAAATCCTTCTTATTACGGGATCGATACAATCATTTACAATTATTACAACGATGCAGGTATTACGTCCAAAGCCGAAATCTCAAACCTCGAACGCTGGGAAAAAGCCTGTTCTGCCGCTTCCGTTTTTACCGTGATCTTTTCTTATCTTGACGAACACCCTCTTACCGGAAACGATGCCGCAAAGCTGACTACTGTTTTGCAAAACCTTTCTCACAGTCATCTTATTTCAAACCTCCGCCACTTGGAGCGGGTTATCCCCTCTCTCCGCGATGAGGCCTATCAAATCCTCTGCGATTACTGGGGAGAGGAATATGTAAAAAGGATTGATATACTGAAAACTTGATTTATTGTGATTTGATTTTATAAAGCCTCAATTTCTTCTTTGCAAAGCCTTGTCATTTGCATAATAAAATCAAGGCCGCAATTTGCTTTTTTCATCAGCTTTGCCGTTTCAAGTTTTGTTTGGTATGCGCCTTTGACATAACCTTGCTGCATACCTTCTTAAAAAAGTGTCCTCAACGTATACTCGATACGCCTGCGGTACTTTTTTGCCTAATTCCGCGTATCTGCTCCGCCTATTTTCAAAAAGCATATTTCAGTACCGCCACCGCGAGGTTTAAAACTCCGCATTTTCCGATAGACAGGATGTCTATCGGAAAACAACATTTCAATATCATACATCTTACCGTATTCATCCTCTACTACTATGTCGGGACGTACACCTTTCGAGGCAATTTGATTTTCAATCGGTTTTTGCTGGGACAGCCGTACTATCTTGCCGATTTTATTTTTAAACATCATGGTCAGCAGCTCTTTGCATAGCTCTGGGTCTTCCATGACAATACAAAACATATAATCGTCGACGATGGTTAAATCATCAAAGTTTTTTAGCATACGGTTAATCTTTCTGATACCTGCGGTTGTGGGAGAGGAACTATCTGATACGAGTATGTCACAACACACTGCTGCTGTTAAGCGTTTATCTGTGCGGAGCGTTTAATACCCCGACGCGCTGCGGTGGGGGTGTTGTTTCTCTGCGATTACTGGGGAGAAGACTATGTGTAGCGGGTGGAAAGGTGCACGAAAGAATTATGTGTCTGCGTGTTCTCCTGCATCAATGTAGCTGTACAGCGTATATTTCGAAATTCCGAAATAATTTGAAATCTTATCGCCCGATTTGGTGATCAGAAAGGCTCCCGATTGATTTAAGAATTTAATGGCAGCAATTTTATCGTCTTTGTTCATGAGTGCAACAGGTTTACCGGCACGGTGCACGGATTGTTCTATCAGCTCATCGAGAAGGTCATTGACATTCTGCGGAATATTTTCCGGCTCATTTTTTGTGCTGAGCGGCGATACAATTTGCTGCATCACATTTTCTGCCATTTGGAGAGACGTAATGTCAAAGTTAATGGCCAATACCGCTTCTACCGTGCCGTTTTCTCCGCGGATAAACATGGTGCTTGATTTTAAAATCCGGCCGTCTTTTGTTTTGGTTAGATAGCTGAGCTTATCTTCTAGGTTTTTATGATTACTATGGAGGGCTTCAAGCACGACATGGGAAGGTCCGTCGCCTATTTTCCGCATACTGACCGCTCCGTTTTCAATAATGACAATCGAACTCTGTGCATAATCGGCACTGAGATCATGTACAAGCACCTCACAATTACTGCCGAAGTGTACGGCTATTCCGCGGGCGATTTGTTGTAGCATCGCAAAAGTGTGTTCTGACATCATAAGTGAAACGTTCCTATCATATTAATCTACCTGAGCTTTTGTTTGCAGTTTTTGGATGGCCTGCTTGATTTGCGGTACCCCGGCACTTTCAGGGGCGGCCTGAACAGCTTTCTGTAAATACGCGATGACGGTTCCGGTGTCGGTGTTATCGGCCATAAGATGGGCATAAGCTGTAAGATACCAAGCAAGCTGTAGTTCTTCGGCTGCCAGCTCGCCGCTTTCGGCTGCAGCTTGGTATGCAGCAGCTGCTCCCGCAAAATCTCCTTTATGTGCTAAGGTCTTTGCCTGTATATCCGCAGTTATCAGGAGGTATTTACCTTTTAATCCCGAAATATTTTGAGGATCAAGGCCGGGTACCTGCATTCTCAGACTGTCATACCGGCGGGATTCTGCGCCGTAGACGGTGTTTAAAAATGAATCGATGGCCTTGGCTTTTTCTGCTCCTTGTGTCCGCTCTATTAAGGCGCGCGCCTCAATAACGGCAGTCCGCTGTGCAGAAAGTTCTGTGAGTTTTTCAAGCAAAGCTTCGCCTGTCCGTATTTCGGCTTCTATGATAGCTGCTGCATAGATATCCTGCTGCGGAGTTTGCATAACAATAAAGGGAACATCCGATACGGCATATTCGGAAAAAAGCAGGTAGTTTTTTTGAATGTTTTCCCGTTCGGATTCGGCGGGGTTACGGGGTAAGTCTATGTATTGCACTGCATAGTTTTTTTCCGCTTCGGTCCTAAAAGAATCGTTCAGTACGGTTTTTGAAAAATATTCCGCTTGGTTAGACCAGTCTGATCCGGTAAAAATGAGCACTACATCGTGTTGTTTCTGTATGTGTGCAGTATCCGCCGCAGATTCTTTTTTTCTGCCGGATGGCACGGACGCACATCCGCTTAGCACAATACAAACTATCAAACTTATATATAAAAAATTTCGCTTTTTTAGCCGACACATAGCATACTCCATAGTTACCGGGGTTTTAATGAAAAAGATTCTTGAAAGGTACGGCGCTGATGCACAAAATCGGGTGTTTTGCACATCCGCGCAGATTTTTAAAAAAGAGAGCTGTTTATTGCTTGCGGCAATCCGTTACCGCATATCCGGCATCGGTAACCGCAGTTGTTAGTACCTCTGCCGATACGGTTTCAGGATGGATTACTGCTGCCGTTTTTTCGGCGAGATTCACCTTTGCAGATACGCCTTCGATAGCATTCAGTACTTGCTCAACACGTCCTGAGCAATGACCGCACGACATACCTTCAATGGTTAAAATTGTTGTAACTGTCATAGTTTTTTCCTCCGTAGATATATGATTGTCTGGTGTGGTATGGTTTACAGGCTCAGCTTCAGCCGCAATACGGCAGGTGCCGCTCATCGGCGGATTTTTTTGCGGAAGACCCTGAGGACGGAAGCCGTTCAGCCGTAGTGCGTTCAGAACAACCGAAACCGAGCTGAAACTCATTGCGGCTGCTGCAAACATCGGGCTGAGCTTTAAGCCGAACAATGTATAAAAAGCTCCGGCTGCAAGCGGTATGCACAACGAGTTATAAAATAAGGCCCAAAATAAATTCTGCTTAATTGTTCTCATTACTCTTTTACTTAGCTGAATTGCGGTAACTGCCGTTTCAAGGCTGCTGTTCATCAATACTATATCGGCACTCTCCATCGCTATATCGGTTCCGCCTCCTATTGCAATTCCTACATCGGCAGCAGTAAGGGCCGGTGCATCATTTATTCCGTCTCCGATAAATGCCGGTGAAAATCCTTGTGCACGGTAGTAATCTACCTTTTCTTTTTTATCCTGAGGCAAAAGCTCGGCGGCACAGGAGTCTGTCCCAACCCGTTTTTGAATTGCCTCTGCAGTTTTTTTATTATCTCCGGTCAGCATAACCGTTGTAATCCCCATATCATGGAATGCTTGAATTGCGCGGATGCTTCCTTCTTTTACGGGATCCGAAACGGCAATAAGACCGGCACATTCGTTTCCGATCATGATAAGAAGGGGGGATGCCCCGTTTTCAGCAGCTTTTTCGAGCCTGCCGTGTATATGGGCGGATATATCAATCCCAAGTTTTTCGCAAAGCTTGCTGTTGCCTGCCGCGATTGTGATTCCTGCATTGGTACCCGGCAGAATGCCCTGTCCTATGTCCGGTACTGAAGCAGAGCCGTAAATCCCCTTACCGTGCAGGGCGGTGAAATCACGTACCTTAAAGGGGGACAGCTTCTTTTGTTCCGCTGCTTGAATTACCGCACGTGCCAGCGGATGTTCCGAGAGGTGTTCAAGACTGTAGGCAATCCACAATATGTCATCCGCATTATATTGTTCGGAAAAGACTTCAATGTACTGTAATTCCGGTTTACCGGCAGTAATAGTACCGGTTTTATCCAGTAAAACGGCCGTAATACGGTGTGCTTGCTCAAAACCTTCGGCTGAACGTATCAAAATACCGAGCTGTGCGCCTTTTCCGGTGCCGGCCATAATTGCTGTCGGAGTGGCAAGTCCGAGCGCACACGGACAGGAAATCACCAAGACGGAGATGGCTGATGAAAGGGCAAATTCAAAAGATGCCCCGGTTGAAAGCCAAAGAATAAAGGTAATGAGTGCAGTCAGCATGACAGCCGGAACAAAATACCCGCTGATGGTATCTGCCAATTTTGCTACCGGAGCTTTTGATGATGCAGCTTCTTCTACCAAGGCAATAATCCGCGCTAGTGTGGTATCATCACCTACTTTTTCGGCACGGAAAATAAAAGTACCGGATAAATTATGGGAGGCGCTGATAACGGTATTTCCGGCGGTTTTTTCTACCGGTACGCTTTCGCCGGTAATGGCCGATTCATCAAGGGAGGAATTACCTTCAATAATGACGCCGTCTACCGGTACCGTTTGTCCCGGGCGGATAATAATCATATCTCCGGCAGCGATATGTTCAACGGGGATTTCCGTTTCAACACCGTTCCGCATGACGTGCGCAGTACGCGGTCTGAGCTGAATTAACTTTGTAAGTGACTCGGAAGTCTTCTTTTTTGCACGGGCTTCCAAGAATTTTCCCAAGGAGATCAGCGTCAAAATCATAGCGGCAGATTCAAAATATAAGTCTTTTAAATACAGATGAACCAGATGAATATCGCCGTGTCCCAAGCCGTATCCTATGCGGTATATGGCAAAGATACCGTAAATTACCGCTGCACCAGAACCGACCGCAATCAAACTGTTCATATTCGGCGTGCCGTGGAGGAGGGTTTTAAAGCCATTGGTAAAAAACCGGCGGTTTAATATCAATACCGGGAGAGTGAGTAAAAATTGGGTAAACACAAAAACGAGCGCATTTCCTGTGCCGTATAAATATTCCGGTAACGGCAAGCCGAACATACTGCCCATAGAGATATACATGAGAGGAAGGAGGAATACCAGCGACCAGAGAAACTGCTGTTTTTCCTGATCGGCGGTTTCAATGGACTGTAACGTTTCCGGTGCGGCGGCTGCATCCGAGTGCAGTAACGTGCATCCGTATCCGCTTTTTTCTACGGTGCTGATAACTGTTTCAGTGCTGAGTATGTCAGTATTAAAAACGACGGTCACCCGCTGCGTTAAAAGATTAACCTGTACGGTATCAACTCCTTCAAGCCGGGCTACCGCTTTTTCCACATTGGCTGAGCAGGCCGCACAGCTCATACCGGTTACGGTAAAATAGTACGTTTCCATAATACTTTTTATTATAGTTCAATCAAAGGGTAAAAGCAAGTAAATATCCGGTTTGAATTAGTGCGGGTAAACAATACCGCTGTAGGGGGTTGTCCGTTTCCTGTTTCGTATGACTACAGCGCAATATTGCTATTTAAAGAATGATTTTATATACTCCGGGGTATTATGATAAAAGCATGTATTTTTGATTTAGACGGAACACTGACCAATTCTTTGCATACGATTGCATATTTTGTAAATACCGAAACAGCCCGGCATGGCTTACCGCCCGCGCCCGTTGAAGATTTTAAGTATTTTGTCGGAGACGGTGCCCGTGTGCTGATTAACCGTGTACTAACTTACCATGGCATTGAAAATATCGAACTGGAGAATACCGTTTTAAAGAATTATAATGCCGCATACGATGCAGATTTTTTACATCTTTGCACCCTGTATGACGGGATTGAAGAAATGATCGCGGAACTTCGGCAGAGAAATATAAAACTTGCGGTGCTATCGAATAAGCCGCAGCCGACTACCGAGAAGGTTATTGAAGCGTTCTTTGGGAAAGAAACGTTTACGGCGGCTTTCGGACAACGCGCAGGGGTTCCGCTCAAACCTGATCCTGCAGGTGTCTTTGAAATTTTAGACTTATTGGGCTGTGAAAAATCAGACTGCTTATATATTGGGGATACAGCTGTTGATGTCAATACCGGGAAAGCAGGAGGTTTGGCAACAGTAGGGGTTTTATGGGGATTCCGCAGCCGGGAAGAACTGGAAGGTGCCGGAGCATCTTTCATTATCGAAAAACCGGCAGAACTCATTCCGCTTCTCAATCAACAACCCCGACGCAAAGCATCGGGGTTGTTGTTCTCATAAGGTGGTTGCAGTCGGTTTTAATACCCTTTGTTACGACGCAGAGCGTCGGGGTATTAAACCCTCCGCACGAATAAAAAAGCCGGGGATTAACACTGTACGGTACGTTTCGTATGTTGCTACCGTTTAATTCCCGGCCCTGTTTATGTGTATTTAATACCGCATTCCCTGTACAGCCAAGGTCTCCATCCACAGCATTTTTACCATTGTAACGGTAAGGCTGCCGTCTTTTGTTTCGGTTCCTTTGCGTACATATACGGTAATACCGTCGGTTTCAAACACATCATAGTCATTCGGTGATTCAGGCGGACCGGCAAACACGGCCGGTTGAAGTACGGTTCCTCCTCAGGAACGGCATTCGCCTAAATAGGTATACACGGAATCTTCTTTATGTTTTGCAAGAAATGCCCGTGCTTTTTCATCAACAGTAACAGTCATAGATGCTCCTTATATAGTGGAAATAACTAGTAGCCGTTCTTAATATACTACTGTTAAAAGAGAATATAGAAAATTTTTGCCCGGCCGTCAAATACTTTTTTTAAAATCGGCGTGCGCGGAGCGAATTGCATACGGCAAGCAGGGCAACGCCGACATCGGCAAAAACCGCCGCCCATAACCCGATAATACCGGCTGCCCCGCCTGCGAGGAATGCCAGTTTAACCGCAAACGAGAGGATAATATTTTGCTTAACGATCTTCCGGGTAAAGCGGGCGGAAGCGACTGCCTGCGGAATGAGCAGCGGGCTGTCGTTCATCAGCACGACATCAGCTGCTTCTATTGCCGCATCGCTTCCGATTCCTCCCATTGCAATTCCCACATCCGCGCGTGCGAGTACAGGCGCATCATTGATACCGTCGCCGGCAAATACACAGACAGCCTGCGGTTTTTTCTCTTTACGCTCTGCACTGATGCGTTCAAAACGGTTTACTTTTTCATGCGGAAGCAGCCCGCTGCTGCACCGGTCTAATTGCAGCGCTGCCGCAATCCGCTCTCCGGTTTTTTGGGTGTCGCCGGTCAGCATTTCAATGTAGGCTATTCCTGCTTTGCGCAGTTCACGGACAGCCTGTGCTGACTGAGGCTTGACAGTGTCGCTGCAAATAATACAGCCGGCATACGCACCGCCGTATGAAAGAAACACCTTTGTGCCTTCCATTCCGGCAGCAGCGGAGGGCTCCTGTTTGGCATCACCGAAGATGAACAGTGCGGAGCCTGCCGCCAACTCTTTTCCCCGCCAGGACATTTTTACTCCTGAGCCCGCTTTTTCGGTATAGTCTTGGATTTCCGCAGTCTGTTGTTCAACTTCCTCAACACGGTCATGTCCTATAAGCTGTCTGATATGGTTTTTTACTGCTTGGGCGATGGGATGACCGGAATGATATTCCGCAATATACGCTAATTCCGCCAGCCGGTCTAGGGCGGTGCCGTCCGCCGGAATAATGTGCTGAACGGTCAATATTCCGGCGGTAAGGGTGCCGGTTTTGTCGAATACTACCGTATCGGTCTTTGCCAAGGCATCTATAAAGTCGGCACCCTTAATAAGGATACCCTTTTTTGCGGCACCGCCCAGCCCGCCGAAGTAGCCGAGCGGCACTGAAATGACAAAGGCGCAGGGGCAGGAGATAACAAGGAACACAAGGCCGCGGGAAATCCAGGGAACAAAGGCATTCCATGTCAGTGGTGTCGCGTACACGCCGGCAAGCAGCAGCGGCGGTAGCAGTGCAAGGACTACGGCACCGGCAGTTACCAACGGGGTGTATATACGGGCAAAGCTCGAAATAAGCCGTTCGGCTTTTGCTTTCCGGTTTTGGGCCTGCTCCACCAATTCAAGCATTTTTGCTGCAGCGGTATCCGCTGCCGAGGCGGTAGTTTTGATGACCGCTAAACCGTCAAGATTTACAAAGCCTGCAAGAACAGGCTCTCCTGCATTGATAACACGCGGTACACTTTCACCGGTCATAGAAGCCGTATCGAAAGAGCAGGCGCCTTCAGTCAAAATACCGTCAAGCGGTACCCGTTCTCCTGCTTTTACCAAGATGAGGGTACCGATGGGCACCGATTCAGGCGGTACCAGGGGTTCATCGGCACCGGACTGCAACTGTGCATGATCATGCCCGCAGCAGCAGTGCTCATGTTCTTCAGTATGTGTGCGGCTGTGGTGCGCAGCTCCGGCATCAGCGGTTTCAGCGGGATTGCGGTATAGCCGCGCAAATTCCGGGCGTAAATCCATCAAATTAATAATGGACGTACGGGACTGCCGGACAGCAGCTGCCTGCAGCAGCTCTCCCAGATTATAAAAGAGCATAACAGCGGCGCCTTCTGTCCATTCGCCGAGTATAAAGGCGCCGACGGTGGCAAAGGTCATTAAAAAGTTTTCGTCAAAAATACTGCCTTTCCCGACGGTTTTCAGCAGTGTTTGAATGACTTCAAAACCTGCACACAGCCAGGCGCCGATAAAAAGCAGCGGCGGCAGCATATTATCAATAGAGTTTCCTGCAATTTTTATGGTGATATGCGGCATCGGGGGGAGTAACTCTAAGAGAATACCCGCAATAAAAAGTAAAACTGCTATACCGAAGCGGATAGTATCGTGATTGTTCCACAAAGCCCCTTCATGTTCCTGACCGCTGTGTGTTTCATCCGTGTGATTTCCGCACGCTGCACAAGCACAAGCCATAGTTTCCTCCTATTGACCTTCTTTTACGTGTTCCATCCCGACACTGTAAAGAATGCCGACATGATTATCTTCTATAGAATAGTATATTTGTTTGCCTTCCCGCCGAGAGCGTACGATTTTTGCCTGCCGTAAGATACGCAGCTGATGCGAAATGGCTGAAGCAGACATTTCAAGCACTTCAGCAATATCTGCAACACACAACTCTCCGGCCATCAACGCCGAGACAATTTTAATACGGGTTGAATCTCCGAAGTTTTTAAAAAAATCGCTTAATGCCGTCATAGTGTCTTCATCCGGTATTTTTGAACGTGCATGAGCCACTGCATCCGGGTTAAAAACTTCTCCTGTTTCATCATGCGGTGCCGCTAACGGTATTTCCATCTTTTTTTCCTTACTATATTTTTCTAATATTTGAACAAATGTTCATTTGTTTATTTGATTGTATATGCAGATAAATGAATTGTCAAGTAACTGCATGAAAGTATGCAGCGGGTTCATTATTAAATACAGATCAAAAGTAGACTTATTGAGAAAAAAAGTTTACAATAGATAAAATATCGGTTGAAAATGTAGCTATGAAAAAAGGAAAAAAAATGCAAAGATTATAAGGAGAGTGCATGATATGAAAGAATCAGTTCAGGGCAATGATTTACCGATTACAAAGACTGTACGCTTGAGCTTGACCGCTAAAATCGGCGGAGTTCTTTTATTTTCATTTCTGATTTTTATTGCAGTCATTTTACCCGTGAATGTTTCTATCGTTGATTCAACGGCTCATACGGCTGTTACTGATACCGTAACAAAGCAGCTTGAATCCTCCCTCAGCATGGGATCGGAATACCTTCATACTTTGTATGGAGATTTAAAAATCGTTGACGGTGTTTTATACGGTGCAGAAAAACCGGTTGCGCATAATTCGGTTGAAACACTTGCAAAAAGACTCGGTATTGAAGTTACCGTCTTTGCTGCAGAAAAAAACGGATTTAAACGTATTATTACCACTATAAAGAATGAGAGCGGCGGCAGTGCAGTCGGTACTTATTTGGAGAATGGCGCTGCGTATGATGCTGTTTCATCTAAAAACTCCTATACAGGACGGACAAAAATACTCGGTAAGAATTTTATGTCGGCATATGTACCGATTATTATCAATGGTGCAGTTGATCATGTCGTATTTACCGGAGTTGAAATTGATGACATAGAAAAAGCGATAGAAAGCGGTATAAGAAAATCTATATTTTATATTATTGCGGTGTCATTATCTATCTTGGCGTTTGTTGTTATTTTCAGCATTTTCGTTGTCAGAAAAATAATTATACAGCCTATATCAAAAACTATTGCTGTATTTCAAGACGTCGGAAAAGGTAATTTGACTGTCCATTTGCCCTTGCTGGGTAATGATGAAATTACTGATATGTCTGGTTATTTTAATCAAACGATTTCAAATATGAGAAATTCGCTAACGTCAATTCATAGCGGAACAGAGCAAATGCGGGAAATCGGCATTAAACTTTCAGCTAATATGACCGAAACTGCAAGTTCTATACAGCAAATAAGCGGAAATATAAATACCGTAAAGCGGCAAGCACTGTCTCAAGCGGCAAGCGTAGCGGAAACCGCCGCGACGGTGGAAGAAATTATTAGAACCATAAAGCATCTTAATACTAGTATTGAAAATCAGGCAGCCTCAGTCGCTCAATCCTCCAGTGCGGTAGAGCAGATGGTCGCGAATATCGCTTCCATTACACAAACCCTCGACAAAACCAACGAAGTCGTCAAAACACTTGCGGCAGCAACCGCCGACGGCAGGGAAACGGTAACGGGTGCAAACAGTGTAACCCAGCAAATTGCAGAAGAGTCAGGCAGTTTGCTGGAAGCCTCGAATGTTATCCAGCACATCGCAAGCCAAACAAATTTGCTTGCGATGAACGCTGCTATCGAAGCGGCTCATGCAGGAGAAGCGGGTAAGGGCTTTGCAGTTGTTGCAGACGAAATTAGAAAGCTGGCCGAAGAATCGAGTGTACAGGGTAAAACGATAACCACTACACTTAAAGTTTTGAGTACAGAGATTGAAACCTTATCCGCTTCCGCCAAAACAGCCGGAGAAAAGTTTAATGTTATCTTCACTCTTTCAGAGCAGGTTAAAACGATGAGTCAAAACCTGATGAACGCTATGCGGGAGCAGGAAAACGGCAGCCGTGAGGTCTTAGGAGCTATCAAAACCATTAATGCGGTAACGTCGGAGGTACAAGCAGGTTCGGAGGAAATGCTCAAAGGCGGCGAGGGAGTAGCTGAAGAAATGCGCAAACTCGATGAACTTACTCGCATCATTACCAACAGCATGAATGAAATGGCTTCCGGTGCCGTACACATTAATAATGCCGTTCAAGATGTAAACGATATAACTCAAAAAAATAAGGCAAGTATAGAAGACTTAGCAAACGAAGTGAAGAAGTTTAAAGTGTAGAGCTTAAAATCCGGACCGAATGTCCGATTTTAAGTTTGTAAATTGTGTTCCGGCAAATCGCTGGAATTTTTCGCCTGCGATGAGCGAAGAAAAACGAGAGACTCTGTACCGCGGCGGGAAGCACTCCCGGGCCTGGATCGAAAAATAAAAAAAAGGGCTGTCTGAAAAGTCTTTGTCTTTTTAGACAGCCGCGGTTATACGTTTTTATTACCCCCGTTTTTATCCAGCCATGTTTTAAATTGTTCTTTTGCCGATTTCATAATAATTACTTCTTCAATGCGGGTATCGCCCTTATCGTTTTTTGCACCGTAATTTATCTTATGCGGAACCCCGCCCGGATAATGTACACCGAATTTTACAATATGCGAATATGCATCGTTTGAATCGGAATTCCACAGTTCGACGATGCTATCGTCTTCATCAAAAACAACACCCCAGATAGTAACAACATGAAGCGGATCAAGAACATTCTTTACCGGTTTGATAATAACAGCGATTGCGTGCCCCTCGTTAAGAGCTTCCTTTATCATCTGTTCAAACTCTGCTTTGGACTTAACCGCTCTGCTTATAATAAGGTTTGTTAAATCGTCTTGTCCGCTGAATACATCCTTTACAATACCGGGGGGAGCTTCTTTTTGGAGAGGACTGTCCTTGCCGCGTAAATACCAATTAACGGCGGTATTTAAATCGAGTCCATCATTGGGAAATCTCTTTCTGAATACGTTTGCAACGCTGCTTTTCTCTCCTTCGCCTGCATCACCGAAGCCGCCTTTGTATTCGCCTGCATATATTTTATATGCTTCCATACCGGCTCTTATACCTTTTTTTTGGATATAGCGGGCAAGGTTATCCTTATTTTCCCTCATCCACCAGTGAATTAAGTCGGCGGTTGACATTGCCCAGCACATATTACTATCCTGCACCGCTTTAAAGTTTTCCGTGTAACACAGCTTCCGTGCATTAAACCATGTAGTAGTTTGACTTTCTTCCCATTTGCGGTATAGCGGGCTTGCTGCCGCGTCAGATTTGAGGTCGCTTTCTAAAGGATGAGTAATACCTTGTACCCATTGGGTTCTAAATACCGGATTGGGATTTGCCTTTTGAATCAACTCAATCGTTTTTAACGTTTTCTTATTCCGCCGGTTTGTCGTTTCAAATACAAATGACGCTTTCCGTTCAAAAAGAGATTTGTTTTTGGATATACGGAGGGTATAAACTTCTTCTTTTGTATTTTCCCCCGTTTTTTCATACGTAAACCATGAAGCAGAAGGTTTGACCGTCAAGGCATATTCGGAGCCCGTATATTTTTTTGTAATGCGGAACGTTCGCTCGGACTCATGATAATCCGTTTCTATTTTTTCTGTATCAAAAGTCATGTCAAAGTTTTTACGGATATTAAATGTAACAGAATAATTTTTTCCGTTGGAAGCCCGTATATTAACGGTTGGAGTACCCGATTTAAGTGCCGTAACCATGCCGTTTTCCGTTATGGAAAGAGCGGAATCCGCATTATAGATTAATTTTTTATCCGAAGCGTTTTCCGGTTCAAAAACGGGTATAATCTGAAATTGAGCATCCAATTCAAGGCTTATGGTGGAGCCTGTTATTTCCTTACCGCTTGAATCCGTAAGAATAAGCTTTGTTACCGGAATGCCTTCAGGCTCCTGTCCCGGATTTACCGGCGGTTGCGGTACCGGATGTTCCGGCTGCGGAGGAATTGCCGGAGGCGGTACTTCGGGTTGTCCGGGCACAGGCGGCTTCGGGGTGTCTTGAACCGGTTTCTTTTTAAATTCAACTTTGACGGTCATATCGGAAATAATTTTTACCGTTACGCTTTTATCTCCGCTCTTACCGCCGGAAAGGATTGTCCCGCCGGTAACAGTCCATGTGCCGGTTTCGTAACCTTCATTAGGCTCTGCCCTAACCGTTACAGTTTGATCTTTTACTGCTTGAGCGCCGGAGCGGATACTTTTACCGTTCATTTCCGCTTTGAGTGTACCGTGTCTGCTGTTTACGGCAAAATGAACCGTATGCGTAACAAGCGGGCTTGTTCCTTGGCATCCTACTGCCAATACCAGCAGCAGGATGGCCCCGCAAATACCCATCGGCAATGTGTTATGTTTTCTACCATCCTTCATACAGCCCTCCTTCGCTCCAGCGCGTTCCTTTTATACTGCCCAAACGGATGTAGCTTGAGCAGTATGTTTATATAAAATAAGATTTAAAAGATAAGCACCCGTTAGCTGATACTATTATCATTAAGGGTGACTTCTACTTTTACTGTTTGATCGGGCAGCTCTAAACTCTCTGCTCTTACCCCGCGGAACTCTATCTCCCATTCTGAGGGGGTAAAATCCTTCATCAAAACACACCTGATAGTCCCTTCTCCCAAAGGCTCTTTTAATGTCACGGTTTTAGTGCTCTTATCATAAGTCATATCCGCAAGATAAGTTCCTCCGCCAGGTGAATTATCAAAAAAACTGAAATACTTGCTGCCGTCATTTATTACCATATGGAACTTTTTCATCTTCCCGTCTTTAGTCCTCAGTATGCCTACAGCCTCCCAGTTAGGATTTTCAATAAGATGTTCTTGAAACTTTACCTTAACTTCGGTGTCTTTTTTTACAGTCAGCTTGGCGGTTGTTTTATCGGGCGATACCTTTAAATCTTCGCCGCTCCACTTCAATATATAATATCCCTTACCGGCTGTTGACGGATTTGCGGTAAAAAGAACTACTGTTCCCGCAGGTAATGTATCTCCGCTTTGAACAGGTGTGTCGCCGTCTTTTATTTTGGCAGTAATCTTACCGCCCTCATTCGGTTCTGCAGAAAAAGTTATCTTGTATTTCGGAATATCTTCAAAAGTTACCTTTACATCGGCGTTGCCTGTTACGGTAAGCGCCGCCTTTGTTTTGTCAGCTGCGCTTACAGTTGCTCCTGTCCACTCCTTAACTCTATACCCGTCTTTCGGAGCGGCGGTAAATTCAATAATAGTATTTTCAGGAACATTACTTCCGCTTGCAACTGAATCCCCGCTGTCTTTTCTTTTTGCAGTAAGGTTTCCGCCCTCAGAAGGTGTATGTGAGTACGTTACTTTATATTCTTTACCTGTGGGCGGAGGGGTAGGAGTACCATTTGCTACAAATGTTACTGTTACATTTACCGCTTTCGAGACTTTCAGCGTTGCACTCTTTTTGTCGGCGGACACTGTTAAGCCCTCACCGTTCCAGCTTCCTACGGAATACTTTGAAGTGGGCTCCGCAGTGAATTCCAATACCGTATTTTCCGCCGCTTTAGCTCCGCTTATAAAAGCCCCTCCGTTTCTAACCTTGGCAGTAAGGTTTCCGCCCTCAGAAGGTGTATGTGAGTACGTTACTTTATATTCTTTACCTGTGGGCGGAGGGCTTACCGCCTCCTTCAATACGGGGACATCCGGCAAGCAGCAGGATAAAACCGGCTAAAACAATCATACATTTTTTCATACCAATCTCCTTAAAAATCGTGTCTCACGGCACTGCTAAAAACTAAGCCGATTTTTAGCGGCATCCATGAGCAGTAGAGGTGAACCAAGAGAGCATTTACCATAGTTTAAAAAGAATACTGCTGATCAGTATTCTATATTTTTTTCTTATATCGTGCAAGATATCGGAAAGAAGTTAGGTTTTCTGCTCTAAAAGTAAACGGTATCACTAACATTCGAATGGGTGAACGGTCAACCCGTACGTATTCGAAAGAAGTAAACCGCTTTTAACAACCAGAAAAGAAACAAGGTTACAAAAAAAATAGCAACAAAATCTAACCCGTTTGTACTACAGGCCGCCCTGTTGCTATTTGTGCCGAAATACTGCCTGCCGTTTACTCAGGCTGTTTTTCGATTGATATTCCTTCGCCTTCACCGGTAAACTGTATATGTATTTTCAGCTTATCACTTCCGCTTTCTTTATTCAACGATATCTGTTCAATAAAGATATCGGCTCCGTCGGCACATTTTGAAAAGAATATAGGCTCGTTAAAGGCTAAAACTTCTTCAGGTACTTTTCCGTTTACCTTAAGGGTACAGTATGCCGCCTTTTTAAAAGGATCATTAACCTTGTAGACATCTTTTTTTAGGTTCGAATCATATTCAGCTCGTAAAAGCGGGTGATTGCGCAACTGTTTGTTCTTCCATGCGTTTTGAGCCTGTGCATCAGCAGTTAATTGTATCTTAAAGTTAAAAAGGGTTCCGGCATTTTCTTTTGTTACTATTTTAAAGCCGGTTCTTTTTGCTTCTTTTATTGCAACAATAGGATACGGTATGTAACCGCCGTCCAGCATTGCCTCTATTTGCTCTTTCTCAGCTATACAATATTCTATTTCAAGCGAGCCGGTGTAGTCGTCTGCCTTTATCCCACCCAGTCTCGGCTTGTATACCGAAGCCCCTATATCCATCTTAAAATGTCCGCCGGCTTTTTTATAGCGGTCGATTATATCTTGTATCACCGCGTCATCTAAAAGAGAACCCGTTTCGCCGGGCGTTCTGTTAAGATGTTTGGTAAAGGCGTAATACATAGAAGCAAATGCGTAAGGATATACTTTCAGAAAATTGTCGTCCGTTTTTCCGATAAGGTGCAAAAACACATCATTTTTCGAAAAATAGGGCTTTGTAAGGTCGGCTCCCAAGCGTGCAAATAAAGCACTTCTATCCGTTTCCGTTGAGGTTTCGCTCCCTCCCGCTTCTTTTTTTAAGTATTTAACCTTATATTCGGGTCTTATTTTTATTTTATCGCCGTTTTTTTCCAATGCCGCCGCCAAACTGTAACGCTCATGAGTTCCCAAGCTGAGAGTGCCGGCATTATTATCACTGAAAGACAGTTTTTTCAGAACGGTGGTTATATCAGTATTTGCTTGTCCAATAAAAGCATCAAACCTTGTATTATTTTCTATAGCGTCCGAAAAATCCAATTCCGCCTCACTTAGTGAGGGGAAAATAAGCTCATACGGATTGGCAAATCCCGTTACCGATATGGTTTTTTCAAAGGGCTTTCCGTTTTTTAAGCCCTTTACCTTTACGGTAAAGGTTCCTGTTTTATCGTCGTAGGCTATAGCATTAGCTTCTTCAAACACAAAGTTTTTAACCGTTTTACCTTGAGCTGCCGCAATTTTTTTTGCCGCGCCGGAGGCGGGTATTTTTGTTTCGGTTAAATCAAACAGCTTCAACAGTTCTTGCTCGCTGATATCGGCATTATCGGGAGCCGAAACTTTTTCTTTAAAACCCGTTACCGTTACGGTCCGTGTTTTTGAGTGCAAAGAGGCTTTTTCAAGCCTGAAAGTTATTTCAGCCTCTCTTTTTGCAGTATCGCCTTTTATTACCGTATAGTTGATTGTATAAGCCGAATCAAATCCTGAGGCGGTTATTCTGTTTTTGTTTGCAGCAAGTTCATCCGCAAATATGGTTTCTTTTCCGGCAACTGTAACGGAAACCTTATCAGCCTCCGCATTGATTAACTCCTGCCCGGTAGGTGCGGAAGTTTTTTCTTTAAAACCGGTTATGGTTACGGTACGCTTTTTCGATATGAGCCGGTCTTTTTTTAATAAAAAGGTTATTTCAGCCTTTCTATCCTCTGAATTGCCCTTTATCGTTTCGTATTTGATTGCATAACTGCTGTCATAACCCGAAGCAGTTATATTTTCTTGTTTTAGTTCTCCGGCAGTTATATCCGTTTTTCCGGCAACTTTAAGTATAACCTTATCTACTTCGGCCTCCAGCTTTTGCTGTTCGGACAAATGCGGCTGCGCAGACATATCAGGCTTAAAACCGTTATTTTGCGGACAGCCTATGAGTAATACAGTTAACCATATACCGGCCGGCACCAACATCTTCTTCACTATTGTTTTCATCAAAACCTCTCTAAAATCTTATCTGTAAGGAACCGGGACACCTTAAAAGCCGATTGCTTTTTTGGTATCACCAGTCATAAATCAGAATATAAAGACCACATTAAACAATACTAAAAATAGAAAGGTTACAAAAATCAGCAATTACTATAGAAAACCTCTAAAAACCTCAGTTTTTTAGGGATGTCCTATAGTAACCGAGTTTTTAGGCAGCTCTGGTTCTACCCCCACTGACTTTCTACATATTTAATTTGACTAAATGCCGTGTATTATGTATTTTATACGCAAGGAAAAGGAAAAGGAAAAACCTATGGAAAGAACAATAAAAACAGCAGTTACAGGCTTTTCCCGCACAAGATGGTGCAGGTGTTAATCTTGTACGGGTGTTGGGGCATCGTACAACAAGCGATTTTGATCCTATCTTGATGCTTGATTCTTTTGACAGCACCAATCCCGATGACTACACCGCAGGGTTCCCTATGCATCCGCATAGAGGTATCGAAACAATCAGCTATGTGTACAAGGGCAAGATGCAGCACAAAGACAGTCTTGGGTTTGCAGACACGGTAGAGGACGGTGAAGTACAATGGATGACAGCCGGAAAAGGTATCCTGCACGAAGAAAAACTGCCGGCAAGCGAGCGGCTGCTCGGTGTGCAGCTTTGGCTCAATCTGCCTGCGGCTAAAAAAATGGTATCCCCCGAATACCGCAGTATAAAAAATGCTGAAATTAAGGAAATACCTTTTGAAGGCGGTGTTATACGGTTACTTGCCGGATCATATAAAGAACACACAGGCTTTAAAAGCAAATATCTGCCGTTTAACTATTACGACATTACCCTCAATGCAGGTTCCGAGATAACAATCGAAACGGAACAGGACGATTCGATTATGCTGTTTACCCTCTTTTCGGATGCCGTTATAAGCGGTCAGGAGGTAAAAGAAAAAACGGCAGTAAAGCTTACTGAAGGCACTTCTATTACGGTAAAAGCAGGAAAAAACCCGGCAAAGGTTTTGTTTGTCGGCTCAAAGGCCTTAAACGAATCTATTGCATGGGGAGGGCCTATCGTAATGAATACAAAACAAGAATTGCAAAAAGCTTTTGACGATTTTGCATAATGGAACGTTTATTTAACTGGTACATAATTATATAGAGGAGATATGATAACCAGCTGGGCAGAAACAGTGCCTCACGGTTTATCTTTGCGTTTGCCTTTCAGGCAAACATCACATTTATTATATGCGGTTTGCAAACAAACCGCGTGAAAAAACTTTTTTCAGGATTTGATAATCCTTGCAAAAAGTTTTTATAGGAGAAGGATATGGGAATTATACAATCTTTAGAAAAACGCAGGTCTTATTATAACATTAATAAAAACCTGCCGGTATCTGCTGCAGAAGCCGCCGCTGTAATAAAAAAAGCGGTAGAATTAGTACCTGATGCCTTTAATATGAAAAGTGCACGGGTAGTTACGGTATTCGGGGAAAAACACGATTTACTGTGGGATTCTATCTATGATGTATTCGGCGGGAAAGTTCCGCGTGAAAAAATTGATTCTTTTAAGGCAGGAGCAGGTACGGTTCTGTTTTTTTATGACGAAAAAACGGTAAAGGCCCTCCAAGAAAAATTTGCTCCATACGCAGCGAATTTTCCCGTATGGGCAAATCAGGCAAACGGAATGCTTCAACTCGCCGTTTGGACAGCTTTACGGGAGGCGGGAATAGGAGCTTCACTGCAGCACTACAATCCTGTTATTGATGAAAAGGTAAAATCGCTTTTTTCCGTTCCGCAGGAATATGTACTGGTTGCACAAATGCCTTTCGGCGGTATCGGCAGCGAACCTGATCAAAAAGAAAAAGAAAATATTGACGATAGAGTAACGATTATAGAATAGTTTATTGTCCGAAACCAAAAAGGCTCCGCAAAATAATACGGAGCCTTTTTTTAACAGGACAGGAGGATATCTAACCGTACCGGAGGTGTTTATTCGCGGACATACTGTTTATATTCACGGTAGCCTGCTGCATCCATTTCATTATACGGAATGAACCGGAGTGATGCACCGTTGATGCAGTAGCGGAGTCCGGTTGTATCCTGCGGGCCGTCGTCAAACACGTGACCTAAGTGGCTGCCCCCTGTTTTTGCCGTAACTTCAATGCGCTCCATTCCGTGGCTTCCGTCATAGACAAAGTCAACAGCCTGTGAGGTAATGGGCTTGGTAAAGCTCGGCCAGCCGCAGCCTGCATCGTATTTATCGCTTGAAGAAAAAAGCGGTTTTCCCGTTACAATATCAACATAAATGCCTTTACCGTTAAAGCTGTCGTATTCGCTGGTAAAGGGACGTTCTGTTGCTTTTTCCTGTGTTACACGGTATTGCAGATCAGTCAGCTTTGATTTGAGTTCGCCGGCCGCGGGAATTTGAAACCGCTTGTCATCATACAGCGGTTTTGCGGCAAGTCCTAAATCAATATGACAGTAGCCGCCGGGGTTTTTTTTCAAATAATCCTGATGATAGTCTTCCGCTTCGATAAAGTGCCGCAGACGTTCAACCTCCACTGCAAGCGGACGTGTGTAGCGGCTCTGTACTGTTGCTATCACTGCTTGAATAAGCGGTAAATCGGCAGGATCCGTGTAGTAAATACCTGTGCGGTACTGCCGTCCCTTGTCATTTCCTTGCTGATTGATCGCAAGCGGATCAATAATGCGGAAATAGTGTTCCAGCACTTCTTCAAGACTGATAATACCGCTATTATACAGAATTTTGACCGTTTCGGCATGATCGGTAGCGGATAGTTCACGGTAACTTGCCGTATCGGTTTTTCCGTTTGCATAGCCGGTATCGGTTCCGGTTATGCCGGTGATGCGGCTGAAATAGCCTTCAACTCCCCAAAAGCATCCGCCTGCTAAATATATCTGTTTCACGTTCCCCGGTATCATCATCGGCATTCCTCCATGCTGTAGTTCATTTTGGTGTACGGTTTTTTCTCGTGCCTGTGCACAGCTGCATAGTATTACAAATGCAGTGAGCAAAATAGGCAGCGCATAATTCGATTTTTGTATCATAACGCTTTATACTAATAATTTTTCTTACACCTGACAAGGATGAAGCCGGGAATGTCCCGAAATATTTTCATTCGTTATTGCATTATTTATAATAAAGATGTATCTTTATTACACGGTATTTATATAAATCTAATAAAGATTTTTGCAGATGCCCTATAACTAAATATGTACGGAGGAGGTTTTCTATGAAAACTGACGGAGCGGAGATCGGACAGGGGAAAGGTCTGTTTCTGGTTTATTTTACTGTGTTGTGGGAACGGTTTAGCTATTATGGAATGACAGCTTTGCTAGTGCTATTTTTGACTGCATCGGCGGTACAAGGCGGTATGGGTATGAATGTTGCTGATGCTACCGCCATATTCGGAACCTTTACAGGCTTGATATACTTAATGCCGCTTATCGGCGGCTATCTGGCCGACCGGTATATTGGCGAACGGATGTGTATTTCTATCGGTGCCTTTCTGATAGCCGCCGGTGATTTTTGTCTTTTCTATTTCAGTTCAACTACTGTGCAATTATGGATTGCACTTGCACTTATTATTGCCGGCAACGGCTTTTTTAAATCAAGCTGTTCAAATATTGTCGGTGAATTTTTTCAAAAAAATGAGGTTTCAAAGAAAGACGCCGCTTACAGCGTATTCTATATGGCAGTAAATATCGGTGCTTTTGCAGCACCTTTAATTACCGGTCTTGCATCCGAAAGCTGGTTTGCCGCCTTTGATTCGAGCGGAACAATAGTATCATACGGATACCGGATATCTTTTTTAATTTGCGGTATCGGTATGCTGCTGGGGTTTTTTGTTTTTACTGTTTTCGGCGGAAGATGCATAGGAGAGGTTGGAAAATATCCTTCATTTAAAACCTCAGCCCAACAGGAAAAGAATCAAACAAAAAATGCTGCTGCTCTCACTCAGGTAGAAAAAAACAGAATACTTGCAATGGCAATTATCTTTATTTTTGTTGTAATATTCTGGGCAGCATGGTATCAAACACTCAGTTCATTTTCTCTTTTTACCCGGGATCTCGTTAACCGGAAAATCGGCGGTTTTGAAATGCCGGTTGCCTGGTTCACTTCGATAAATGCTATTTTGTGTATTGCGCTTGCGCCGGTACTTGCCGCAGTATGGGTAAAACTGGCACAAACAAAACGCGGAGACTTATCTATTCCGTCCAAGATGGGATGGGGTATGATTATTTCCGGTGCCGGATTTCTTATATTGATCTTGGCTATTGTAAGTTTAGGCGGTGTGCTTGACGGCAGCAGAAAAGCAAATATGCTGTATGTTCTTGTTACCTATCTGTTCTTGACGGTTGGTGAACTGTTTTTATCCCCGATCGGACTTTCTATGTTCAATAAACTAGCACCGGCAAAATATACCACACTTGCTATGGGAATATGGTATCTTTCAAGCTTTTTTGCCAGTCTTCTCTCCGGAAAACTTGCCGGATTGACTGCAATGATGGGCTTTAAGCAGATATTTGAAGTAATTGCCGTTGTGCTGATTATATTCGGTGCCGTTTTAATTGTTATGCGTAAACCCATTACAAAATTGATGGCACTTGATGAACTCAGTAAACAAGAATAATAAAGAGAGCAGAGCAATATTTAAGGAGAAGAATAATGAGAGCAAAAGCATATTTTGGAACGGAAATTTATAAAACTACTATGCTTCCCGTTTCCGATATTCATACCTTGTATATTGAGGAGCGCGGAAATCCCGAAGGTGTGCCGGTAGTGTTTTTACACGGAGGGCCGGGCGGCTGTGTTTCAGAAAAGTGCAGCCGTTTTTTTGACCCTGATTTTTACCGTATTATTCTTTTTGACCAGCGCGGCTGCGGAAAAAGTAATCCTTTTGCGGAATTACAAGATAACACAATGGATCATCTTGTTGAAGACATTGAAAAAATACGAAAGCACTTAAACATCACAAGCTGGCATGTATTCGGCGGCAGCTTCGGTTCGACATTAGCACTTGCCTATGCTATTAAATATCCGCAGCCGGTTAAAACGCTTATTTTGCGCGGTATCTTCCTCGGCAGAGATGAAGACATCCGATGGCTGTTTCAAGAAGGAGCTTCGTATTTATTTCCCGATAATTTTGAATCATTTAAACACCATATCGAAGAAGGCAAGCGGCAAGATCTTGTTTCGGCATATTATGAAAAATTGACGAGTTCTCATGAACAAGTGCGGAAAGCTGCTGCAAAGGCGTGGAGCGATTGGGAGGGCGGTATTATCACCCTTATGCCGCCGAGTGATTTGAAAACCGAATGTACCGACTACGATGTTTCAATCGCAACATTGGAATGCCACTATTTTGTTAATCATATGTTTTGGGATAATGACAATTACTTGCTGGATAATATTGATGCGATTCAGCACATTCCTGTTTACATTGTTCACGGCCGTTACGATGTCGATTGCCGTCCGTCCGGTGCTTTTGATTTATATAAAGCACATAAAAAATCTTCTTTGTCAATTGTAAATGCTTCGGGGCATTCACCGTATGAAGATCTGATGTTTAAGCGGCTGCTGGAAATTATGGAGGAATTAAAAGGGTAACTATTTAAAAGATACGGGTGCTTTGCAGCAGGACCGAGCTTTTTATTACCGCCCGTATCTTTTCGTATACCGATCACTTAATTAAATACCGTATTTAAAATATGGAGATTAGTATCATGCTTATGCAAAAAATGAAAATAAGAAATAAATTAATCATGGGCTTCACTTTATGTATCGGTGCGCTCATCCTGTTGATTATTTGGCTTTTAATAAATGTATTCCGGCAAACAAAAGAGACCGTAAAAATGTCTCTTATGTCTATCGGCAGTTCCATTACAAAAGATGTCAGCAGTGAATTGGATTCACTTGCGGAAAAAACCGCAGAATTAGCGGGCTTAATGAAGTCCTACCGTTTTATTACGCCTGAAAACCGCCGCCGTTATTTTACCGAGACCTTAAGAATGATGATAGAAAACGATCCCCGGCTGGAAGCAATATGGGTACGGTGGCAGCCGAATGTTTTTGACAATTTGGACGAACAGTTCCGCGGATATGGTAATTATTCCATACATGGTAATTTCGGTGTAACCATCAGTAGAAACGGTCAAGATTTCGCATTTGAAAAAGAACCTGATAACTATCAGGAAAAAGGATGGTACAAAACCGCATTACAAACTGATAAAACCTTTTTGCTTGAACCGGAGATTTGGTCTATCGCAGGGAAAGATACGCTTGCTACTTGCACGATTGCGCCTATTAGAAATGCCGATGGAACGGCACTCGGAGTTGCCGGTTTTGACATTGCGTTATCAGGTCTTTCCCGTATTCTCACCGAACGGAAAATAATACAAAATGTACGTCTTTCTTTATATAGCTCTTTAGGAACTCTTATTGCCGTAAGCGACGGTAATACCGCCACTGTCGGACAACAAAGTACACTCTTCCAAGATAGAGAGGTTTTGCCCTATATTAAACAAGCGCTTAATTCGCAAAAACAGGTTTTTGCTTCAATATATAATAAAGAACTTAAAAAATACGAACTGCATATCTGGCAGCCTTTCCGTATCCGCACTGCTGATACGGTATATATCCTTGATACCGTTATGGATAAAACGGCTGCATATGCTTCCGTTCAGGATGTTATTTATAAAGCCGCCGTACCGATTGCTTTTATTATTGTTATTACGGTTCTCACAATTTTATTGGTCATTAGACCTCTGATCCGTTCTATTAATATGATTAGTAAGGACTTGTATGATATCGCGCAAGGTGATGGCGATCTAACGGTCCGTTTACCGGTTAAGGGTTCCGATGAAATTGCTGACCTTTCAGCATCCTTTAATCAAACTATTATAAAGATCGGAAAGGCCATAAAAACAGTCGAAGTCAATACCGAAACCATGCAGACTATCGGTAATGAATTATCATATAACATGACAGAGACTGCAAATGCAATACATCATATTCACACAAATATCGAAACCGTTACACAACAGACACAAACACAATCGGCAAGTGTTAGTCAAACAGCGGCAACCGTTGAAGGGATTATTCACACAATCAACCGGCTTAATGCCGATATTGATAATCAGGCAGCAAGTGTTGCCCGTTCGGCTTCTGCTGTTGAGCAGATGACGGCAAATATTTCTTCCATTACCGAAACGCTTGAAAAAACGAACAATGTTATTCAAACCCTTGCTGCTGCTACTTCGGAAGGAAAGGAGACGATCGGTAAGTCAAATGCGGTAACACAAAAAATTGCAGAAGAATCGGGTAGTCTTCTTGAGGCAAGTAATGTTATTCAGCATATTGCCAGTCAAACAAACCTGCTTGCAATGAATGCGGCAATCGAAGCTGCACATGCAGGAGAAGCGGGGAAAGGATTTGCAGTTGTCGCCGATGAAATCCGTAAATTAGCTGAAGAATCTTCGATTCAAGGAAAAACCATTAGTACAACTTTAAAGGTGGTTAGCGGTGAAATTGAAGAAATGTCTGATTCCGCCAAGATAGCGGAGGATAAATTCAATACTATTTATACTTTATCGGAACAAGTAAAAAGTATGAGTACCTATTTAACTGAAAGCATGAGAGAACAGGAAGACAGCAGCCGAGAGATGCTTACCGCATTTAAAAACATTAATACGGTAACGCTGAATGTTCAGACGGGAGCGGCAGAAATAGTAAGAAACGGAGAAGATGTTGCCGGACAGATGGAAAAACTGAACGATCTTACGTGCATTATTGCCGATAGTATGAGTAAAATGGCAGCCGGTGCGGTGCAAATCAACAATACTGTTCAGGAAGTGAATGCAATAACACAAAAAAATAAAGAAAGCATTGACAGTCTGTTCCGTGCGGTGAGTAAGTTTAAAGTGTAAGATTATCTGCTGTATAAACGGCCCTTTCAAGTTATGTGTTATGACTGCCGATACCATAAGGGTATGAAAAGACTGTGTGTTCAGATACTCCTCCCTCTTATAAGCGGGATTTTTTTGTGTATATCCGTTTCTTATGCCGGCGCTGAAACAGCGGCTGCCGCACCTTTAACTGCTGAGTCAAACAATCCGCCGATTGTGATAGAAGCGTTAGCAACTGAAACAAATGCAAAAACCGTCCGTCTGTTTCCCTTTGACCAAATACCTGATTCAGCGGAAATACGGAAAACTATCAGCCGTACCTGGCTCTCTGCACCGATAGAGTCTGTCATGGCGCTTGCGGCTCAGGTATACACCGATTCAAAGGGAAATGTATTTACCGTATCCGGAAAATATGCAGATGATACAAGAGGATGCTATGTTATTTCGATAGTACCGCAGCTGACGGATTACGGCGCTTCAGATATGAATCTGGTACCTCAAGGAACATGGATGATCTATCGGAATGCCGCTACGGGTGTTCCCGTACTGATTAAGATTTATCCGCGTGAAAATCCTGCCTTGTCAATACGGCTGCGCCCTGCAGTGGAAAAAGCATCAGCAGGAAAATCATTTATGAATATTTGTCTGTTTAATGCCTATGTTTGTAAAGATATTGCGGTGGGTATTCCTTTTGATATGCTGTACGGTATTTCACTTTCTCACTTAAAGGAGTTGACCGATCCTATCATTCCTTGGAATTTGTTTAATCCTCCTCATTCTTATAATGCCGTGGAATCAATGTCAAACAGTATTGCAGGCCGGCTGTATCAGCTTGTCTATCTCAAAGACGGCGGCTTTGACCATGAAGGTAAGCCTGTATATATTAGTTCATCGGAACCTCAATCCGAGTTTGAAATTAATGCAGCGCTTAATATTGATCAAACCCGTGCTGAGGTTATCGGCGGTGTGGATTCCGCCGGTTTTGCTAAGTGGATTATTGACGGTATTATCCGTCCGGTGGCCGGGCAGGGTAGTGTAATCGAATCGCTGAAACTTGGAACCGATGTACCGAAAACGCATTTTACACAACCGGTATTGCATCAGCGTAATCTCTTTTTCGGACTTGATTGGATACGTAATCTCGGAGCTGCGGCGCTCAGTCTTAACTTAAAGCGGACGGTGTATCCGGCTGCTTCAGGGTTGGATGTAAATATTTGTCCTTTTTCGCTTACGGTGTCTGCTTCGCCGGTATGCTCCGGAGATAATCACGGACATTCTGCATTTTCCGGTTACGAAAAATATGCAGGGTATCAAACCTCGTATTTATCAGCGCTTTTTTACTATTTGGCAATCACCGAACCGGGGCACTTTTATCTCGGATGTATAAATGCTGTGGCAGGGAATCCCCCGATACGGACATACAATGATATTGCCGTCTTTTTTCCGTATTTTGATTTATGGGGCGCCTTTCATCTTGATATATACGAAGGCGGGGTACAGGTACCCGTAGAGGAATTTATGGAAAAATATCAAGACACCTATACGGCTGTCGTGCGGGTGCGCGTTCCTGAAACCGGGTTATTTAATCCGTAAGTATTATTGTATAAGTATCAAATCATTTGTCATGTATACTCATCCGCTTGTTCAAACCGTTTTTGCGCATCTGCAGCCGTTTGCCGGCAGCACTCCGCTCCATTTTCTGCTTGCCTGCTCAGGCGGGGCGGACTCTACGGCGCTGCTGTTTGCTTTTTATGAACTGCAACCGCTGCTTCCCTGTAAGCTAACGGTGGTTACGGTTAATCATAATATCAGGAGTGCTGCCGAAAGTGCCGGCGATGCGGATTTTGTTACGGATCTCTGCCGGCGTTTAAACATTACCTGTTTTGCAGAAGAATTGCCCCGCGGTGCCGTTACCGAGTGTGCATTACAGCGGGGACGGGGGATTGAAGATGCCGCCCGTGTGCTCCGGTACGGCATATTGGAAAAAATTGCCGATTCAATTCATGCGGACTTTATCGTAACGGCGCATAACAGAAACGACAGCTACGAAACCGCTCTTATGCGGCTGTTTCAAGGGGGGGGAACGGCAGGACTACGTACGATGCCGTTCCGGCGGGGACGGTATCTCCGACCCCTTATTACCGCGGATCGAAGCGGCATCGAATCATTTTTAAACCGGATTGATGCCGGCTGGCGTGAAGATTCTACCAATGCGGAAGATTCCTACTTGCGGAACCGCATCCGGCATTTCCTTGTGCCGGTACTGGACAGGACCTTCGGGGCATGGCAGTCCGGTTTGGATAAAACCCTTCAGCGTATTGCCTTGGATCGTTCATTCTGCGATTCGGCGCTTGAAACAGCCCGTCAACACTGCACTAACGGAGGCCGCTGGCAGCTGTGTAAGCACGGAGCGGTAACGTTTGATTCGGCCTTTTTTTATTCCCTGCATCCTGCACTGCGGCTTAGACTGATTGAACAAGGGTGCCGGCTGCTGCGCGTGCGGGAACGGATTCCCTTTGGTGTGCTGCACCGTATGACGGAAGATGTTCCGCAGGGCAACGTTGTTGCCGCAGGAGGAATCCGGCTGGAGCTGCGGGGGAGTTTGCTCCTTCTTTTTAAAGACGAAGCCTATTATGCATTGTATAATCAGAAAAATTATGTGCTTCACGTACCGGCTGCCGGTGTCTATCACTATCCGCTTGGAGTATTGGAAGTTTACAGGACTGAAACGGGCTTTTTTGTGAAAGATAGTGAGGATCAAGGCTGCGGCATAGGCCCCTTTCAGCTGCCGGTTCTTATCCGGGGCAGACGCAGCGGCGACCGGATACGGATGAAAAACGGAAATTCTAAGGAAATAAAAAAGATTATAAATGAATGGTCGATGGATTCACTTGCACGGGAACTTTTGCCGATTATTATAGCGGATAATTGTCTACGCGCACTATACGGCAGTCCGCTTGGATATAAAGATTGGTTTGTGGAGGAACGGCAATAATGCACAAGATGATACGGGGTGTAGCTATCCTATCTTTCTTTTTGGTAAGCACCGGTGCAGTGTATTCACAAAAAACAGGCACTGAATTTGAAAATATTAATACCGGGTATGCACTGCAATACTTGGAGAAGGCGGTAGGCTTTTATGCTCAAGAAGACTACCGTAATGCCCTTGACTATGTAAAGAAGGGGCAGTCCTACGATGATTCGTTTTCGGATTTTTTCTATCTTGAAGCAGTATGTTTGATGAAGCTTGGCGGAAGCCGTGCCCTCAGCGTATATGCTGCCGAACAGGCCGCGGTGCCGGGATTACACCGTCATGTTTTTGATGAACATGAACCCCTGCTGCTGTTAGCACGGCTGTATACGGAAACGGGGCGTTATCAAGAAGCTGTCCGTTTGCTTGAAACGGTGAAAATGCCGTCTGCCGATCGGGATTATTATTACGCAGCGGCCTTATACGGTATGCAGCAGGATGAACGTGCCCGCGGGGTTATTACCGAGGCTCTCAACCGCTGGAGTTTTGATGCACGTTTTCCGCAGCTGTTTTTTTTACAGGAGCGGGATAAGCCGGTCAGCCGGTCGGGAAAAAAGCTGGCGGATATGCTGATACGGCAGCTCTATGTCTGGACGGAACAGGAACCTGCACTTGCTGTGTATGCAGCTCCCTTCGATCCTAATCCCAGAGAAAACAACCGCCGGCTGAAAGTGTACCGGAGTATGCATAAGGACAAGGCATATCCTCTGAATGCCCGTCTCCGGCTTGCCTCGGTTTTGGCAGAGCTCCGGTACGGAGTAATTGACGAAAAGACAGCGGTGCAAGAGTTTTTTGCGGTAGAGGCTGCCGAAGGTATTCCGGTAAAGGACGGGAAGGCAGTGCCGGTCTTGTACTCGGATCAGCTCGTTGAATTTTGCCGTCTTGCAGGTATGGTTTCGGTACGGAAAACGGTTGCAGAGCAGCTGAAAACCTTTACCGGTGCGGTACTTGAAGATCAAAACAATGACGGAATAGGGGAGGCGGCCGTTTTCTTTGAAAAAGGACGGCCTGTGTCGGCATTTTTCGATATAAATCAGGATGACGTATATGAATACCGTGTTGTGTGTAATTTCGGAACCCCCGACCGGATATTTACACTCAAAAATGCCTCAGAAATACAGTATGACACCTATCCTGCTGTACGTTCGGTTATCCTGCATAATGATAAAAAACAATATACTATGCGTCCGCTTGCCGTTAAATGGGAGCCTCTTGTTCAGTATCCATTGGATTTACGGCTGGAAGATACGGCTGGTGAAGTTCAGCCCTTTTTTACCCTCCGTTTGGGGGCGGATGTCCGCTTATTACAAGAGCACGATTTTATTTTTTCTGCCTTGTACTGCGATGAAAGGGAGGCCGGTAATGAAGGTACTCTTATACATACCCGTTTTGAACAAGGCAGAATTTTGTCTGTTGAAAAAAAGAGACATAACCGAACCGAATCCTTTGCGCAATACCGGAACGGATTACTGCTCCAAAAGAAGTCCGATTATGACGGCGACGGTGTTTTTGAAATACTTGAAGAGTATAACCGGAGCGGACAGGTACAAAAAATTTCAGTGGATATCAACAAAAATAAATTATTTGAATATTATGAAATATATGCGGATGACGGGCAAATCACCAAGAATTGGGATGAAAATGAGGACGGCTCTCCGGAAATTCAATATATCCGTATGTCTTCGGGTGAGGAAAAAACCGTCTGGGCGCACCGGTATTCAGGAAAGCCGGTATCTGTGCTCTACCGGGAAGGCATACCGCATACGCTGACGATAGGAAAATACCAAGTACCGCTGATAAAAGAGCCTGAATATAATCTGTATTGGCTTGAATTGCGTCCCTCTTTTTCAAATAAGGTTGCACAAAAATTAGATGAGCTGTCTAAAAAAAGCGGCACTGAGGTGGAAACATTTACGGTTATCATCGGCAACTATGAATTGTATGCAGTGCGTTCGGCAGGAGCACTCTTTGTACAGGTATTTCCCGTTTCTTCTAACGGAGAATAGCGCGCATGAAATATCTTATCTGCTGCTGCCTTGTCCTCTGTGTTGCCTGTACATCGGTTACTCCCTCTTTTCCGCCTCCGGTAGACTACACCGACGGCGGCAGCGTGGTACGGGAGATAGAAACCGTCCGTGCATTAATTGAAGAAAAACCCCTCGAAGCTTTGCTGCGTGCAAAACGGCTGCAGCTGTATGCCGGCAGCACCGAAACCGTTTCCGCGCTGTACCGCAGCAGTGAGGCTGCCGTTTACCGCTTATTTGAAACCGCAGCTGATGAAAACCGCTGGGAGGATGCCCTCCGTCTATTCCGGTCGTTGGAGGCCTTGAGAAGCGCTCCCGCCGGGTGGAGCGAAGAAAAAATTACGGAGGCGCAGCGGACTGTCTGGAAGGAAAAAGGCTATACCGCCCTCTTACAGCCTGATACTTCCCATAATTCTTCAGCCGCAGATGAGGCGCCGTCAATTCAGACCGTCGGCAGGATGATGAAGGGTACCGTTACGGTATGGGTTGACCGGGGGATTACCATTGAAAAGGGTATGGGCAGGGTAGACCGGATGATAGGATCAGGTTTTTTTATTGATTCACAGGGTTACCTCATTACCAACTATCACGTTATCCAAAGCGATGTAGACCCTGAATATGAAGGCTATTCCCGTGTGTATATTAAACTGCCGGAAGACCCGGCGGTCAGAATACCGGCAAAGGTAGTCGGCTGGGATCCGGTGTTTGATCTTGCCCTGCTCAAAACTGAAATTACACCGGAGGTGTATTTTCAGTTGGGTTCTTCCCGGGATTTAAATGCCGGCAGTAAAATCTATGCGATCGGCTCTCCTGCCGGTTTGGAGCAAACCGTAACCTCAGGCATCGTGTCGGCTCAGAACCGGCGGTTTTTATCCTTAGGCAGCGTTCTGCAAATTGATGCACCGGTTAATCACGGCAGTTCAGGCGGTCCTATCATTGACGAGCGGGGACTGGTACAAGCCATTGTGTTTGCAGGACTTGAGCGGCAGGAGAGCTTAAACTTCGCTATTCCCGTTGAATTGCTCAAGCTGATACTGCCGCGCCTATATGCCGGAGGGGCAGTGCGCCATGCATGGACGGCTGCCTACGGACGGACGGCAAAGGGAGGGGAAAACCCCGGTGTAGAACTAATTTACGCACTGCCGGGCAGTTCTTCCGCCCATATTCCTGCCGGTACCCTTATTACCCATATCAACGGGCGGCAGGTCGGCAGTTTGGAAGCCTTACAAAACGAGCTGATGCGTTTGGATTCCGGCACGGTTATCCGGATTTCCGGCCGGGCGCCTCTGCCGTCCGCCGGAACACAAGCGGCAGAAAAAACACCTCCGGTACTGCCTCAGCAGGATTGGTATCTCCTTTTGGAAGACCGTCCGGAAGCTCCTGCAGAGCAGATATACCGCCGGGACAGTGCCTCCCGGGCAATGCTCCCCCTCTACGGTTTGTATTTGGAAACGGCCGGCCGGCGGAAGTCGTTCAGGATTGCGGACGTCATACAAGGAAGTTATGCGGATGAAGCAGGCTTTTCTGCCGGAGATTATCTTGAAATCCGTACAATGGAATTACGGAAAGATGAGTCAGCCGTATATACCCAAATTTATACAAAACGGCGGAAAGCAGCCTACCTTGATACCTTCATGGATATTTGGGCCTATTTGGATAGTCCGTCATATTTTTAAAGACGTTTTACTATATAAGGAAGAAGATATGAGAGCAGTAATCCAGCGTGTAGTGTCGGGAAGTGTGTCAATTCAAGGCTTGGACACACAGAGTATCGGTAAAGGTTTTGTGATTTTGCTGGGAATCTGTCCTGAAGACACCGAGGATGATATTGAGTGGCTGGTAAAAAAAATTGTGCAGCTGCGGATTTTTGAAGACGAACAGGGAAAAATGAACCGGTGTATCCTTGATGTACAGGGAGACATTTTACTGGTCAGCCAGTTTACCCTGTTTGCAAGTACAAAAAAGGGGAATAGACCCTCGTTTAATGCGGCAGCGGAACCGGCTATTGCCGTCCCCCTCTATGAATGCTGCATCAAAAAAATGAGTGCCGCACTTGGTAAGGCGGTCAAAACAGGGCAGTTCGGCGCCGATATGCAGGTGGAAATTCATAATGACGGTCCGGTTACTATTTTGATTGATACAAAGGTAAAAGAATGATTTCATTGGTCGCATTTTTAGGAAATACCGGACGGGAATATGAACGGACACGGCATAATGCGGCATGGATTGCAGCGGATCGGCTTACGATTTGTGCAGGTATTGCATGGCAGCGGAAGTTCCGGGGGCTGTACGGAAGGTTTCCTGCACAGCTGACCGGCGGCCGTGCGGTGCACGTGCTCAAACCTGAAACCTATATGAATCTTTCGGGGGACTGTGTGGGAGAAGCTGCGCAGTTTTTTAAGATACCCCCTGAGGAAATTCTGATTGTCCATGATGAACTGGAGCTGCTGCCCGCTGTGCTAAGCTTAAAATGGTCGGGCGGTCTGGGCGGACATAACGGACTCCGTTCTGTTAAAGCAGCTCTCGGCACGGCTGATTTTTGGCGTTTACGGATAGGAATCGGCCGCCCCGACAATAAACACACAAAAGAACGGGCAGGTTCAGCTGAAAACGGCACAGCGGGTACCGATGGAAGGACAGGGCAGGGGGATGCGGATATAGCCTCATACGTGCTTTCTCCGTTTTCTCAAGCAGAGCTGAATGTGCTCCTCCAAACGGTACCGGTGCTCGAAACCTTATTTTCTTTGCTGTTCACCGAACAAAAAGAACCTGAAAGCCTACTCAAAGCATGGACTAAGGTACAGCCTGAGCGGTAGCCTCTGGCGGACTGTTTAATACACTACCGTCCATGGCGGAAATGCCCCGGCGCAGAGCGTCGGGGCTGTTGATTTAATTGTCAGTTCTCTCTTTTTCTATTATACTTGACGTATGAAAACTACCCGCAAAATCCCTATCGGGGTACAGAGTTTTGAAGTATTGCGTAATGATAATTTTATCTATGTGGATAAAACCGAATTTATCTGGAAGTTAGCCACTGAAAGCCGTGTACATTTTTTAAGCCGCCCGCGCAGGTTCGGTAAGAGCTTGTTTCTTTCAACGCTGAAGGCCTACTTTCTTGGCCAAAAAGAATTGTTTAAAGGACTTGCGATAGAGAGGTTAGAAGAAACTCAAGCTGGTACGCGGGACATCTGGCAAGAGTATCCCGTGCTGTATCTGGACTTTAATGCAAAAAACTATATTAACACACAGAGTTTACATGATCTTTTGGATGCTCATTTACGGAAATGGGAAGAACAGTTTGCTGTACAAAAACAAGAATAATCGCCTGAAGGCCGTTTTAAAGAAATCATTGAGTGTATATACAACAAAACCGGTAAGCAGATGGTAGTGCTGGTAGACGAGTATGATAAGCCGTTACTTGAAACCATGCACGACGATCCTGAACTGAACGAAACCTACCGCAAGATACTAAAAGGGTTTTACGGCGTGATAAAGTCGAGTGATGAGTACCTGCGCTTTGCCTTTTTGACCGGAGTTACCAAGTTCAGCAAGGTGAGTATTTTCAGCGATTTAAATAACCTGCGCGATATTTCCCTTGAAGAAGACTATGCCGGTATCTGCGGCATTACCGAAACGGAACTGAAAGAGTGTTTTCAGCCTGAAATACAGGCCTTAGGAGAGCGGCAAGGGTTAACCTATGACGAAACCCTTGCGAGATTAAAGCAGTGGTATGACGGCTATCATTTTCACCCTGATAAAGAAGGGATGTATAATCCGTTCAGCTTACTGAATGCCTTTGCCAAACGTGAATTCGGCAGCTACTGGTTTTCTACCGGTACTCCGACCTTTCTGGTAAAAAGTTTGCAGCAGCAAAGCGGAGATGTGCGGGAACTGCTTGAAGAAGCGGAGATGAGTGAAAGTGCCTTACAGGACTACCGTCCCGATATGCAGAACCCCGTACCGATACTGTTTCAGTCAGGGTATTTAACGATAAAATCCTTTGATGAGCGGTTTAGACTGTACAAACTGGGCTTTCCCAATGCTGAGGTAAAATACGGCTTTTTAGATAACTTAGTGCCTGCGTACACGGCAATTCAGAAAGACCAAAGCGGTTTGTTTATCAGCAACTTTATACGGGATATTGAAACGGGAAATGCGGCGGGGTTTATGGAGCGGCTGTATGTCTCGTGTGCGGGTTTACCGTATAGCTTTGCTGCAAAGGACAACGTGAAGCTGCGGGAGCGGGATTATCAGGTAGCATTTTATGTGCTGTTTACGATGATGGGGCAGTTTACTCAAACGGAGGTAGTCAGCTCCCGCGGACGTGCAGATGCGGTGGTACACACGCCTAACACTATCTACGTGTTTGAGTTTAAGCTGATGGGAAGCGGCACAGCACAGGATGCTCTTAACCAGATCAAAGAAAAGGGCTATGCCGAACCCTACCGGATGAGCGGAAAGAAAATAGTGCTCATCGGGGCAGTCTTCGGGGATGAGATAGACGAAGACACACCTAATACTTGGATTGAGGAGGAGTGGGGGTAAGGCATTAGGCTTGGTACGGTAGTCAATACAGTATAGTAGGCATACAAAAACCGTATCTTCTGCAAAAAAAGCTGTCCGAATTCGGACAGCTTTTTTATCGCGTTACAGCAACTACTTAATTAATATAAATTCAACGCGGCGGTTTTTCCACCAGTTATCCCGGTCGGAAAGCGAGGCAATCGGTTTTGTACCGCCGATACCCACAGCCGATAAGCGTCCGCGGAAGACACCCTTTTCAATCAAGAATTTCCGTACGGCATCAGCGCGGGCAGTAGACAGGGGGATAAGGTCTTCCCGCTCTTCCCGTTCGGTACCGCTCGTATTATTGGCGTGTCCTTCAACCTGAATTTTGTATTCAGGGAATTTGTTAAGGATTTCCGCAATACGGGTGAGCACCTTGATGTTCTTGTCTACAACAGCCTTATCGAGTCCTTCAAAATCAGCAGCATTCTTTCTAAAGATAATAGAAGGAACTGCGATTTTCAGCTTATCCCCATCCCGGATAACCAAGACATCAATCGGGATATATCCTTTTACAACCGATGTTAATCCAATCTCATCGGTTACGGTAAAGGTATAGGGATAGTCCGTTGCAGACTGCACCGTCTCACCTTTTAATGAACGGCCGTCCCAAATAATCTGCTCGGTTATTTTATCCTTACCGCCGGTACTCCAAAAGAGTTTATTACCCGTATCTTCCGGTTCGCGGATTTCAAACGACCATTGTTTAAACTGAGTGTCCGACTTAGCAAATAAATTGATAAACAGCTCATCCTCATTTCCGTCATTATCGGGGCTAAAATACTTAGGCAGCAGTTTTACCCCAAGCTCCGGCGCTTTTGTCGAAGAAACAAAGGGGGCACTGCTTACCGTTAATTCATCACCTTTTGTGTAGCGCAAATAAAGCTCCGCTATAAAGGTGCCGTTTTCAATTTTGCCGGCATCGGATTTTCCGTTCCACTGCATCAAAGGCGCAAGAGTATCCCCTTTTGCTGCAGACCAAACTTTAACTGGTACCGAATCGCTGCTTTCAGCAGACTTAATGGAAACAGCCCACTCTGCCAATCCGTCCTTCAATGTAGTGTGGACGGTCAGATTCTGAACATCTTTTACACCGTCGCCGTTCGGAGAAATTGCCGCTAATTCAGCGGTAATATAGGCCTTGGGTACACGGGAATCGATAACAATTTTTTCAACAAACCGGGAAGTCTTATTACCGGCCTCGTCTTGGGCGGCAATGCTGTAGCGGTATGTGCCGTCAGAAACTTTATTTCCCGAATCATCGGTACCATCCCATGTAAAATCAAGCGGCTCCCCTTCCCATTTGAAGGTGCGCACAGTCTTATTATCTGCCGCGGTAACGGTACCTGTCCACAGATTTTCATGCGAACCTTTTTGGCTTACCGGAAGATTCGGGCGGGAGGCAGCCGCATCGGTTGAGAATACCGTGTACGGTACGGAAATTTCCATTACAGGATACTGTGTATCCAGGGTAATACCTCTTACGGCAGATTTTGCCGACTGCCCGTTCTTCAAAACAACGTCAATGCTTGCCGAATAGACACCATCTGCACAGAGATTTCCCTTTTGATCTCCGGAATCGGCGGTACCGTCCCAGTTGATTGAGGCAGGAGGCGTACCGCTGCCCGTCAGGGTTTTTACTGCTGTGCCGGCCGGATCATAAATACCGAAGGTATAAGAATCGACAGCTGTACTGGATTTCATCGTCGGCGTAAAGACAATACTGTCCTGCACCCCGTCCTTATTGGGTGAAAAGGCAAGCATATTTGCAGAAAGAATGACGTCAGCCTTTTCGGTATTGAGTTCCACACCGGCGGGTACCGAATACCCGGTATTTCCCGCATCGTCTTTTCCGACCAAGCGGTATCCGTATTTACCGGCAGCGGCAAGGGTACCCGCATTGGTACGGCCGTCCCAAGCAAAGCCCGCACTGTTATCTTTTGTTACGGCAAAGCTGCGGATGGGTTTCCCGCTGATAGCACCGTCAGAATCAAGCGCATAGATTTCTGCATTCCATGTATCACCGGCACTGATTTGCTGGCTAAAGGCAACCGTATCAAGGGCTCCGTCGCCGTCGGGTGAGAAGATAGCGGTTGAGCCTTTCGCGCTTCCCTTAGGCGCCGTAATATCGAGGGTAAATACCGGAGAGGTTTCACTTGGAGCATACCCGTTACTATACCGTGCGGAAAGCACTGCGCGGTAATTCCCTTCAGGTAAGAGCTTTCCGTTTTTATCCTTTCCGTCAAAGCTGATTGAGCCGACAGTATCGCCCGTTACCGTATGCAGTGATGCGCCCTGTGTATTCTGAATGTCAATTTTCCACTCCTGCAAGCCTGTTTGTACCGGAATTGCGGGCAGCAGCGTAATCGTATCTTTTACTCCGTCACCGTTCGGAGAGAAGGCATTGGTATTAATCGAAATTGCGACGGACGGCTTAACTGTATCTACGATGATATTTTGAACCGAGGCAGCCGCCGTATTTCCTGCACGGTCGGTTGCTGAAATACGGTAGGTATAGATACCGTCGGCAGTAAAATCACCGGAATCGGTTTTTCCATCCCAGACAAAATCTGCCGGCGCTCTGTTTTTCGTTTTAGCGGTACGGACGGTTTGCTGTGCGGTATTGATTACCTCGGCTCTCCACTCATCTTCAACAGAACCGTTTTGTTTTATCAAGAAGTTGTCTTTGTTGCCGTCGCCGTCGGGGCTAAAGATCAATGCATTCTGCCCGGTAGGCGGTGTAAGGCTAATGACCGGGGCAGTATTATCCACAACGACTGCATAACGCTCCGTTTTAGCGGTATTTTTATTATCGTCGGAAGCGGTAATAGTGAAATAATACGTACCGTCGGGAGCAACCGAACCTGAATCAAGCATACCGTCCCAGCGGAGCTGCTCCGGTACCTCAACCCCTTCTTTTACGCGGGTAAGCAAGGCCCAAAACGATTTACCGCTGTCCAGCTGCTGCAGGGCTTGTTTGTTGGCAATAGTGCGCACCACTTCACCGTTTTCGTTTTCAATACTGCACTCCCATGCCACCACATAGCGCTGATCGGTAATGGAAAGCGGCAATTCCAGCACATCCTGTGTGCCGTCGCTATTGGGAGAAATATACTGTGTTTCAGGGTAGGTAACTGAGATGACGGGAGCTGCCGTATCCGTTCTGCCGACCCGTACATTCACCCCCGCACCGAAGGCCCAGATATTATTGTAAAAGGGTTTAACGCCGAATTGCGGAGTAATATCGCTTTGTTCCCATACATTCGATTCGCTTTTATCTTTTGAGTTGATTTTGATTGCAACGGCAAGCCCAAATGAAGGAATATAGGTTTGACGCCGGTGTAAGGTTTCGACAAGATTAAAGTTCCATCCGGTTTTAAAGGTAACCATTTCACCGAACATCATGTGTAGGCCGGTATCAAACACCAGATTTTGGAAAGTCGGTAGAGAAAGATCAAAATTCATACCGAGTTTAAAGTTTTTAACGGCTACAAAAGTCGTTGCAAAACCGACACGAGGGGTAAACAGTGCCGGAAAGCCTGAAACCTTCTGTGTCCCTTTTACACCGCTCAGCTTAGGATTGTACGGCTTACCCATTCCGGTAAGTGAAAAACCGAGCTTTGAATCTTTTGCAACGCCGAGATCGCCGAACCGGTATAAGATACCGATATCTGCACCGAGTCCCCAACCGCTGCCGAAAATTCCATACAATCCGGTACCGATCGCAAGCTTTTCCGTTAAATCTTTTGAATATGAGAACCGCAATGAACCGGCGCTGCCCCACGGCAGTGAGGGAAAAGCTGAGTAAAAAAAGTGAACATCAGTTGCAATAACACCCCAGCGCGCAGGATATAAAAAGTCAAGGTTAGCCAAATGACCTTTTACCCCCTTATCGCCCAGCGGATATTTATTAAAACCGGCTAACAGCGCATACGAAAGATCAAAAATAATACGCTGCTCATAGGCAGAAACGGCAGGGTTTGCTGCCGCAGCGGCAGGGGCGGTATCACCGAACGGCCCCCCTGTTACACTTACCTGCCCGCCTAATAAGTCGGGAGAAAAGAACGTATGTGCGGACTCTCCTCCCGCCGGCGGATTATAAGCAAACAGAATTGTATGTACACAGATGCAGGTACATAAAATGAAAAAGGTTCGTTTCACACTATCCTCCTTATGCAAAACCAAACAAAATTACCAAAAAAACGTTACCCATGGAGATGAGCGGACATTATTTCAAAACCGAAAAAGGGTTAATCATATTGCCGTTTTTATAGATGGATAAATGAAGATGCGGCCCGGTGGAATAGCCGGTATTACCGACCGTTCCGATTACCGCACCTTGCCCGACATATTGCCCCCGCTTTGCACTGACGCTATGCAAATGTCCATATAAGGATTGATAGCCCCTGTCATGACTGATAATCACATAGTTGCCGAAAATACGGTTAAAGCCTGTTTCTACAACACGGCCGTCGAGGGTTGCTTTTACCGGTGTACCAGTGGGAGCTGCAAGGTCAATACCCGAATGAAAACTTTTTGCACCGGTAAACGGGTCTTTCCGGTACCCAAACGGCGAGGTAAGCCGTCCGTGAATGGGATAAATAAAAAGTTCCCCGAGCGCTTTGCGTAATTCAAATGCTGACAGGGCAGCGCCGGGTATAAATAGCTTTTGTCCGACGGTTAAGACTTCCTGAGTTAAGTCATTCGTGTCGAGCAATGCCGTAACACTTACATTATGGGCAGCCGCAATGCTTGCAAGTGTTTCATTTTTTTTGACTGTATGCAGCAGTCCGTCTGCTGACGGTATCTGTAGTACCTGCCCCGCACTGATCCGGCGGGCATTATCAATATTATTGACCGAAAGGAGCGTACCGAAATTCCGTAATCCCGCACGGGAAGCAATGCCGCTGATGGTTTCTCCTTTTTTGACCGTATACTCTTTGAAGGTAACACGCGAAACATAGTCAGGTATGATTGTTCCGGCTGCTTCCTGCTCAAAAATATCTTGTTCGGGAAAAACATAGGAATGCATGGCACGGGTAAAAGCCGGTTCGGTCGCAAAGTGCATTGGCTTTATTGAATAGGATCCGGCTGGGGTACGGAATACCGGATATGCCATCAGCGCATAAAAAGCAGCGAAAATCAGCATCAGCCGCAAAAGGGCGGTATCGGAAAGCGAAAACCGGGGAAGCCGCGGAGCTTGTTTACTCTTGTTGCGCTGGAAGTTCGTATTATACTCCTCAGCAAATAGGCTCCGCATATCGGCTGCGGCGGCGGTATGACGTACCGGACGCCGTGTCTGTACTTTTTGTGTTCTAAACACCCGCGCCGGCTGCGATAAAAGCGTATCGTGTTGCAGAAATTCCGAATCGGCTGCGTGGTAGGTAATAATATTCATATCTACACTATCGGCAAAAAAAAGCGGCAGTAAAGAAAATGTCCCCGGTATCGGAGCGGAGCCTATTTGACAAAGTTCCGCTGATGATGGATACTTGCAGTATGAATATAGCAAATTTTTTTACTGCCAGCAGAATTTTTACAGCTCCTCTTTTTATGTTGATTTATTATTTGCCCCGCTACACCGGTATGGCTCACCAAACAGCCCTTACTATTGTTATTCCGCTCTTTATATATATGGAGTTTACCGATTTTTTAGACGGTTTTTTTGCGCGTAAGTATAAACAGGTCAGTGATTTTGGTAAACTATTCGATCCCTTTGCCGATGTTATTGCGAATATAACGGTACTGCTTGCCTTTACGATGTCCGGCTATGTTCCCTTGCTGATTTTTATGATTATTTTATACCGTGAGATGAGCATTTTGTTTTTACGGATGCTTGCACGGGGTAACGGCATCACCATCGCAGCTAAAAAAGGAGGAAAGCTAAAGACCGTCTGCTATATTTTTGCAGAAGGATTCACCCTCTTTATTGAGCTGCTCATTGCACTATCCGCCGCCGGCCACGGTCTGATTGGTTATCTGATAACCGCGAATAAAATACTTTATGTGATTGCAGCAATCCTCTCAGTTGGCTCGTTTATTGATTATTTAACCGGGTACCGTAAAGCAGTTAAGGCCGCCGCATAAAATACGATAAAATATCCTCTTGCTTTTTCCTGCTTATACATTATAATTAATACTAATAATCATTACTGTTTTTATGAATACACAAATAGAAGCATTGACTATGGTAATGACTACGTTTTCTATCATAGCATTTAACAAGCACTAAGGAGAAAGATATGAATAAGTATATTGTTATCGGCGGTGTAGCAGGAGGAGCAGGAGTTGCTGCCCGTTTACGCCGCTTGGACGAATCTGCTGATATTACGATATTTGAGCGAGGCAGTCATATCAGCTTTGCAAATTGCGGCCTTCCCTATTATGCAGGCGGGGTGATTGAAAACCGCGCAGAGCTTTTTGTAATGACGCCGGAAAAATTATACGGCTGGCTCCGTATTACGGCAAAGGTCTGTCATGAGGTAACGGCTATCAACCCTGAGCAAAAAACCGTAACGGTTACCGATTTAAGCACCGGTGCCGTGCATACCGAGCACTATGACAAACTGGTACTGAGTCCGGGTGCCTCGCCTGTGCGGCCTCCCATCCCCGGAATTGATGATCCAGCAATTTATACCTTGCGGTCGGTGAGCGACATTGATGCAATTAAAGAAAAGATAGATGAGCCGGCAACGAAGCAGGTTGTTGTTGTCGGCGGAGGATTTATCGGACTTGAAATGGCTGAAAATCTTCACCGGCGCGGTATACAGGTTTCGATTATTGAAGCCCTTGATCAGGTAATGAATGTAATTGACTATGATATGGCGGCGCTGGTACAAACACATATCCGTAGCAAAGGGGTTAATCTTTACCTAAAAGACGGAGTAAAATCATTTGAACGCCGCAGCGGAAAAATGGCTGTCTGTTTGCAATCCGGTACGGAAGTCGCCTGTGATGCCGTTATTCTTTCAATCGGTGTCCGCCCGGATACAAAGCTGGCAAAAGACTGCGGTATTGCGCTTGCCCCTAACGGATCAATTACGGTTGATCACTATTTTGCAACTTCGGAAAAAGATATTTACGCTATTGGGGATGCAATCGCGTTTAAAAGTCCTTTTTTTGACAGCTCCGTAACGATACCTCTTGCAGGCCCGGCAAATAAGCAGGCCCGCATTTGTGCCGATAATATCGTGTACGGGCATAAGAAAGTGTATAACGGAACAATAGGTACCAGCATTGCACAGGTTTTTGACTATACGGCTGCCTCAACCGGCCTTGGAGAAAAAGCCTTAAAGAATGCCGGTGTTCCGTACAAACAAGCGGTTACCCACACCGTGCACCACGCAGGGTATTACCCTGATGCAGCTGCAATTTCTCTCAAAATACTCTACAACCCTGAAAACGGGCGGCTATGGGGAGCACAAGCAGTCGGCATGAAGGGTGTTGATAAGCGGATAGATGTTCTTGCGGCATATATTAAAAAACAAGGAACAATTTCCGATTTAGCTGAATTTGAGCACGCTTATGCGCCGCCCTTTGCCTCTGCAAAAGATCCGATTAATATGCTCGGCTTTGTTGCAGAAAACGACAGAGACGGCCTTTCTCATATTATTTCATGGCATGATATTCCTCACTATAAGGAAAACAATGCAGTCTTTTTGGATGTGCGGACACCGGATGAATTTTCACTCGGTTCTGTACCTGATGCTATCAATATTCCCCACACTGAGCTCAGAGAACGATTAGGCGAGCTGCCCCTAAACCGTCCTATTGTGGTGCTTTGCGGTTTGGGATTGCGCGGTTATTTGGCAGATAGAGTACTGCGGCAAAACGGCTTTACCGATACGGTTAATCTTTCAGGCGGATACACCACTTATAAAGCGATTGACAGCGAACGGAAATTTCTCGGCATAGTAAAGTAGCATACAGACAGACTTGTCTAGCAGGGTACATCACCTGACCGTGCTAGACAACACATTCTGCCGAGATGAGCAGCGAAGATTGCTATTCAAGATGGCATGGTTATATCCTTAATTTTTTCAAATACAAAGGAGCCGCTAAAAAATGCCATTTCCGTGAATCGCTTAGATGCCGGCTGCTCTTTTACCACAGCCCCATTATCCGCTGCATAATCAAACTCACCGCAGTGATGACTATCCAACAGCCTGCTCCCAGAAGAAGCGGTTTGCCGCCTGTTTTAACCAGCTTTATAATATTACTGTTAAGACCGACCCCTGCCATTGCTGCGGTAATAAAAACTTTGCTCAAGGTTTTTAGAGGTGCGAAAGTAGCCGGCGGCACTCCAAAATGTGATAATACGGTAGTAACAACCGAAAGTCCGATAAAATAGAGGATAAAAACAGGAAATATATTCCATATTTGCATTTTTTTTTCACCGGTGCCGTTTTTTTTCAAATCCCGTAAGTGAAAAAAAGCAAGAATAAAAGTAATGGGAATGATAGCCAGTGTCCGCGTCAGTTTGACCGTTACCGCCTTATCCAAAGTTTGCGTACCTAAATTCCACATACTATCCCATACCGCCGCAGCAGCAGTTACGGACGAGGTGTCGTTTACTGCCGTACCTGCAAAAATGCCGAATGCTTCTCCCGATACGGTGCTAAATCCCAATATATGTCCGAGTGTAGGAAATATAAGAGCGGCAAGTACATTAAAAAAGAAAATAACGGAAATTGACTGTGCCGCCTCTTCGGAATCCGCTTCAATAACGGAAGCGGCCGCGGCTACTGCCGACCCTCCGCAAATAGATGAGCCTACACCTATGAGCACCGCAGTATTTTTTTGCACAGCTGCCGCTTTATAAAGTACAAATGCCGTTAGAAGGGAGGCTGCTATTGTACATACAATAATCGGCAGCGACTGCATACCGGTTTTCAGGACAACCATATAATTCAACCCTGCACCCAAAAGAATAACCGCCCACTGCAATACTTTTTTTGAAACAAAGGTAATCCCAGCCGCAGCCCTGCCCTTATCTTTCCATAAAAGCGTACATACCATACCGATGAGTAGGGCTATTACCGGTGCACCCGCGATAGGAACCATTTTCCCCAAAAACCATGCAGGTGCGGTAATTCCTGCACATACGAATATCCCTAAAATATTTTTCTTTATGCTTTCCATAAAATCTCCTCACCATTATGAAAATCATGCTGTCAATAGCAATCCTAATTACGATAGATAGTTATCTCTCTTTATGCTGATAACACATGAGCTTACAAGATTACATTTGAGCATCTCTCTATTACCCCTGTTCTAAAACTTCCGTTTCGGAGCAGGGCAATTATATAAAAATTGTACGGGGATTGATAGCCGAGTTTCGGCGTTGCTGTTCGAATATCAAGAATTATTTTTCAACCTGCGGAATTTCCGCCGGTTTTATCTTCATGCCGGTTTGTATCAGGCGGAGCAAACGGGTTGCAGCATTGATATACAATTCTTCCGCCCGCTCCAAAGCCTCCGGTAAATCCATCGGCGAAGCTACCAGCGGCATAATACTTTCTATACCGTATTCATAGAGGAGTTCGGCTCCTTCACCGATAGCACCGGTAATCATTACCGCGGGTATATTCCGTGCCTTACAGCGTTTGCCGATACCGCTCGGAACTTTCCCCAAGATAGATTGCCGGTCTGCACAGCCTTCGCCGGTTACGACGAGATCAACCCCGTCAAGCAGCCGGTTAAACTGCACAAGATCAAGAATAGTTTCGATGCCCGATTGTAACGGTGCATTCAGAAAAATATGGAGGGCAGCACCTAAACCTCCTGCCGCTCCTGCTCCGGGAATACTATCAGCATTAATGCCTGCCGCCGTTTGCAGCAGCCTCGCATAGCTGCACATACCGCATTCAAGCTGTTCTAGTATTTCAGGTGTAGCACCTTTTTGTTTACCGAACGTATAGACCGCACCGTTCTGACCGGTAAGCGGATTAGTAACATCGCAGAGAATCCTAATATCACATTCAGCAATGGCCGGATGCAGAGCAGCGGTATCGATGGCTGCCGCACGTATCAGGTCTGATCCGGTACCGGCTAAAGGCTGCCCCGTTTTATCCAAGAACCGTACTCCCAGTGCACGAAGTGCCCCCATACCGCCGTCATTGGTAGCACTGCCGCCGAGACTGATATATAGGGTGCGGCAGCCTTTTTCAAGTGCATCCCGTATCAGTTCCCCCGTTCCGTACGAAGTAGTATATAACGGATTACGTTGAGCCGGCGGCACCAACGGCAAACCGGATGCAGCGGCCATTTCAATAATGGCACAGTTGCCGTCAAATATACCGTATACCGCATCTACCGGTTCCATTAAAGGACCGGCTACACGGACGGTTTCATACCGCCCGCCGGTTATCTGTAGTACAGCTTCTACCGTTCCTTCACCGCCGTCCGCAATAGGAATGCCGGTTACTTCACAGCCGGGGAAAATGCCGTATGCTGCCTGTTCAAATAATTCACAAATACGTTTTGAGGATATACTGCCTTTAAAAGAATCTGAAGCACAGAGAAATTTCATACTAAAACCGCCATGTACTGTTTAACGGATAAAGATGAGAGAAGCAATATACACAGTGATAATTGCCGTAATTCCCATTACTGCCGTCATACCTGTTTGACACTTATACGCCGTTTTGGTATTCATATCAGAGAACTGTGAAACTACCCAAAAATATGAATCATTTGCATGAGATACGGTCATAGAACCGGCTCCTATCGCCATAATGATCAATACCCGTGCAAGCGGTGCCGTAAATCCCAAGGCAGGCATCAGCGGAGCCACCATAGCAGAAGTTGTAATCATTGCAACGGTAGACGCACCCATAGCGGTTTTTAACACGGCAGCGATAATAAACGGTAAAAATACACCGGCACCCGTACCTAAAAGGGAACCGCTTAAAGTGTCGGCAAGACGCGCGGATAATCGCCCTCTAGCCTTAAACCTTTTCCTGTTTGTAAAACAAACTCGTCAGTGTTTTTAAGCAATACAAATGATACTGATTAGATGCTAAAAACTCCTTTTGAAACGGTGGTTAGTATTGGCTATAGCACAAAACAAGACGGATATCAACAAAAGCAGTAAACCCCGAAACGGAGCAGAGTTACCCCTCTATACCCTTGGGCCATCTGCATACGTTGCTGCCGTTATAAAAACCGTTTACGGTATATGCGATACAAACAGAAAGCTTGTCAGAATCCACGACAGCTCTAAAGCAGCTCGGAAATATCGGGAATACTTATGATGGGTTTGCTCTGGAGTTACACTCTTTCACCTTTTTGCTCTTCATATACCGCGACACATTTTTGTTGTGCATTCTCTACCGCTGTAATTGGAACGGAGCCCAGTTGTTGGAAAATGTTTTTGTATTCACTATAAGCAGCGGCAGTTAAATTCTGCTCCAGTTTTTTCTGCATATCCGGTACAAATCTTTTTTCAAGCACTGTACCGTGCCTGATATTTTGCAGCATCTACTTCAATATACGTTAATGCCTTTTCTACGGTCATTCCGATTTCCGCAATCGATGGACTTTGGGCATTGGTTTTATTGTCGATGAACCGGCATTCGCTGTCAAGCATATAGTATGCGTTTGTCATGGCTGCATTATCCTCTGCAACAATGCGTTTACTAAAGCGACCGGCTGTTTTATGCCGCAGCACAAAAGCTTCAAAGTCAGTTTTTGCAATCATGAGGTTATTGTAATGATGCTTCACGCACGTGTTCGGCCGCAGTACTTGGAACAGTTTTATCCTATCAGGCTGTACGGTATCATAAAAGCCGGTAAAATCTTCATCCACATTCAGTTTACTGACTACCGTATTAATCTTTAATGCAATCCCGCGGGATTTTATTGTGGAGCAAAGGTGTTCGTATTCGGTTTTGGTAATAACCTGACAGTTACAGCGTCTGCCTATTGCTGCATTGGTGCTTTCGCGTAAAGAATCAACACTAATACCGATGCACGACAGATACGGATACAGATTTTCATATTGTTGAGGATGATGAATGAGATTAAACCCGTTTGTTACAATAGAGCAGTCGAATCCTGCATGATGAGCTGTCTTGATAAGCGGAAGCAGCAGCGAAGATACGGTCGGCTCTCCGCCTACAAAATTTATTCTGTTAAAGAGATGTGAATCTGCAAGCTTTCGGATAACAGTACAGTGCTGTTTATATGAAAGCACTTTACCCGGCGGTGCAAAACAATAGCAGCAGTGCATATTACACCGCGGTTCAAAATGAAAATTGACGGTAAGTTTTTTATTGCAATACATACATCCATCCTATACGGTTATACATTAGAGAACCTCTAAAAACTTCAGTTTTTAGAGGTTCTCATATCAACTGATTCACGGCTAATAGCATTCATTATGTTGCTTACTATTTGAAGCCCTGCCCGTTTGTCACTTGGGGTACGCGATAATGAAAATTTTATATCCTGCGGTTTATAAATAAGCAGGATATGCTTACGCCGCCCCTTGTCTTCAATAACAAACCCATAACTGCGTAAGATTTTTTTCATCTGCGGCTGTAAATAACCGTTATTTCGAAATACCGATTTCAAAACTGAACGTAATTCGTCTCTTTGCATAAAAAAAGCCTCCTGTGTTTTTCGATTTGATCAAATAATATTGCAAGAAAGAGCAGCATTTCAAAAGGGGACTTTATTATCACTTTTACCAGACAGCACTTTGAAAAAAAATGATAGCAAAATCCCCCATAGACCTTAGGGTAAAATTGCGGTATGAGTGGAGTTATGAAAAAGACAGTGGAAAATGAAACGGGCAATATCCGTATCGAGCAAATAGCAAAGATGGAGGCGGATACAATCGGACAGGTTCTGATAAAGGATACCGATTTTGTTCCGCTTAAAAAAGACGAATCGGCTACGACATATCAAAATCTCATATCGGGTAATGACAGAAAGACGAATAGAGAAGGGTATGTACAGTTTGAACGCCGGGTGCGGGATATCGTTGAAAAGTGTGTACGGTTGATGATCCCCGGCGGACAATCGCTTTTTGCTGCCGGACAGAATGATTCCAACATAAAAAAATTCTTTCAAGACAGCCGGAAAGGTTTTTCGTACTGCACCAATTCCAACGGAGCCGTCAGTGATGGTGAAACGACCGCAACGGACTGGATTCATTTGCTTTCTTCACATGAGTATGCTGAGCTGCCTGAATCATTGAGCGAAAAATATTTTACAAAACAAGTGTTCTTTAGTTTTGCTTCACTGCTGCTCCTACGGTTGGAGCAGCATAGACCGGAGGAAGGACGCGCAGAACTTTTAAAATTAGCCGAGGAGTTCTGTCCTTTGATCCGTCTACCGTGGAGACATCTTACGGACTATTGCAATAAGGTGAATGCACTGCTCGATAATCCCAGTGATCTTACAAAAGCGCGGAATGAATTTCAGAATGATTATTTTACAGACTATGATGAATGGACGCGCCTAATCTATTGGCTGACTGATTTTTATAAAATCATCTGTACAAAAATTATTCGCTACGAAGAAGCGAAAGGCAAAAAAGCCGCCGAAAGAAAATGGCAAACAGTCTTATTGCGCTGTCAATATAGCAAAGACTATTTTGATAATGATATATATCCGCATAGAGTTCGTAATGATGCTTTTGGGGATGCGATCGAAATATTCCGTGCACCGCAATGTATGCGTATCCTCGAAGATGCGTTTGCACCGTGTTCCAATAGTGTCTTTGATTCATTTAAACGTGAAGGTTCTGCGGGGATGTTTTATCAGTTGCGCGTAACCGATCCCGCCGCAGCAACTGACTTTATGCTGCACTTTATAAAGGGGCTTGCCGCTATTCTGATCTCCGAATTACATTCTGATATTACCGATACAGCATTCGTAAGGGAACCTCAAGAACTTGATACGGTTATACACAAAATAGCTGAAGCTACAAGCTATGATACAGTCAGCACTTTACCAGAGAGTCAAAAACGTCTCGGGCAAGCACTCCATTCAGTAATGACCGAAATGAGTACAAAGATAAAAGACTATGATACCGAAGCTGCTGCCGGTACAACCGCATGGTTTACATTCTTAAAAACATTAATAGCTGATGAGGCATTAACAATCCCGGAAGCTCTTAAATCGAAAGGCACTATTTTGCATCAGAATGCGCTGAATAAAAAATACTCTTCTGCTTATTGCGATTTTATCAGTCAGCTGCAAGGCATCTATGAGTATGGAGGATTTACAGGATCGCTTGAAATATTATTGAAACAGCTCGAATTATATGGTGATAATACAAATCAGATTCCATATTTCAATAAAAATGCACACACGGCTCTTACTGAAAAACTAAAAGACGTACAACAGAACCTCAATACAAAATATTGTATAAAACCTGATGAGACATATACTTCTCCATCTTCAAGGCATTGGGTTTGGTGCGGAATACTCGATTCTTTATACAAGGATGAAATGCTCAAGCTTAAAGACCTTCCAAAAGATACATCAGAGTACAAATGGAGCGGAAATAGTGGGTATGCACCGCCGGCAAATAAATGGGATTGTAATCGGCTGCTTGACCGAACCCGGACACATTTTTCCGGAAATACTTTTATTACCGTAATAAAAGACATCCTCGGGTTTGAAGAAGATGTCTATCATGCTCAACATATCTTGGATACATATAAATATGAGGGATTAGTAGCGCAAAATCCTTTTATGCATACAACCGCCGCGGAGTTTTATATCTTCATATACGGTTTTTTCAGTCTGCTGCGGAATAATATCAGTACCCTTATCCCTTTTACGCTTACACAATCTCAAATTATTGAATACACACTCATGTCGTATATAGCGGCGGAAACAGTTAATCCTGAAAACATGAACTCATCGGGTAAAGCGGTACTGGAGAAAGAAGACCGGCGTAAATGGGTGCGTATAAAACTTTTTACAAGAAAATATTTTAAATACCATGACGATGATGGCAGCTATAAGCCGAGCATGGCACATGCGCATAATACCCTTAAACAAGCAGTAAAAAAGAACGGCAAAAAGATCGGCTCTGCATTGGAAAAATTAGCACAGCTTACTGATACAAAAAAGAAAGGTTCCCGCTTGAAAGATTATCCTTCATCATCTGCCTACGTTCTTAAAGAAATACTGTGCGCCGAACCGGAAAAATATTTTTTAGATATTCCGTCTTCTGCGGTGCAAGAGTACAGACAGCACTATTTTAATTACTATCTCTTGTGTAATGTTATAAAAGCACTGAAACCCTTTTTAGGCGATCGTATAGATACACTGGTTTCCGATATAGTTGCAGGAATTAACACGTATGACTATTACAAAGCCGAAGTATGGAAGCGGACTCACGTCCCCCGTACCGGGTTTGAGTATTTACTGCACCAACATTTTGAAAAAGTGTCCATATATTCGAAAACAGCAGTCTGCATGTGGAGGAGGCCGTTTATCGCATATCCTGACTATTTTTGGTACAGTGAACAAAAAAATGCAGCAACCGTAGCGGCTTTAAGAAAATATGAATTCTTACAAGAAAATATATGGCAGATAGAAAAACGTTCAAAATCATTTGTTGAACATCTATATCATCAGCATTATCAAGATTATAAAAACAAACCGCACAATACCGCTATTGATATGGAGCTTGAGCAGTGCTATGCCGAACAAATAAAACAAGAGTTAGGAGGAAACTGCGGCCTCTTTCATTTTTACTGGTTCCGCGGGCGGCTTGAGTATTATAAATATGTATGCAGTGCCTCAACAATGAGTGAAGTTATTAAATATTATCAGCGGGCGTTCGATGAAGGTATTTATTATGCAGGACAATATACCGTTTATTTTGTAGAAGATGTTTTTCACTTATATGGACTCGGCTATTATCAAAAACAGAAGCCGGTACAACAGATCAAAATACTGAAAACAATATGGCAGTGGTCTGAAGCTGCAAACGTGGTAGATAAAACATATACCAGTATTCGCCCGGATAACAATATCAACAGTGTTCATTGGCACCATCAGTATATTCACCATTATGATCAGACCCGGCGGAATGAAAACATAGAAAAGATTGTGTGCGAACTTGAAAAAGAAGACTGAGCCTTTTATTCATTGCGGATAATCCCCGAAAACCGGAACAGTTATTTCCTTAACCGCACATTCAGGGTATAATACGGTGAGGAATGGTTCTTATGAATGTATTTGATATAATCGGCCCCGTTATGATCGGCCCTTCAAGTTCGCATACGGCCGGTGCGGTGCGGATAGGGCTTATGAGTAGGCTGTTACTCGGTTCACCTCCGGCAGCGGCACATATCAAGCTGCACGGTTCCTTTGCACAAACCTATAAGGGACACGGAACCGACCGCGCCCTTGCAGCCGGCATCATGGGGATGCAGCCCGATGATGAACGCATTAGGTACAGCTTGCAGATAGCGGAAGAAACCGGCCTTGCACTCGTGTTTGAACCGGCTGTCATACCTGATGCACATCCGAATACTGCGGAAATTACCCTGCGTAATGCGGAGGGTACAACAGCCCGTATCCAAGGTTCCTCCGTGGGAGGAGGGAATATTGTCATTACAAAAATTGACGGTATGGAGGTAAAAATCACCGGCCAGTCGCCGACGGTGATTGTGGTACATGATGATGTTCCGGGTATGATTGCCGCGGTTACCGCGCTTATGGCGCAGCACAAATTAAATGTCTATGCGTTCAATCTTGCGCGCGACAAAAAGGGCGGCACCGCAATTATGTCCTTGCAGGTTGACGGACGATCGCTGGAAGGAAATCTCAAGCAATCTATCGAAGCCGTACCGGGCGTTACCAAGGTTATTTTTATTCATCCGTATTAGGGAGGTGCGGTATGCTGAATTATGAATCAATAAGCGAGCTGTGTACCGCATCGGAGCGGCTGCATAAACCGGTCTGGCAGATAGTGTTGGAAGATCAAGCCGCTCAAATGGAAAAGCCTGAACATGAACTTATAGAAAAGATGGAAGAAAATCTCTCTGTCATGCTCGAATCGATTGAAAAAGGCAGCGCGGAAGGCGTCCGCTCTACCAGCGGATTGACCGGCGGCGATGCGTACCGGCTCAAACAGACGATTGAATCGGGCAGCCACCTCTGCGGAGATTTACTGTCAAATGCAATCCAAATGGCTATGGCTGTTTCGGAAATTAACGCCGCGATGGGTAAAATTGTTGCCGCACCGACCGCCGGTTCCTGCGGTATACTGCCCGGAGCCTTGGGCGCCCTGCTGCGTGTCCGCGGAGTACCGCGGAACAAAGCAGTGCTGTCCTTATTTACCGCAGGGGCGGTGGGTATGGTTATCGCAAATAAGGCATCCATTGCAGGAGCTTCGGGGGGCTGTCAGGCCGAATGCGGTACAGCCTCGGCAATGGCTGCCGCTTGTATTGTAGAGCTTTTAGGCGGCAGTCCCGAAATGATTTCCCACGCTGTTGCCGTTACCCTTAAATGTATCCTCGGTTTAGTCTGCGATCCCGTCGCCGGTTTGGTGGAAATTCCCTGCATCAAACGCAATGCATCCGGTGTTACCCTTGCCTTTACCGCAGCAGAACTGGCATTGGCCGGTATTAAAAGTGCAATCCCTGCCGATGAAGCCATTGAAGCGCTCAAACGGGTCGGCGACGGGCTTCCTGCCTCTTTACGCGAAACGGCAGAGGGCGGTTTAGCAGTAACCGCAACAGGCGCTGCGCTGGAAAAACGGGTATTTGGTACGCGGACAGTCGGCAGCCCCTGCACAACCTGCGGGTCATGCGGGAGCTGCGGATAATGGAAGCGCTTATTCTTGACGGAGCGGCACTTGCCCGCCGCCTTACCGAAACCCTCGCCGCAGAAACAGCCCGCTATTGCCGCAGCAATCATCCGCCCTGTCTTGCGGTACTTACCTCCGGTGCGGATCCCGCCTCGCAGGTGTACATCCGCTCAAAAACACGGGCACTGGAAGCAGCCGGTATGCGCAGCACGGTCATCATGTACGGAAAAACCGCCGGCGAACAGGAGCTTATCACACATATTCATGCGCTCAATGCCGATTCGTCCGTAGACGGGATTTTAGTTCAGCTGCCGCTTCCGGAGGGGGTTGATACCCGCCGGACTCTCGATGAGGTCAGCCCTCAAAAAGACATAGACGGCTTTACGGCCTACAATCTCGGTAAGCTGCTTGCCGGTACGCCGGCCTTTATACCCTGTACCCCGCAAGGAATACTCTATCTGCTGCAAGAATCGGGTATTCCGATTGCCGGTGCTCATGCCGTCATCGTCGGACGCTCAGCGATTGTCGGCAAACCGCTGGCAGCTTTGCTGACTGCCGCCGATGCTACCGTAACCTTGTGTCATAGTAAAACGAAAGACCTTGCAGCGCTCACCCGGCAGGCGGATATTGTAATTGCAGCAGCCGGCAGCCCCGGATTGATTACCGGCAGCATGATTAAAAAAGGCGCTGCCGTCATTGATGCCGGTATTAACCGCATACCGGATGTAAGCGCTGCAAAGGGCTACCGGCTTACCGGCGATGTAGTGTTTGAAGAAGTGCTGACAACAGCGGGCTTTATTACACCGGTTCCGGGCGGTGTCGGCCCATTAACCGTTGCGATGGTGCTGAAAAACACCTTGCAGGCAGCCATGCTGCACAGAAACAAAGAAAACCGGCTGTCATCCGTGCCGGAAACCGGAACTTCGGAGACGGTTTCGATATGAACATATTGACCGGCACCGCCCACGCAGAAATTACCGTTAAAAAATCGGTATTCCGGGCGGAAGTGTTTTACACCAAAGACGCGCAGGATGCGCGGGAGATTATTAAACGGCAGAAAGAACGGTACCGCGATGCCCGGCACGTGGTTCATGCCTTTGTTATCGGAGAAAACGGGGAAATACACGGATGCAGCGACGACGGAGAGCCGCCGGGAACCGCCGGACAGCCCGTTCTTGCACTGCTGAAAGGCAGCGGAATTACAAATATCTTAGTTACCGTAACCCGTTGGTTCGGCGGGGTTTTGCTCGGAACCGGCGGCTTGGTTAAGGCGTATTCCGATGCGGTAAAAGCGGCACTCGCGGAGGTTACTGCGGAACCGCTGGTCAAAAAAAACCGTTTTGTATGCGAATGCAGGTATGAAGATCACACACGGGTGCGTCATGCCGCAGAAGGGCTGCCGGCGGAGTTTTCCGATACGGAGTTTTCTCAAAGCGTGATGCTCCGCGGGAGTATTCCGGTTGAATATGCAGAGGCGTTCGCAAGCCTGATCACGGAGGTAACCAGAGGGTGCAGCTCCGTCCGTTTCCTTGACTGAAAGGAAATCCGTATCTTGTGTGCTTGATAAGGAAGAAGATATGTTTAACAGTATCAGCGGTACTCTGACCGGTAAAACCGGAGAAAGCATTTACATTGAAAATCAGGGCATTGAGTGGGAAGTTTTTGTTTCTATTTTGAGTGCAGACCGGTTCGGGCCGGCAGGAAGTCAGGTAAAGGTCTACACATGGCTGTATCACCGCGAGGATCAGATGCGGCTGTTCGGCTTTTTGAATCCGGCAGAGCGGAGCCTCTTTTTAGACTTAACCAAGGTTGACGGTATCGGCCCTAAGCAGGCGCTGAAAATCCTTTCCGGACTTGACCGGGCAGCACTGGAAACCGCCCTAGAAGAAGGAGATGTCGCCCGTCTGCAAAGCATTCCGGGAATCGGTAAAAAGACGGCGCAAAAGATGGTCTTGGCACTCAAAGGGCAGCTGACCGGGCTACAGGAAACCGGACGGGCAGCCCCGCTGAAACGCTCGGAGTTTGAGGATGTGATTACCGCCCTTGCAGACATGGGCTATGACCGCAAACGCGCCGCCGAAACCGTCGAAGAAGCAGCCCGTTCCATGCGGGAAGCGGGACTCGATCCTGCCGCACAAGAGGATGAACTGTTCCGTACCGCTATTGTCAATTTAAGTTCCTCATAAAACATTGACTTTTTTATTTTATCCCGGTATGGTTTGAATAATCTTACTCTATTTTATGGAAGTGAATATGAAAAACAGAATTGTATTGATCTTGATAAGTGTTCTATTGACCATGACACTTTTTACCGTCAGCTGCAAAAAAGCTGAATCGTCAGAACCGGCTGCACAAACGGATGCTGCACCGGCGGAAGCAGCGGAAAAAGAACTGCCGCCTCCCACAGCCAAAGAAATCGGATATGCTTTCGGCGTAATGATGGGTACTTCTCTGAAAGAATTTAAATTGGATGTTGACTATAATGAACTGCTGAAGGGGCTAAAAGATGCTGCAAATAAAACCGATGCCGATCTTAATGCCGCGCAACAGGTCTTACAGCGTGCAAGCGAAGCCGCCTATAAAAAAGAAGCGGCAGAAAACTTAGCAAAGGAAACGGCATTCTTAGAAAAAAATGCAAAAGAAGCAGGAGTTCAAACCACCGAAAGCGGTTTACAGTATCAGGTACTCACTGAAGGTACCGGTGCAGCCCCCGCCTTGTCCGATACGGTAAAAGTTCACTACAAGGGAACCTTGCTTGACGGTACGGTATTTGACAGTTCGTATGACCGCGGTACGCCCGTTGAATTTCCGCTTAATGCGGTTATTCCCGGCTGGACGGAAGGTTTACAGCTGATGAAAACAGGTGCAAAGTACAAACTGTACATTCCCTCAAAAATCGGCTATGGCGAACGGGGGGTTCCGCAGGTGATACCGCCCAATTCGGTACTGATTTTTGAAGTTGAGCTGCTGGAAATTCTGCCTCCTGCTGCAGAAAAAAAGACTGAATAAGCCTTTACCGTTACCTATAGCGCCCGTACAAGGGGCTGTTTCATGCGGAACAGCCCCTTTTTTATATCAAGGCCGTTTCGGCAATCACCCTGCCAATGATTGCATGGATCAAAGCTTTACAGTATAATCATTGCGTAATTATGAAAAAATCAGTCAATAAAATCATTCCGGTGTTCTTGTCTGCGGGGCTGCTGCTATGCGCGGCCGGGTGCTCCAAAAAAATAGGTTATGGAGTTGTCAACTGGTCTTCACCCGAACATAACTTAACGGCTAATGACGTCGTCCCTATTCTTGTACGCTCAAATATTTCCAAGGTATATATTGTTGAGCTGAATGATGAAAAAGTAGAAATTCCCCTCTGGCAGCTGACCTTTTGTTCTTCAAAACGGGAAGCATCTGCGTACATAAAAAAAACGGCTGAATACCGCTCGGTCTATGCGGCCGTAAAACTGGACGGTCTTCCGCTCCGCTCAAAACCCGATAATACCGGCAAGCAAATATACCGTTTACGCGAAAATCAAATTGTGAAAGTGCTGTGGAAAGGAGAGGGCGCCCCCGTTATTGCACGGGATAAACCCTTAGAGGGCGATTGGCTCTCTGTTATGACAAATGACGGCACACAGGGCTGGTGCTTCTCATACAATTTGCATTTATATGATGAAAACGCATCGGCCGTACCTCAGCAGGATAATGGCATTGTTGTTGATGAAATTCTCAACACACTCCTTCAGGCACGGTGGTATCCTGACTATTACCGTGATATGATCCGTAAAAAGCAAATTGATCCGGAGCGTATGACGGAAGCGTTCGGCTTTTTTGCCGATGAAGGTGCAGGTATTGTGCGCATTAATCTGAAAGAGGAACAAGTATCGTTTCCATATACCGGAATTAGTAAGAACAGAATGGGCGCCTATCAGTTTGAAGGCTCGCCGCTATTACTGCAAATTAGAAATGAGGATACCATCGCCGTACATTATACCGACGCAAAAGGCCGTGCGCAGATACGGTATTTTATTACCTTAAAAGAAAACCCGGAGGAACTTGCCGGAGAGGAGCGGGCACGCCGCAGTGCCGCACTGCAAGCGCTGACGGACACCGGCCCCGTCTTTAATTCGGGCAATTACGGTATCCTGCGGTTTTTAGAAGGAGGACGCTTTCTCTGGAACGGGTATCAGGTACTTTCTCCGCTCGTCATTCCCAAAGGTGCCGGGGCATCAGGATATGCGGCCATACGGTTTTTCATCGGTTCCAAGCTGAAAACGGAGTATCAAGGGGTCTTATCCTTTAAATTTGACGGCAGCGAAACATGGATCGACTTCTTTTATGTGCTGTCTTCTCAAGGATTAAAGCTTGAATATGTAAAACCTGACAACATAAAAGACGGGGTAGCGTCCGTGCGGAATTTAAGTCCTGTTATCCTCTTTTTCGGTGCGGAAGGAACAGAAGAATAATGCCCTTTGTTCAGCTTTCAAATATCTCATTGGCCTTCGGCGACCGCGACATACTACAAGATATAACCCTTGTTCTGACAAAAGGCACAAAGGCTGCCTTAACCGGTGCCAACGGCTGCGGTAAATCTACTTTGATGAAAATTATTGCCGGGACGCTCCAGGCGGATTCGGGCAGCATTTCTTTGGAAAAAAACACCCGTGTTGCATACCTGCCTCAGTCGGGTATTGTGCACAGCGGTAAAACCCTTACTGATGAGGCTGAAACCGCCTTTTCGTACGGGGCTGGGGTACTGGCACAACTTGAGGCAGTGGGTAAGCAGATGAGCGAAGAGCAGGATGAAGCAAAAGCGGAACGGCTCGCCCACGACTATCATGATCTGCAAACGGAGCTTGAACAGTCCGGCTGGTACTTCCGCCGCGGGCTCATGGATGAAACACTGCGCGGCTTAGGCTTTACTGCCCAAGATTTTACCCGCCTTACGGATGAATTTTCCGGCGGATGGCAGATGCGTATTGCACTGGCAAAAATTCTTTTAAGCGGAGCCGATATTCTGATTTTAGATGAACCGACCAACTACCTTGACATTGAAGCACGCAGCTGGCTGGAACTGTGGCTGAAAAAATTTTCAGGCGGTTTTTTACTGGTCAGTCATGACCGCTCCTTCTTGGATGCCGCTGTAAGCGAAACCTATGAACTTTTTAACGGTAAGCTGAAACGCTATGCAGGAACCTATACCAACTACGAAAAAACCCGGGAAATTGAACTCGCTTCTTTGATAAAAGCATACACACAGCAGCAGGAAGAAATCGCCAAAACCGAAGACTTTATCCGGAAATTCCGCTATAACGCCAGCAAGGCAGCACTGGTACAAGACCGCATACGCCGGCTTGAAAAATTGGAGCGGATAGAGCTGCCGGAACACCTGAAAAAAATTCATTTCAGCTTTCCCCCCGCCCCGCATTCGGGTACGATCATCCTACAAGCCGAAGCCGTTACGAAGGCCTACGGCCCGCGGGTTATTCTAAAAAATGCGGAACTCACGGTTGCAAAGCACGACCGGCTTGCACTGGCAGGACGGAACGGTGCCGGAAAAACTACTTTTTTAAGGATTTTAGCAGGAGAAGACCCCGCGTATACCGGTTCGGTTAAATACGGGGCGGGGGTGCTGGCCGGGTATTTTTCTCAAGATGAGGCGGAACGTATTACCGGCACTAGTACCATCATCCAAGTGCTGGAACAAGAAGCGCCAACTCATTTAATTCCTAAGCTCTATGATATGCTCGCAGCCTTTTTATTCCGCGGTGATGATATTCACAAACCGCTTTCCGTTCTATCCGGAGGAGAAAAAAGCAGACTAGCCTTGCTGCGGCTCTTACTCAAACCGCTCAATCTTTTAATCTTAGACGAGCCGACCAATCACCTTGATCTCCACTCTAAAGATGTCTTGCTGGATGCCTTACAGCGGTTTGAAGGTACGGTTATCTTTGTTTCCCATGACAAGTTTTTTATTCAAGGTCTTGCGACCCGCGTACTTGAATTGACCGCAGCAGCAGCACCTGAGGCAGGAACCCGTATCCGAGACTTCCCCGGCACCTACGACTATTATTTATACCGTATTGCCGCAGAAAATGCCGAGCAGCAGGGTTCGCCGGCAGGAGTAGCGGCTCAACAGTCTTTCGGTTCTCCCCCGCCCTCCCCGCATTCAGGCTCAGCAAACGGCAGCCGGAATGTTCAGCAGCTTTCTTATGAAGAACAAAAACGGCAGCGGGCGGAAAAACGGAAACGTGAAAAAAAAGAAGATCGCCTCTTAACGGAGCTTTCCGAAACGGAAGACCGGATAAAAGCACTGGAAGCCCAGCTTGGGGAGCCGGACGTGTATTCGGACGGAGAAAAGATACGCCGCATTCAAAAAGAAATACAAGAATTAACGAAAGCCGCGGCAGACCTGACTACACAGTGGGAATATCTGGCTCTCAGCTAAAAGGTTCAGCATGATGTTCGATTTTTTCTCAGCCGTACACACGGTGTTTACCGGTATTCTATTACAAGCCTTGCCCTTTATATTGTTTGGTTCCCTCCTTTCATCGGCATTGCATATTTTCATACCGCAGGCGGTTATCATTAAGGTATTTCCGCAAAAATACGGAATCGGCTTTTTAACGGCACTGCTTGCCGGTCTTTTTTTTCCGGTCTGTGAATGTGCATCGGTGCCGCTGATGCGGGGATTGATTAAAAAAGGAGTGGCTATGCCGATTGCCGTAACTTTTATGCTTGCCTCCCCTATCATCAATCCGGTTTCCATTGCTTCGACCTTCTATGCCTTTCCGCAGCAGCCATTTATAGCATTGTACCGTGTATACTTCGGACTGCTTATTGCTTTCGCTGTCGGGCTGCTGCTCTTGCTGTATCCCGAAAGCTCATATTTAAAAGAAGAGTTTTCCATACACAGAAGCGGAGATAATCAGGCTGCACAGACCGCGCCCACTGCCGGCCGGCCGCTGCTATTTTCTCCTAGAGAAAAACGCAGCCTCCTTTATATAGGGGCTACTCAAACACAGCAAACCGGAAACGGCACACCGGCTGCTGCGGAAAAGCTTTCAGCATTGCTGCTTCATACCGGATCCGAATTGTTTACCGCCGGGCCATTTTTAATTATCGGCGCCTTTATTACCGCACTGATCCGTACCGCAGTTCCGCAGGCTGTTTTCGGTGCAGACAGCAGCAGTGCAGCCGGTTCTCTCGCCCTGATGATGCTTTTTGCATTCCTGTTTTCCGCGTGCTCAAGCTCGGATGCCTTTATCGTCCGGGGGTTTTTAAACCGTTTTCCTATCGGCTCAATAGTAGGATTTTTAGTATACGGCCCGATGATGGATATAAAAAATCTGTTTATGCTGCTGTCATTATTTAAACGGCGTTTTGTTATTGAACTTACGCTTATTATTACCGCAGCAAACTTTATCGGGCTTTCCTTTTTAACGCACTTTTTTTTGTAACTCCGGCACCTGAAAGCGTACACTGCTACAACAAAAACTCCTTACCGGCTGTTAAACCGTATATACTGTTCTTCAGTATTTACTACAGCGTCAATGCCTAAGGGAATAATACACCGCGGGCTTGCATGACCGATATTGACATTATAGACCGCCGGTATGTCGGGATTATCAAGTTCTTGCACTAACAATTCTTTATACTCGTCATAATAGACCCCGTTCATGGGTTTACCGGCAATAATGCCGCTTATTACCTCAAACACACCTGTTTCTTTTATCCTTGCAAGCATCTTCCGGTATCGCTCAGGCGGTATACAGTGCTCGCTGGTTTCCAAAAGCAGTATTTTACCCTTCCAATCTTCTAATGAAGGAAAAAGACGGTATCTGCTGCACAAGGCCGGACTGTCTGCATGGCGGGTATTGTCAAACATATCATACAGCGTTTCAATGCATCCGCCGAGAATTTTACCGGTAAAAACCGGTTTCCCTTGCAACAGCTCAAATCCGCCATTCTTATGCTGCTTTCTTTTTACCCCGATCTGCGATTCATCAAAACTATCCCGCTCAGAGTACCAAATAGTACTGGGGCGGATTTCTTGTATTGTTCCGGTGCTGATTAATTCTTCAAAATAATGCCTTGAATACGGAAGCATCTCGTCTTCAAGCTCACACACATCGGGCAAAAATGCTTGTCCGTAGAATGTAGGCAAACCGGCTTTATGCAGCATCAAATGATTAATAGTCGTATCGGAAAAGCCTAAAAAAATCTTTTTATTGTTTTTTACGGTATGCTGTAAGGCATCGTTTTCAAAAAGATACGGCAACAGTCTATAGGTATCATCACCGCCGATTGCACAGAGAATCATATCGACTGACGGATCTCTCAAGGCATCCAATAAATCTTGAGCACGAGCTTCCGGATTCTGTGCAAGGAAATCCAGTCCTTTGAGGGCATTCGGCGTCATCACAACTTCCAAGCCGTATTTCTTGAGCCGTTCCAACCCGATTTTCAATTCATGCGCGATAAACGGCTCTCCCAGCAAGCCGCGCGAAAGACTGATAATTGCTATTTTTTTGACCATCGTTCTTCTCCATTACGTAAGCGGAAGACCGCGTTCTTTAAAAATTGCTTTTGCAGTTACAAATTCCTCCGGTGAAAGCGGAGCTACCCCTTCCAGCGGATATACCATACCCATTTCTTTCCATTTAAATGCACCTAAGGTGTGGTAGGCAAGAAGATCTACTTTTTCTACATTGGGTAAGGTCTTGATAAGATCAGCCAATTTTTCCAGATCATCCGTACTGTCCGTAATACCGGGAACAATCACGTGCCGTATCCAAAGCGGTTTATTAATAGACACCGTGTAGTCAAGAAATTTCAGGACAGGACTAAGCGGAACCCCGGTTACTGTTTTATGCCGGTCTTCATGGATTGCTTTTATATCAAGCAGTACAAGGTCTGTGTATTCAAGCGCAGCCTTCACATGATCATTGAGGCAATACCCGGAGGTATCTGCGGCAGTGTGCAGAGAATCGCGCTTACACAGTTTAAAAAGGCTGCGGACATACTCCGGCTGCATCAGCGGCTCTCCTCCGGTAACAGTTACTCCGCCGGCAAAGAGATAGTAGTGTTTATACCGCCTGATATGCTCAAAAGTTTGCTCTGCGGTTTCGATAATACGGGCATCTTTACGGTGCCATGTGTCGCAGTTATGGCAGTATTGGCAGCGCAGCGGACATCCTTGCAAAAATACAACGTACCGGAGGCCGGGGCCGTCGACTGTGCCGAATGTTTCATACGAATGAATATATGCCATAACTGCTGTCCTTAGGTTTTACTATAAAGACTGATTGATTGTTCTTGATAGTACGTCAAGCTGCTGCTCACGGGTTAGTTTAACAAAGTTTACCGCATAACCGGAAACACGGATAGTCAGCTGAGGATATTTTTCAGGATTTTCCATTGCATCCTCCAGCAATGCCCGGTCAAAAACATTCACATTTAAATGCTGCCCTCCATCCGGCGTAAAATAGCCTTTCAGAAGGGATGTCAAGTTATTGACCCTGCCGCTGCCGTCTTTTCCGAGTGCATTCGGAGTAATGGCAAAGGTATAGGAAATACCGTCTCCTATATCATCAAAAGGCAGTTTTGCCACCGAAGCGAGTGAAGCGATTGCACCGTTTGTATCCCGCCCGTTCATAGGATTTGCCCCCGGAGAAAACGGCTCGTATGCCTTGCGGCCGCACGGGGTGGCACCGGTTTTTTTACCGTATACAACGTTTGAAGTAATAGTAAGAACCGATTGAGTTGCCTTTGCATTGCGGTAGGTTTGATGGCGGCGGAGATAATTCATAAACTTCTTTGCGACCATTACAGCCAGCTGATCGGTTTCATCGTTGTCGTTGCCGTAGGGAATGTATGAACCTTCATGTTCAAAACCGATTGCAAGGCCCCGCTCATCACGGATCACCTTTACCTTTGTATCCCGGATTGCTGCAAGAGAATCCGCAACAATGGCAAGACCTGCAATACCGGTTGCCTGAATACGCTCAACATGAGGATCATGTAAGGCAAGTTCAAAGGCTTCATACGAATACTTATCGTGCATATAGTGAATAACCTTGAGGGTATTCATGTATACGCCTGCCAGCCACTTCATCATCTGATCAAACCGCTCCATCACCTCACCGTAGTCAAGATATTCGGCGGTAATGGGTTTAAATGCCGGTGCAACCTGCACACCGGATTTTTCATCCCGTCCGCCGTTAATCGCATACAACAGACATTTGGGAAGATTTGCCCGCGCTCCGAACAGCTGCATCTGCTTGCCGATTTTCATCGGAGAAACACAACAGGCAATTCCGTAATCATCGCCGAATTGCGGCCGCATCAGATCATCGTTTTCATACTGTATCGAAGATGTTTCGATGGAAACTTTTGTACAAAACTTATTCCAGTTTTCCGGAGCGCTGTTAGACCACAGTACCGTCATATTGGGCTCGGGTGCAGGTCCGAGATTATACAGGGTATGCAGGTAGCGGAATGAGGTTTTGGTTACCAGCGGTCGGCCGTCCACACCCATACCGCCGAGCGCTTCGGTTACCCAGGTGGGATCGCCCGAAAATAGCTCGTTGTACTCCGGTGTACGCAGGAAGCGGATAATACGCAGTTTGATAATAAATTGGTCAATCAGCTCTTGGGCTTCGCTTTCGGTCAGGGTACCTTCTGCAATATCTTTTTCAATGAAAATGTCTAAGAAGGTTGATGTCCGTCCGAGGGACATGGCTGCCCCATCCTGATCTTTTGTTGCGGCAAGGAAGGCAAAGTAGAGCCATTGTACCGCTTCACGGGCATTGTGTGCAGGGCGGCGGATATCAAAACCGTATCCTTCACACATACGGACAAAGGCCTGAAGTGCAGCAATCTGTTCGCTGATTTCTTCCCGGAGCCGGATGGCATCTTCCGTTAATTCCCCAATATCCGCTTGCTGCAAGGCAGCAGTCCGTTCTTTAATGAGGGCATCAACACCATAGAGGGGAACACGGCGGTAATCTCCGATAATGCGCCCCCGTCCGTACGCATCCGGTAAGCCGGTAATAACACCGGACTTTCTAACCGCCCGCATTTCATCGGTATAGGCTGCAAACACGCCGTCATTGTGGGTTTTACGGTATTTTGTAAAAATCTCTTTTGTTACCGGATCGAGGGTATAGCCGTATGCTTCGAGCGCCTTTTCAACCATACGCCAGCCGCCTTTCGGGTATATTCCCCGTTTAAGCGGCGCGTCTGTTTGCAGCCCGACAATAACCTCATCTTCTTTTGAAATATAACCGGGGCCATAGGTATCAATTCCTTGAGGTTTAACCGTTTCGGCATCATAAACGCCTTTTCGGGTTTCATCTTTGAACATTTCGGTCAGCTTTTTCCAAATACGCGCTGTGCGTTCGGTACTCGGTACTAAAAAGCTGTCATCCCCCGTATAAGGGGTATAATTATTCTGGATGAAATCGCGCACATTTACTTCCATGCGCCATGTTTCACCGCGGAATGAACTAAAATAGTCTTGGTACTTTTCCATATTTCGACTCCTTATGATACTGGGCATCTCTAAAAACTCGGTTAGCTTTTAGAGTTTCCCTACTCTGTTTTGCATTTTTCAGCTTCTGTACTTCACTATAACCGCTTACGGCAAAGAAGGTTGCATAATTTTCCATCTTATTGTTGTACAATACTAACATTTTTTAATAAAATCAACACAGAGACAGGTACATTTTTTTAGAAATACCCGCTGCTTACTACCGTTTTTCGCGTATCTGCCGTATCCGGTCCCAGTAAAAATCCAGCTCATCTGCTTTGAGGAGGGGTTCAGGGGCAGGACGTTTTAAACTATTATGCGCTGCCGTCTCTGCCGTTAAATCCGTTACGGCGGAACGGGTTAAAAAAGGCGTACCGAAAGCAAAGGCCTTATCCTTTTCATCATAGTATAAGGGGAGATTTTCTATCCGGGGATACTGATGATGCGGATAGGTATCGCCCGCCGCTTTTGCGCCCGGGCCGCCGCCCTGCGGGTGTAATGTCAAACGGAGACTGCCGGCGGAACCGGTGATGCTGCACGTACCTTTTGTATAGTTTTTTAACTTTGAACCGTTACCGGTAATACAGCTGTACACCGCATCTCCGCGCCGGATGAGTTTTGGAACGGCAATGCCGTTTCCGCTCATATCCCGGAATTCAGCTTGCTTTTGGCGGTATTCAAGATCGCCGTACCAGTAGCGGAACTGTATGTATTCACCGCCCATGAAAAAAAAGGCGTCAAGAAAAGGCGGCGTGTCCTGCGGATAAATTAAAATACCGTTCCGGTGGCCGCTTTCAAGCCAAAATCCGTTCAACATATTTAAAGACACTGTGCCGCCGGCCGATTGGGATGGGGCAGGATACGCATCCGGTGCACGGGCGTTTTCCGTATAAGGGAGACGTTCATAAAAAGAGGTAAAGAGAGCATTGCCGCTAACCCAGATGCTGGTTTCCGCAGCTTTTTTTACCTGCGGGTAGCGGACAGCAATGCGGTAAATATTGGGAGAATGGCCGGCGGGAGCAAGGGTGAATGGATAATCTCCCAGGTCGTCATAAACAAAGCGGTAATAGGTTTTTAGCACCATGCGTAAGCTGCCCGAGCCGGCTTGATCAGGATTCTTCCGGTATTCGATAAACCGCTCGGGATTTTCCCAAATACCTTCTAAGGAATCTGCCGCACCGATGCGGACAACACAAAAGGCAAAAAATAAACAGACCACATATTGTATTGATTTATTCACAGTCCAATTATACCATACAATCACGCACTTGTTTAGCACCGGCTAGAACAGCGGCCTCCCCATCACCCTGCGGTTTTTTTCGTCCGTAATGCGGGCATCATAGCGTACATCCTTAAATGTAACCGTCCGCTTTTGTGTGTCCCACAGAGCAAAATATGCAGGATAGCTGGAAATATCTTCCAGCGCTGCGAGGTGTTTAACGGTGCCTTCAAACGCCCGCGGAACACCGACACTGCCCGGATTGACAATACAGCTTTCGTGCTCCAGCGTGTAAGTTTCATCCGGAAGGGGATATACTGCCGTACAGGGGCTATTCTGTCCGCTATAATACAAAGCAGCTTGATGAGTATGTCCGCAAAAACAGAGCCGAAGATTTTCCGCCCGCAAATACTGTAAGGCATCGGCGGCATCGTCACAGTTCAACAGGTATTCCGTGAGGGGCTCAAACGGCGACCCGTGTACCAGCAAGGTGTGTGCAGAAAACGAATACACCGGCTTGAGCCGGCTCAGAAACAGCCGGGTATACCATGAAATAATTTGACCGGTTTTTTTAAGTGAGCGGCGGGCATTTTCACCGAACCAGCGGACAGGTATCTTTCTTACCAAAGCGGCTTCATGGTTTCCGGCAAGGAGTACGCAGATGTCCAGCTTTTTTTTAATTGTCTTAAACACTGTACACAAGCTTCCGGGTCGGGACCGTAACCGACCATATCGCCGAGGGAAATAAAACCGTCAAATTGCCCCTCAGCTGCTGTGAGCACGGCAGTGAGCGCTTCAAGATTCCCATGTATATCAGCCGTTACTAGAATTTTCATAGTGAGATGTTTATAATACCGTATGCAGGAAAAACTTACAACGAGATGGGTGAATAGTCTGAAAGACCGTTTTCAGTCAGACTGGAAACTTCTTTCGGAAACGGAACACTTCCTTGCCGCTACTCCGCTGCACCGCAGCTACGAACAGCAGTTTAAAACCTGGCGTAAAATACTGCAAACCGAACACGACAGTACAGCACGTACCGCTGCACGGGAAGAAATTATCGCGTTACGGAAAATACTCCGGCTGCAAGGGTATGATTTATCACTCGGTTCTATTCAGCTCATTGTAAGAGATTTTGTAAATGATGATGCAGCTGCACGCGGCTACCGGCGGGCGGTGATCTGTTTTTGTGATGCCGGATTATTTTGGCTGTCCGGAGAGGTAAATCATATCGAACTTGCGGGGAACTTGCAGACAGAACTGGAACGCAAAAATGTCTATACCCATCCTGAAATGCATTATCTTTGGTTTTTATGGCAAAAACAAGCCCTCCTGTTAAGCGGTTCCGCAACGGAAACCAAAGAGGCCTTTGAGCGGCTCAAGACACGGGCACAGGCAAACCCGCAAAAAATACTCAGCTGCCTCAAAATGCTGCATTGAAAACACGATACACACAATAAAAGCATTTTTTTATTTAAGGAGAAACTCAGAGCATGAATAACTTGACACAGCTTGAACCGAAAGAGGTATTCCGCTGGTTTGCCGAAATATCGGCCATTCCGCGCGGTTCCGGAAATGAACAGGCCATCAGCGATTTTTTAGTACGGTTCGCCCATGAACGGTCGTTAGAAGTGTATCAAGACGGACTTTTAAATGTCATCATCAAAAAGCCCGGAACGTTAGGGTATGAAAAATCCCCGGTTGTCATTTTACAGGGACACATGGATATGGTTTGCGAAAAAACCGCCGATTCTCCGCATGATTTTTTAAAAGACCCGATACAGCTCATTGTAGAAGGCGATACCCTTCATGCCGACCGCACCACACTCGGCGGGGATGACGGCATTGCCGTTGCATACGCATTGGCTGTGCTCGATTCCGATTCTATTGCACATCCGCCGCTTGAGGTACTGATCACCACTAATGAAGAAACGGGTATGGACGGAGCGATGGCCTTACAGCCGGATCATCTGGGCGGAAAGCTCTTATTCAACATCGATTCCGAAGAAGAAGGGGTGTTTTTAGTCAGCTGCGCAGGAGGTGCAAATGCGCTCATCGGCTTTACTATCGAAACCGAACCGCTGAAAAACAGCCTGCTTTCCGTTTCCGTTGAAGGTCTGCTGGGCGGACATTCCGGTATGGAAATTATTAAGCAGCGGGCAAATGCACTCAAGCTACTGGGACGGATTTTGACGGCGGTGCAAGCGGGACAGCCGGTACAGCTTGTATCGATTTCAGGCGGTTCTAAGCATAATGCCATCGCAAAAGAAGCGGCGGCTCTGATCAGCGTAGCCGATCCTGCCGGTGCTCAGCAGGCAGTCGAGCGGATTGCTGCGGAACTTAAAGCCGAATACCGTACCGCTGATCCCGGCCTCCGTGTTGCCGTTCAGCCTGCTTCGGCAGCGTCCGGTGTCATGTATACCGAACCGTTAAGCCGGAATATTATTGATTTTATGATGATGGTGCCTGACGGAGTACAGTACATGAGTATGGACATTCCCGGTTTGGTGCAAACCAGTTTGAACAACGGTATTCTTGCTGTTGACGGCGATACGCTGACCTTTACAATTTCTGTCCGCAGTTCGGTTAAAAGTTCGCTTGATGAAATACTGACAGTTTTACAGCGGTGTGCCGAACGTACCGGCGGCATCTTTAAGAAGCGGTCTGAGTATCCTGCATGGGAATATGCACCGCAGTCCCGCGCTCGGGAGATCGCCGTACAGACATATAAAGAGCTGAACGGCACGGAGCCGGTTATCACTGCTATTCACGCAGGGCTTGAATGCGGCCTCATCAAAAAAATCATTCCCGATATGGATGCCGTAAGCTTCGGCCCCAATCTCTACGATGTGCATACGCCGAACGAACACCTCAGCATTTCGTCTGTTGAGCGGATGTGGAAGTTCACGGTGAAACTTTTGGAGAACTTACGGTAGTACATAAAAAATAGCCGTGATGCCCCTTAATCATTTAGATAAGGGGTATGAAACGCACTCAATCATATACCTCTTTTTTTAAGTTGTTCTTGGTTTTCTTATTCGGCGTAGGAGAACTTTCCACGGCTCTGTATCCGCAAGCAACAGGCGGTCCGATGCCGTTCGGCAACTTTGCTGATGAGGAGTTTTCTTTTGATAGCACCCAGCCGGAATACGCCGATTACGGCAATGAAACGCCGGATGATCAGGATGCATGGGAGCAAGATACCGGAACTTCCGATTCCCGCTCTACTGATTCTGCCGAAACTGCCGATTCCAATTCGGCCGTCAGTACCGGTTCCGCCGGTACCGCACCGGAAAAAACACCGCCGCCTGACGCTCACTCTTATTTTTTCCGCTATACACATACCCTTCGGCAGGGGGCACGTTTTGCCGCAGGAACCGCCAACCGCAGCTATATCGGATATTTACAGTTGGAATCTCCGCTTCCCATGCCGTATTTTGAAGTTTCAGTGAAGAATTTCGGCATCGGACTGTATCCGCTTGCAGCTCTGCAGACCGCAAGGCCTGAAAAGAATATTCCTTCCCTGTTTATCGGTGCAGGGTGTTTAACCTTCGGCTCCTTTTTAAAAACCGCAAGCCGCTTACAGTTTTCCGGTCTTAAACCGGGGTATACCGGCATACGGTTTCCCGGCGAAGCGGTTATCGGCATGGGAAGCGCCCAAAAGGAGGTACAGTACGGGATTGAACTGTACGGAGCCGGCTGGAACGGAGCCTTTTTTGCCGCCCCCGAAAAAAAGAAGGGGCGGATGCGCTACGGCTTGATGGGAGGCTGGCAGATGAACCGTAAAAAAACCGATAATAAGCTGTCTATCCGTTCTTTGGCGGCTTTTTTACCCGAAGTTGAGTCCCCGCCGCTCTCATCAATCGCGAAATCAGCACGGTCAGGGAAGACTGCCGTCTCGAAACAGCGGTATCATAGTTTATTCGGCCTGGATTTTGTGTTTATGCATCCAATCGTTTCGTTTACAGCGGCGGGGTTATGCAGCTCTGCGGCAGATAAAACCGTATCGGGAGGCATCCGTGCGGAAACTGCTTTATTCTACCGCTACTTCGGACTCAACGGCGGCGGTTCATATACCGCACCGCAGTATATCGGCTGGGATGTCCGCCGGCAAAAAGAACAGATCAGTGCTTTCGTTCAGCCCTATCTAAAGGTAAACATAGTTTCACTTCATGCCCTCTATGCTTTCAGCAAAGAAGATACAATGGGAATGCATAGCGGCGGCTTCCGCGTTCAGGTCAAGCATAAAAATGTCCGGTGGCAGACCGGATGGGAATATGGGAAGGAACTGCACACGGTCAAGACCGGTTTAACCCTGATCAGTTCACCTGCATGGTTCCGCCGTACCCGATGGTTTGAAACCGCGTCTGCCTCAGCGGCAGCAATTATGGAAGACATGAAGAAAAATCCTCTGATTGTAAAAAAATATACGCTTAGTGCTGCCGGCATCTTCCGTATTGTTGAAGGTGTTTTCTGCGGCATAAACGGAACCCTTTCGCAATCCGCGGCGACACATGACTCTTTTATATATATGCAGCAGCCGCTATGCAAGGGCGGTGCTGTTTTAGGGTTTAAGCGGACAGCTTGGGGAAATGTCCATTCGGGAAAACTGGAAATTGCGGTCAAAAATGAAAAACCTTATTTTGATCTTAAAATTGGCTATCAAATACGGCGGTAATGGGTGAATAGAAACAAGCGGTGAGCATCATTGGCAGAGTCTCTTTTTTTCTGTATATTTAATGTAAGCCGGTTAAGTTCTTGCCAGCTTATCCGCAGCTTCAATTATACGGGGCTGTCCAAAAACTACCCAACTTTTGAGACATCCCCTTACATCAATATTAGGAAGGCAGCGTATGAAACTGTACAGCAAAAGACAACTTATTTTTTCGGCCGTAGCGGCAGGAGGCCTCATCGCGCTCGCTGCCTATGGAATGGGTTTTTATTTCGGACACGGCAGGTTCCCGGCCTTACACAGTTCCCCGGTTGAGCTTGAAGCGCTCGCGGATACCGCTGCCGTATCGGAAGCCGGTATCCAGCCTAGTCCGTACTTGCTGACTGCTGCGGAAACCGCCGGCAAATATACAACGGAAGAAAAGCAGAATATTGCAGTTTATGAAAATACAAATGAGGCGGTTGTGAACATCACAACCGAAACCGTCGGTGTAAACTGGTTCCTTGAACCCATTCCGCTTGAAGGAGGGTCAGGGTCAGGGTCGATTATCGACAGCCGCGGATACATCTTAACAAATACCCATGTAATCGAAGATGCGACTAAGATATTTATATCGCTATCGGACGGCAGCCAATATAAGGCAAAGGTGATCGGCGTAGACCGCGAAAACGATCTTGCCGTACTCAAGTTTGATCCGCCGAAAAATATGCAGCTGACGACGATAAAATTCGGCGATTCAGAGGGCTTAAAGGTCGGCCAGCGCGTACTTGCAATCGGAAATCCCTTTGGACTTACCCGTACTCTGACCGTTGGTATTGTATCAGCCCTTGGACGGCCTATCCAAACCGACAAGAATATCGTCATTAAAAATATGATACAAACCGACACGGCAATCAATCCGGGAAACTCAGGCGGCCCGCTCCTCGATTCGGAAGGCAGGATGATCGGTATCAACACTATGATTTATTCCACATCCGGCAGTTCGGCAGGTGTCGGGTTTGCCGTTCCTATTAACACAGCAAAGCGAGTAGTGGCCGAAATTATTAAATACGGAAAAGTACGCCGCGCCTCTATTGATGCCGAACTGGTGCAGCTCAATGCCTCTATTGCAAGTTATGCCGAACTGCCGGTAGCACGGGGCTTGCTCGTTTCACGTGTTAAGAAAGGCAGCAATGCAGAGCAGGCCGGCTTACGCGGAGGTGCAAATGCGGTGCGGTACGGTATCGGCAGACGTGCAACCGTTATTTACTTAGGCGGCGATATCATTACCGAAATTGCCGGACAGCCGATTAACAGCCTCACCGATTATTATTCTATACTGGAAGATAAAAAACCCGATGAAAGCATCGAACTGACGGTACTACGCGGTAATAAAACCGTTAAGCTGACCATTACCCTTTCGGAGCGGAATGAGTAACGGATAGATATGGCAAAAAAGAAAACCGAAGGCCGCTCTTTCCGGTGCAGTTCCTGCGGATACAGCCAGCCGAAATGGCTCGGCCGCTGTCCTTCATGCGGAGAATGGAATAGTTTTGAAGAGCAATTTACCGAAGCACGAGTACCTGCCGGCTTTTCTGCGGCGGCACCCCTTCGTCAGATAGACGAAGCCCATCCCGTGCCGCTTGCACAGGTAGAGGTGCACGACACTGCGCGCATCAGCACCGGTATACCCGAATTCGACCGAGTGCTTGGAGGAGGCGCCGTCAAGCGTTCTGCCGTTCTTATCGGCGGAGAGCCGGGAATCGGTAAATCAACCCTGCTGCTGCAAGCTGCTGCCTCAGCCTGTCAGCGAGTGCTGTATGTGTCAGGAGAAGAATCGGCTGGACAGATCCGCGGCAGGGCAGACCGTCTTGGCGTACCTTTGGATACTATTGAGCTGCTCTGTACCAACTCGGTTGAAAATATCGAAAAGGTGCTGAACAAGCTAAATCCGCTCATCGTTATCATCGATTCGGTGCAAACGCTGTTTTCTCCGCAAGCGGGAGCAATTCCCGGCACAATCAATCAGCTCAAATACTGCGCCCATGAATTAGTCCAATGGGTAAAAGAGCGGGACGCAGTGTTGTTTCTTACTGCCCATGTAACAAAGGAAGGGGTTATCGCAGGACCTAAGGTGCTTGAGCACTTGGTTGATACGGTGATTTCTTTTGAACGGAATGAGGATGATGTGCGTTTTCTACGTGCACTGAAAAACCGGTTCGGTTCGGTGGATGAACTCGGTATTTTTCAAATGGATGAACGGGGCTTAGCGGCAGTTCAAGACCCTGCATCTCTGTTTATTATTCAGCGCAAAGGCGCACTGCCGGCAGGTTCCGCAACCGTGCCGATCTTTGAAGGAAGCCGGGTGTTTATGGTAGAAATTCAGGCGCTTACGGTACCGGCAAAAGGAGCTATGACACGGGTCTTTTCGGATAAAATTGATTCGGCACGGGTCAGCCGTATTGCGGCAGTCATCGAAAAACGGATCGGTCTCCGTTTTTCCGATCAGGATATCTACATCAATGTTGCAGGAGGAATCCGGCTGCGGGAACCGGCTGTGGATCTCGCCCTTGCGCTTGCCCTCTATTCCGCCCGGACAGATATACCGGCACAAAAGAACCAAGCCTTTATAGGCGAGCTCAGCCTCGCAGGAGAAATCCGCCCCGTCCGCCGCCTCAAGCCCCTGATTAAAACAGCACAAAGCCTTGGGTTTACCGCCCTCTATACCCCGCTGCCGAGTGACGGAGAAGACATAAGCAACGACATACCGGGGCTGTTCCGCGCGGAAAACCTTTCTGAAACCATTAAGCTCGTATTCGGGACAGGTAATAAATCATAAAGAAAACAGCTCATAAGCAAGGAGCGGTATGAAAGAGATATTGACAGTTGCATTAGCAGGACTCGGCAACCGCGGTTTGCGCGCATACGGCACAGCCTTACACGGTATGCAGGAACGGGTGCGGATAACAGCCGTTGCAGACCCTGATCAGGAAAAAACAGCTGAAGCAAAACGCCTGTTTTCTCTCGGCGATTCACAGTGCTTTTCAAGTGCGGAAGCATTGCTGGCGCAGCCGAAACAGGCGGATGTACTCATCATTGCAACGCAGGACCGTCAGCACGTCTCCCATGCAATTCCCGCGTTAAAATTGGGTTATCACTTAATTCTTGAAAAACCTCTTTCACCGGATATTAATGAAATACACAATATATTGCGCGTAGGGCGGGAAAGCGGTAAGCAGGTTATTGTCTGCCATGTATTACGCTACACCCCCTTTTATAATGAGTTAAAAAAGCTGTTGGATGCCGGCACTATCGGCAGGATTGTAAATATTCACGCTATCGAAAATGTGGGGTACTATCATCATGCGCATAGCTTTGTACGGGGGAACTGGAGACGTTCCGACAGCAGTTCACCCATGATTCTGCAAAAGTGCTGCCATGATTTTGATATTTTTCTGTGGCTTACCGGGAAATCCCCGAAAAGGGTTTCTTCATTCGGATCGCTGAGTTATTTTACACCGTCCAATGCACCGCAGGGAGCCGCACACTACTGTTTGAGCGGCTGTACTGCAAAAGAACAGTGTGTTTTTGATGCCGAAAAAATATATCTATCAAATCCAAAAACAGGCTTTCTTCATGGAAATACTGGCTGGCCCAATAATGTTGTCGCCTTTAACCCGACGGAAGAACAACTGCGGACTAACTTACAAACAGGCCCCTACGGGCGGTGTGTGTACTACTGCGATAATACCGTTGTCGATCATCAGATCGTCAACATTGAGCTGGATGACCACATTCTTATTGACTTTACGATGTCAGCTTTCTCGCCGGACATCACGCGTGTTACAAAAATCATGGGAACCTTAGGGTGCATTACCGCCGATACTGGAACCAATGCCATCACCGTTAGCCGTTTCGGAGAATCAGGGTATACGGTTACACCCGGCACAGGCGCCTCCGGTCATGGCGGCGGGGATGAAGGACTAATACGGGAAGCGGTTGCGTATTTTTTGCATCCCGAAAGTAAAAGTCCCCGGCTTAGTTCCTTAGAGGTATCCGCCGGCAGCCATTTTATTGCCTTAGCAGCAGAAATGTCCCGCCTGAATCAAGGACGGGTTGTTGACATATCCGATAAAAAAAATCCGTTTGGCGGATTTGAAGGGTGTACCGTTCTACAGCAAAACGGTTTTTAATCGGCGGTGTGCGCAGTGCCGGTTTGGTCTTTCCGGCGGGAGTATTCACAACCGCAATAATCCTGCCGGTATAAGCCGAACTCCTTGCTTAAATGAATTGATTCAAGGTAACCGTTTTTCTTTTTAAAATCATTCGGCAACCAGCGGCAGCTTTCCGTAGACAAATCCATCCCGATGGCATTGATTTTTTCCGCATTTTTAAGCGGACTGACGGTCAAAGTGGTACAAAAGAAGTCAAAACCGCCGGATCGGGCTTCCTCCGCTGTTGCAGCGATACGCAGCCGCAGACACTGACCGCAGCGCGCTCCCCCTTCGGGACAATCCGCATAATCCGCTGCAACGGTAAGGAATTGTTCATGGCGGTATTCTGCCATCCGGTAATCAATCCGGTGCCGGAATGCCTGTATCGTGTTGTAGTGCTGTATTAAGCGGCTTTGTTCGCCTGCCCGTATCAAGTATTCGTCACGGGTATCGATGTTCGGGTTATAGTAGAACACCGTCACTTCAAAAACATCTGCCAGACGCTGAATAACTGAGGAGCTGCACGGCGCACAGCACGAATGCAGCAGCATCCGCGGCGGCTTTTGCGCAGAAAAGCCCGCTTGCAGCTCTGCAATCAGCTGTTCCATCAGAAGCTGGTAGTTTTGTTTCATACCAGTATCTTTTGCATAATAAATGCTGAAACCTCAGCGACAAATTCCTGTAAAGGCATATCAAAATTGCGGGGCAGACGGAATGCGATGGCTCCCGGATGTCCGCCCCCGTCGGTAATTTCAAAATGCGATAGAATCGGGTGCAGATTAATACCCCGTACCGCTTCGCAGGCCCTGATACGGCACTGAATTTTGTTTGATTTTGCAGGCGAATCATAGTATGCAGAAATACCGATACCGGCGGCTTTTTCCGCAATCGTATTGGTTGCGCTTTTAATCATACCGACAAACTGACCGTACTCAATAACATCAAAAAAAGCTTCGGATTCATGTTCGGAAAGAATGACCGAGCCGATCTGCTGGGAATACACCGCCTGATTGATAATTGTATTGTAGATTTTTTCAGTTTCGGCATCGTTGGATTCCAGTACATTGAGCAGCCGATCCATAGACGCAATCTTTTTTGTGGTTTCCGAAGAGCGGGTGCTGAGTCTGAGCATGAGGTTCAGGTGCTTTGAAAAATATTCAAACCGGGTTTTTTCTTGTTTTTTAGCAAGATAATTCCCCATCTTGGCATCGCCGAGCATTCCGGTTAAAAGTGCAAGCACGAGATTCCGGGAGTAGAGTTCGTCAATACTGTACCGGTGCATAATTTCAGGATGCGTTGCCAGTTTATAACAGAGCCGGCAGAGAATTTCGCAGGTGCTTGAAGCATGAATAACAAGCGAATAGTCGGGGTCACCGGCATATTCGGCATCGGAATGAAAATGATGATCAAGCTCTACTTTTGGTATGGACGGATTTTTGAGAAAATCATAGATACAGCCGTCGGCAGCAATCATATCGGGTTTAGGTGTATCAAGGATACAGAGAACTTCAGTCGAACGGACAAGCGGCATAGTACCGTAATACGCATTAATTTTATTGTATTTACAAATTGAAGAAAGAAATTTAAGATTTTCCGGCGGTGGAGATTCCAGAAAGACACTGACGTGTTTATTAAACTTCCGTAATATGAGTGCACAGGATACAACAGAGGCATGACAATCCTCATCCGGGTCTTTGTGTCCGATAATCAGAAAAGACCGGTGTTTTTTCACAAGAGAATAAATATTACTGATAATGCGGTTTCTTCTGCCGACACTTAAATTGGCTGTTTTAAAGCGCCGAAGGGATCCGCTGCCTTTTTCTTCTAAAATCATATAGATAGCAGTATACCACAGTTTTATATCAAATGTTATTCAAATCTACATTATTTTTGAAAAATACGGAAGCGGAAGAACAACGCAGACTACAGGACTAGACATACCGATTATATTACTGCTGCCATCCGCAGTAATATGACACTTGACAAAATAAGAAAAAATGAGTATAGTTTTCAGCATATTTATGCCAACTTAGCTCAGCTGGCCAGAGCACGTGATTTGTAATCTCGGGGTCTAGGGTTCGAATCCCTAAGTTGGCTCATTAATATAGGGGGAGATTCCCGAGCGGTCAAAGGGGGCAGACTGTAAATCTGTTGGCTCCGCCTTCCAAGGTTCGAATCCTTGTCTCCCCATTTTTTATACTACAACAGCGGCATAATATGCCGCTGTTTTTATTTATCCATATATATATAAGCCTTTCATTGTTATTGAAACAAAGAATTCTTTGTACCAAACCTTCTGCTTTTTCATATAACGTCATTAGTTTAAAATAAAATTAATAGATAATGGAAATTATGGAACAATTGCTTAACTATAAAACGGTAAGATTTATTATATAGAAGAAATAAAACATAGAAGTAAGAATGCCGTCGGACAGAATCGAACTGTCGACACAAGGATTTTCAGTCCTTTGCTCTACCGACTGAGCTACAACGGCAAAAATAATGAAATACTTATATCCGATTTGATTATTTTTGTCAATGGTGTTGTGTAATATTCTTATAAACTATCCATTCCCGCAGCTTATACTTATCTTGACACGCATTAAAATAGATAAGATAATAGCGCCATGGCTGTTTTAATCATCTCTGTTTTCATTATTATTGCTGTTGCTGCGGCCGCAACATTTGCCATGACAAGTCTTAAAGGACGCGGAGGTTCATCGGCAGGGAAAAAAAATAAAGCTGCAATTATCCGGGAGGCTTCTAAACGGCTCGCCCAGAATCCGAATGACAGTTCTGCCTTATTAATGGCAGGAGACATATATTATCAGGATCAAGATTGGGAAAAGACCTATGCTTCTTATGCCCCGCTGTTAGATCAAATGCGAAGCCGTACTCCGTCGGAACAATTTGAAATCAGTTCCCGCTATGGTATGAGCGCACTGAAAACAAACCGGCTTGATGAAGCAAAAAAAGGGTTCCTATTGGCAAAAAATGTTGAGCCTAACCATTTTGAAGTCAATTACAATCTCGGCTATATTTATTATATGCAAAAGGACTATGAGAAAGCCGTACCCTTTTTACGTAAGGCGCTCGTACCTCAGCCGGATAATATTGCTGCGCTTAAATATCTTGCATACACGCTTCAAAGTTTACGGAAATATCAGGAAGCACTCCCCTGCTTAAAAAAGGTACTGGATGTGCAGCCCGACAACAAAGAAGCGCTTTTTGCAATGGGAGAATGTTTTTATGAAGTCGGTTCCAATGAGCAGGCCTTGAAAATTTTCACCCACTTGCGTGTTTCGCCGGATGTCGGCCCCCGCTCTGCACTCTATGCAGGTTTAATCCGCATACGGGCAAATCAGCTGGATAAGGCCGCTGAGGATTTTGAAATCGGGTTAAAACATGAAAATATTCCCATGGATATTAATAATGAGCTGCGGTATAATTTAGCACAGGCACGCATTAAAACACAGGATCTGCAAAAGGCCTTAGTGCAGTTGAAAGAAATTCAGTCCACAAGTCCCGGCTATAAAGATGTAGCTTCCCTGATCTTACGGTATCAGGAGCTGAACCAAAACAAAAATCTGCATATGTATTTAATGGCAGGTCAAAGTGAGTTCGTCGGCTTGTGCCGGAAAATCGTTTCGCGCTTTTTTCCCAATGCAAAGGTAAAAATTCTTGACATAAGCGTACTGGCAACCCATACCGACATTGTTGCCGAAATTGACACACCGAAATGGGCTGATTTGGTGATTTTCCGTTTCTTCCGTTCACAAGGTTCCGTCGGCGAGCTTGTATTGCGGGATTTTCACGGTAGAATTAAAGAAATGAAGGCGGGAAAAGGTATTTGTATGACCGCCGGTACCTTCACCGAAGAAGCGCGCCGTTTTACTGAAGGGCGTCCTTTGGATCTCTTTGATAAGAACCGGCTGAACAAGGTTTTAAACGCAATCGGATAATATTCGATGGGCTGTTTTAAATCCGGCTTGGTGTTCAGAACAGCCCGCATTACCTGAGATTCGGCACGCGGCTGTGCATAGCGATTGATTTTTCATAACACACCCGGCTGTTTGAAGTTTTGTTATCCGAGTATTTCTCTACCGCCTTTTTTGAAATCTCTTCACAGCTGCTTTCGCAAGCGGATCTCCATTCAGTAATAATAAGGCAGCAAGAATAAGCGTAAATAGCGCTGCGCTGATAAAAAGCGGCAGCCCCTGTGCAATCAAGCGCGGGAAGCCGAATAACGGAGCATATAAACGGTTCCCGAACAAATAAATCGGGGCGGCGGCAATAATGGAAAAAAAAGTCATTTTAAGGGTAAAACCAATTGCTTCCGGCAGCAAAACCGCTAATGCAACGACAGTATTTTTCTTTAAAAACCACAACAGAAGTACGGTATTCACACAGCTTGCGATACTCAAAGCCAGTGCAATGCCGCCGCCTTTCATAAACAGTGAAAGGACTGCCGCAAGCACAATATTTACCCCAAAGCAGGCAATACCGGCGATGGTCGGACTTTTTGTATCGCTTTGAGCATAAAAGGCTGAAGTTAAAATTCTATTCAGGGCAATAAAGAATATGCCCGTAATATGCCATTGAAAGACTTGTAAGGTGAGCCGCACGGATTCATCGGTAAAACGGCGGGTCTTATAGACAAGGACGATAATAGGCTCGCCGCAGCATAGGAGAAAAAAGGTTGCCGGTACGGTTACCAGCGCAATAATTTTTGCCGCATTCAAAAGGAGGTGCTGGAAGGAATCCCAATTTTTATTCACCGCATGAGCGGAGAGATCCGGCAAAATGACTGTGCCGACGGACACGGCAAAAATACCCAGCACCAATTCCTGTAACCGGATGGAATATTGCAGACTCGCCGCAACACCTACCCCCGCATTTGTAGCTAAAGCTGTAGATACTAGATCGTTAATTTGGTACACCGCCGTACCGATAAGCGTCGGCACAATCAGCCGGAGTATCTTCCGCGTACCGGGGTTGCCAAAGCTGCGGGCAATCGGAATCGGTCTGAATGAAAAACCTGCCCGCAGTACAAAGGGCAACTGGAAGAGCATCTGCAATGACCCGCCGATCACAACCCCGATAGCCATTGCAAGCGCAGGGTTACCGCAGGGTTCGGCAAGGATGAATGTACAGCCGATAACGGACAGATTAAACAGAATGGGGGTGATGCCGGTCGGCAAAAAAACCCGTACCCCGTTTAAAATGCCCTGAAAGAAAGCTGCAACTGAAATAAGCAGCAGGTACGGAAACATGATGCGGGTTAAAAAAACCGTTGCAGTAAAATCTCCGATTTTCGGAAAAAAGACGGAAACAATCAGTCCGCTGCCTATTATTCCGATCAGCACCGCTGCCGTTGCCGTAAACGACAGCATCGTAAAAGTTGCCGACAAAAATTCCTTCATTTCAGCTTTTGCCGCGATGGAATCCGTATCGTTCCGCTCCCGATAACTTTGGAAGGTCGGGATAAAAGCCACCGTCATACTGTTTTCTGCAAATATCCGCCTGAGAAGATTGGGAATCATAAACGCAACGGTAAAAGCATCCGCAAGAGGGCCGGTACCGAGAAAGGCAGACTTTATCATCTCCCGTACTAAGCCCAATAGACGCGAAAAGAGCGTTAAAACCGACAAACTAAGTCCGCTTTTCAATAGTGAGGAAGAGTTCCGTTTCATACCGTCATCGCTTAAAAAAACTTAGCGCCGTAAGCGCACACCTTCAATATCAGTGCTAAACAGTTCCCGCAAATCGTTTAAGCCGAGAGCCATCAAAGCCATACGGTCAATCCCGATACCCCAGGCAAGGACAGGTACATCAATTCCCATAGCCTTGGTAACCTCCGGCCGGAAAATACCGGATCCGCCCAGCTCAAACCAGCCGAGAACCGGGTGCTTAATATGCACTTCTATAGAAGGTTCTGTGAAGGGGAAATACCCGCCAACATATTTTACCTCGGTAGCGCCTGCTATTTCGACGGCAAACATCTTTAAGATACCGAGCAGGGTACGAAGATTGACTTGTTCGCCTAAGACGATACCTTCGGTTTGATAAAAATCGGAAAGGTGGGTTGCATCTACCTTATCGTACCGGAAGCAGCGGGCAATACCGAAGTATTTCCCGGGAATTTTTGCTTTTGCAAGCTGGTGAGCCGAAAGCACGGTACCTTGACTGCGCAGCAAAAGCTGACGGGTAAAATCGCGGTCAAAGGAGTAGTTCCACCCGCGGCTGCCGCTATTGCCGCCGGTTTCATGGATTTCGGCAACACGGGATAGGAAGGGTTCTTCAATCGCCTTTGCATGAGTGGGCTGTTTTAAATAGTACACGTCATGGATGTCGCGTGCAGCATGGAATTGCGGCATAAACAAGGCATCGGAGTTCCAGAAGTCCGTTTCTACCAAGGGGCCGTCAAATTCTTCAAACCCGAGAGAGGTCAGCTTGTCTTTTACCCCTTCCAAAAAATCAACATAGGGGTTTGTCCTACCGGGAATAACACGGGCAGGCGGCAGCTGGATATTATAGCTGCGGAACGTTTGCTGCTTCCACGCACCGGTTTTTAAACTGTCCGAAGTCAGCTGACCGGTTTCCTCGCCGGTAATGCCCGCTGCATTTAAGGCATCCTGCACAGCAGAAACGGGGGCGGTAAAGTCATAGACAATCTCATCCCGTTCAATAATTTTAAACGCCGCATCGGAGGCTCCCCGCTTTTTTGCAATCCCGGCGATACAGGTCTTTTCTTCCTCACTCAGTGCATCTTCTAAGAGCCGCGAACCTTCTGCAGCCGCAGCACGTTCAAGCAGCACCTTAACCAATAAAAAATTCTTGCTATCGGGTTCTTTAATATACACGGCTTTTTTTTCGTCGTTCATTGCCGCACAGCCTTCTTTAGACAGCTGCCCGAAAGAAGATCCGACATCTTTATTTTCTAGGCCGAGTTTTCCGGCAATTTCCGGCAATTTAAGCGGCCCGGCTTCTTTTAACAATTTAATAATCCGCTCTCCCGGTGTGCCGAGCTTGACATACTCCCCGCCAAGCTCGGTTAATTCATACATGATGGAGGTTTTTCTGCTTTTTTCGCGTACCAGATTTTTCAGTTTCAGCCACGAGAAGGCTTGATTTGCATGACCTTCTTTATACTGTAACACCTCTTGTAATTTTTTTGCACATAGGTCTTCACCTATCTTAAAATGCTTTAATACTTTAATTTCAAGCGGATGTAAATTTTTTAATAGCGATTGAATATCCATAACAGACGCCCCCTCTCGTTTTCAAATAAAGCGGAAAAGATGATACCGTATTTATCAATTTTGGTGAATAGGGTGTCTTGACGAGTAGCGAATTTGATACCTTTTTAATTTATAATACCTTAAAAAAAATTTCTTTCATTGACAAATGGTTCATTTTACATACCATTGTAACATAATTATCAAACGGGCTGAAAATATGAGTACGGGAACTGACGCACAAACATACGAAACCATTTTCAAAAAAAGGCAAAGAATTTTTTTGAAGGAAGGTTTTGAACGCACCAATTTGCGGGAAATATGCAGGCTTTCAGGCGTTACACCACAGGCGAGCTCTACCGGCATTTTAAAGACAAGCCAGATTTGTTTTCTGCACTAGTAGAACCTGCGGTTCAGAGCTTGCAGCAGCTTATCGGTGCAAACTACGGAGCAAAGCAGTAAACGATTCTTGCAGCGGTTGCGTGAGACGTTATGTTTGTAATCAATAATAGAATTGGACGGGTAAGAACGTATTTAACAAAAGCCGGGTTATTGCTAAAAACAAGAAGATGCTACAGTGGTTGGAAAGTCTGGAGATGAGAGAATTGACCGCATAATAAAAGAAGATAAATTAGGACTTGATGTTATTTATATTCAAGCAAAAAATGGGAGGGAAATGTCAGCCGGCCGGAAATACAAAAATTTACACGAGCTTTACTTAGGAAAAAAAAGCTAAAAAAGACATCTTTATTACCACTTTAAATTTTACAAATGAAGGAAAAGAATACTGCTTGATGGTAGGCAGTTAACAGAGTTAATGATAGAAAATGACCTCGGTGTAAGTATACAGGATGTTTATACCATAAAAAGAATTGATTCTGATTACTTTGAAGAGGAGTAGTCCTCCATGATGCCCGCCGCCAACATTCCCCTCCTAAAAGAAATATCCAGAATCCCCAAAGAATCACTTGCAGCAATCAGCACAGACGATATACAGTGCCGGAGCAATCAGAATGATACAAAAGAATTTGTCCTTTCCCTATCCGCTTGTAAAATTAATATTTATTGATATATAATCAATCATCCCAATAAGACGAGGCACACCATGAAAAAACTAATAATGACTACCCTGATTATATTTACGGTTTTTTCTGTAAATATCTCTGCAGAGGAGTTAAACAATCCGGAAAAGAACATCCAGATACAGTTTAATTTTACCAGAAAAATCGGTTTAGCAAGTAATCAATTTGCAGTTTGGGTAGAAAACGAAGCAGGCATTCTCGTAAAAAACTTATTTGTTACCGATTTTACAGCTGGAAAGGGATGGAAAAAAAGACCTGAAAGCCTAGCTTCATGGAGAAGAACGGTAAAAGATACTGACATAGACGGAATAAGCAGTGCAACGCCCAAATCAGGAAAGGTTCAGTTGGAATGGGACATCAAAAATAAAAACGGAGAACCGGTAGAAAAGGGAACCTATAAAATATGTATTGAAGCAAATATAAAATGGGAAAACTCTGTCTTATTTATCTGTGAGATAAAAATAGATGATACTATCACAATAGGTGAAATTACTGAAAAAATATTCGGTACAGGTTATAATAAGCAAACCCTGATAACTAATGTAGAAATACAATAAATGGTATGGCACCTACGGCTTGTTTAAATTATTCGATGGCTTGGCAAAAGGACATCCCAGCACTAAGAATATTGGAATAGGTTAAAAAGTAACCAAGAGCCTTTATAAGGTTTGAAGCATAAAAATAGCGAACTATTATGAACAACATACACATCATTATATGGCTTTTCCCATTACTCTTTATTTTTCACGATTTTGAAGAAATTATTTTTATAAAATATTGGATTCAAAAAAACGAAAACTATCTGCAAGCAATAGTACCGTCAAGATTTATACCTGTTATCAATCATATGAAAAAAATCTCAACGGCCGCATTTGCATTCGGTGCGGCGGAAGAATATATACTTATCCTGATTATCTGCATTGTTTCTTTTTTGACTAATTGGTATTACCTATGGCTGGGATGTTTTATCGCCTTTATTTTGCATACATTCGTTCATATTTTTCAGTCACTTTTTATAAAAAAATATGTACCTGCATTGGCTACAAGTTTAATATGTACTCCAATATCTATAGTTATATTGATAAATATTTGGAATCAGTTCAGTATTTTAAAAGTCTTCTTATATTCCTTATTGAGTTGTGTTATAATGATAGGAAATATCACTTTCATACATTGGTTAATAGGAAAATTAGAAAACAGATTCCATACACGCATATAATACTATTAAGGAAGTAAGATGCAAACAGAAACACACTCAATTAATGACGTTTTAGTGAAAAATGCAACCTCATTTTTTATTCCGCCGTTTCAACGGGCCTATGCGTGGGGAAAACCTGAAATTGACAGATACTTTCATGATATAACTCGAATTATACATTCAGAACACGATGCGGCTCAAACCGATAAGCTGGAACATTTTTTCGGAACACTTGTCATAAAAGAAGAAAAAGCAGGATTTGTGAATAAATCAATTATTGTTGACGGACAGCAGCGTCTTACCACCACCCTGCTATTTTTAATCGCACTAAGGGATAATGAACATGATCAAGAAAAGAAAAATTTTATTACGCATAATTATTTAACGAATAGTTCTTCAACCTTTCAAGACAAAATAAAATTGAAACAAGTTACCAAAGACTGGGAAGCCTATCGGGCATTGGTAAACGGACAACAAGTACCTACCGGTATTATAAAAAACGGTTATGACAGATTTTCCTACTTAATCTCCCAGTTAAAAAAAACAAAACCTGAAATTACATTAGAAGACTATATCTTAGCAATTCAAAGAATTAATGTGGCTGTTATTTTCTTAGATGAGCGGCCGTTTAAAGGTGAAGATCCGCAAATTATTTTTGAAACACTCAACTCTTTAGGCAAGCCGCTCACACTCTCTGACCTGATACGGAACTATATCCTTCTCAATATGGACAGTAAAAATCAATCTACAATTTATGAACAGATTTGGTATCCGCGTATCGAATTACAGCTCAAAGAAAATACATCGGATTTTTTTAGAGATTTTTTACAATATAAAACGGCAACTTCGATAAAAGCAATCAGCGATAATAATACAAAAGAGCTCTATGCAGAGTTTAAAAAGTTTGTTGAAATAACATACGCAAACCATAAGCTTTTTATAGACGACATTGTGCAGTATGTAACATTATATAAATCGATTATTTACGAAAACATCAGAGAGGTATTATCATCCGACAGAACAAAAGACAGAGAAATAAAAGAACTTTTGAGAAATATTTTTCATGATATAAAAACGGAAGCCTTTAAACCCTTTGTCATTGGATTGTTATATCATCATCAAAATCAGTCTTCTGCAATACCGTTTACAGACGATGCATTAATAGCCGTTCTGAAAATTATCCGCACATATTTAATACGGAGAAGAATCGTAAAACTCACACAAGGTGAAAATAAAAGCATTGTGCTCTTATGTAATCGGATACCTGATGTAGTACAGGCAAAAATCGAAATGATATATCTGCTATCAAATATGTTTTATAAAATGCGTTTACCGAATGATGATGAAATGAGGCAAACATTTACGGTTGCCAATTTTTATGAAGATTTTAAAAATTATAGAAAATTTATTTTAGGTAAAATTGAAGAACATAATGCAAAGGTTTCAGTTGATTTTAGAGATCAGAAAATTACCATTGAACATATTATGCCGCAAACGCTCAACGCCGGCTGGAAATCCGCATTAGGAGATAATTATGCAGAGCTGCATAAAAAGTATATACATAATATCGGCAATTTAATTTTAACGGAGTTTAATGGAGAAATGGGAAATGACTCGTTGACTCAAAAGAAGAAACTTCTCAATACATCGTCTCTTTATTACAGGCTGGAAATACTCAGTGCCGATAGATGGGATGAAGAAGCAATAAAAAAACATCAAGCAAATATGATCAACTGGTTTTTAGAAACATTCCCGCTTCCCGAACAATATCAACATACCAATAACTGGAACTCACAGGAACGGGATATAACTGATTTTTCTCCGTTGGATACCGAAGCCGGCGATATAGCAGAAGGAAATAAACCGCTGCACATCACCATCGAAGAACAGCTATTCCAAGTGTCGACATGGCAAGAAGTTTTTCTCACATTTATTGATTTTATTAAAACGAATGAGAATTATGATTTTCAATGCATCCTTGATAATCAGACAGAGCTTTTTAACAATGAAAACATACTGATTACATGGCCGGTATTTGAAAAACTCCTGAATAAAAACGGAGATTTAATCAACAGATATAAAACACTGGAAGGACTGACCTTCGATAAACTCGAAACCGTGAATGAGGATATGCAATTCGTTCATATAAATATCTCCGCCTCGACCTGTATGACGAGAATTGCCAATATTATGAATAAGCTTAATCTTCCCAATGAATTTGTAAATATTAGATTGAAATAGTTTATGCATATTTAAATCTAATTTTACAACAAGTAAGCTGCTTAATCCTGATATAGTTATCGGCGGCACTACTTCTTGCAAATCATAGGCTACTCTGTACCGCTGCCGCCGCGCTGCTTTACTTTTTCGGTAAATAATCGTATAATGCGAAAAATTTTAGTTGATAACGAACACTCTATAAGGAATCCCGCTCATCTGAAATGATTTTATAAATTGCGATGTGCTCTATAATTAACCTCTTTTAATATATACACCGCAGTTTATTTACTCCTTCAATTTATGTGCAGAGCGGACATCCCCAATCCCCTTTAGGAGGAAATACTACGTGGAAGAAATACGGACAGCGGAAGGCGGGGTGCTGATACCTATTCCGATTGAAAATGAAGTAAAACGGGCATACATCGACTATTCGATGTCCGTCATCGTCAGCCGTGCGCTGCCTGATGTGCGGGACGGGTTAAAGCCGGTACACCGGAGAATTTTGTATTCGATGGAAGAAAAAAACTTACGGTATTCAGGTCCTACGAGAAAATGCGCTAAAATTGTCGGTGATGTACTGGGAAGTTACCACCCGCACGGAGATGCGTCCGTCTATGATGCCCTTGTCAGGCTGGGGCAGGATTTTTCTCTCCGCTATCCGGTTATTCATCCGCAGGGAAACTTCGGAACCATCGGCGGCGACCCGCCCGCAGCATACCGTTATACGGAAGCAAAGATGGCACGCCTCGCCGAATCGATGGTAGAAGACATCAAAAAAGAAACCGTTGATTTTATTCCGAACTTTGACGATTCCACAAAAGAACCCACCGTACTGCCCGGAAAATTCCCTTTTTTGCTGGCAAACGGTTCAAGCGGTATTGCCGTCGGTATGGCAACCAATATGCCGCCCCACAACTTGCGGGAAATTGCCGCAGGGATTTCCGCGTATATTGACAATCCCGACATTACCATTGACGAACTATGTAAGTATGTTAAAGGCCCTGACTTTCCTACCGGCGGCCTCATCTTCGGGAAAAAAGGCATTCGGCAGGCCTTTAAGACCGGACGGGGAAAGATTTTAGTCCGCGGCCGCTTTACTATTGAAGTAGATAAGAAAGGCAAAGAAACAATTATCTTTACCGAGGTGCCGTATCAGGTGAACACAACGGCGTTGGTTTCCAAGATCGGTGAACTTGCCCGCGAAAAAATCATCGACGGCATTGCTTCCGTCAATGATGAAACCTCCGACAGAACCGGCTTACGGCTCGTCATTGAACTGAAACGGGGAGCCATTGCAAAGGTGGTGCTTAATCAGCTCTTTTCGCGCACTGCCTTGCAGTCCTCCTTCGGCGTTATCAACCTTGCACTGGTGGAAGGCCGGCCGCAAACGCTGACGCTCAAGCAGCTGATCCGCTACTTTGTGGAACACCGGCAGGAGGTGGTTACCCGCCGCACACAGTTTGAGCTCAAAAAAGCGGAAGAGCGGGCGCATATTTTACGGGCGCTTATCGTTGCCATCGACAATATCGACGAAGTTATCAAAATTATCCGCGGCTCCCGTGATACGGCAAGTGCGAAAAATGCCTTGATGGATCGCTTTTCCTTTGATGAGGTGCAGTCGCAAGCGATTGTGGATATGCAGCTAAAACGGCTCACCAACCTTGAAATCGAAGATCTCCGTAAAGAATTACAGGAACTGGAAGTCCTTATCGCGCATTTAAAAGACCTATTGGCTCATCCTGAAAAAATTCTTGCCCTCATCAAGCAGGAAACAGCCGAGCTTGCAGAAAAATTCGGTGATGACCGCCGCACGGACATCATCAGCGATGAGGTAGAAGAAATCAATATTGAAGACCTCATCAAAAAAGAACAGATGGTCGTGCTGGTTTCCAACCTCGGCTACATCAAACGGGTACCGGCCACTGCATATAAAAAGCAAAACCGCGGCGGAAAGGGTTCAAATTCCGCAGCACTCGTTGAAGACGATTTTATCAATCAGATTTTTACCGCCTCCACCCATGACTACATCATGTTCATCACAAACGAAGGCAAGGCCTACTGGGTGAAGGTGCACGAAATACCCGAAGCCAGCCGCGCCAGCCGCGGTTCACATATCAAATCCCTGCTGGCCGTTTCTTCCGATGAAGAAATTACCACGATTGTTTCGCTGAAAGAATTTAACAGCGAAACCTATCTTTTAATGGCAACCGCCGGCGGTATTGTCAAAAAGGTTCAAACCGACAGCTTCCAAAATGCAAAAACCCGCGGCATTATCGCCATTAAGCTGGATGAAGGGGACAAACTGGTCAGCGCAGTCCTTACCACCGGAAAAGACGAAATTATGTTTGTTACCCGCCAAGGGCAAGCACTCCGTGTAAGCGAAGAAGAAATACGCGACCAAGGCCGATCCTCGCGCGGTGTGATCGGCATTAGGCTGTCCGGCGGGGATGAGCTAACCGGCGCACTGAGGATTAACGGCGGGAAGCTCCTCGTGATGAGTGAAAACGGCTACGGCAAGCGGGTAGAGTTTTCAGAATTCACCCCGCACGGACGCGGTACCGGCGGGCAAAAGGTGTACACCCTTACCGAAAAAACCGGCGAGGTTGTCGGCTTACTGGCAGTCGCCGATGAAGATGAAATCGTCTGTATTACCGGTCAAGGAAAGACGATCCGTGTGCAGGTTTCTTCCATAAATGTTATGGGCAGGGCGGCGCAGGGGGTAAAAATACTCGACATCGAAATCCCCGATCAACTCATCGGCTTGGATGTGGTTGCGCGGGAAGATGAAGAACACCTCACTCCGCCTGCTGCCGGTACTGAGTTCAGCGGTGAACTCGACCTTGACGGCGGGGATGCTGACTGACACCCGGTACTTTGACTTTTCTGCTGCTTAGGTATACAATCCGCAGTACGGCAGCCGGCTTACGCAAGCGGCGCTCGGCGGATATGCAGCCCATATATTTGATAAAAGAGGTTTTACCATGGCTCTGAATTGCGGTATTGTCGGATTGCCGAACGTCGGCAAATCGACTATTTTTTCGGCATTAACACGGGCGCCGGCAGAAGCGGCGAATTATCCTTTTTGTACCATTAATCCGAATGTCGGTATTGTTGATTTACCGGATGAACGGCTGACACAGCTTTCCCGTTTTTTTGAACCGAAAAAAACCATCCCAGCCGCAGTAGAGTTTGTTGACATTGCAGGGCTTGTTAAAGGGGCATCTAAGGGGGAAGGGCTTGGAAATCAATTCCTGTCCCATATCCGTGAAGTCGGAGTGATTGCCCACGTAGTGCGCTGCTTTGATAATCCCGATATTGTCCATGTGAATAATGCGGTCGATCCCGCATCCGATATTGAAACCATTAACATAGAACTTGCTCTTGCCGACCTTGCATCACTGGAAAAAAGAGCGGAGCGGGCGGATAAGGCAACCCGGATGGGAAAAGAAATGCAAAAGGAAGCAGCCGTTGCCATGAGTGCAATCGCTAAAATCAGGCCGCTCTTGCAAGACGGAAAAGGCGCCCGCCTCGCCGAACTCACCGACGAAGAGCGCGCCGTTATCTACGATACCCATCTTATCACCATGAAGCCTCAGCTGTATGTCTGTAATGTCGATGAAGACGGAATCAAAAATGGTAATTCCTACATAGAAACGGTTAAAAAGATTGCCGAACGGGAAGGTGCCGAAACGGTCGTTATCTGCGGTAAATTTGAAGCGGAACTTGCAGATATAGACGACGCGGACGAGCGCACAGCCTTTATGGAAGAAATCGGATTAAAAGTATCCGGCCTATCAACCCTTGCCCATGCAGCCTATCACCTTATCGGATTACGCACCTTTTTTACTGCCGGAGCGGATGAATGCCGGGCATGGACAATCCGGGCAGGAGACACCGCCCCCAAGGCGGCAGGAGTTATTCATACCGATTTTGAGCGGGGTTTTATTAAAGCCGAAGTATACAGCTTTGAAGATTTCTTAAAATACGGCTCAGAACAAAAAATTAAGGAAGCAGGACGCTACCGCCAAGAAGGTAAAGAATACATCGTCCAAGACGGTGACATAATCTTCTTTAAATTTAATGTATAAGAACGGTAAAAAGGAACTATCATGCCTAAGATCGACGTAAACGAACAACTTTTTTTTAATCTGCTAGGAAAAGAATACGGCTACACAGCCGACTTTGAGCGTGTGCTCAGTTCGGCAAAGGCGGAACTGGATGAAGCACCGCAGCCGGATACCCCCAAAAGCGAACGCATTATCAAAATTGAATTGAACGATACAAACCGTCCCGACCTCTGGTCAACCGCGGGACTTGCCCGTCTGCTGCGCGTTCATGGAGGAGGAACTTCGTATAAAACACGCTATACTGAATTTTTATCGGCAGCAACAGTACAAAAGGCTTCCGCTAACCGCCGTGTTACCGTCGATCCTGAACTCGAGCATATCCGCCCCTTCATGACTGCCTTTGTAATTTCGGGCAAACCTATCAGTGAGGCTATGCTCAAAGACATTATACAAACACAAGAAAAACTCTGCTGGAACTTCGGACGTAAGCGGCGGTCTGTTTCGATGGGTGTATACCGCAGTGAACTAATCAACTGGCCGGTACACTACCGCGCTGTTGATCCTGAAAATACTTCGTTTACACCGCTCGGCTGTGATACCGAGATGAGCTGTACGCAGATTATCAGCGAACACCCTAAGGGCAAGGAATACGGCTGGATACTCAAGGACATGAAAAAAGTGCCCTTTTTAACCGATGCGAAAAACGAAGTGCTTTCCATGGCGCCAATTATTAACAGTGCCCGGATCGGTGCAGTACAGGAAGGCGATTCCGACTTGTTAGTGGAGCTGACCGGCACCGATATGCCATCCCTTTTACTGGCAACCAATATTGTCGCCTGCGATTTTTCCGATGCCGGCTACACCATTTTGCCGGTTACGGTTGAACACCCTTACGAAACCGGCTTCGGTAAAACCATTACGACGCCCTTTTACTTCCAGAACACTGCAAAAACAACCGTACAGGCAGTGAATAAACTGCTCGGCACGGAATTTACTGCGGCGGAAATTGCCGAAGCCTTAGAGCGTATGGATAATACCGTGATTACAGAAGGGGATAAACTAACCCTTGTACCTCCCCCGTACCGCAACGATTTCCTGCATGAAGTAGACATTATAGAAGATGTAATGATGGGTAAAACCGTTGAATTTTTTGAACCGGAAACGCCGCGGGAATTTACTATCGGACGGCTTTCCCCGGTTACGCAGCTCAGCAGAAAAATCAAGAGTTTAATGACCGGCTTCGGCTATCAAGAAATGATTTTTAACTACCTCGGCTCAAAAAAAGACTTTATCGACCGTATGAATATAGACGGCAGCGATGTCATCGAAATTGCCAACCCGATGTCGGAAAACTATCAGTTTGTACGCCCCTCTATTATTCCTTCGCTTTTGTCGGCAGAAATGGGTTCGGGAAATGCCGTTTATCCGCACCGCATTTTTGAAACCGGCAAAATTGCGTATTTAGCACCGGAAGAAAATACCGGTACCCGGACACGGCAAAGCCTCGGATTTATGACGGCAAGCCAAGACGCAAACTTTAACGAAGCCGCCGGGCATATTGCCGGTCTGCTTTATTATCTTGGTATGCCGTATACCGTGTGCGAAACGAACGATCCGCGTTTTATCCCCGGCAGACAGGCAGGAATCCTGCATAACGGAAGGCAAATCGGTATCTTCGGCGAACTGCACCCGCAGGTGCTGGAAAACTGGTCTATTACCGTACCCGTATTTGCAGGTGAACTGGACATAGAAGCCTTACCGCAGCTAAACTGATGGCGGATAAAAACAGGGAGATGATACATGGAAGTGTCTATTGATAGGGTAGCGGTAAAAAAACACGCAAAAAAAATATTAGACGGTAAAATACAATTATTATTTTTTTGTAATATCTGTTTTTTCTGTATTATCGTAATTATTGCAGCGGGAGCATTTTTAATACCAAATCCGTTGGAACGGATCCTCACCACATATATTTACGGCAGAGGTCTTGACGAAATTTCTCTTTTTGGCGGCATAATCAATATTGAATGGGTTTGCTGGGGCATCTATATGTTCTTGCGGTCTATTATTTTTTTTGCATTACTGTATCCTTTTTCCGTCTGTTTCGCAACAGTACCGCTTGCCGTCATCACTGATGAAAAGATTACCCCTCAAACTGTATTTGCGCCGATACAAAAAACCCGCTACTTTGTTGAATACGCAATAACAGGTATTCAAACATACTTATTTATTATTCTTTGGTCGTTACTGCTGTTTGTTCCGGGTATTATGGCGTATTATAAGTTCAAGTATGCAAAATATATCTTTGTAAACGACAATGAAAAGACTTCAGCAGAAGCGCTTGAGGCCTCAAAAAAATACCTCATAGACAATAGAATGAGCTTATTCATGCTGGATATGAGTTTCATCGGATGGTTTACGATAGGTATTATTACCTGCGGTCTTGGGCTGATTTTTGCTGTCGGCTATTATCAAATTGTGTCCGCACTTTATTTTAAACACATTACACAGACAATGAGCGGTCAGATACCCGCAGACGCTGCGCATAGCCGGGAGGAACAATGAAAAAAACATATTTCGTACTGACCGCCTTTCTTTTGCTTTTTTCTTCATGCAGTAAAGAATTAAAATCTGCATTAAAGATGCCCGGTACCCAAGATTATTCAAAAAGTTCATACACAACAGATGTTAAAGCAAATGAGTTTTCAAGCGATTTCTATAAAGCCTGTGCATTCGGTACCGTTAAAGATGTATCAAAATTGATAAAAAAAGGCGCATCCGTAAACGAACTGGATTCACAGGGGTATTCTCCCTTGTTTTATGCCGTTCTCGGCGGTAATCCTGCCGCCTATGCAGAATGTATTGAAAAATTGAAAACGGCAATTATCAAAGACAGTGATGCAGACGTGTATGAGGCGCTTGATTGTGTACCTCCGGTACGGTCAAACACAAAAGTTGCGGAATACCTTCTGAAAAACGGTGCAAATATCCAGTTAAAAGATCGGCAGGATCGGCAGGTGTTTATCTATGCAGCGCTGTTTTCAAATGATGTAAAGATTTTATCCGTCTTAAAAAAATCCGGTGCAAATATCCATGACACCATTACGATTCAGCATCCGTCCAGCCTGTTGAGCATTGCGTGCATGACTAATCCTAATCCGGAAGTGATAGACTTTCTGTGCAAAGAAGGCGGCAACATTCACGAACAGAATAAATTCGGCACCACGCCGATTATGTGGGCTGCAATGTATACCGAAAGTCCCGAAGTAATCACGACCTTGAAAAAGAACGGTGCGGACATCAATGATCCGCGGCACAAAGACGGATACACACCGCTTATTTGGTCTGTACGCTGCAATAGGAATCCGGAAATAACCGGTACATTGTGCAAACTGGGTGCTGATCTGGAAAAAACGGATAACTATGATTGGAATGCCCTTGACTGGTCGTTACTAACCGGCCCATCATATAAATGGAATGAAAAACTTAAAAACCTAGAGAACCGGATACTCGACTACAATTCATTCAGTACAATGAAGCAATATGCTGCTTTAAAAGAAGAAGGAAAGCACGAACATTTGAAGGTTTTACTCACCTACTGTTCCGATGATGATTTAAAAAAAGATGCTTTGGAAGCGGCGTGCTTTTCATCCGATGATAACTTTTATGCACTCGTCAATTCAATACACAATCTTGATATATCCGGTAATGTACTGGCTGCCGAACTTCCGGACATATACATCCTATTGATTGCTTTTGATGATGCCGAAAAACTTACATACATTCATTCAAAGCTAAAAAATCAAGGCTCAGCAGTAAATGATACGGCTTTGCAGCTGTACTATGCTTTTTTGGCTGAATCAAAAAAAACGGCACGCTATCTTATTCCTGAAGTATCGGAGATGCTTATTGACCATCAATCCGTTATTCTTGCAAAGTGCACTGATACGGAACTTTTAGAGCTTTTTTCTGCCGCCCCTTTTATCAATATACACCAAAAAGACTCCTACGGTAGAACAGTATTGTATAGTGCTTGCGAAAACAATAATTATAATGCCTGCAAGATTTTTATTGAAAAAGGTGCGGATGTAAACACCACATGCTCAACACAAAAAAGCAGAACTCCGCTGTTGCAGCAATGCTATATGTCCCATCCGTCACAGGACATTGTGAAACTTCTGTTAGAAAATGGTGCACGGGTAAATGTAAAGGATGAAGACGGAGTATCTCCGTTAATAGCAGCCTGTTATTCACACAAGAATGATACCGCAATAAGAATGCTCATTAAATATGGAGCTGATAAAGCGGAAAAATATCAGGGAAAGAGCGCATATCAATATTGTAACAGCACCATAAAAAACAACTATCCTGAAACATATAGGGTTTTATATAATGCCGGAAACGGCGGATGGTGGTAAGATTAGTACCCCTAGCTGCGCTGCTGTCCATGCAATCGCGTATGATAGCCACGGACAGCGGCTTCATGTTTAAACATCGGAACGCTGTGCAAAAAACAAGAATGAAAGTCCAATAAAAAGAATAATATAAATAATAAAAATCAGCAGTGTTGAATATGTGTATACGGTATCAGTCAGTAAAGCGATGAGCAGACGGGAGCAATACCGTACGGTTTCAACGAAGAATACAATTCCTGCAAAGAAAATCGGAAAACTGAATATCCACCGGGTTCTAAACCGCTGATGCTGCGGAGTACGGAATCCCCACGCAATAACGAGCATATACACCGATATAATCAAAATTAAAAGCGTATCGCTAATCCGTGCTACAATTTCACGATGATAAATTTGGGCAGGAAACCCGTAGAGAGCGCCGGATTTACGGAATGTATAAAGCTGCGGCAAGGTCATTGTCTTTTCGCCCTCGCAAGCAGCAATAATCAGCTCAAGGGTACTGTATGAAAAGGGCAGCAGCTTTACGGTCAGCTGCTCTGCCGGCAAAGAACCTTCCAGTACGACAGGCCTAATGACAAGCCCTTCATTTCTTTTATCAACCGCTTGCAGTTGGAGCCGGAGCATCGGCTGTCCGTTTCTATGCACTATCGGAATAAATTTCACAAAAGGAACCCGGCACTTAAACTGAATACCACCGTCATTATCGTACTGCGTTATTTCGCAATTCCTACCGTATACTTCCTGAATCCCTTTACTTGAAATAAATGAAATACCCTCAACCGCTATTTTTGCAGCCGGTACTTCATTGAATGCAGGGACGGTAAAATGAATATACTTAAAAGATTCAAAAACTGACAAAGATTCCAGTTCTTCAATAAAAAAAACTTCTTCAAGCATTTTTTTCTTTGTAATTTCTATAAAACGGTCTATATCGGGATCACGTTTACTAGAATGAACATCTTCGATTATTTTTTGAGCAACAAGGAATTGATAATAAGCCTTAATATAGTTTTCCTGCAGCATCATTTCATAGCCGGCTTTCTTTGCCTGATATAAGCGTACATCAATATCCGCTGCTAAGTCCGCAAAACCTTGCTCAATCCGGTTCCATGACAGTGCAGCCAGACGCAATGCTTCTTCCCGATAGGGCCCGTTTTCAGGACTCAACTTATATGCACGCATAGCATAAAAATGCGCAGTATAAAAATCAAACACCTCCATATAGCGTCTGCTTATGTACAAGGCGCCTTGAGGGGTCAGGTTTTCGGTAATAAGATTATCATATCCCGTACCGTGCACCGTGTCTTCATCCCGTGCAGCGGATTGTGCCTCAACCAAAACCCTCACTTTGTCCAAAATATGTGCAGCTTCTTCGCTCTCTTTCCAAATTCCTAGAGCCGCCTCACTCTTTTTATATGCATCTTCAAATAAGTTGTTTTTTAAAGAAATATCGGCTTCTTTCACAAAGTCATAGTAATCTTGTGTTTTTAACTCACTATAATACCGGTAACGCAGTAAGGCAGGAGCGATAATTTCCATCAAAACGATATAAGCGGTAATACAAAACGACAAAATAATAAAAACATCCCGCAAATACCGCAGCAACACCCCGGAGTACCGGGGTACAGTATTGTGACCGCTCGTACCGAAAATAATTGCATACCCTATCAAAACGGCAGAAACCAATAAACTCGGCATAAGCCGGATAAAAACCAGCCCGGATTCAGCTAATTTCCACTGCAATGCAAAATGCGGCAAAACGGCAGGGTCTTCAAACAAAAAAACATACAATATACAAAGGGCGAAGCCGATTCCAAAATGAATAAATACCGACATCCATCCTTTTAACAACTCGCGCATTATGCAGCTCTCCTTTTCTTTGTGTTTACCGAAAAGAGCAGCAGCTTGAGTATACCATATAGATGCAGCACAACACCGGTTACTGTCAAAAGCAGCGGTACCGCCCAAATAGAAGTACTTATGTCAACACTGAGATTTCTGAGGATTGATTGAAGAATTTCATGGTGAACAAAAGGATATAAAAACAAGTGAATGCGTGCAAAAATAAATAACAATAAAAGATTTATCATTTTCCAGCGGGCAGCGGTACACGCTATCCAAACAGAACAAAAAGCAAAAAATAGTGCAGAGACAAAACACATATAATAAAAAAAACCGGCGCTGTATGCTGCATATAAATCGTAAGAGAGCAGCTCAATATCCCGGATAAGATCGGTCAGAAAAAAAGGACGCCCCAGAAAACCGTTAAGAACCGCATCTTCAGCAGGTTTGATGGTAGAAACTTCCAGCAATTCATTGATAGATGGAAGCTGTGCATAACAGACAGGTATAATGACCAGCACCGTAACCAAGACACAGACGATAAAAAGCATAACTGCGAGGTATAGCTTTGAACGGTGGCGCATTAAAAAATTATAGACTGAAATTATCCCCATAATCGTTACGGCCGGTAAAAGATAACAGGCTTTTTGTATAACACAAAGGAGCAGCAGGAAGGATCCATTGCCCTCTGCTGCACCCATCGTATACCGTAACCCAATACCGCCGAAAAAGGAGAAGAATAACAATGCAAAAGAAAAGTTAAGAAAAAACACGCCGGGGACAAGTAATGCATTCTTCATACTGATAGCCACAGTAACACGTTATGACAACAAGCTCAAGAGGAATACGGCGATTACATACGGCCGGCAAACTTAAAATCCGATACCGATACCGAAGCGGAAACCTGCACCGGACAATGTCGTAAACGTCCGTGCAAAATCATGGGAAGCAACCGAGGCCGCCAAGGTAAAGGTTGCAAACCGTGAATCAATAAAAAAGGCAAGCTCATGCCGCCACATCCGTTCAATACAGCCCGTTTCCAAAGATACCCCCAGCACATCCTTCGCAAAACGGCTTTCGATTTTCAAACCGCCGTCCATATAAAACGGTTTTGCATTTACAACCGGAATTGCAAAAGACGGCGACAAAATCAGATAGTTATTCATCAAGGGCTTAAAATCCGCACCGATGCGCAATTTACACGGACGCATAATTTTTATTGCCGGCAAATCAGCTGACATCAGCTCTTGCTGACTATGCGAGTCAAAAGGAGTTTTGTTCTTACTCAGGGCATCCAACACATTGGATGAACTGCCTTCAAACAAGAAATAATTCCGTACGCCCTTATTCATCGTTACCACCATCAGCGGTAAATAATCAATTCCTCCGGTAACAGTAACCCATCCGGCAGGCTGATATGAACCGTACAAACTTATATCAAGCCCGCCGTCTTTAAAAAGCTGTGCAATATCCAAATTGGAATTAGTGCTAAGTCCCACTAAATGGCCGTAAATATTTGCTTCACCTTCAAAACGGATCTTTGAAGTCCCGGTAGCAGAATCATTACTAAGCGAATAAGACGCCTGAGGATTGCGCATATATGCAACAGGCACAAAATAAGCCAAACGTGCAGCAAAACTATAAGAGGGCTTTGTCAGCTGATACATAATTCCCGTATCAGCAAAAATATTGATACTTGCATTATAGGTGCCCTTAATAGGTTTGCCGTCCGGATTCCCTTTTGCAATAAGATCAAGCAAAGCCTTGGAAGCATTACCCCATATACGCCCGTCAACAGTAGTAGAAAATTTAATGGTATGCTCTTCCAGTACGGTAAACTGAAAAAACCAGTCAAAATCTATCAGCGCTCCGATATGCATACCAGACCGTATTGTTTTTTTTGCCAGCTTGTTTAAATCAATCACCAATTTATGACCGAAAAACTGGGGTACGGAAACCAAATTATTTGCGGCCAAAACGGATAACTTCAAACCGCTATGCATAGACAAAGGGCGCCGCTTAGTTCTCGATGTAGGTTCATTCATCTCAGCTGTTTGAAATGCATAGAGTTTATCATGGGTAACAGCCGGCTCGTCTTCGATAACCACAACAGATGAAGAAACCTGTTCCGAAGGAACAGAACTTTGAACCGGCACCTGCTCGATCCCGGCAGCCGGCGGGTCAAGCTCACCGCTCAAGGATTCCTGCCCCGCAGGTGCTGCCGAAGCATCAGCCGAATCCGGCGGAGAGAGCAGGGTATCGGGAACAGACGCTCCGGCTTCCGGTACTACCTGCTCAACTGCCGAAGACGCCTCTACATCCGTCTGCGGCGGAACCGTATCGGCGGCCTGTGCAGAAAGGAAACCGGCTAAACTACACAAAATCAGCATATAAAAGAACTTTCTCATTTTCTTCTCCCACTTCCTTTATTCGGATATTCGACGGCTTAAAATGTAATCGTATAATCAATATCTGCTTGTGAGACCGCAGACAAATGCACACCTATCTTTGCATCCCTTTTAATTGCATACTCCTTGTTATCCAGTTTCAGATACACCTGAGGTATAAAGGGTACCGTTTGAGCAATTTTTTTCCATTCCTCTTTAGTAAAAGATAGTATCTGCGGTTGGCCGCCTTTGAGTCTTATTGTCTTATCCTCAATAATCTTCTTTCCTTCCGTATCTTCCGCCCGTATGATAAATTCGGGTTCAATTCCTGATGTATTTGTAAAGGAAGCGGTAACTTGCAGTGAGCGCACCGATTCTAACACTTTTTCAATTGCCGATGAGTCGGATGCCTGGGTTCTTCCGAAAATATCTCTTTCGGGAATAATATCGCCGGCTAATTCCTTCAACTTCAGCTCGCCCCCCCCTGTGCTGCTATGATCTCCTATCGTAAATGCAGCCTTGACATCCAGAATAATATCTACCCGCAGTTCAACCCTCCCGTCCTTTTTCTTGAGTTGATCATACTGCGTACTGGTAATAGACAATTCATCCGCATTGAGCGTGTAGTTAAGCTTAAATGCATCCGGATATTCATTCAATAAATCCGATAGAGCCTTCCCAGTGTCGGTCTTTTTCAGAACAAATGCAGCATCTTCCTCGGATAGCACTCCGGTAAACACCCCCTTTTGCGCCGCATCAAATAAACCGGGTTTCAAACCGCTCAGCTTAAACGCATGATTTAAAAGAAAAACCATTTGTTCAGAAGTTTCTGCGCCGTCTTTTTTATATTCGGCAGACAAGGAAATCTTTGCGTTGGGAGTATTTGAAAATAGCGGAGAACCGGCATACAAGTACAGGGGTATATCATGCAGCTTGAGCTTAGCTTTTTTAAGAACCTTAGTTATATTTGACAAATCAATAAATTTTCCGTCTTCTTTCGGGAAAAAAGCAGGGGCATTATTCTGTGCATTTACGGTTATCTTGTCCCAATCAAGGTCAAGCGCAACTTTTCCGGCCAGTTCAATATCCGCCCCTGTTTTTATATCCTGGAGCGTAAAGGTATGGTTCACCTCATCATATCCAGGAGGAATAAGCGTGGTTGTAACGTCAAATTCGGTTACATTGCCGGAATCTGCATTTATATTCATGATAAAACCGGATCCACTGCTGCTATACGTATGGGATACTTCACCCGCGCCGGCAGGAAAGTTCTGCGCGGAATCCTCCGGTATACGGAATGCAGTTGATTTCAGCTTAAGCCTAATATCATTTCCGGCCGGGAAACCGTTCGTTAGTGTTACCGTTGCCGATACTTTTTTAAAGGCGATGGTTTTAATCCATTTTTTCATTTCAGCCGGAACAGGTATTTCCTGCTCCTGCTCAAACTCAGGTCTAGTGCCTAAGGTAATGGTTTTAAATTCCCCAACATCAAAGTTCAATGTTACGGGTATACCGCCCTCAACCGCCGTATAGGTTGCATTGTCCAGCACCACTTGCACTGATGAGCTATAGTTTACGGTTTTTTGGTCATTTAGTTTTTTACCATCGAGACTCAGGGGAGTACCGAAAGCTGCAAAAGTGCTGGGATCGATGGAAAGCCCGTCTGTACCTCCTTGGGTAACCTTTGTTTTATGCGTTATGCTAAAGTTTTCCCAGCCTGAAGGCTGCGTCATAGAAAGCGTCAAAGAACCCGTTTTAATTTCAGCCTTTTTAAAGGCATCCGGTAAAGGAATAGTAATACTGCCGCCGGCTACGCTTATAGGTTCAAGCGTTTTATTTATACCCGTTGCTTTTTGGATTGTTCCCTGTAACTGAGGTGTAACTGCAATATTCCCGGAACCGCTCTTTAGCTTAACCGTAAACGTAAAAAGTATATTGTTACCGATCGTTTTTCCGTTTAAGTCAAAGGTTACCATCTTCTTATCGGAGCTTACCGTTCCGGCTGCGTCATTCATTTTTGCCGCCGTAATTTCATAATCGGCGCCGCCGGAGGCCTGGGTAGCCAGCACTATTGCCGCACCTTCGCCGGCGAATGTAAGCGTTTCAAAGCCCTCAAAAGTAATGGTAACAGGAACCGGCGGCAGCTCTTGCGGCAGCGGAACCCCTGCTGGAACCGATGGCAGCGACACGGATACCGGCTGTAATGCGAATCCGGTATTAAAGGCCGCTAACAGTGAAGTATTAATATCCCCTACGGGTATGTTGAGCTGCTCTTTTATGCGCACCGCAGGAATGTTAAAGGACTGCTTAATCTCTTTCGTAAGGTCTGTTTCCGTAAAATTGCTGCCGAGTTCAAAATTCATTGTTTCAAGCGGATAGTGAATTAAATAGCGCGCCGTAGTATCCGGATCTCCGCTCGGCTGATAGCTATACACACGGACTTTTTTATCCGGAGAGGCTTCTTCTCCTGCGCCCTTACTTAATTCCTTTTCTAAATCTTGAGGAGAATACTGATTCAAGGCAAACTCTTTTGACCCGAATGAAACCGACACTTCAGGGCTGGCAATTACCTGAACGGCAGACACGGGCTTTAAACTGCACGCTCCTGCAAACAGAGCTGCTGCAATAAAAAACACGGTATAAACACCTGCTTGATTATATTTTTTATAAGCCATAGTTTTCTCCTTAACGCTTCATTATGCACTAATCCTTATCCGCTCTTTTTGAATCTATCACCTTATCAGCCAAAAAGCAAGTAATTTATTCCGTTTAATCCCGGTTCTGGATTATATTTTTTAGTTAGTATATGATGGCGGATAATGCGGAGGTTCCCGGGATGAAAAGTATCAAAACAATGTTGATCATATTGACAATGAGTCTGCTTATGATTGTTTGTACGGTCATGGGTGTTATTCTATTTATCAATATGCGGGACTATTACCATACCGCGCTTGACAGTATTTATCGTGCGAGCATGAAAGGGTATGATGAAACTGTCCGGTACCAAGTACAAAACGCCCTTTCCCTCCTGGATTCCGTCTATCAGCAGCAAAAAGCAGGAACGCTGACACAAGAACAGGCACAGCAGAAGGCAATCAGGCTCATCAAAGACCTTAGATACGGGGATGATCGGTCCGGTTACTTTTGGATTGACGATACGGATTATCTTTTGATTGCCCACCCCATCCTCACCCAAAACGAGGGGCAGAACCGCAAAAATCTTACCGATAAAAACGGCGTCGCTATTGTTCAGGCCATTATGAATGCCGTAAATGCCGATCCTAAAGGCGGATTTACCGAATTTTATTTTACTAAGTCCGATGGGGTTACCGTTGCTCCTAAACGCACATATTCCATCAAGTTTGCACCGTGGAACTGGATTATCAGCTCCGGAAACTATTATGATGATATTGAAGCCAATATTGCAGCGGTACGTTCAATGCTGAACCGCAAAAACACGGCAACAATCAAAATCTACATAACCATTATTTTTACGTTATTACTGGCGGGTATTCTTTTTATCATTATTTTTGCAAACCGTATTACAGCCCCCTTAATCGAAGCGGACAAACGGCTTGGAGAAATGAATGAGGGGAACTTAACCATTCACCTCTCCGAAACAAATAAGCAGCATGAAATTGCTCATATCCGGAAGATGATAAATGCCGTTGCCGCCACCTTGCATAGTATTGTTTTCTCGGTAAAAACCAGTGCCGTTGCAGCTGAAAAAATATCGGCAGATTTGGATGATAAGTCCTTGCATATTGCGCAAAGTATCCGGGACATCCAAAACCATATACAGGAACTGCTTAATCAGGCAGAACAGCAAACGGGTGCTGTGGCCGCTACGCTGGATACCATGCACACTATCGACAATTCGATTGATAAGATGAATACTCATATCCGCCGTCAGAATACTACCATGCAGCAATCGTCCGCTGCCGTTCAGGAAATGCTGAATAACATCAACAGTATTACATCCAGTATTAATGCTTTTGGTGAAGATTTCGCACAGCTTGCGGAAGATTCCGAGCAGGGTATGCGGCTGATGATTTCCGTAACCGATTTGATTGGCGCTGCTGTAGAACAATCTCAAAAATTAGTGGAAGCCAATACGGTGATTGCTGCGGTTGCAAGTCAAACGAACTTGCTGGCAATGAATGCTGCCATCGAAGCCGCACACGCAGGAGATGCCGGCAAAGGGTTTTCGGTTGTTGCGGATGAAATCCGCAAACTTTCTGAAAACACTACGGTGTCTTCGCATGAAATTACGGACACCCTGAACCATGTTATGAAAAATATTCATGATGTATCACAAGCCTCAGGAGATGCCGGTGCAATGTTTAAACGCATGGTTGAAAAAATCAGTGCAAACGAAAGGGTTATTAGCGACATTCATGCGGCTATGACAAAACAAAATACCGGCAGCAGACAAATTATCGACACTTTAAATGTAATCCAGGAAGCGGCGGAAGAAGTTATTGAAAGTGCAGGATCAATGGAAATAGGAGCCTCCGCCGTTTTGGAGCAAATGACAACGCTCAAGACATCGGCAGTATTGTTTCAAACCGCCGTGTCGGAAATAGAGGAACAAACCAACTGCATCGGGCTGCACAGTGCGGATATGAAAAAACTGGCTGAAAATAACCGGCAGCTGTCTTCAAAGTTTATATCCGAAACGGCACTTTTCAAGCTGCGTAATACGTAGCTGCCGAATACTACCGTGAAGGAGCAGTATCCGGCATCTGAATAATACAATCCGCAAGATACTCCGCTTCTTCACGGTCATGGGTAACATACACCGCAGTGTAGCCCATTTCCTTTTGATGGGCTTTCAGCTCGGTACGGAGACGGCTGCGCAAAGCAGAATCCAAGGCAGACAGCGGCTCGTCAAAGAGAACAACCAGCGGGCTTACGGCAAGAGTCCGTGCAAGGGCAACCCGCTGTTTTTCACCGCCTGAAAGCCCGTCAACCCGCCGTTTTTCCATACCGGTTAATCCGAACCTTTTAATCCACGCGGCGGCGCTTCTCCTACTGTCTTTTTTTGAGGCACCGTACGATACCAACCCGTATCCGATATTGTCTTCAACGCTTAAATGAGGAAACAGTGCGTAATCTTGAAACACCATACCGACTCCGCGTTTTGCCGGGGGCAGCGCCGTAATGTCGTTGCCGTTTAAGATAACAGTCCCCGAATCTGCCGGTAAGAGGCCTGCAATCATCTTCAGTACCGTGGATTTACCGCATCCTGAAGGGCCGAGCAATGCTAAGGCAGCTCCTTTTTTAAGCGAAAAAGAGATGGTGATGGTTTTGTTCTGCCGCTGCTTTGTGAGGTCTTGTACCTGTAAAAAGGCATCAGCCCCGCAATAGCGCGGGTAAGCTTGGTCTTTCATAGTGCAGCATCCTGTAAACTGTCTTGTATAAAAAAAAGAAGACCGGTCAGTACCGCAAGGACAAGTGCGATTGCAGCACTTTCGGCAAAACGGTATGCTCCGGCAAATCGGAACAGCAGCAGCGCTAAGTTTTCAAAATCCGGAATATGCAGGATAAGCGGCAGAGAAGCGTCCCCGGCACTGACAGCAAACACACTGCAAAAGGCCGAGGCAATACCGGTTTTGCATAAGGGCAGAATAACCCGGAAAAAAGCATCGCTGCGCGAAGCGGAAAAAAGACGGGCAGCCTCAGCAGCCGTATGCGGAATTTTGGCAAGTGCAGCCTCTATCTGTGTCCAGGCAAAGGGCCATGCAAGGGAGGCCTGCGCTGCAATCAGCATAGCCATCGACGGCGGTGCATCCAGTCTCAGCCACCCTGAACCAATTATAATAGAAGAAACGGTAAAGGGTATAAACGGGATAAACCGGTAAGCCGGCTTTTCCGCATCCCATAGGCGGTACGCAAAAAAAAGGGCAGCGGTAACCGAAAGAGCAGCGGTGCCGATTCCTACTTGAACCGTCCGGTATACGGCAGTCCAAAAAACCGGCCGGCTGAGCAGCTGCTTCCATGCCTGAAATCCGAGCGGTGTCTTAGGGTCAGCCAATGAATGTACAAACAATGAAGCGAGCGGCAGTATCAAGCACAGCACAATCACACCGGCTACCGCAGTAAAGAACAAACGTTCTTGAGCGCCGCTGATTTTGAGCCGCTGCCGCCGATACTGCGTATTTTCCGTATTATCAGGCGTTTTACTGCGTAAGCGCAGGTATATGTACACCGCAGCTGCGGCAATACCCGTTTCTATAAGTGCAATCCATGCAGCAGAAACCGAATGCACATCCCGCCTAATTGCCTGATAGAGTTCTACTTCGAGTGTCGTAAGCCCAAGTCCGCCCAAAAGCAAGATGATTACAAAACTGAAAAAACAGTATAAAAAGATAATCAAAAAGGAGGCGAACAGCGGCGCTTTTAAAGCCGGAAAGGTGACTGTACGGAAAATACGGAACGGCGAAGCACCCAATAAGTACGCTGCCTGTTCGGTTTCTTCCGGTAACTGCGCCCACACAGCGGCAACGGTTCTCATTGCAATGGGAAAGTTATAAAAACTATGCACCAACAAGACCCCGCCCAATGAATACAGATAGGTTCCCGTTGAGATAGTTCCTGACGAAACTGCAAGGAGCACCTTGTTCAGCATCCCATTTTTACCGAAAAAAAGGATGAACGCAAGGGCGATAACCACCGGCGGCACGCTGAGCGGTACTGCTGAAAGGCTCATCAGCCATTTACGGCCGAAGAATTCACGGCGGGCGCAGAAAAAGGCTGCACACAACCCGATACCGCTTGCTGCAAAAGCTGATAACAGTGCTTGTATCAGCGTAAAGCGTGCCGCTGCGAAAATACGCAGTATGGAGCGCGAAGCACCTCCCCCCAAGACCGGTAACACAGCTGCCGACAGCGGTACCGCAAATGCCGCACATACAGCACAAAACAGCACTGCGGCAGACAGCACTAGCGCTGTCTGCATCCTTACCCGCAGGATGCGGAGAGGCATTAATTTCCTAATACTGAAATAATGGGATCAACCGCTGATTCCGCCTCGGTACCGGACAGGGTTAATGCTTTTTTCGGCAGCGGTACGGCTTTAAACGATTCGGGATGCCGGACATTGGTATTGACGGGATACATCCACTGGGTTTCAGGCAGCACCTCTTGAGCTCTTTCACTCAACATAAAATCAATAAAAGCCTGCCCTCCAGCCCTGTGCGGAGCATTTTTTACCAATCCCATTCCTTCGATTTCAAGAATATGCCCTTCGGGGAAGGACAGCGCCTTGTAGCGGTCGGTATTATCATAGCGGATATGGTAGGCCATGCTCGTGGTATAGCTGACAACAAGCGGAGCTTCCCCCGCCGTAAACAAGCCGTAGCCGGCACTCCATGAATGGCTCATGGTCAAGATGGAAGGCATCAGCCGCTTCCAGTATCCGAGATAGTCGTTCCCATAGACAGCCTTTGTCCATGCTGCAAAGCCGAGCCCGGGAGCACTAGTGCGGGGATCCATAATAACGAGGGATTTTGCGTATTCAGGTTTGGTCAGATCTTCCAGCGACTGAGGCGGGGGAAGTTTGGAACCGCTGTCATACATAACGGTAAAATATCCCCAGTCGTAGGGTGTTAAAAGATGGTCATCAGTCATAATGACGCTTTTCAGAATCCCCTTCCCAATATTCGGAGAGTGATAGGGTTCAAGCACCGCCTCCTTGCGTACCCTGTCCACTAGAAAGGTATTGATACCAAGCAATACATCAGCACGGGGATTTTTTTTCTCGGCGATTGCCTTTGACAGAACGGCACCTGAATCCTCGCAAATAACATACTGAACGGTATACCCGGTTTGCTCCTTAAACCGCTTGGCAATTTCAGGCCCCGGCCCCCACTCTGCTGCAAAAGAATCATAAGTATATACCACAACGGTTTTATCGCCGTCATCGGTTTTTCCGCCTGCAAAAGCGGTTGAAGGCAGTATGACTGAACATACAAGAAACAAAAAGAGATAAAGACGTGATTTCATTCTTCCCTCCGCCGGTATTATCCGGATCAGGTCTAAGGTTTCCTACGGAATCCTTTTTTGGGTATACTCTCAGCACGGAATCGGCTTCCGGCACCCCGGCTGCGCATCCTAGTACATTAATAAAAAATATGCAAGCGAAAGACACCGTGATAATCTCCTATGGATTCTCCGGCCTTATTCGAGGTCATCAGGAAACTACTTGACTTATTGTAGTAGCCTACTGTATACTCAATCTACTTCATTGAATAGAATAGATATGCCGGTAATTTCAACAGACATGATGCGGGGCGTGAATGATATACTTATCTTATCGCTTCTGGCACACAAAGACAGTTACGGATACGAAATTTCTCAAAATATTACCCTGCATTCAAAAGAGGTGTATACCCTTAAAGAAACAACGCTGTACGCCGCCTTAGCCAGACTTGAAAAGAGCGGGTATATTGTGTCGTATGAGGGAAGCAAAACCTTGGGGCCGCCGCGGACATATTTTAAACTGACAAATTTCGGACGAAGTTATCTTGCAGAAAAAAAAGCAGAGTGAGAGGCCGCCAAAAAATTGGTAGATGCCTTTCTTTCTTTAAAACAGGAGGACGTATAGAATATGGAAAAAATTATTACCTATGTGAATAATGTATTTAGCGCCTTTCCCCATACGGAAGAAGCGGCACGGCTTAAAATGCAGTTTATCGACACACTGATCGAAAAATATCAAGCCTTTCTTGCCGAAGGAAAGAACGAACATGAAGCCTTCGGTATGGCGATAGCCGGTTTCGGCGATATTGAAGAGATTAAAAAGACTTTGAATCCGGAACAATCCGAACCTTATACGGATAGTAATGCACCGGCGCCAGCCGGAAAACCGCCGCTTGATGCATCCGGTATTATTGCCGTTTACCGCGAAATACAGCAAACACTCAAGCATCATACCCGGTGGGAACTCCGCTATGCGGCAATCGGAACGGTTATTCTAATCGTCTGTACGGTTGTAACGGCAATGCTGCGTTTTGTACGGCATACCCGTATTTCGGGAGAACTTTCTTCTATCGGTGCAGTTATTTTCTTTATTTGTATCGGCTTTGCCGCCGCTCATTTTTTATTCTATGCCCTGCGGAGCTTACAGGTTGAAAAAGAAATATTTTCTTTAACGGGAAAGCCGGAGGCAAAAAGTACCGCCGAGTTATTCGAAGTTTTGAAAAAAGAAGGTAAGCCCTTTGCTAAAAAATTACAGGGAACCGTGTTCGCTTTAACCGCCTTGTTTTTTTTGCTCGTGATGATCACCGGCGGGCCTTTTGAAATCGCCCTGTTTGTCCTCGGTATGGGCGGTATTCTGCATATCCTTATCGGGATATGGCTGAAATAAACCGGAAAAGGAGAAATGTATGCCGAAAAGACTACAATTTGCACTTGCATGTATTGTGCTCGGTTGTATGTGCATTATTGCCGTAAACCGGTGTAATTTCCGGCCGTTTTTACGCTGGACACACCGTACACCGCTCAACAAGGAATGGCTCGGCTACCGCACTGAAAAGAAGTATACCGCTTTGGAGATTCAGGGGATTGAGGTAGTCAATGCATTCAGTAAAACCTTTGTAACACAAACAGGCGCATCGGATACGATTGTTGTGCGCACGAGAGGGCTCCCCAATGAAGCGATGAACATCTCGCTCAATGACGGTGTACTCCGTATTGAGGAAAAAGATGTATGGAGCAGAGGCCTGCTGCGGGAGGATTTTTCCTCCGGCTGGTTCAGTCATTGGTATGATGATTGGTATATGGATGCCGCTATTATCATTGAAGTTCCGAAGGACAAGCGGTTTACTGCCATGCAGTTTGACTTACAGCGCTCTGCCGAACTTGATTTGGTTGAAGCGGAGGCGGTTACAGTACGGGGAGACGGCAGCCCGACGTTTAAGGCACGGTATTGTACCTTCGGCACCGTAACCAGTCAAGGAGAAATCAGGGTAGATATGGCGGATACCGCCCTTAAAAGCCGATGTACACTCGCTTCAAAAGACGGCAGTATTATATTGAAAGCCGTTACGGCTCCCGCCGTTGAAATTTCCAGTGCTGACGGGCGATTTCAAGCAGAGCGGATTGATTTTGATGAATTGCGCTGCCGGATGGAAGACGGTTCATGCAGAATAGACGGCACCATTAAAAAAAAGATTGACATTATAAGCGACGACGGTTCCGTTGCGCTTGATTTAAACGGTACGGCAATAGCGGAATTCCTTTCCATCCGCTCCGGTGACGGCAGTATTACAGTGAAGAATGTTTCCGCACCGCAAGCGGATATTACAACGGAAGACGGACAAATAAAAATGCAGCAGTGTGATCTACATAATCTTACGGCTCAAGCGTATAACAGTATCAGCTTTGACGGTGATCTGAGCGGTATCTGCCAGTTCACGTCCAGGAATGGCAATATCCGGCTGCTGCTGCAAAAAGCGGAAAACGACTATGCCATATCTTCCTTAACAAGCAATACAAGCGGCACTGTCAGGGCTGTCGGCAACATCACGATTGAAAACACCTCAAAAACCGCCGAAACGCTCCCCGTCATTGCCGGTGATCCCAATGCCTCAAACAAACTCATCCTCTCTGCCGAAGAGGGGAAAATCACCATCAAGACAAAGGAGTGATGTGTTACACCCTCTAGTGTGCTATAATACTATCGGGAGCTGGTGTGTCAGAAAGCCTACAGCCGTAATAAAGGAGGAGCGTATGAAGAAGACTGTTATTAGTATGATGGTATGTATGGTATTTGCATCAATATACCTATCTGCTCACGAAAGAATGTCAGCAGCAGAGCGCCATGCAAATCAACGTATTGAAGCTGCCGTAACGGAAGCGTATAACCGGTATGGGAGGCACGGCAGTTATTATCCGCTGCTCCTTGACCGCCTAAAAAAACCGGTACGGAATGGGGAACCGTTTGAAAAATGCGCTGTTGCAGTATTTAGCACCGGTATGAGTACCGAAGTATTATACCAATGTGCACTGGAAATCGGTGCAGCAGATGAAGATCCGGAATTATATACGAAAGGCATAACATGGGCGTTGAATACCAACCATATCGTAAGCTTGTTACGATTGATAAAAGAATACCAAAAGGGAGAGCAAGCACGGCAGGATATGCTCGCGGTCTTTGCTCAAAAAAATGCGTCTGAACCTGCTTACACGCACGAAGAAAAAGAACACTGTATTGAACAAGTGAAAGCAGCACGGGAAGATGTGAAGAAAAACCAACATAGTACCTATATGGCGGAATTTAAGCAGCTCCTCGATGCAAAAAATACAGCCAATAAAACAGTAATTGAAGGGTGTATGAAAGAAGCAAAAACAGCCGATTTACTCCAAACCGCTGCTCTTTACGGACATTCACTGCGTATCAGCACTATGCAAAATGATAAGGAATTATACGCAAAAGGCTTAACTCTTCTTTTGAAGGGCGAAAATGCTGCGGATATTATTTCAGCAATAAATCGGTACAGCCGAAATATGATTGACCGCTCTGAAATGCTGCAAATATTAGAAGGAAGAAAAGCATTATAAGAACACCCCAACATATAACGGCTGCTTTTAAAGCATATTCGGTGCCGTTATCCTTATATAGATAAACTGATGAAAGGATACCTCCTATGCAAGAATCCGTAACGGAACAACTGGCACAGTACCGTGCCTTAATTGAAGATGAAACCGATATTGTTGCACTGATGGCAAACACCAGTGCCTTTATTAAGGAAACACTGTCTAACTTGAATTGGGCAGGTTTCTATCTGCTGAAAGGCAATGAGCTGGTATTAGGGCCCTTTCAAGGCAAACCTGCCTGTTACCGCATTCCGGTGGGGAAAGGCGTGTGCGGATATTGTGCTGAACACCGCCAGAGTATTATCGTACCGAATGTACACGAGTTTTCCGGCCACATTGCCTGTGATTCCGCCAGTAATAGCGAACTGGTTGTCCCCGTACTCAAAGACGAGCAGCTGTTCGGTGTTATTGATCTTGATTCTTTTCAATACGATAATTTTTCAGAAGCTGATCGTCTTTTTATTGAAGCACTCGCAAAAATCTTTGCGGAAAAATTGACACAAGAAACATATTCCGGCAGAAAAGTGTTTTAAACGGGATTACAGACATGGAAAAGATGAAAAAATTTTTATATACCGTTCTGGGTTTCTGTACTGCCCTTTCGGCAGCTGCACAAACCCCATCTGATAGCGGACTGTATCAAGAGCTATTACAGTACCGGATTCAAAACGACAGCACCTACCGGCAGCTGCATTTACAGAGCAGTATTGCTGCACATGAAGCGCAAAAAACAAAATTGGAATCACTTGCTGTGCTTGAAACAGGCAGCGGTGATACCCGGATCGGCCTGAATCCCGATCCGAAAAAGATATCGGTGGAAACAAGCCCGTATGCGGGGGTACAGCTGCCGTCTTACAATAATACCGGCATACGTGTATCCGTTCCCTACACAAAAGCACCGCAAGCCGTGACTAATCCGTTTACCGGCACAAAGGAAACTGCTCAGCTGCAAAGCACCGGTGCATCCATAACACTATCCACGGACATTTACTCAAAAAATGCCGCTGCACAACAGATCCGCCGCAGTCAGGCTGATTATGCCGCCGCACAAGCCTTAGAGAAAGAGCGGAAAGGAGCCGCTCTTGCCGAAAAACAATTTTTAACCGATGTGCAGCAGCTCTTTGATTCTTATGCGGCACTTTTGGATAAAGAGCTGCGGGAAGTACAGGCTAACATACGGTTTAAACAAACAGCAGGGCAGGGCTATGCGGAACAATCTGCTAAAATGCGGACAGCAAATCTTGAACTGCTGAATGCAAAACGGGAAAAGCAGGAAGCTGCATTTGCTTTTTCTTCAACCGCGCAACTCTTTTTGGAAGGATGCGGCAAACAAAACACCATAACCGATATTCCTGCTTTTTTAACAGAACTCGCTTCTTCTATACCGGTGCGGAAGACGATAGATATTGAGCAATTTCCTGTTTCGTCGTATACGGAGCTTTTGGAAGCGGAGCATATTGCAGCTGAACAGGAAGCAAAACGTACTATTGCGCTTTCTCCTTTCTCGCTCGGAGCAGAGGCAGGATACCGGTTTAATCGGCAAAAGCTTACCGCGGGTTCTGCTGTGCACAGTGAGAATGTGCATACGGTTTCTGCCGGTTTAAATATGCAGTTTCCCGGCGGCAAGGCTTATACCGGTGTCGATATACCGGTTACTCATCCCCGCGAATCATCGATAAAAATCGGCTTTAGCTGGAATCCGCTCTATATTCAATACCGGAAACTCGAAGTAAAAAATGCCGAGTTGGCGCGGAATATTGAACAGCTCCGGATTGAGGATGCAAAAAAAGCATACCGCCGGCAGCTGCAAACGGCGAAAATCACCGGCAGCCGGATTGCATGGCAACAGGAAGCAACCGCCGGTGAAATTGACATTTACCGACAAAATGCCGAAGACCACAAAGACTGGTTTAAGAGAGGCATTATCACCGAATTTGAAGATATGCAAGCAGCTCTTGAATATAAAAAAGCATTCATGCGGCACGCAAAAGCAAAAACCGCCGTTATCATATTTAATATTGACACGGAGCTGTTGTTTTCTGATTGGTAATTCTGAGGATCGTTCTAATATCCATGAGTGAACGCAGAGGAGGGGGTATGTCAGCCGAAAAAGAACAGCACAATATTGAATGGAAGCGTGAATGGAAAGAAGACTATCTGAAATGGATCTGCGGCTTTGCCAATGCTCAAGGCGGTACGCTGTATATCGGAAAAGATGATACCGGTGTTGTTACCGGTATTCCCGATGCAAAAAAACTGCTGACGGATATTCCAAATAAAGTACGCGATATATTGGGGATAATCGTTGATATAAATCTACAAACGGAAAACGGTAAGGACTATCTGGAAATTGTTGTTATGCCTCATTCCTATCCCGTCAATTATAAAGGAGAATATCACTACCGCAGCGGCAGCACAAAGCAGCTGTTACAAGGAGCTGCACTTACACAGTTTTTGTGTGAAAAAACCGGTACTACATGGGATAGTATCCCGCTTGACGGTATCGCTTTAGAAGATTTTTGGCGGGAAAGCTTTGATATTTTCCGGAAACAGGCAATTTTAAGCAAGCGGATGGACGAAACGGATGTACAGATGAGTAATCCGCAGCTTTTAGAGCAATTAGGTATCATAAAAGAAGGAAAAATACTACGGGCCGGGATGATGTTGTTTCATCAAAATCCTGAAAAATGGATTAACGGATCATACATCAAAATAGCATATTTTGAATCGGATAGTGAAATTGCCTATATGGACGAAATTCACGGTTCATTATTGAATCAAGCGGAAAAAGTAATTGACCTACTGTTTACCAAATACCTGAAAGCAGAGATTTCTTATGAAGGGGTAACCCGTGTTGAAACCTACCCCTATCCGAAAGCAGCTATCCGGGAGGCGGTGTATAATGCGATTGTCCATAAAAATTATGCGGCACAAATTCCTATTCAGATCAGCGTGTATCGGGATAAGCTCTATATTTCCAACGATTGTATACTGCCGGCAGGTTGGACAGTTGAAACATTAATGCAGAAGCACCGGTCAAAACCGTTTAATCCGAATATTGCGAACGGGTTTTTTAGAGCCGGTTTTATTGAAACATGGGGACGCGGCATTGAAAAAATCTGTGCAGCGTGCCGGAAGCATCGGAATCCGCTGCCGGAATATACCGTATATCCCGAAGATATTACCGTCATGTTTCGGTGCCGTCAATGGGAAAGGATTACTACCGTAAGAGAGGCAACCTATGTCTTGGAGCATGAATATCGGCAGAATACCGACATGAATACCGACATGAATACCGTTTCCGACAAAAAAACCGCCGAAAAAGTGCTTGCATTTTTAAAGCTCAACCCGGAGTCGACACAAAAAGAAATCAGTCAACATCTGCATATTACTCAGCGGACAACCGAACGGGCAATCGCTGTATTAAAAGAACAAAAACGCATTGTCCGTATAGGAAATAACAGATCAGGCCATTGGGCTGTTATGGATAAGAATTAGTGAGTCGTAGGGAATTAATATATGGATAAAACTTGTACGGCATTTGCGGGCAAGTTTCCACCAATTACACATTAACAATGAGCAATTAATGAATGTAGGAGAATGAGTATGGGATTTAATAAAGCACCGCTGACGGCAAAGCAGCGGAAAGCACGGAAAAAGCGGAGAACACTGATTATTACGGCGGTGTTGATTATAGCCGGTGCAGGCTGGTTTTTCTTTAAGCCGAAAACACAGCGGAGTGTCAGTTTACCGCCGTTGACCGTCAAAAAAGAAATAGAGAAAAATCACATTGAGGTTTCAGGGTATATCGAAGCGGCACAAACGCAGGTGCTGGAAGCTCCCGGCGAGGGGTTTGTGGAGCAGGTCTATGTAAAAGAAGGGACACAGGTAAAAAAAGGAACAGTTCTTTTTACTCTGGACACCGACGCACAAAGTTATAATCTTGCAAGCCATGAGTTTGCGATGAAGCAGGAACGTATTAACGGGCCGTCGCAAAAGCTTATGCTGATGGAGCAGCAGCGGAAGTTTTTGAAAAAGCAGCTTGATGACCGGCAAATATATGCAAAGTTTAACGGCATTGTCGCTGCATTGAAGATAACCCCGGGCCAGTATGCCAAACCAAAGGATCAGTTCGGTACGCTTATCGACCGCAGCTATCTAAAAGCTACTGTAGAAATTGCCGAAAGCGATGCATCAAAATTAGCGGTAGGACAAAAAGTTAAACTTACCTTCCCTGCCGAACCTAAGATAGCGGTGGAAGCGGAAGTTATTTCCTATCCGTCTATTGCACGGCTTACCGGCACGGGGCGTACTGTTGTGGATACGGTTATCCGCGTAAATAATCCGCCCGACGAAATTTTACCGGGCTATTCGTTTAATGGAACCATCCTTATCGGGGAAGACACTGAGGTGCTGATTGTTGAGCAGGACGCAATTCGCTATGTCGAAGGTGCACCTTTTGTTGATAAAATTGACGGAGAAAAAACCGAAGAAATCGCCGTAACGGTGGAGCCGTATATCCGCGGCTTTGTGAAAATCATTGACGGGGTACAGGAAAATGATGTGTTAAAGAATCAGGCAGACCCAAAGAGCAGGAGATAAGTATGGATAAGTCTTCCATTGTCTCCCTTGATGCGGTCGTTAAAACGTTTTTTATGGGTGAAAATGAGGTACACGCACTCCGCGGCGTTTCGTTTGACATACCGCCAGCAGCCTTCGTTTCGCTGATGGGGCCGTCCGGTTCGGGAAAAACCACCTGCATGAATATGATCGGCTGCCTTGACCGTCCAACATCCGGAGCCGTTTACGTCGATGGGGAAAACACGGCAGAAATGAGCGAGGGTGATTTAGCGGAACTGCGGAATAAAACCATCGGCTTTGTATTTCAGCAGTATTTTTTACTGCCTACTTTGACGGTGCTTGAAAACGTCATGCTGCCCCTCCGGTACCAAGGCTTACCGGTACACGAGCGGAAAAAGCGCGCAGCGGAAGAATTAGAAAAAGTCGGTCTGAGTAATAGGCTCAAGCACCGTCCGAATGAGCTTTCAGGAGGGCAAAAACAGCGGGTTGCGATTGCCCGTGCACTGGTAACCCGCCCAAAACTCATTTTAGCGGATGAACCGACCGGTGCACTCGATTCTGAAACGGGGCAGTCCGTACTCGATTTGTTTTTTGACATTAACCGGAAAGGGACAGCCGTAATCATTGTTACCCACGATGCCGGAATAGGGGCACTGGCACCCCGCTCCATCCGCTTAAAGGACGGACACATCGTATCGGATACCGCAGCGGGTCTCGGCGGAACCGATCAGCCGGAAAACACGGCAGCCGGTACCGCCGGGGAAAGGAACGGTGCCGATGTTTGAGGATATCATAACGGCTATTCAAAATTTCCGAACTAATAAGATGCGGACGCTGCTATCTCTGCTTGGTATTGTCATTGGGGTTGCTTCAGTCGTTATCACCATGAACTTAGGCAAATCCCTCGAAGCAAGTGTACAGGAAATGCTTAAAGATTTTAGCAGTAATATGTTCACTATCCGGCCGAGTTCATGGAGGAATCGGAAACTTACCTTTGACGCACACTATTGCGATATGCTGAAAAAACATATTCCCGAAATTAAGCACACCTTTCTGCTGACTACCATGAATGCAAAACCCGGGAGAGGCAAACTTGATGCCGGTATGAAAGAATGTTTCGGCATTGATTACGGCTATATACAAGCGAATAGGTGGGAGCTGGAATACGGAGAACCTTTTACCCTGACAGATTTTATGCTCGGTTCTCAAACGGTGATTATTGGTGAAGAAATTGCGAAGGGTTTGTTTCCGGAAGGTAATGCAGCAGGGAAACAAATAACGCTTGCAGTTGATAACGGCTGGAACAAACCTCCGTTGTTCTTTTCATTCACTGTCCGCGGCGTACTTAAGAAAAAACGCACCGGTTTCGGTAGAATGGAGCGGTATGTACTGCTGCCGCGTATGTTCATGGTACGGAAGCTCAGTATGCAGGATACCGGTTTTTCTGTTGATGCGGAACTCTATGACGGGGTAGAGAATATGGAGTCGGTGGAGGCCCGTATTACGAGTTTATCCGACGAACTTGCTAAAAGTTCTCATTCAGTACGGATTTTTTCTATAAAAAGCGAACAGCAGCGGAATAAAAATACCTTGCTGATGATTACATTGGTGTTGTCCGGAATTGCGGGGCTTTCTCTTTTGATCGGCGGTATCGGGATTATGAATATCATGTTGGTTACTGTTGCAGAACGGCGGCAGGAAATCGGTATCCGCAAGGCAATCGGAGCACGGCGCAGGGCTATCCTCTCTCAATTTTTAGCGGAATCTGCCATTATCAGCATCATCGGCGGCGGCATCGGGATTGTGTTCGGCGGAGCGGTAAGTATTGTGTTGGTAAAGACCGCACTGTCTGCAATAAGCGGCGGCGATTTGAATGTTATTTTTACCTTTGATACACAGGGTGCTGTCTTGGCGTTTTTCATTTCTTCCGCTGCCGGTATTTTTTTCGGACTGTATCCCGCATGGCAGGCAAGCCGTCTTGATCCGGTCAAAGCCCTTGAGGAGTAGCGGGTATGCTGGAAGATTTTATCAATGCTTTTGCGAATTTCCGCAGTAAAAAACTGAGAACATTTCTTTCGCTTCTGGGAATCACGATAGGCGTTACGGTGGTGATCATCATCAGTAATATGGGCAGCTCGCTAAAAGCTACCATGGTTAAAATGTTTAACTTGGATTCAATGACTATTATTACTGTCTATCCGCAGTGGAATTACGATACGCAAGAACTTGCTTTTGAGATGACCGAGCGCTACCGCGATGAACTGAAAGCAACGATACCGCTGGTAAAAAATGTTTTTTATACGACCTATTGGCGGGCAAACCTATCCCGTAATAATCTTTCCGCCGCCGACCAAACGCTTGCCGGTATTGAGTACGGCTGGCTTGAGGCTCAAAAGCATGAATTGGAATATGGAGAGGGATTCCAGCTGGATGATTTTGCACAGCATCGGCATAAGATTATCATCGGAGCGGAAGAAGCAAAGCAGCTATTCCCTGACGGTAATGCAATCGGAAAAAGGATTACGGCAACGGTACAGTATTATACTCTTGAAAGTTCAAAATTTATACCCTTCTCATTTGAAGTGTGCGGAGTGCTCAAACCGAAAGACGATGCTTTCGGTTTTTCACAAGGCGGTACCTTTTATATCCCCCGCAGTTTTATTACCGAAGAGATGGGCGGCTCCCGCGATGCCGATGACGCTGAGGTAGAACTCTATCACTCCGCTGATATTGATGCAGCGACCCAGCACATTGAGGCTTTTTCCGATGCATTTGCAAAAAAACCTCATTCGGTTTGGCTGTTTTCACAAAAGTCGATGCTGGATGAAATCAATCAAGTGCTGCTC
>JARGFA010000025.1:0-28424 GCA_038397965.1 Treponema sp.
AACAGCCGTCAGCAGCGCACCGGTAAAACCCGATCTGATTGTATGGAGCGAAACCAGCCTCGTTTACGGATATGATCAGTTTAAAGATTTTTACGGAAGGCTGCCCCGTCCGGAAACGTTTCTCAATTTTTTAAAACGTATGGATATACCGCTGTTAGTAGGTTCTCCTCTTGCACAGGATATCAGCAAAGATGCCTACTCAAACTCGGTGTATCTGCTTAATCCGGACGGGGATATACTTGATACCTATTCAAAAATACAGCTTGTCTGCTTTGCCGAATATATTCCCTTCATTGAACACCCGATCGTACAAAAATTCTTTGATTCGCTGGTCGGTTTTTCCTCAGGCTGGACACCGGGCACAGAATATAAAACACTGGGACTTCCTTTACAGAATGGCGGACATATCAGATTTGCCGCGCCCATCTGTTTTGAGGACGCATTTCCGGCCCTTTGTGCCCATTTACATAATCAGGGCAGCGAACTGCTCATCAATTTAACGAATGATTCATGGTCAAAAACAGCAAGTGCGGAATATCAGCATTTTGCAATCGCATATTTCCGTGCACTAGAGCTGCGTACTCCGCTGATTAGAGCCACCAACGGCGGCTATACGGCAGTTATTGATCCGGTAGGCACTATTTTGGCGGATTTGCCCCTGTTTACCGCGGCCTCCGTTTCCGTTTCCATCCCCCTGTACGGGCACCGGCAAACCTTTTATTCCCGCTGGAAGGATTGGCTTCCCTCCTGTTTTTTACTGGGATGCCTTGCCTTGATGATTGCATACCGGCTCAATCCCTCATTCAGCCGGCAGCCGGTTGTGTACCGCACGGCCCCCCTCGCCTGTCTCGCTGCAGAAGAAAAAAGACAGGCACGGCAACGTAAACTACAGAAAAAAATCCGGTTTAGAAAACACCGTGCGGCAAAGAAACAACCGGTTAGTCCGGTAAAGGCAGTCCGTCAGGCCGTATATCATCATAACGCCCTGAATTATTCCAATACACATAGCCTTCGTCGATAGAATCTTTTATCCCGATAATTTGACGCTGAACATAGTCAGCATCATAAAATTTTTTATCATAAGACACAGGAATGTAAAAGGCCTGTGTCCACGGCCTGACGATCACCCTATTGCGGGCTATCATCTTGTTCCGGTATGATCCCCAATAATAAATGCGGTAGGGCCGTTCCTGTGCCGGCTTATATGCGAGGAAGCTTTGCCTGAAATGACTGGGATAGAACATGGGGCAAATAACATCAACGTAATCGGCAAGCAGTTCGACTTCTTGGCCGGTGCGGGCTCCGGTACGGTACCAGCCGTTCGCACCGTAAATGTCTATGGAAAGCGGCGCCTTTATTTTTGCACGCGCATAGGCAAGAAAGGACATAAGAGCGCTTTCCTTATCCATACCCTGCTCCTGTGCCGGATAGCGCGCCTCATACAGATTTTCTCCATCGGTAGGAAAGCGGATATAATCAAACTGAATTTCATCAAAGCCCCGCTGTACCAATTCTTGAGCAACGGCAGCATTATATTCCCAAACACCTTCATTATACGGATCAACCCAGTGTTCTTCGATAGGAATACGCCCGTCCCGTCCTGTTTTGTATCCTTGCCAAGGCCTACCGCTCCTATCCTTTACGGCATAGCGGCCGTTTTGATACCGGTACAGCTGCTTATCTTTAAATACCACAATACGGGCAACAAGATAGAGATTACGCTTCCGCGCCTCTGCGGTAAATGCTTCCAGCCGTACAAAGGGACGCACTGCACCGACCGCCTGAACCTGCTCATCCTGCGAATCATAGCGGATAAACCCGTAGTCATCTTTCATGTCAATAACGAGGGTGTCAAGCTTATTCCGTTCAAGCAAGTCAAAGTATTTTTGCAGTCCGGCAGCCGTACGCGCCTGATGGGCAGGCATATACACCCCCTTCCGTCCCGCCGACCGGCGGAGGTATTCCGTATGCTGTGTTTTTTCGGCTTCGTTCAGCAGCCACAGCTCAGATAGACTGACATCCTTGCCGAAACGGGTTGCCGTATGGGGAAACCAGGCGGACAAGGGCTGATCCGGCAGGTGTTTTAATCTCAGTTCAATATGCGTAAGACGGCTGCCCGGCTGCGGTACCGGCAGAAACAGCGGTACTTCAAATAAACCGCCGTTTTTGCATCCGATCAGTGAAAGTGAGGCGGAAGCAAGACCGTCAAGACAGCGCGCATCCTTAAGCCCTTCCGTCCAGTCGGATACCGTATGAAAGCGCTTTGTCTGCCAGTCAAGCCGGTAGAGCTTTGACGTAAAGGTCTGGGCAGCATATACCTCCCGCCGCTGCCGATACCCCTGTACGGTAATATCGGAAATTTCTTCATCGCTTTCGGGCCCCGGTGTTAGTCCTTCTGCGAGCGGCTGCCATGTATCGGACACGTCAGGCTGCTTCCATGCCGCCCCGTAGATAGCGTGCGAGGCAAGCACGGTGAGCCGGTTCCGGCCGTGCGCATCAGGCAAGTCAAGAACACAAACAGCTTTTATTCCGTTCACGGCGGTATGGCAGCCTACACTTTGCCAGTGAGCGCCGCCGTCCCGGCTTAAAAAGACGGTACTGTTGGTCGCGGTTATCAAAATATCCGGATTATCGGGATGGACTTCCAAATCCTTAAGCATCTGCGTTTTACGGATAAACACTTTTTCAGATCCGTGCAGTTTTTTTAGGACTTTGACGGGTAAGCCCTCATTGCGCGATTCAAAAGCCGTCAGCGTGTCCGATTTAAACACTCCATCATCGGTCAGAAAAAACCACGCCGTTTCTGTTTTGATAATTTTACGGACTCCTGCCGAATCCCAGATTTTCTGTAGAGAAGCAGGGGTTACTTGATACAAACCCTTACGGGTTCCGGCAAGAAAAAAGTCTTGTGCAGCAGCTGATACTGTGATGAGACAAAAGAGAAGGATAAACAGCCGTTTCATAGTCGGGGATTATAACAGATACCCTTCCAGCCGTCTATGTCCATCTGACCTGTTCGATACCTTTGTTGTCGAACAGGCTTATTCCTTGATAATGTCGGCAAGCTCATCGAGCATCGCCATAATACTCGGCTTTTTCTTTTCCGAATACGACATGGCTTCTTTATGAAGTTTTTTTAAAAACGGTAGGATGGACTTGAGCTTCTCCATCGGCACCATATCAGGATCATACTCCAAAAGAATACTGCCGGTTACCGGATTATATTCAATATTTTTCACAGCCGGCGACTGTTTTAAAAGTACAATCGCTCTATTCGTAATCTCATCATGCTTAAAAACTTCAGCGCGCAATCTGACACGGCCGGGGAAAAAACTGGTTATCATCGGTGCTCCTTGAGAATTTTCTGCATTGACTGAATACTGATACCGACCGTTAAGGAATTATGCAAAACGGCAGCCGCAGCGGGAGGAATTAGGCCGAACATTCCGCCGAACAGCAGCAGAGAGTTGCCGCCGATAATGCGTTTATTATTTGTGCCGATGCGCCGTAAGGCCCCTTGCCCAAGCCTGCGGACTGTTACTAAACTTTCAAGTCCGTCGCCGGATAAAACAATATCGGCGGTATCCCCCGCAATAGAAGAACAGCTATCCATCGCAATACCCGCACTTGCTGCAGAAAGAGCCGGGGCATCGTTAATACCGTCCCCAATCATAATAACCTTACGGCCTGCCTGTATTTCTGTCTGCACATACGCCACCTTATCCTCAGGAAGGGCTTGTGCGTGATATTCTGTTATGCCTGCCTCCGCTGCGATTTTTGCCGCCGCTTGCTCGGCATCGCCGGTTATCATAACACAGTTTTTAACTCCAAGACGCCTCAGCTCATCTACCGTTTCCGCAGCGTTCTCCCGTACCGGGTCGCCGATTGCTAAAATACCGGCAAGTGTCCCGTCTACAGCCAAATACAATAGCGAATAGCCTTTCTCCGCCGCAGCTTTCTGAGCAGACTGCGCCTCGGAGGAAAGAGGAATGTGTTCGTCATCAAAAATAAAATGAGCACTTCCGATACACATACGTTTGCCGTCTAAGGTGGATACGATACCGTGCGCAACAATATACTCTACCTTTGCATGACGTTCAGGGTGCACCAAGCCGTGATCTTGCGCGGCTTTGACAACAGCACGTCCGAGAGGATGCGGAAAGTGTTCTTCCAAGCAGGCGGCCAAACGCAGCACTTCATCTTTTGATTGAATCCCGATGGGATACACCTCAGCCAATACCGGTTCAGCATAGGTTAAGGTTCCCGTCTTATCAAAAATCACGGTATCGGCCAAAGCTGCTTCTTCTAAAAATTTTCCGCCTTTTACGGATATACCGTGCTCCGCAGCTTCTTTCATTGCAGAAAGCATTGCAATAGGGGCGGCAAGCTTCATGGCACAAGAGTAGTCAACCATCAAGGTCGAAATTGTTTTTGCCGTATCCCGTGTAAACAAATAGGTCAAACCGGTCAGCAGAAAGTTAAACGGAACAATACGTTCCGCCATTTGTTCCGAACGTTTTTGTGCAGCGGCCTTGAGGTGCTGCGACCGGTCAATCATCGAAATGATGTTATTAACCTTTGTGTCAGTGCCTACGGTACGGACACGGATGTATAACTCCCCTTCTGCAAGGAGCGTACCGGCAAACACGGTACTTCCCGGATTTTTTTCTACGGGAAGCGGCTCCCCGGTTATACTTGCCTGATTAACCAATCCCTCGCCTTTTTCTACATCGCCGTCGGCAGGAATTTGACTGCCCGCCCGTACAACGATATAGTCGTCTGCTTTCAGGGCTGAAGCTGGGATACTCCGCTCCTCATCTCCTTCTACGATATGAACAGGTTCATTTGAAATCAGGAGGGCCTGCGCCAAATTACTGTATGATTGCCGGCGGGTCAGCTCTTCAATTTCTTCCCCCATATCCAACAGCACGGCAATGGAGCGGGCAGTAGACATTTTACCATCCAGCACTGCCGCAGTCAGCGCCGCGGCATCCAAGAGATCCGTACTGAAGACCTTTCCAGCCAGAATAGACTCTGCGGCTTTAAAAATCCGGGGAATGATACGCTTATACAAAAGAATATGCCGTACCGGCATCGGAAGAAAAGAGCGTGTAACCATCGTGAAAAGGGTTCCGATCAGCACACTAAAAATACTTTCGGTAGCCGGTACTTCCGAAACAGCCGATAAGAGCGTTTTATCATTGAGGTAGGTACCGGAAAGAACGGTAAAAAGATTGAGGACTTCTTTTTCTGAAATAATATTTACATCATAGTAAATTAAAAAAGAACAAATTTTAGGATTTACGGTAATATTGATAATGCCGCTCTGCACGGCAATCATCGTTTCAGCGAGAACGGCCTGCCGCGGGGATACCTCGGCTGCGGTATAATGCAGACGAAGACGTCCGGGCAGGGAATGTTTAACCCGTATATTCATGAAGAAACAAAAAGAACCCTGAGGTTATGCGTTTTGTGTTTGATTATATGCAGCTTCCGCAGCTATATCCTGCACATCTTCTTTCACCGATTCTGCAAAGGCGATTGCCTCTTCTTTCAGCTGGAGACTTTTTTCAAGAACCGCAACACAGGCCTTGCGAAATGCCGGTGTCCGGATAACCGCAGCTGCAGCGACACCTGCTGCAATACCAACCCCGAAAGCAACCCATTTATTTGAAAACATACCTCGTACCTCCCTAAACACTTCATAGCAGTTTTTCACAAAAAAAGCAACAGTGCGCTTTCAGTATATCTTCCCGCTATTTCTTGACAGACCGCAGATTTTTTTCCATTATACTCCCCGGATATTTTCACTATATGTTACCTAAGGAACGATTATGACACTCACTACCTCAGATACACCGGAAAAACAGGCTGCTCAAGCGTTTGAAGCCCTCTATACTACGGTAAAACGGCTGAGAGCGCCGGACGGCTGTCCGTGGGATATTGAACAAACACCGATGACTCTCCGTTCTACCTTACTGGAAGAAACCTATGAAACACTTGAGGCGATAGAAGAATCTCATGCGGACGGCACAAAGACCTGTCATACAGCAGAAGAGCTCGGCGATGTTCTGTTAAATGCGGTAATGATTGCCTATATGTTTGAACAGGATAACAGTTTTTCCGTTGCGGATATGATTACTGATTTAAATAACAAACTGATCAGACGCCACCCCCATGTTTTCGGTCAGACGGCAGGTTTTGCATCACCCGATGATTCTGCAAAGCCCCGCACGGCGGAAAAAGTCCTTGCCCAATGGGACACCATCAAGGATACGGTAGAAGGACGCAGCAGTGCATCCGTACTGGATTCCATTCCCAAAACTTTTCCGCCGCTTACCCGTGCATACAAACTGCAAAAACGGGCGGCAAAAAAGGGCTTTGACTGGGACAGCACAGACGGCCCCTTGCATAAAATAAAAGAAGAACTTGATGAATTTACACACAGCACTACCGGCGGCAATCCGGAACAGATGGAAGAAGAATTCGGCGATCTCTTATTCAGCTTGGTTAATACGGCGCGTCATCTGCATCTTGATCCCGCAGTTGCTCTGCACCGGGCAAACAGCAAGTTTGAGCGGCGCTTCCGGTTTGTTGAAAAGCGTATGGAAGCAGCAGGCATACCCTGCAGCCGTGAAACACTTCCGCAGATGGACAGCTTCTGGGAAGAGGCAAAACGTACGGAAACCGGGATGTAGGCAGTCCGTATGCAGCAGTATAACTGTGCGGTTATTTTAGGCGCAACAGCAACGGGGAAAACTGCACTAGCCGTCAAACTTGCACACGCACATCAGGGGGAAATTATTTCCGCCGATTCCCGCCAAGTCTATCGCGGTCTTGATTTAGGTACCGGCAAAGATTTAGAAGAATACGGCTCGGTGCCATACCACCTCATCGACATTTGCGATCTCAACGAAGAATATACGGTTTTTCATTTTCAGCGCGATGTCTACCGCATCTTTCCCCGCCTCATCGAAAAAGGCGCTGTACCGATTATTGCAGGAGGAACCGGACTCTATCTTGATGCCGTCCTCCGCAGCTATGCACTCATTCCCGTACCGGAAAATCCCGGACTGCGTGCGGAACTTGCAGATAAATCTCTCCCCGAGCTGCAGGAGATACTCTTATCCCTCAAGCAAGCGGTACACAACAAAACCGATCTTGAACAGCCGGTACGTCTTATCCGTGCAATCGAAATAGCCCGTTACCTGCAAGAACACCCCGAAGCCGCAGAAAAACACCGCGCACAAAGACCGCTTATTCTTCCCAAAATATACGGAATATTCTTTGAACGCACCCTGCTGCGCGAGCGGATTTACCGCCGGCTCACCGCACGCATAGATGCCGGTATGATAGAAGAAACCGAATATATCCATAATCAGGGGTATTCATGGGAGCGGCTTGAAAGCCTCGGACTGGAATACCGCTTCACAGCCCGGTATTTACAGGGAAAGATCGCAAGCAAAGAAGCGTTTATTGAGCAGCTGTACCCTGCGATTTGCCAATTTGCCAAGCGGCAGGAAACATGGTTCCGCCGCATGATCAAAAACGGCATTCAGATTGAAGTCCTCCGGCCGAACGGCAGCACAGACGGCGGAGTACCCCTACCGGATTTTTTACGGTAGGGCAGCGCCGGCCTCAGAATATTTTTTCAGCTGCATTGAAGCGGCCTTGTAATTAGCCAGTACACACGGCCCCCCGATACAGCCGCCCTGACAAGCCATAACCTCCACCAGATTTGCATCGGCCGACTTATGAGCCGCAGCAGATCTTCCATAACTTGCAAGCTGTTTCATTCCTTCTTTATTAAGACCGTTAATAATTCCAGCACGTAATATAGACGGATTTTTTAAGCGTATCCGCACCGCTTCGGCAACGCCTCCTGACTGTGCAAAGTTACGCCCGCTTGCAGTCGGCTGCTTTTGCAATACAACCGGCTCCGCTTCCGTAACCTCGATATTTTTTGCCGTCAGCAAGGCACCCAGTTCTTCAGCTGAAAGCACATAATCGACAAAGGGGTCATCGAGCCCTTCTTTCCGTTTTGCCAAACACGGCCCGATAAACACTGTAATACAGCCGGGATGCTCTTGTTTGGCTAATTCCGCACTATAATGCATCGGAGATCTCGTATCAGAAACGCAGGGAATAAGGTCGGGTACGTGTACTTTCACCGCACGGACGTATGCAGGACAGCACGAGGTTGTCATAACAGTATCGCCCCGCTCCATACGCTCCTCAAATTCCTTTGCTTCTTTATCGGCAGTAATATCGGCACCGTGGGCAACCTCATACACCGCAGTAAAACCGGCTTGAATCAGGGCAGCTTCAAGCTGACCCGGCTTTGCACGGAACTGGGCGGCAATAGCCGGCGCATACACGGCGACAATCTCCTGCTTCTGTTCCATAATGCGGCGGATAACGTCAACAAGCTGACTTTTATCCATCATTGCACCGAAGGGGCATTCGCGCATACAGGCACCGCAAAAAATACACTTACTATAATCAATTTCCTCTCTCCCCTGCTCATTTTTACTGATGGCGCCTACCGGACACGCTTCTTCACAGGGTACCGGTATCTTAATAATTGCATGATAAGGACAGTTCTGCATACAAATACCGCAGTTTACACACGCTTCTTCATCAATCCGTGCACGTCCCAGTACAACATTGATGCATTTTTTAGGACAATTCATCATACAGGGGCGGGCTACACAGCCTTGACAGGCATTGGTAACCATATAGTGGCTGCGCACGCAGGCATTGCAGGCAGTATCCAAAACGGTCAGCATCGGCTCCGAGGGTTTTTCCCGTTCCAACGCCTTCTTTGCATAATAGGCAAGGGTATTTTCTTCGTGATGATCTTCGAGGCTATGTCCGAGCCGTGCAATGACCCGTTTACGCAAAATTTCGCGGTCATGATAGATACAACAGCGGAAAGACGGAGAGCCGATAGGAGCCATAATACGCGGAATAAAATGCACTCCCTCCTCCAGCTCTCCGGCAAGCTGTAATTGCGCAATACGGATGAGAATCTCCCGTTTCAGCTGGGTAGCACCGTTGTTAATATTCAGCATACTCCACACTCCTTAATCTCTAAAAAAGATATAATATTATCAATAATAATATAACTATATATATTATATAGATAGTTCAAAAAGGGAGCTGACAATAACAAATTTCAAAAAAAGGGTCAATTGACTAAAGGGCTTTTATGAGTATAATACAGAACAAGTATGATAGATCGTTCTGTTCAAACTATACTCCAGCCGACCCTCGTTTTTCTCAAACAAGGAGAACTTGAACAATCGCATACAAGTCTTGAAAGGCTGCTTGAACAGGATTTGGAAAATCCCCAAATACTCTACACCATTAAGGGGGTAAACTTTTGGCTTGACCGTCTGCGGTATGCACGGACTTTATCGGATGATTTCTTACGCGGAGAGTACATTATTTCCCAATGGAAACCCTTCCTAGAGTATATTAACAAGATCGGAGACTTTAACGAACCGATTGTCTATGCTCTTAAAACCGGAGCATTTACGATTGCACTGCGCTTTTATCAAACACTGCTGAGCGCAAACGAGGCTGTTCATACTGCGGAGATTTACCGGAAAACAGGTCTTTGTTACAAGGCTCTGGGTGATTATGACACGGCAATCAACTGTTTGCGGTACGCCGCAGATATTAATCCGCATTCCTCGGCAATTATCGCCGAACTTGCCGATTCGTACGCTTTCAGCGGGGAAATACGCTTTGCAAAAGTGTTCTTCCGCGAAGCCTTTTTTAAAAATGCTTCGGAAATAGAATTGTGCTTTCTCGAATCCGAAATTATCTGCGCGCTCGTTACCAAAGTTACCTCCGCAGGTTATACAGGAGAGGAATTATTAGAGTGGCTTCCGGTCTATGGGACACTGGACGGTATATTAAATGTCAAACGGGAACTCAAGGCCTTGGAGCTGGGCAGATTAAAGCAATCTATCTATACACTCGAGAATGAGGTGCGGGAAAAAGAGGGAAAAAATAAAAAAATACTCGTTCCGCGCTTGATCAATTATTATTTTTGGCTCATTGATCATTATATGAATGGCAATGTGGACAAGTCTAAAATCGATGAGATTCTATTAAGAATTAAATTGCTCGATGAAGAAATTTATGACCGCTATATACGGTAGCGATGCAGAGAGGTTGATATGTTAGATGTACTCGAAAAAAATGTCCGTGATCTCTTTAACGAAGAAAAATGGACACGTGCAGCAATTACAAACTATTCTATTAATAATTTTAAAGAATTTGATACCATCATTGAAGAGGCAAAAAGAAATCACTACCTTGATGAATTAAAGGAACTCTCCGATACGCATCTTCTCCATAACAAAACCAGTATTACCGCACTATACATATCAAGCATTATTGCACTCTCAAAGCAGATGCTTGATGATTCTTCTCTTGTTACCCTCGTAACGATCTTTACCGACAATCACCGGATGCAGATTGTCGAATATCTGTGTCTGCGGGTGCTGGAATTCGGCGATTCAAAATTTGCACTGCGCACCTTAGCCGCCTGCTACAAAGAATCGGGCAATCCAGATATCTATGATATTTGGGAGCGGCTGGTACGGATAGATTATGAAGAAGCCGATATTCCCAAGCAGCTTGCTGAACGGTATCAACAAATGGGCGATCTTGAAAAAGCGGTTGAATTTTACAAAAAAGCTCTCTACCGTTTTATCAACCGCCGTTCGGTAAATTCAACGAAGGAGGTATGGGCACATCTGGTAGAACTGGTTCCCCAAGAAATAGACTTTTTCTATCACGTCCAGCGGAAGGTAACGGATCATCTCGGGGCAGAACGCAGTGCTCTTCTTATGCAGGATTTATACGGCTACTATAAAAACCAAGGCGATTGGAACACTGCAATAGATATTTTAAAGCTTATTCTTTCGTATGAAGACAAGGATAGCTGGGCACGTAAAGAAATTGTCGACTGCTTTAAAGAAAAATATGCTTCGCATAGCCAGCTGGATGAATACATCAAAGTATCAAACCTGACGCAAAGCTGGCGGAATGTGTTCGAAGCCATAGACGATTTTGAAAAACATATTTCGTTTGACGAAGGAAATTTTGTCTTTCACCGCACGTGGGGGGTCGGCCGCATCGCAAAAGTCAACAACGATGAGCTTACAATTGATTTTGCAAAAAAACGCGGTCATACCATGAGTTTGAAAATGGGAATCACTGCCCTGCAAACCTTGGAAAAAGAGCATATCTGGGTACTCAAGTCAATTATGAAGCGGGAGGATTTAACCGCAAAAATAAAAGCCGATCCGGAATGGGCACTGAAAACGGTTATCCGCAGTTTTGACAATAACTGCGATTTCAAGCGGATTAAACATGAGCTGGTACCCTCACTGCTGACTGCGGGCGAGTGGACAAGCTGGAGTACAAAAGCCCGGAAGATTGTCAAAGAAAATCCCGAATTCGGTATAAATCCGTCCAATATTGACTTTTACACAGTGCATTCACGTGCAATTTCATTGGAAGAAAAATTGTCGAACGAGTTTAAAGCGCAAAAAAATTTCTTTGAGCGGGTCGAAATTATTTTCAATATCATGGAAAGCGGCGACACCGATTCGGACGGTTTTCAGGATATGTTCAACTACTTCGATGCGTTCTTAAAAGCCTTCAGTCAAGTAAATGAACAGGTTATTGCAGCCTATCTCGTAGTAACAAAGCTGACGACTGCCCTGCCGCATTTGGCAAGCGGTAAGCACCATAATTTTGCCGAACTCTTTGCACAGGTAGAAGACCCGGCTGCGGTCTATATTGATATAAAAGATAAAGAATTACGCAGTGCGTATTTACGCAATATTAAAAACTTGGTTCCCGATTGGAGCGAGCACTATGTACGCCTCTTCCCGGTGGTGCTTTCAGGGGAGGTGCTCAATCCGCTGTTGCAGGAGTATCCTGAAAAAGCAAAAGAATTGGTACAGCTCTGTTTTAGAGAATACAAAGAATACCGTGAAGCGGTGATATGGTTTTTCAAAAACGTCCAGGAAGAGCAGTGGTTTCAGGATCTTAATATTGATTATGAGCATCAGATCATTGTCCTTATCCATATCCTTGATATTACCTACCGGGAAATTGCCAGCAGGCGCAATACTACCGAAAACCGGAAAATCAATAAGCAGGTGCACACGATTTTGTTCGGTAAAGACGCATTGCTTGAAAACTTTATTCTTGACCATACTGAAGATGCCGTTACCCGGCTCTATACGCTTGTCAGTGATATTAAAGACCTTGATCCTCCGATCAAAATGCAGCTGCGTAACCGTATTCTTGAAAAATATAAGAATTTCAAATTCTTTGATGAGGTTGAAAAGACTGCAACGGGACGCGGTTTGATTGTAACGGCAAAAATGATGGAAGAAAAGAAAAAAGAATTACAGCGGCTTATCGAAGTAGAAATTCCGCGCAATTCTAAAGAAATTGGTTTTGCCTTATCATTGGGAGACTTACGGGAAAACTCGGAATACAAGGCTGCCAAAGAAGAACAAAACCGGCTGAACAATACGGTCAGCCGGCTGCAAGAAGAACTTGAACGTGCGCAAATTTTTGATCCTACAACGGTTACCGTTACCCGTGTCGGGTTCGGTACTGTGGTAGTGCTGGAAAATCTCAATACAAACACAAAAGAAACGTATACAATTCTCGGTCCGTGGGAATCTGCACCGGAAAACGGTATTATCTCTTATATGTCTCCGCTCGGGACAAATCTTCTGAATCATAAAAACGGCGAAACACTGTCCTTTACCGTCAGTGAAGAAGAAAAAGCATATAAGATACTTGAGATTTCTGCCGCCGTATTATAACACCGAGAGGGTCATTCGTCATGAAAAGGTTAAAAAACTGTGTTGTTGTACTGTTGTTCATGCTCAGTATTTCAGCACTGTACAGTCAAAGTCAGCAGCAAAGATACGCTGATGTCATTGTACTGATGGACACATCCGGCACAGTTTTACCCTACTATGAAGCCATTAACCAACGGGTATTACACTCGATTATTTCAAAATTTATACGGATAGGCGATACCTTCCATTTGCTGTCATTTAATGCAGTACCGCGGTATGAAATGTCTCAGCAAATTGAAACGGAAGCTGACGTATCCCGTGTGGTATCACGGTTTATGCTCTTGTACCAGTTGGGACAGAGTGCAGACTTCTTATCGGGAATAAACTTTGCTGCACAGTATATGAAAGAACGTACCGCTCAGCAGGAAAAAATTCTTATCATTATTTCAGACGGTATTTTTAATCCGCCGGCCGCGAGTCCCTACCGTAGGTATACGGACGAACAGGTAAAAACCGAACTTGCAAAGATTGCAGCTTCGATCCGTACACAAGGCTGGAAGGTCTATTATGTAAAGCTCCCCTTCCCCGCCGATGCGGTGATTAAAGATTTGGACGGAACTTTTTATGCCGGCACTATTGATTCTGCCGGTACGTTGAACCGGTCTGAAACTGCCGTAAGCGCTGCGGGATCCCCCACTCAAGCTGCGAAGCCGGGTGTCAACGGTAATACATCTCCTTCACACCAGCTGTCCGGATCCGGCGCTCAGAATACCGGAAATGCAGCCAGCAGTACTGTATCCGGCAGTACAGCTGCAAATACCTCAAGCAGCAGTACTCAGGCTGCCGCTCAATCGGTTTCCGGCACAATCAGCAGCGTTTCAACACACGTGTCAAACCAAAAATCACCGGAAACGGCAGTTACGCAATCTTCGTATGTTTTAAACAGTAATAACGGGTCTGTCGGCAGCGAAACAGAGACGAATACGCAGGATACTTCCGCGGATCCGGCAACCGGGGCACCTAAAGAATATACCGATGTTTCTAAGGCACTGACTGAAAACCTCGGTATTGAGTCCAGCACTCTGCCGGATGAAGGACCTATTCAATTCAGCACAGCAACAACCTCCCTCGTGCGTATAATTTTTCCCGGCCGCATCGATACTTCCGGCACCTCGATAGAACTGCCGCTTTCGCTGATCAATGAATCGGAAGCAGCTGCGGCGGTGAGCATCAAAGGTATTGCGATTACAGCCGGTACGAAAACGGAAAAACAGCTGCTTCAAAATGCGCCGGTGCAGCTGCAGCCCCAGGAGCAAAAAAACATTCGCCTAAACGCAATGCTTCCACAAACGGCAGCACAGCATGAAGGGCAGCAGTCCATTGATATCCGTATAGACCTGGAGCAGGCAGGGAAATCTTTTGCACAAGCTTCTTCCGTCCTGCTTACCGTTAAACCGGCTGCACCGGCAGCATCACCATACAAACTATCCGGCATACTGCGTATCGGTTTTATACTGCTTATTTTGCTGCTTTTGATGATCTTCTTGCTGTTTTTTCTCCGCCGCAGAAGCTACAGCGCACCGGCACAGCCTGCACTCCGAATGGTGCAGGACAATAGTCCCGCACAAAACAGGACAAATAAACCCTATCCCCTGCATCATGGCGGTAAAAAAGCTTATCCCGAACAGCGTGGTAACAAAGAAGAATCCCTAACCAGCTTAAACAGCTTTAGCGCCAAAACCGCGGCAGCTCAGGCGGCAAATCAAAAAGAAACCGCACGGCAAATCGACTATCTTGCACAAGAACAGAACCGTACTATCGAAGGGCGGTTTGCCCTTCTTAACAGCAACAGCAGCAGCCGTATGAACCGGCGACCGGGGTTTTCTCCTTCAGAACATACCGCACCGATCAAGATACAAAGTACCCAATCCGGTATGACGGAGTTATTTGTTCACAATCAATCACTGTCGATAGGAAAACGGAATATTCATTTGATGAAGCCTGGTGTCAGCCTGAGTATCGGCGGTACTAAAAGTGACGCTTTTTTGATTTTCCTTGTTCCCTTCCCGGCGAATATTGCGCAGATACGGTACGACGGTACAGAATATCATTTGACGATATTAAAACCGGAATTTTTCCCTTACGAACACTCGAATACCATCAGGAACTGCATCGGACGGAATATCACGGTTGTATCAAAAAAAGGGTACCATGTAACATTTGTATTTCGGGGGTATGAAGACCCAAAAATAAAACTGAATATGATTTTAACTTCAATCAATATTCCTTCCGTAACGAAAGTTTTATAAAAGCTCTTTATATAAGCCGTGTTTTATGCTAGTATTTTTAGATGGAGTACCAAGTAACTGCGGCTCGGCGCAGACCTCAGCGATTTGAAGATTTATTAGGCCAAGATTTTGTCGCGGCAACCTTACAAAAATCCATTGAATCGGGAAAAATAGCCCATGCCTATCTTTTTTCCGGGCCGCGCGGATGCGGAAAAACAAGTTCAGCCCGTATATTGGCAAAGGCCTTAAATTGCGTCCAGGGAACGGTTCCTACTCCATGCGGAGTTTGTACCTCATGCCGGGAAATTACCGCAGGCTCAAGCATCGACGTGATCGAAATTGACGGTGCTTCAAATACAAGTGTCAACGATGTCCGGCAAATAAAAGATGAAATTTTATTTCCTCCGAATACCAGCCGCTATAAAATATATATTATTGATGAAGTACATATGCTTTCTACCAGTGCGTTTAATGCACTGCTAAAAACCATTGAAGAGCCGCCTCCTTACGTTATTTTTATCTTTGCAACGACGGAATTACACAAGGTACCGGCCACAATTAAAAGCCGCTGCCAGCATTTTAATTTCAAGCTGGTCGATGTTGAGGTGCTTAAGCAGGCATTGGCAGAAGCGTCGGCGGAGTTAGGGATTCAAGCTGATGACGAAGCCCTCTACTGGATTGCACGTGAAGCAACGGGCAGTGTGCGCGACTGCTATACACTTTTTGATCAAGTTACCGCTTTTTCCGACGGACACATTACCTTTGAAAAAATTCAACGTACACTCGGTTTAACCGGAACGGATTCAATTGCTGCCTTGCTCAGTGCCTGCGTCCGAAAGGAAGCTGCAGCCGCCCTGCTAGCGCTTGATACTATCTTGCAAAACGGCGTATCCGCCGAACAGTTCACTGTTGACTGCACAAACTATATCCGCAGTGTGCTTCTTATCAAACACGGGATTACCAAAGAATCGCTTACCGGGCAGCGGGTAGAACGCTTTCCGCACGAGATACTGAACGGTTGGAATGCACAGCAGCTTGAACGCGGTTTGTCTCTGCTGCTGCAACTGTTCAAAGACCTCCGGTTTTCGCTTAACCCTCGTTATGAATTGGAGTTGACAGTGTCGCGGCTCGCATGGCTTTCGGACTATGTCTGTCCGCAAGAGCTGAAAACGGCGCTTGATGCGGCACAGGCTCTGATCACGGGCAATCTCAGACTGCCGGCTGTAGGACAGGCAGCTGGAAATGCCGAACGGCAAAAAACCGGAGACGCCGCCCCTTTTGTTAACACCGGCAGCTTTTATCCGCAAAAAGCTGCCGGTAGTATACCATCCGTCACCCAGCCCGCACAGCCGACTCCGCCGCAGGAATCTCCTGTGTATCAAATAGAAAGTATCGGTGCATTAAAAGACACATTGATAGCACAACTGCAAGTAGACCACAGTATGCTGGCGATTGCACTCGGTAAAACCCGCGATTGGAATGAACAAGACGGTATTCTTTTTATTCCGGTAAACACCTCCTTTGAGGTACAGTTTCTGCAAAAAGAACGGACAGTGTTAAGCCGAAAAATAGCAGCACTCTACGGAAAAGACATAACCCCGCAGATTATACTGCATGAAGAAAAAAACACAGCAGCGCAGAAATCTCCCATTCCCGGACGTGTAGAAATGGTGCGCCGCCAGCTGAAAGGAACTATCGTAGATATATGCAAGAAAAATAAAACGGAAGAAGTGTCTGAGGAGGAAGTATCATGAATATCAACCCGTTTGAATTAATGAAGAATGCAAAGGAACTGCAAACACATATCGGTAAAATGCAGGAAGAAATGGAATCCCTGACCGTACAGGGTGTTTCAGGCGGAGGACTGGTAAAGGTAACATTAAGCGGAAGCTTTACAATGGTTAAATTGGAGCTTGATCCGATTGTCGTTGATAACCGGGATATTACCATGCTTCAAGATCTCATCCGGTCTGCCCATACCGATGCAATAGAAAAAATCAAGAATGCTCTAAAAGAAAAGGTCGGGCCCTTAGCGGCATTAGGCGGAGGAATGCAGCTGTAATGAATGCCCTAGACAACCTCATTGATAATTTATGCAGATTGCCGGGAATCGGTAAAAAAACCGCTGCCCGTCTTGCCTACCATATTTTAAACCAAGAACCCTATCATGCCCGCCGTCTGGCTGAGAGTTTGAATGCCTTGCATGAGAGCATTCACCCCTGTCCCGTATGCGGGGCTTTTACCGATGAGGAACTGTGCAATGTATGCAGCGATCCTGCCCGGGATACTTCGTGTATCTGCGTTGTAGAACAGCCGCAGGATGTCCATACCTTGATTGCCCTGAGCGAATACCGCGGGCTTTTTCACGTTCTCGGCGGTGTTATTGCACCCCTTGAAGGAATAGGCCCGGAACAATTGCGTATTGCTTCACTCATAAAACGTATTGGAAACACCGCCGTCAAAGAAGTAATCCTTGCAACCAATCCCACTATTGAGGGCGACACAACCGCACTCTATATTCAAAAAGTATTGAATGAATTTCCAATAGAAATTACCCGCCTCGCTTCAGGTCTTCCGGTCGGCGGTGATTTGGAATACACTGATAAACTGACGCTAATGCGCAGTTTTAAGGGACGGGTAAAGATTTAAATTCCGACTTTTCACCTCTTGCTGCATTAAACAATCGTATTTTTACGGTTCACCTTTCCGTGTTTTTTATATACAGGATAGAGATGTATAAGCATGAGACCTAAAAAACAGAGGATGGCTGCAATAGGCCCGCCGATAAGCCTGATGGCAAAAAGAGTTTCGGCTGATTGCACGGCATCGGCACGGTATCCTGCAGCGCTCAAAATAAAGCCCGACACACCCGTTGAAACTGCCTGCCCTAATTTACTGGCAAAGGTCCATACACCGTAATAGCAGCCTTCATTATGCACCGTATTCTGATCCCAAGCGATTGCATCAGGCAGCATTGCCCAGGGAGTCGCAAATGCAAAGCCGACCCCAATACCTGCAAAAGCAAATAGTACGGACAATCCGGTTAAACCGATCAAATGTCCGACAAAAAAAATGCTTAATGAGGCAAGACACAAGATGCCAAGTCCTGCACGGTACAAAAAATCTTTTCCTAACAGACGGGAAACATATGCGGCAATAGGGATAGATACCAGCGCCGCAAGTAACAGTAAGCCCATGATAGTTGTTGAAAAAGCCTCCGCCCGGTAAATATATTTTAAATAATACACAATCATTCCCTGCAAAAAATTAATCGCCGTAATATGCAGCACAAAAACAACAAGCAAAATCATATACGCATAGTTTTTAAACACTGCACGGTACACGGATAAAAACGGAATATGCTCGGCTGTTGTCTGCCGAATATCTTCGGCCGGTTCTTTAACCGAAAAAAACGTAATTAAGGTACTGATTGTTATAATAGTTCCGATAACGGCTCCTGCGGCGGAAAAGCCTGCACGTTTTGAATCAAAGGCTGCTACTATCGGCATAACCATGACCGCTCCCAGCATTGTGCCGATTCCAGCGCAAAAGAACCGGTACGAGTTAAGTGAAGTTTGCTCGTGATAATCCCGGCTTAATTCAGGAGTCAGGGCCGAATAGGGAATATTTACCAGAGTCATAGCAGTATTAACCAGACAGAGAATAAAAAGTGCCCAATAGAAAAGTGCTGTTTGGCTGCTGAGCTGGGGAGCGGTGAAGAACAGGTAGAGCGAAAAACCGAAGGGGACGGCTCCGAACAGGAGGTAAGGACGGCGTCTGCCGAATCTGCTGCGTGTATTATCTGAAAGATAACCTACAAGAGGATCGGTTACCGCATCCCACACCTTAGCCGTCATCACGGCAATACCGGCTAAGGCAGGAGCAAGATACACGGTATCGGTTAAATAGGTAAGTGTCCAAAACCCCATAGCGGTAAAAAACAAATTACCGCCGATGTCGGCAACGCCGAATCCGGCCTTTGTTTTGAATGGAAGGTGTGTGCTGCCTCTGTGATGCTGCATATTACTCATAGACACCGATAATTTTCGGTAATGCGCGCTCTTTTACTATCCGCCCGATACCGAAAGCAATGCAGATCCCGGCTGCCATTCCGCCGGCAATTCCCGCGAGCGCAAGCGTTTCGTTTTTTGTTTGTAAAAAAATAAAGGTAAAAAACACCGCTGAAAGAAGCAACGGCAGCCCGACGGCAAAAACTCCTTGCAGAAACGCAGCCTGTTCCGAAACAAAGACCCGCACCCGTTTCCCGATCCGTAGTTCCGTCCCCGTCGTATTCAATGCATTGACAATATTACCTTGTATTGCAAAAAGGCCGGTTTCTATATTATTCCGTCCGCAGGCAGTACAGCCGCCTCCGCATCCGGTACAGCTGTTTCGGCTGCCGCTGCGGAGGTCTGTCGATTTTATAGAGCATAACTCCGATTCATGTTCGTCAAACGCAACGGTTACTACCTGCTGCCTGCTTGTCTGCACAGCCGGTATTTTGATGATAGTTCCGGTTTTTTCCATCTTTCATCCCCTTACATAGTATCACTCCGCTGAGACGGCAGTGTTTTCAATACGCACATGCTCAACGGACAAAGCACTTCCCAATCCGTCCAGCTCAATAGTTAATCCTTGTACGCCGACACGCTGCCATGCTTCCTGAGGATACTCAAAAAGCCCGCTGCGGTACTCCCGTATCTTTGTCTCCGGTGCATATCCTCCAACCGAATCAAAACTGCCGGTTCTCCCTGAATCGGTAATAAAAGCAGTCTGCTTGGCCTGCCTCACACCCGCAAAATCCCCCGCAGCGTTCCGCTGTGCAGTTACTCCTCCGGCTCTCATCAGTCTGCAATCCGCAGTTGCAGCCTTGGTGCCTGAACCTATTAATGCGGAAATTTTTCCTACGAGAAGAAAGCCCATGCTTTGCTTTTCGGCAGTGGCAAAGGAGGCAAAATCAGCGATGATGCAATCGGTTTCCTTTTTCAGTACCGGAATAATAGCTTCCGCAGCAGTAAAAGGATTATCTGCGAGGAGACGATGATACCCTACCCTGCCTAATAGAGAAATAACTGCAATTTTTTCCTTTTTGCGGGTCAGGAAACATCGGCAGCCTATACCGGGACTTACCGCAGGCATATTCAGCGGACGCAGAACAAAGGGAAATTGAGGCAGCGCATCAACCAAGTCTTTTTTTTGAAAAATCAAATCGCCGCCGGTTATACAGTCAATCCCCATTTTTTTTAAATAGCCGGCATGTTGTTTCCCCAACCCGCCCGCACCGGTTGCTCCATCCGCATGAGCAATAATAAAATCAGGGTTATAAGCAGTTTTTATAAACCCGATATTTTTTTTCACCGCCCATATTCCTGCTTTCCCGATAATGTCTGCAATATAAAATATCTTCATTAGACTGCACTTACTGCCCGGCGCGATTACGAGAAAGCGTATCGAGCATCCTTGAACACTTGTTTGCCAAACGGGTTTTACCCAATACCGTGTACGTATCGCGTAAGTTAAACAAAGCATCCTCCGAATCGGGAGAGAGCGTCAAAGCAGATTCAAAGGCATGACGCGCCTGGTCATACTGTTCTACATTAAAAAGGAGGGTGCCGTAATTGTTCCATATACGCCCGTTATCCGTTTCCAATTCAAGCGCCTTATTGTAGGCAAGCTGTGATGCTTCAACTTCACCTGTTTCATGCAGCACAACCCCGAGTGTATCCCAAATATCCGCATCAAAAGGATTACACCGTACTGCCTGGTAAAGCGCATGGCGGGAATTATTTTTTTCGTTCAGGGCATAATAACTGAGTCCCAAATTAAACCACATCAGGCTGTTAAACGGTTCTATTTGCAAACCTCGGCGAAGGCAGGCCACCGCTTCGGTATGACATCCTTCCGAAGCCAAATTCACTGCCGTGTCATTAAAAAAATCGGCCGTTTCTTTCATTGTTATCTCCCATAAAAAGTCCACGGGTGCTGTTTAAAAGCCGCATACTCTTATTACCATGTCTGCATAACTTCAAACAGCCGGCTGAATACCTCATGTGCAGGCTTTCCGAAATATGCCGTCAGCTGTTCAAACAGCCGCTTAACCGCTGCAATACCTTGTTCTGCCGCTTCGGTAACCGAACCCGAGCGGTGCAGCATTTGAATAACCTGTTCAACGGCAGGAGAGTCAATCCCCTCTTTCCGCGCCTGTTCAAAATAAGCGGTCAAAGCAGCAGCATCCTCAGGATGTTTTTCAATATGAATAATGACGGGCAGACTTTTTTTCCCTTCGGTAATATCATCACCCCGTTTTTTTCCTGCATTTCCTACCGTGATATTTTTTACATCATCTGCAATCTGAAACCCGATACCTGCACCGGAAAAAAAAGCAGAAACCTGTTCGGCCTCCGCCTTGGTCTTTCCTGCAAGACGCATCCCGGTATACGCGGCAAGCACCGCCAAGGCACCGGTTTTTAAGCGGATCATCTGCCGATAGCTTCCCTGAGACGGAAAACAGCCGGGATTTCTATGCCAATGGATGTCCAATGCCTGCCCTTCATGGAGCGCATGGATATGATGTACGGCAGCAGCATACAGATCAAGCTTTATATCAGCCGGTGCATCACAGGTTTCAAGACTTTGCAGCGCTTTGAAGTACAGCCCGCTGCCTGCGTTTAATGCCGAATCAAGCCCGTACACAATATGGGCGGCCGGTTTTCCGCGGCGCAGCACGGAGTTGTCTTCTATATCATCATGAATAAGACTGGCGGTATGAATCCCTTCTATCAGCGGAACTAAGCTGTATACCGAATCATCCCGTCCTCCGGCAAGTTCATAGCACAAGACCATGAGCAGCGGGCGCCAGCGCTTACCGCCTCCGGAAAGCAGCGGAAGATAGGGTTCCGACAGCAGTGCAAGCGGATTGCCGTCTTCCTCCCGGGAAGCCTTTGTATTTTGCGTGCCAGGCACAGCGAAAAAGGTATCTAATGTATGTTCAATTTTTTTAAGCCGTTGCGTAAATTCATCATTCATATTAGTATTATAACTAATATCGTAGTAAGTACCAAGAGGAAAGGGCAAAATATGAGTAATCAGTACAAAGAACCGGATTATTGGTCGCGTAAGGCATTTGCAGAAGGATATCCTGCACGGTCGGTCTATAAATTGGAAGAAATGCAGAAAAAATTTAATCTTTTCGGTAAAAACAGTACTGTGCTTGATTTAGGCGCCGCTCCCGGCAGCTGGACAACATTTCTGTTACGGTTCCTTTCTCCGGCAGGAAAAGTCTGTGCCGTTGATTTACAACCCCTTGATGAATCTTTGCAGGATCCCCGCCTTTCGTTTTTTCAAGGTGATATGACGGCGGCCTCTATTACTGCGGCAGTAAAAACCTGCGGCCCCTATCATTCGGTTATCTGCGATGCCGCCCCTGCTACAACCGGTAATAAAACGGTAGACACAGCCCGATCCGCAGCCCTCGTAGAAATGGCCCTGTACTATGCAGAAACACAGCTGCAAAAGGGCGGTAGCCTTGCCGTCAAAATCTTTCAGGGAGGCAATGAGCAAACCTATTTAAAACACATCAGAACGTTTTTCAAAACTGCCCGCGCCTTTAAACCGGAAGCCTGCCGCAGCTCCAGTTTTGAAACTTACCTTATCGGATTGGATTTCAGAGCATCTTAAAAATCGGTACAACGCGGCTATAAACATCCATCATGCGGATTTTACAACTGTTTCAGTACACCGCACTTGATATTTACAAGAAGAAATCCCGCCCATTGACAAATTTCTTCTTTTACATACTATGATAACATAGTTACCAAAGAGGCGGAAAATATGAACACGGGAACATACGCACAAACACACGAAACGATTCTCCAAAAAGGCAAAGAACTATTTTTGAAGGAAGGCTTTGAGCGTGCTAATTTACGGGAAATATGCAGACTTTCAGGCGTTACCACAGGCGGCTTTTACCGGCACTTTAAGGATAAGGCAGACCTTTTTTCCGCATTGGTTGAACCTGCTGTACAAGGCTTGCAGGAGCAGTATTCCGCATCGGAAAAACTGTGCTTCGGTGTGCTTGAAGAAGGCAGTGTTGAGGAACTATGGAAAGTATCGGCGGAAGCCCTTGAAGATTTTGTTTCTTATATTTTCGATAATCTTGAATCCTTTAAACTGATACTCTGTTGTTCCGCCGGCACGAAGTATGCCGATTTTACCGATTGGATGGTAAAGCAGGAAATGCAGGATATGTATCAAACCTATGAGCTCCTTGAAAGAAACGGTATCACCGTCCGCCGCCTTCCGGAAAAAGAATTGCATATGCTGACCCATGCGTATTTTTCCTGCATTTTTGAAACTGTGCTGCACGGCTTCGCAAAAGAAGATGCTTTGCAGTCAATGCAAACTCTTTCCGAATTTTTTTCCGCCGGTTGGAGAAAAGTTTTCGGGATGGAAGATAGGGAAATATAAAGCCCTGCATATTGCTTTTACAGCAGCTCTCATTCAATCGGTTTTCCAATATGCATATCAAGACGCCATTGCGGAGCTTTGCCGTCACCGCCCCAATATTCATCAAGTGAAATAATTTTACCGCCCTCTATTGTTATAAATGATGTTACATGAAAAGAAGTTTTTTTATCCTGCGAAAATACGCAGACAACAGTGATTATGACATTATCTTTTTCAACAACCTTTTCTATCGTACCGTCCCATTTTCCCGGGTATTCACAATTTGCTTTAACAAATTCATCAACTGTAAATCTTTCGTTCGTGTTATGCCAATTTATATACGCTTCTTCGTGAAAAAACGGTTTGATTTTATCCGGCTGCTGCCGTAAAACCGCCTGCCAATATTTTTGTACATTCATAATCCTATTACCTCTTCTGACGGGAACTAATGCAAAGATTATGTATCATTATAATGATTTTTACATTGGATAATTTTTATCAGTTCATCTTCAATTTTATAAACAAGACGATGTTTCTCATCTATTGCACGCGACCAATAGCCGCTCAGATTTCCCTTTAAGGGTTCCGGATGACCTATTCCATCATTACCGTTTCGTTCAATATCCGCAAGTAATTGATTTATTTTTTTGAGAATTTTTTTATCCTGCATTACCCAATAAGTATAATCAGCCCATGCATCATCGGAGAAATCTTTATGCACTGTTACGCCTCAACAAGTTCGCGGATTGAATGTTGTCCGTTTTCCATTTGCATTCTGGAATGTTCTAAAGCGTTCATATTTTTTTCCGAATAAAAAGAATTATCTTGAACAATTTCAAACGGAATCTTACGTTGTATTAACGTTTGTTTTAAAAATATACGAATTGCTGTTGTCGTGTCCATTCCTATAGATTCGAAAAAATCATCCGCCTCCTGTTTGAGCGCTTTATCTATCCGCGTTTGTAAAACTGCTGTTTTCATGCTTACCTCTTAGCATAAGTATAATACAAAAGCAATACAAAAGCAATGCTTTCTTCTCATACCCTGAGGGCTTCCGCATTAAATTATAAAGCTATAACATATAATAACTTATTCACTTTTTATTTTTTCTGATTCTATATACTAAGTTATTATCATACAAAGACTTAGATAATCATAATGCGGGAATCCCTTCTCATACCCATCTTGACTTTTTCCTTAGTTTAAATAACAATGTTAGCATACAGTATTATCAATTCGTAATGAGAAATGAGTAACGAGGACTTGAAAGCACCTATGAATTACGAATCAGAACGCAGCGTTAGGGATTGCAGCGATAGCCTTTTTGCTGCCGGTTTTAAGCAGCTGTGAGCTTTGTAAAGGCGAACTTTGGAAAAGCAGTTGCAGCAAAAAGCTACAAGCGGAAAGCCCGACCCTGCTGAAAGCAGGGGAACGCCCAAAACAAAAACTTGTACAGCATTAGTAGCCAAGTTACAGTATAAGGAGGTGTTGTATGAACACATTTTTGGAACTCGCCAAAAGCAGACATTCGGTGAGGAGTTATGAAAGGAGAGCTGTTGAGGCGGAAAAGCTTAACAGTATTTTGGAAGCGGGGCGTATTGCTCCTACGGCGGCAAATATGCAGCCCTGCCGTTTTCTTGTTTTAAATGACGAGGCGGCGATGAGTAAGCTGCAAAAGGCATGTACTCCGCACGGGGCACCGCTTGCCATTGTGGTATGCGCCGACAAAAAAGCGGCGTGGGTTCGCCCCTTTGACAAGGCAAGTATGACGGATATTGATGCGAGTATTGCAGCCGACCACATGATGATGTGCGCTCAAGATATGGGGCTTTCAAGCTGTTGGATTACTTATTTTAAGCCCGATGTAGTGCGTACCGAATTCAATATTCCCGATGATTTGGTTCCGGTAAACATTTTGGTTATCGGTTACGGAAAAGAAGCGGCAAAATCGCCTAACCGTTATGACGATGAGCGGAATCCGATGGACATGATAGTTCAATACTCATCATTTTAGAAAAACAAGATGATAGATGTAAAACATAGTGAGAGTACAGCTAAAACATAGAAAAGACTATGTCTACTATCATGCCCGCTTTTATCTGTTTTGCTATCACAAGTTACTTGCTAGAGATACATTCTGTTTACGCCCAGAATGTATCTTCTACTGCTTGATGCTCTGCAAAAGTCCAGACTTCCTGAATCTTCCCATTTTCGATTTTGAATAAATCAATTCCCGGATTATCTAACTTTTCGCCGCCTCTTTCCGCCAAAGAAACTACACTTGCGGCAACAAAGCAATCATTACTTGCAGCCCAATGCGTGATAAGTCTAAATGTTCCATTGCTTCTTTTTGCAAACTCGCCTAAACGCTCTCCCAAAGCCTGCTTGCCTACTATTTCGCCGGACAGCGGTCCTTCCCCGCCCATGTGCCATACTATGGTATCAGACATCGTTTCAAAAACTGCTGCAAAATCACTCTTTGATAATGCATCTTGATAAGCATCAAATACATGCATCACTGCATTTTTCATAAAATACTCCTAGATAAATATTGGGAAATATTTTTTATTTCCTAACCATCATTATACTTCATACAGCTTGATTTTTAAAGTACGAACATTTATAATACATAGTATCAAATACAATACTTATAAGGAAATTTTATGAACACACAGTATGATAAATGCCCATACGCTACAACTCAAAGAGTATTGCAGGGAAAATGGGCGATTATCATCTTATATCATTTGAGTACAGGAACAAAAAGATTTAATGAACTTGAAAAATTAATGCCTACAACAACGCGAACTGTTTTAACAAGACAGCTTCGTCAGCTTGAACAGGATAAACTAATCAACAGAAAAATATTTGCCGAAGTTCCGCCTCATGTCGAATACTCGTTAAGCAAATTGGGAACTAAATTTCAGCGAGTATTAAATGAAATCGAAATTTTCGGTTTAGACTATATTGCCGAATTAAATAAAATGCAAAGAGGATAAAAACATTCAGCTTTTATCGGCATACGCTCAAAGAATAGTTTCCGGCACTGCAAGCGGTTACTACCTATGCCCGTTGCGGCAGCATTGTGAAAAAGACCGAAACCGAATTACAAGCGCTTTGTGAGGCGGGTTTACTTGTACCGAGGAATTGAAACAGGCTCGGACACGATACTGCAAAAATCAACAAGGGGATAACCGCAGAGCAAATTGTAAAATCGGGCTTGGCGGCTAAGAAAGCCGGCATGACATTATCGGAATTTACCTTGCTCGGAATCGGCGGTAAATCTCTTTCCGCAGAAAATGCAATCGAAACGGCAAAATAATAGGCCGTTAAAACTTCAGTTTTTAACGGATTTCTTTAGTTAGAATTGCGATGTTTAAAATTAAGGCATCGTAATAAAAAGGCTTAATTTTAAACTCGGTGGGCAACTGAAAAAATCTAATCGAGTTTTTTCAGTTGCCCAGTAATCAATGCCGTTAATCCCGAATTTATCCGTGCCAATCCTTTACCTTATTTTCTAATGAGAACAGCACGAGATGATAGAGAAAAGAGGGAATTGGGAATTATGGAAAACCTTTTAAACGGTGTTAGGTCTGCCTGCCATCGGACAGCATTTAATAAAATAGAAAGTGGAAAACTTTATTAAATACTGCCTGAATTTTCATATTTTTGATAAATTTAGTTGACTGTGTTATAATCAAATATTCAGATAGTATAATTATTTATCTAATTTTTTTATTTATGTTTTGGGAACAGTTGATTTTATTGATTTACAGGCTAGTTCTATTAATTTTTCATATTACAAAATACAAAAAAATAACCGTATAGAAAAATTTGATACAATATGCTATAATCAGAAAGAAGATTTACTTTTGGAGGTTTTATTATGGCAGAAGCACTTGCTAGAGTAACAGCCGAAGCTGTAGCACTTCCATACGAAGACAGAGTTGAACTCCTCGCAGTTTTGGCAAAATCTATGGCTAAACCTGTAAGCTATGCCTCAAAAAACGAAGATGAAAATTGGTCTAAAATGCTTGACTCTTATACAGGATGTATGGAGGGACTTTGGGCAAACGAGGAGCCTGTTGAATATCAGCGGAGATTGCGCGAGGATAGAATAATTGGCTGAGTGTGTTTTTGTTGATACAAACCCGTTGATTTATCTTCTTGATAATGTACAGCCGTTTGTTTTACCGGTAAGAAATTTTCTTCTAAGATATAAAAATTTAAATGCGGAATTTTATACCTCGACAGGTACCGATGCCGAATTTTTTGTAAAACCGATAGAAGAAAATCGGTTGGATAAAATTAACTTGTATAAGAACTTTCTTTTAAATTTTGGTTTTCTGAAATGCTACATAAACGATGCAATTGCTGAACGAGCCGCTAAAATCCGTGCAAAATATAAAGGCGTAAAATTGGGTGATGCATTACAGTTGGCTTCAAGTATAGAATGCGGATGCAATTATTTCCTTACAAATGATTCACATCTAAAACAAGTTGTGGAAGTTAATGTTGTATACTTAGGTGATTTGTAAAAAGGAACACCTAACACCCGCTTCAACCTGACATTGCGGACAAGCCGCAAGTGCAGGTTAAGCGAATGTTGGATGGACACTGCGCGTCCATCCAACGGGCGGCGGAACATCCGCCTGTCGTCCGGCGCACAGCGCCGTCCAACACGCGAATTAAGCTGACGGCGAAGCTCAAAAGCCTTTCGGCTTTCTCGCTTCTTGCAACTTGTCCGCCGCCCATTAGGTTTTATTAAAACTAAATTTAATTCTTCAATTTGTTCAAAAGCTTTATCTGCTGTAATCAATGAAGTTTGATTTACTATTGCCGT
>JARGFA010000026.1:0-4568 GCA_038397965.1 Treponema sp.
ACAAACTCTTCCCGAACCGCCGCGGACGGCTTAAAAAATGGACACGGCTTGTTTCAGCTAATTCGAAAATATACTTCGTCTTATCTACATAGATAAATCCTTCTTTTCTAAGCACCTCAAAACTCTGCACCCCTATCGGCAGTTTCCGTGTCAGTTCCATATCTGTAACTCCTCCCCGGCACAGCGCACCGCTAAAACCTGCGATTCCCTTAGAGCAGCCGCCTGCTCCACGGCCATACATACCCGCGGAGATGTCAGCTACCGTTTTATACAATGAGTAAAAGATACTATAGCCGATTGCTGCGCTGCACGCAATAGCTCCGAATCACAGACAATTAAGTTGATTTACAACCGCTACTTATTTTATTTGACAGAGCGCTTTTGTTGAGACGCTGCCCGAAGTACATTCAATAATCAAGCGGTACAAAAATGCCGTTTTTTGTTCATAGCACGCAGCCTAAAAAAAAATAAGAACCCCTAAAAAAAAATAAGAACCTGCGCTTGACAGAAGAATTTTTCACTTCTATAATTAAAAATAGGACTGATGAATATGCAGTTACGGGAGCATCAATTAAGAAACTGCTAAAAACCGTTTAGATTCTTACAGATGCCCTGTAATCCTTGCAGCTTCGTACTTTACGGTTACAGTGCGGCAGCAGGGAGTAACACGGTACACAGGACGCATCCAGTGCGTTCTGCAACGTAAATAGAGGAGGAATCATGAGCTTAGATTTCGACAAAATTAGAACGGCTGCGGAAGGATATAAGGCAGATATGACTGCCTTTTTACGCGAAATTATCCGTATCCCCAGTGAAAGCGCACAGGAAGGCGACAAGGCAAAGCGCATCCAAAAACAGATGGATGCACTCGGATTTACCAAAACCTGGATTGATCCGCTTGGAAATGTGATGGGATGGATGGGAACCGGCGAAAAAGTAATCTGTTTTGACGGTCATATTGATACGGTTGGTATCGGAAACCGTGCAAACTGGAAGTTTGACCCCTATGAGGGTTGTGAAGATGATGAAGTCATCGGCGGACGCGGTGTATCCGATCAAACAGGCGGTGTGGTTTCCGCAATGTACGCCTGTAAAATTATGAAAGACTTAGGCCTTTTAAGCGACAAATATACGGCAATGGTTGTCGGCTCCGTACAGGAAGAAGATTGCGACGGTATGTGCTGGGAGTACATCCTGAAAAAAGACGTACAGGTTCCCGGCTACGAAAAACTCTGCCGTCCCGAATTTGTCGTTTCTACCGAACCGACTGACGGCGGTATTTACCGCGGACAGCGCGGCCGCATGGAAATCCGCATCGACGTACAGGGTGTTTCCTGCCACGGTTCCGCACCGGAGCGCGGCGACAATGCCATTTACAAGATGGCCGATATTTTACAGGAAGTCCGGATGCTGAACGAAAACGACGCTGCGGACGGAACTGAAATTAAAGGCCTCGTTAAAATGCTCGACAAAAAATACAACAAGGAATGGGAAGAGGCAAACTTCCTCGGACGCGGAACCGTTACCGCTTCCGAAATCTTCTATACCAGCCCCAGCCGCTGTGCGGTCGCGGACTCCTGTGCCGTTTCTCTTGACCGCCGCATGACTGCCGGTGAAACATGGGAATCCTGCCTTGAAGAAATCCGCCAGCTTCCTGCCTGTCAAAAGTATAAGAAGGACGTAAAGGTGTCGATGTACAACTATGAGCGTCCGTCTTGGACAGGCGAAACCTATCCGATCGAATGCTACTTCCCCACCTGGGTTATCCCGAAAGATCACGTTGTTACTCAGGCAATGGAAAAAGCCTATCACGGATTATACGGTGAAAAACGTATCGGCCCGAAAGATCAAATCGCTATGCGCGAACCCCGGCCGCTGACCGACAAATGGACATTCTCTACCAACGGTGTATCCATTATGGGACGGAACGGCATCCCCTGTATCGGTTTCGGCCCCGGTGCGGAAGCTCAGGCTCATGCACCGAACGAAATTACGTGGAAGCAGGATTTGGTAACCTGTGCCGCAGTTTATGCAGCCTTACCGTCCATCTACACGGAAGGGAAATAACCGGACAAAAACCGCCGGCAATTCTTAAACGGAATTTTTTTTCCGCGCCGGCACTGCTAACTTTATAGGAGTATACTATGGCATTAATTATGGATCCGTACATTACAAAGCTCAATAGTTTAAGCTTTAAAAAGATGTACAATAACGACTTTTTCCTCACATGGGAAAAAACTTTTGACGAAATTCTTGCAACATGGACGGTAGCAGATGCACTGCGCACCTTGCGGGAAGCAAATATCTCAACAAAGATTTTTGAAAGCGGCCTCGGTATTTCACTGTTCCGCGATAACTCCACCCGCACCCGTTTCAGCTTTGCCTCTGCCTGTAACCTGCTCGGTTTGGAGGTACAGGACTTAGACGAAGGCAAGTCGCAGATTGCACACGGTGAAACAGTCCGCGAAACGGCAAACATGGTTTCTTTCATGGCTGATGTTATCGGTATCCGCGATGATATGTACATCGGGAAAGGCAATACCTATATGCACACCTTTATGGATGCCGTTGATGAAGGAAACAAGGACGGTGTGCTTGAACAGCGCCCGACTTTGGTAAACCTCCAGTGCGATATCGACCACCCCACTCAGATCATGGCGGATACCCTCCACCTGATCCACGAATTCGGCGGTCTTGAAAACCTCAAGGGTAAGAAAGTCGCTATGACATGGGCATACTCTCCGTCTTACGGTAAACCCTTGTCCGTTCCGCAGGGTGCAATCGGTCTGTTCTCACGCTTAGGTATGGATGTTGTGCTTGCACACCCCGAAGGATATGAAGTAATGCCGGAAGTTGAAGAAGTAGCACGGGCACAATCCAAGGCTTCAGGCGGCACCTTCACAAAAACCAACGATATGAAAGCAGCCTTCAAGGATGCCGATATCGTCTATCCCAAGAGCTGGGCACCCTTTACCGCAATGGAAAAACGCACGAACCTTTACGGCGCAGGCGACTTTGACGGCATTAAAGCACTTGAAAAAGAACTCCTTGCTCAGAATGCCAAGCACAAAGACTGGGAATGCACCGAAGATATGATGAAACTGACCAAGAACGGGAAGGCACTGTACCTGCACTGTTTACCGGCAGACATTACCGGTGTCAGCTGCAAAGAAGGCGAAGTTGCCGACACCGTATTCGACCGCTACCGCGTGCCGCTGTATAAGCAGGCAAGTTTCAAGCCCTACATTATTGCAGCAATGATCTTCCTTGCAAAGGTACGCCACCCGCAGGTTACCTTGGAACAGCTGGAAAGACGCGCCGCACTCCGCCACACCGGAATCTAATACGGTTATACGTGCATAAGGCGTAACAAGCGGCTGCCGGTATATGTTTTTTAAACGTATCCGGCAGCTGCCTGCCAGTCTTTAATCGTATGCTGCTGATCTTTATCAAATCCTGTTAAAAAATCTACCTCCGTGTATATTTTTTAGCGGAACCACCGCCGTCCGTGGCGGATTTATCGTGTATATTTATTATAAAAGTTCTATTTCCCACTCCTTTATTGTCCGCTTTTCTTCATCAAATCCCGCACCGATAGCAATTACTTTCTTCCCGCTTCCTGCGTACTTGCCCGCATAGTTTTTTTCTTTGATCTGCGCAAGAGCATCTTCCGCCGAACCGTTTGAATCAAGTTTAAACTCAAACAGATATACCTTATCTTTCAGTTCAACCGTACAGTCAGCTCTCCCCGTTGCACAATGTACTTCCGTATGCACAAACTGATTCATCAGCGCAAAAACCAAGTACACCGCCGTCTGATAGTTCTGTTCCCGTAAGATCAAATTCTTTTCCGTTACACTGTCATACGGTATACCGGAGATTATCCCCTTCAGCTTTTCCATAAAACCTTCTACATCCCCCGCCTCTATCTGCTCGTAGAACTGCCATACCGATAGCCCTGTCTGATAGCTTTTCACTCCAGTATACGAAGGCAGTAAATTATCCAAAAAGCCGTACCGCACCTCATCATTGGGAAAGCCTAAACGGTACAGTTTTGAAAACCGGTTATAGCCTTTTATCGTCAAATACCCCGCCTGAAACAATATCGGTAGGGGATTTATCTCATCAGCACGGTACGTTTCCAAACCCGCCTCGTTCAGCTGCACATTGTCTTGTAGGTCGGGGATATTGTAATGCGCTTTTTTTAAGTATTCCACCAAAAACGCCGGGGTGCCGGTAGCAAACCAGTAGCTGCCGAACTCCCGCTTTGCAAAGGCATTCAATAAGCTGAACGGATTGTACATCCCTTCTTTATCAGGGTGAAAGTGATACCCGTCATACCACTGCTTTAATCTCGCAAGGGTTTCATCATAGGTTAACCCCTGCCGCTCCCCTAAGGCCTGTATTTCGGGCTGAAAACACGCTTTTAGTTCCGTTTCGGTAATGCCGCAGATACCGGCATACTCTTCTTCAAGGGAAATATCGCGCAAGTTATTTAAATCACTGAAAATACTCACCTTGCTGAACTTCGTTACACCGGTCAGAAAGGCAAAGCGCAGGTACTCATC
>JARGFA010000027.1:0-16780 GCA_038397965.1 Treponema sp.
GCAAAAAACTCGCGTCCAAAAATTGACATGGAAGTCAATTTTTGGACTTTCCATGGCTTACAGAAGAACTGTAAAATAAACGCCCCGATGATCCGCCACGGATGGCGGTGATTCCATGCAGTAGCACGTTTTGTAAACAAAACGTGTGTCAAATCCTGTCCATGGACGGACAGGATTGGGCAGGGCGGTCTTCGGTGATGAAATACCGGTACAGTACGGCGAAGACTATACGGAGTATTGGACACTTGAAGAGTTATAAGTATTAAATACCGCTCCTATCCGCCATGAATGGCAAATTCAGAACGGACAGGATTGCCCCGGTATTCTCCTTTTAGCGGATAGTGCTCCGGGGTAAAGCAGCAACCCCGACGCAGTGCTAGCCGATAAACGGCAGGTATCAAACCCTCCGCACGAATACCCCGGTGCGCTCATCCCGTGTTTGTACGATAATTGAGGCAGCCGGGTTGCCGTGCTGCTCAATGCCTTGACGGACAAAGCGGTATATTTTTTCTTGGGGGGAAGGATTACGGTCGAATATGAGCAGTACGGCTTCATCTTTAAAAGCATCCATCATATAAAAATCGCCGTCGCTGTCCCCTGCAATCAGTATAGGTGCTTTACCGCCGTGCTGCGGGGCGATCAGTGTTTTTATAGCTTCTGCCTTACCTTCTTTCCATGTTTGCGGAATTGAAAAGTCCTTTTCGGAAGTAAATTTTCCCGCAGCATCGTATTTTCTCCGTCTGCCGAACACATTCTGCGGTTTCAGCCCGTAGCCGTACTTGGGATAACAGGCAAAAACCCGCACACAATCTTCCTGCGAGGCGGAGCATATATACGGTTCTATGCCGTTGTCCTGTAAACAGCGGAACAGCTGCTGTATTTCAGGCTGAATACGGATACCTTTCCGGTACAAAACAGACACAGGGCCGGCGGCTCCTGCCAATTCCGCTGGAGATACTGCCGTATATTCTGCAATCTCATCTGTAAGAGCAGCATCGATTGCTTTTTCCACTGCGGTGTTCAGTTCCATTGCCGTCATTCCGGCGCTCAGCGATTGCGAAATATCGGTTGTGCAGACACTGACGGCAGCAAAGGTAAGGGTCAGCAGCTTGGTTTTAAAATCACGGTACTCTGCCGTTGCACACACCTCCTCAAGCGGTGCTGAACCGCCGAGGCCTGCATACATACCGTATAAAAACCGGTAGCGGGCATCTAAATCTTCCGAAAGCATACCTGCCGTCAGTTGCTGTCCCTGGCCGTTAAACCAGCCTTTCAAGGGAACATCCTGCGGTATATCAGTGCGGATGGCTGCAGAAAACGCCTCTGGAGTCAGGCAAAAGCCAAGGTGCTCAATCTGATATAAGAAAAAACTATCCTGCACATCAAAGAAAATGCAAGTAAAATCCCAGTCAAAGACGGCATAGTTATCTGCAAAGGCTTTTTCCCGTATCAGCTTTTCCAAACGGGCAGCATTGTTTCCGCCCCAATTTCCATACAACATCCGGCATACCCCTGATGAGGTTTATTTCAGAAGCACTTTTGCGCTATGCCAGCTTAAGGTTGCACACTTGATGCGGGCAGGCATTTCGGCAAAATATCCGAGAATCTGGGCATCCCCGAGCTTATCTAAGTCTGAATCTGCCTGCGGTTTTTGTGCCATCATAGTAAAAAAGATTTCAACCAGTTCCCGCGCTTCGTCAACCGACTTACCGGTGATTAACTCAATGAGCATATTGGTTGATGCGGTTGAAACGGCACATCCGACACCCAAAAAGGACGCTTCCTCAATAATACCCTCTTTTTCTTTGATGAGCAGCGTTAAATCATCTCCGCAGCTTGGATTATGGCCGCGTTCAGCACCGGTTGCCTTGATGAGTTCATGCTTATGCTCCATCCGCCGTGAATAATCCAACAGCGTTTGCTGATATACTGTTTCTATACTCATGATAGCTCCTAATGTTTAAAAACTTCGTATACTTTTTTTAATGCATGAACCAACGCATCAATATCTTCGGTTGTATTATAAATGCCTAAGCTTGCACGGCAGCATGAATTGATGCCCATATACTGCATCAGCGGCTGCGTACAGTGGTGTCCGCTCCGTACCATAACGCCGCTGTCATCTAAAATATGTGCGGTGTCGTGGGAGTGCACATCAATGACATTAAAGGCGATGGTCGGTACCCGGCTTCCAGCGCCGGTATGATAGGTTTCAACAAAGTCAAGATTTTTCAGAGCATTTACTGCATATCGGTCCAATTCAGCTAAATAGCTGTGCAGCGCATTTAGGCCGAGCTTTTCTAAAAAGGCGATACTGAGCTTGAGAGAATGGATGGCAGCGGTATCTAAGGTTCCGCCCTCATACTTTTGACCGCCGGTTTTATATTCACTGCGCTGCTCGGTTACAAAATCAATCATACTGCCGCCGTACAAGAAGGGGGGCATTCTTTGGAGGAGTTCCCGCTTGGCATACAGCACACCGGCGCCGAACTCCGCATACAGCTTATGACCGGAAAAGGCAAGAAAATCACAGTCCCAATCGGCAACATGATGGGGAATATGGGCAATGGATTGTGCGGCATCAATAACCGCAACCGCACCGTGCGTGTGTGCTGCGGAAATAATTTCTTCAATCGGAAACACTGCACCGGTTGTATTAACCGCCGCAGAAACGGCAACAACCTTGGTACGTTTTCCTAAGATTTTTTCAAAACCGGTGCGGTCAAAATTCCCGTCAGCATCAAGGTACACGTACTTTAATACCGCGCCTGTTTTGCGGGCAACATATTGCCACGGCACTAAGTTAGCATGATGATTTGCAACCGACAAAATAATTTCATCACCTGAACGGAGATGTTCCAGTCCGTAGCAGTAGGCAATGATATTCAAAGCTTCGGTTGCATTTTTAGTAAATACAACGTCACCGTCAGTATCTGCACCGATAAAATTTTTTACCGATGAGCGGGCTGTTTCAATGAAAGCCGACGATTCAACGGCTAAAGTATGCGCTCCCCGTCCTGCATTCCCGTTACTGCGGCGATAATACTCCTGCACACCGTCCAGCACAGCCTGAGGACGTTGTGCTGTCGCAGCAGAATCCAAATAATGTATCTGCCGGTTCTGTAAAATCGGAAAATACTGTTTATACATCACGTGCCTCCTGTTCAGATGATAAACGTGCATCAAATTCCCTATTAAGCTTATTCCGTACCGTTTCATCGGGTATACGGCCGAATACCGGTCTGAATGCAGAATCAATAATCAATTTTTTTGCACTCAATTCATCAAAACCCCGGCTCATAATATAGTAAAGTTTTTCTTTATCTATTGCAACGAAGCTGGCAGCGTGCTCGCCGACTACGTCATCCTCATCGCAGAAAATAGTGGGTATGCTTGTTCCTACCGCATTTTTATCCAGCATGATGCTGTTGTCCGAAAAACGGGCAGCAGAAGCAGCACATCCCTTGTTTAAAAAAATATTTCCGCGGAATATCTTGTGGGCTTCGTTTTTTAAAGCCCCGCGTGCAACAATTTCAGCCGCAGTATTTTTTCCGTTAATAATTAAATTATGCTCAATATCCATCCGCCGCTGTTTATCGGTAAAATACAGGGGATAGATATGGACATCTGCCCATTCCTCCTGCATATAGGACGAATAAGATGCGCCGGTTTTCTGTGCGCCGAGATGAATATCGTGTACGGTTACACAGGATTTTTCCCCGGCGTCCATCCGCACGGTTTCAAAATTAAAGCCAGTATCCGCAAAGTTTTGAATTTTAATAATTTCCACCGCAGCGCCTTTTCCGATGCGTATACTCATCAGGCCGTTTCGGTATGATTGCGGCGCAGGGCTGTTTTCATCCGTATCAAAATATAAAATGATACGGGCAGAAGCGCCGTCTGCTACCTCGATGTAGCTTTGATCAAACAGTACCGGATGGGCTGCATCCGCAGCAAACCGTACGAAAAAATCCTTCATCCGCTCATCGGTCTTATCTTTTTCGATTTTTAGATAGAAACCGCTGTTCCGTTTTGCGTACACTTCAGCAATAAAGTGCTGCCCTAAACCGCAATTTTTTTCCCGGGGCGATTTTGAAAAATCAAAAATTTCAGCGAGGGTTTCCTGACTCACGGTTTCGATAAACCGGTCAATGGGCATATACAGCGCTGATTGCGCATCGGCACAGAAAGAAAGGCCGGAAAAAGGAGCGGACGGTATGTCTTGTATGTGATAATCGAGCCGTTTGAAATAATCGTTTCTTTTCATTAGCCTATCGTCCCTTCCAATTCAATGGTAATAAGATTATTCAGCTCAACCGCATACTCCAGCGGCAGTTCTTTTGAAATCGGTTCGACAAAGCCTTTAATAATCAGCGATTTTGCAGTTGCTTCGTCAAGGCCGCGCTGCATGAGATACAGTACCATTGCATCGCTGATTCTGCCGATTTTTGCCTCATGTCCGATGTCGGCATCGTCGGTACGGCATTCAATAATCGGAATGGTGTCGGTGCGGGATTCATTGTCCAGCATTAACGATTCGCATTCGGCAACCGCCTTTGCACCCGCGGCATTTTTCCCGATTGAAAGCAATCCGCGGTAATTTGCCTCTCCGCCGTTTTTGGCAATGGAACGGGAGTGCATTTCGGACACGGTGTTTTTCCCGATATGGACTGTTTTTGTGCCCGTGTCGAGGCACTGTCCGGCCGAGGCAAAGGTTACACCGGTAAATTCGGAGCGGGATCGGTCACCTTTCAAAATACTCATGGGGTACAGCATCGTTACCCGTGATCCGAAGGAACCCGAAACCCATTCGATTGCCCCGTCTTCCTCTACGACAGCGCGCTTTGTATTCAAATTGTAAAGATTGCGTGACCAGTTTTCAATAGTAGAATACCGCAGGGTTGCACGCTTGCCGACGTACAGTTCGACTGCACCGGCATGAAGGGCATTCTTATAATACTTAGGTGCACTGCATCCTTCAATAAAATGAAGGTACGCGTCATCATCAACCACAATAAGGGTATGTTCAAACTGTCCCGATTGGTTCGCATTCAGCCTGAAATAGGATTGCAGCGGCAGTTCAACCCGTACTCCCTTTGGTACATACACAAAGGAACCGCCCGACCAAACCGCTCCGTGCAATGCTGAAAACTTATGATCGTTCGGTTGAATCAGCTTCATAAAATGCTTGCGTACTATGTCTTCGTACTGAAGTACGGCCGTTTCCATATCAAGATAGACCACCCCCTGATCTGCCAGATTCTTTTGCAGACTGTGATAGACTACCTCGGAATCGTACTGCGCTCCAACACCTGCTAAAGATGTTTGCTCGGCTTTCGGAATACCGAGCCGGTCAAAGGTTTGTTTTATTTCTTCCGGCACCTGATCCCAGCTGCCGGCAAGCGGTTTTTCATCGGAAACAATATAGTGAATAATATCTTGAATATTGAGGTCTGAGATGTCGGCCCCCCAATCAGGCATCGGCCGGTTAAAAAAGTATTGTAATGATTTCAGGCGCAGCTCCAGCATCCAGGCAGGCTCTTTTTTGCGGGCGGAAATCTTTTTAACAACGTCCTCGTTTAATCCTAATCCGGTAGAGTACTGATAGTCAACCGCATCTTTTATATCGTAAATGCCGCGCTCAATGTCGGACACGTATGTCCGTTTGCGGCCTTGAAACAATGCAGTTTCAGCGTTTTCATGTTGTTTCATAGTTATACCGTTTCCCGCATCCGTGCATACCCGTACTGCTGGATATGTTCAACAAGTTCAATACCGCCGCTTTTAACCAATGAACCGCCCACCAGAACATGAACAAAATCGGGCTTGAGATAGTCCAATACCTTACTGTGATGGGTGATAATCAAAATACCCATATCGGCACTTTTGATATTTGCAACCCCTTCAAAGACAATCTTGGTAGCATCAATGTCCAGCCCCGAATCGGTTTCATCAAGAATTGCCAGCTTAGGCTGTAGAACGGCCAACTGCAAAATTTCATTTTTCTTTTTTTCTCCGCCGGAAAATCCGACATTTAAGCTGCGGTCTGCATATTCAGGGCTGATATGCAGGCTTTCCATAGTTTTTAGCAGCTCTTTACGGAATTGAAGCACCGGAATTTTTGTACCGGTAACCGCTTCTTTCGCCGCACGGAGAAATTCTTCCACCTTGAGTCCGGGAACTTCCTGCGGATTTTGAAACGATAAAAAAATTCCCCTCCGTGCCCGCTCAAAAACCGGCAATTCGTTAATGCACTCATTGTTAAAAAATATAGTACCTTGGTCGATATGAAATTGCGGATTTCCTACAACGGCAGCGGCTAAGGTTGATTTTCCCGCGCCGTTCGGCCCCATAACGACATGCACCTCTCCGGCGTTAATAGTTAAATTAAGATTATGCAGAATCAGTTTTTCATTCACCGATAAATGCAAGTTTTCTATATGTAGTAACGGATTCATAGCAACTCCTTGTATGATACAGTGTGTTTTAATACTCTCCAGCCTATAACTTTTGTGTATTTTTAACGTTGCACTATATCATGTTATGCAGCTTCCTTCAATATACGCAAAGAACCTGTGCAGGAATAAACTGAATCTTGCAATCTATAGTAAAAAATTCTATAATTATAATTATGTCTGAAAGCGTTGATTGGGAAGAAATAAAATATCAGAAAATATTTGACGATGAAACACGGCTGCTTGCCCGCCGGAGAGCCTTTGATCCAAGCTGTACGGTTGACGATATACGGGGGATACTTAATTCATTGTATATTTTAGACGGTAACAATGCCACAGGGCGCAGTACGGTTCACCAGATTGAACTTTCAGCCGCCATAGCTGCATACGAGGCTTTTATACATCAGTGGGAAAAAGAAACCGTTTCGTAATTAAATTTGTTCGGAAAACAGGTCAATTTATTATGACGGAAAGGAGCTTTCTTATGAAAGGAAAAACATGGAAGCCGGCCGCAGGCACTATCATTTGTGTATTATTGCTGGCAGGCTGTTCTATCAAACAGGCAGCGTTTAACTCGCTCTCTGATACACTGGCGCCTTTTCCCGCCGTTAAAACCGAAACGGCAGGAGCTGTTGCGGCATTAACCGGAGAGGATGACGTTCAGCTGGTTTCGGAGGTGTTTCCGACCGTACTGAAAACCTATGAGATGCTGCATCTCAGCAACCCAAAACACCGCGGCTTAACCCTTATGACCGGTTCTCTGTATATCATGTATGCAAATGCCTTTGTGCAAACACCTGCCGACTATATTCCTGAAACTCAATATGAAAAAAAGAATGCCGAATATCTGCGCGCTAAAAAGTTTTATTTGCGCGGGGCAGACTATGTACTCAGCTCCCTTTCCGGCGCCTATCCTCAGTTTACAGCCTTCATCACAAACTATGCCGAAGATCAAGGCGGTGTACTTTTGCAAAAATGCACTGCTGCCGACGCTGAATCGCTGTATTGGGCAGGAAGCGGTATACTCGGAGCCTTTGCGCTTGATCCGATGGACACGGATGTGCTGGCGAGGGTGCCGGGCGCCGCTGCAATGCTTGAACGTGCGGCTGCTCTCGATCCGGGATTTAATGAGGGGGCAGTTTGGGAGGTACTGGCCGCTTTTTACGCCGCAGCACCGGAACCGATGGGCGGCGGTATGGAAAAAGCGGAGGAAGCGTATCAAAATGCCTTAACCCTGAGCAAGGGAGTACGGCCGTCGGTCTACGTTCTGTATGCCCAATCCTTTTGTATTCCGGCACAGGACAGCGCCGGCTTCGACGCCGCACTGAAGCGTGCACTTGAGATTAACCCTGAAACACAGCCCGAAAACAAACTGACTATCGCCATCAGCCAAACAAAAGCACGGCGGCTGCAAACTACCAAGGGTGATTATTTTCTGGAAGAGTAACGGAAGCGGGGATGCCGCAAAAGCAGGCTGCTTTTCCGCCGCCTCGTCTGTACTATAATTAGGAGGAATATGATGAAAAAAATAATGGCACTTTTATTCTTAGTATTTGCGGTATGCGCCGTCGCAGGTACCCAAGAAACGATCACGCTCAAAATTGCGACCGTGGCACCGGCTCGTTCACCCTGGGATGTCGAGTTAAAAAAGATTGCGGAAGAATGGAACAAGATTACTAACGGCGAAGTAACGGTTAAAATTTATAATATGCTGACTTTAGGCGGCGAAAAAGCAACGATTCAAAAGCTGAAAGCAGCCCGGCCCGGTCAACAGGCTCCCCTCGACGGCGCTATCTTTACAACAATCGGGCTGCATGAGCTTGTTCCGGAGGCATACGTCTACACGCTGACCTTGCCCTTTCTCATTCAGAGTCAAAATGAACTCGATGCAGCACTGGCAGTACACGGTAAGCAAATTGAATCAAAAATAAAAGCTGCCGGCTATGAGCTGATAACCTGGTCCAATGTCGGCTGGCTTTCGTTTTATACAAAGGATCCTTACAACACGCTTTCAGAGCTGAAAAAAATTAAAATGTCGGTATCCGGTTTGGATAGTCCTATTTTAAGCGATAGCTTTAAGGTCAGCGGTTTTAATGTTGTCGACACCCCTGCGCAAAAATTTTCTCAGTCATTAAAGAGTAAAAACGGTATGCGCGGCTTCTTTGCCGTTCATCTTTTAACATACGCTACCGGTTTCTATAAGGATATCAGCTATGCTCTTGATATAAAACTCTGCCCGGTTATGGCGGGTTTTGTTATCTCAAATGCCTCATGGAATAAGATACCTAAAAAATATCACGCCCCCATGAAAGACGCGATGGAAAAGGCCCGCAAGCGTTTAAATGATGCCTTGGACAGCTCCGATGCTGACTGTGTTAAAAAAATGGAAGCAGGCGGAGTTACCATGATCCGTCCTTCCAACGAGGAGTTGAAAAAATGGGAAGCCGAGTTCGATAAAAACATAGCAGATATTTACCGGGCATTCCCGAATGCCTTTGATATGGATATGTATAAAAATATTAAAAATCTCGTTGCTCCGATGCGCAAATAATTGTACTATACTTACATGAGAAAGATTATCAATATTTTTATCCTTTTTCTTGTAAGTGTTCTTGTGCTGCTGCCGATTGCCTTTTTCTTTATCAGCGGTATCGGCGGCATTCCCATATTAGACGGGGAACGGCTTATCATTCATGCAGTCTTTGTTTTTGCCTGTTTTGCGGGTATGATTACCAGTGCGGAAAACAAACAGCTGAGTATCGAAGTTTTTTCTTCCCGTCTATCTCCTCAACTGCAAAAAATCTTCGGATCAGTGAATACCGGAATTACTGCCGCAGTATTAACGGCACTCTTTTTTGCCTCTTTTCCGAATATTTTTGCCGTTATTGACCCTTCCGATCTGTTATGGGGAGTTCCGGTACGCTTTATCTTTGCTGCCCTGCCCCTGATGTTTTTTGCGCAGCTGTTTTTACTGGTGCGTAAAAACAACTGTTTTATAGCATCGCTTTTAGGAATAGCCGCAGGCTTATTTATCAGCTGCGGATCGATTGCGGTTATTCTGTATACCTTTGCCGGCACTGAACTGACCTTTTTAAACAGCTCCGTAGCGCTGTGGGAGCTGCTGAGTACCCGGATGCTGATTCCGTTTACCCTGCTGTTTGTTGCAGCGGCTCTTTTCGGACTCCCCCTTTTTGTTGTACTGCTTGCCGTTACCTATACCGCTTTCAGTCAAGGCGGCGGCTATACTGATGTTATTCCCCTCGAAATGTATCATATCCTCACGGATTCCAGCATTGCTGCAATCCCGCTTTTTACTATTGCAGGCTGTTTACTTGCAGAGGGAAGCGCCGGTAAGCGCTTGATGGAACTGGTACGGAGTACCGTCGGCTGGATCAAAGGCGGGGTGATTATTGCATCGGTATTGGTGCTTACATTTTTTACAACCTTTACCGGCGCCTCAGGGGTAACCATTCTGGCGTTAGGCCCCCTTTTAAGCGTAATTCTAACCGGCAGCAGCTATGCCGAAGATGACGCAGAATCGCTGATTACCGCATCAGGGTCTTTAGGCATACTCTTCCCGCCGAGCTTGGCCATTATCATCTTCGGTGTCACGAATATTATGACGGTCAATATCTTTGACATCTTCCGCGGTGCCTTCCTGCCCGGTCTTTTGCTGACACTTTCAATGATAGCGATCGGTATTACACGCGGCCGCTCCGAAACACGTATTCCTTTTTCATGGCAGGTACTGGGAACATCCTTTAAGGACAGTTTCTTTGAACTGCTCCTTCCGGTGTTCATTATTGTTTTGTACTTTTCCGGGCTTTTTTCCTTGCTGCAAACCGCTGCCTTTACGGTTCTGTACACCTGTGTACTGGAGGTACTAATCCGCCGGGATTTTTCATGGAAGACTGCCGGGGCTTTCATTTTAAAAAGCATTCCGGTTGCAGGAGGGGTGCTGATTATTATCGGTGCGGCAAAGGGCTTGGCCTACTATCTCATCGATGCAAATGTTCCTGCCGTTTTGACCGACATTGTACAAACATATATAGAATCAAAATATGTCTTTTTGCTGCTGCTTAATGTGATGCTGCTCTTTGTCGGCTGTATTATGGATCTATATTCCGCTATCCTTGTTGTTTCGCCGCTGGTCATGCCCATTGCAGAAGCGTTCGGTATTCACCCTATCCATACCGCCGTTATTTTTCTGATGAACCTTGCACTCGGCTTTTTAACCCCGCCGATCGGTATGGATTTATTTATTGCAAGCTATACCTTTAATAAGCCGGTAATAAAGATAGTAAAGAATATTCTGCCCTATCTCGGTATCCAGTGCATCATACTCTTGCTCGTTACCTATGTTCCGTGGTTTTCAACCGCCTTACTGCCGTAACACGGAAAAATAACCGGAAATCACACGGCAAAAAGTGTCCGGCAATTCCGGTACACAGTCCGGCAAAGAGCTTCGGCAGAGCAGCGGAGATACTCACTTGCCTGCCGGTAGGTATAGGGAATATACAGCGGAGTATTTACCGTACGCTTAACCGGCTGAGGGGCAAGATAGGGAGCATCGGTTTCTAAAAGCAGTTTATCGGGCGGAATGCTGCGTAATAAGGCAGCTGTTTCTTCAACCGCCGCCGGACTTTCAGCATAGGTAATTTCTCCGGTAAAAGAAAGATACCAACCCCGTTCCAAAAAAGCCTCCGCTTCCGCCCTGCCGTATGAAAAACAGTGGATAACACCTTTATGCCAGCCGGCCTCATCAATGCAGCGGAGGGTGGGTTCAAAACCGTCCCGTGAATGGACAATAACTGCAAGTCCGTACCGCTGAGCTAGTCTAAGCTGTTCCTTAAAGAGCTGTTCCTCACCGGCAAGATCATCGGTACCGTGCCGGGAGCGAAGCGCAGCTGAATCCTCACGGTTCCAATACCGGTCAATACCGCATTCTCCCACGGCGGTATAGCGCTGCCCGCTTTTTAGTATCATCTGAATATCCGCCTCTAGTGCAGCAAGCGCAGCATCCCGATGTTCTATAGCAGCGCGGCCCGGCCACAGTCCTGCCGAAAAATGAATAAACTCCGGTACTGTGTCCCCCCGGCCCCAGGCTTTAGACACCGCCTCATAACGCGGCTGAAAATCCCCTGCATCGGTACCGATGTCCATTACAAAGGGAAAAGATTCTTCTTCCATCATTTTTAACATGAGCGGGAAGTGCGGCATTTTTTGGGAAATATGCAATAAATGACAATGGGAATCGCTAAACAATATTGACCACCTCGTTAATTTCTAGTATAGTATATCATCTTTTGCCGGAGTGGTGGAATTGGTAGACACCAGGGACTTAAAATCCCTTGACTGGTAACGGTCGTACGAGTTCAAGTCTCGTCTCCGGCATTTCCTTTCTTATCCGTATTTACAATCTTTATTATCTTTACCGCAGAATAACCGCTCTATCGTTTCTTTTATGCTTAATGTTTTTTCCCCGGCTCCGATACTTGTATAGTAGGAAGCTATGGGAGGATTTTATGAAAAAATACTATGTACTGCCGGTCATGCTTGGACTCTTGCTGTGTTCTGCGGTGGGAGCTGAAGAGATAATCACCCCGGAAACATACGCATCTTATTACGGTGAAGCCTTTAATGGAAAACCGACTTCAAGCGGTGAAATTTTTGATATGTATGCCTATACAGCCGCACATAAGACATTACCGTTCGGTACCTTGCTTGAAGTTACCAATTTGGAAAACGGTAAAAAGGTTGTAGTCCGCGTCAACGACCGCGGGCCTTTTATTGCAAACCGTGAAATAGATCTGTCTAAGGCTGCCGCGGAATCTTTAGGGATGATCAGCAGAGGCATTACCCGTGTGTCGATTAAAAAGGTGCATTCTCTTGACCATGCAGCTTTAGTTGCAACAAACGATAAGCATACAGACCAGCCTCCTGCTGAAGAAAGCAAAGAAGAACCGGATCCGGTTGTCAGTGAGCCGGCTGCCGAAACAACAGCAGCAAAGGCTGAAACAAGCTCCGAACAAGGTAAGCAATCTGAACAGCTTAAACAATCTGCACAGCACACTGATTCAGTGCCTGCACAAGAAAAAAAGCGTGTATATACACCGGCACATTCCGGTGTCTTATGGAGAATCCAGCTCGGCGCATTTACACGCGAAGAAAATGCACTTCGGTTGGTCGTTGCCGTGCGGAAAACCGGTCTTGAGCCCGCTTACGAACGGACGGAAAATTCGATCCGTGTTGTGCTGCCGGGTATACGCCCTTCTGATCTTGAGGCTGTAAAAGAAGCGCTTGCTGCCGGCGGGTTTACCGACTATGTAATCCGGCAGGAAAGCTGGTAAACCGGTATAGGCCTATAGCAAAATGATGTTTGAAGCTGTCCGAAACCTTTTTCGGACAGCTTTTTTTATTCTGCCGAGTAACCGGTGCGGCTCCTCTGCTACAGCGTGCAGTTAAAGTCTTTAACTAAAATTCCCGGCAGTAGGCAGCCTCCGGCGGAACGCTGATCGTAGGTGCTCGTGTCCGCGAAGAGGTGTCGCTCCTTGGTTACCGCAACAAGATTTGCCCCGAAGATGTTGTAAAGCGATTCATCCCAGCGCATATCGGCAATGGGAGCTACTACTTTTCCGTCTTCCACCCAGAGGCAGGCGAAGCGGGTCATGCCCGTGATGCGCGCCGCAGAGGTGTCGCTCCAGTTAAGATAGTGAAAGTTTGAAATATAAATCCCCGTACCAAGCTCTTTCAGCGCATCGGCTTCGGCAAGCGTACCTTCTCCGATAACCGCAGAGCGGAGGCCTTCATACGGCGGCGCTCCGTTTGCCTTTGTACCGTATTGTTTTTCCGACCGCGAACTTACCACTGTATTAACCAGCTTACCTTTTTCGATAATTACCAGTTTTTCCGGCGCCGCTTCTCCTTCGCCGTTAAAGGCAGGCTCCACCCCGATCGAAAAATCCTGTGTCAAATTAAACAGGTTGGAGAAGGTTTCGCGCCCTTCTTTGAGCGCAAGATAGGCACTTTCCCCCTGCTGCATACACCGCTCGCCGAAGCCGTTCCACGAGAAAAACTCCACAACTTCCGTCAGGGCATCGGCACTGATAAACATACGGTATTTACCCGGTTCAATTTTCTTTTGCGGCAGCGCAAGCACCGTTAGACCTTTCCGCGCTTCGGCAATTTTCCGTTCGTACTCGCTTCCGTTCCATTCCCGTCCGGCGTATACGCCCTTGACCGCCCGTCCGTTTTCAAGCCAAACCGAGTAGTCAAGGCTGAATGTTTCCGTTTGGAACCAATGACGCGCTCCGGCAGTGTTGGCAGCCCCGCGGCATAGCAGCCCCTGTGCAAAGATACCGGTAAAATCCAAATCCCGAACCGGCTCAAGAATTGTTTTTTCGACGTCAGCTTGGGGAATGAGGGAGCCGCTATATGCAGTTTCCGACCGTTCGGCACCGGTTGGGATAGACTGATAGGGATCGTCCGGCAATAAGGCAGCGGTCTTACGCGCATCCTCCAAGGCTGCAGCAAGGACAGCACAGTCTTCTTCAAAAAGGCAGGTTAAGCCCTGTGCAAAAGAATACGTTTTTTTATTTTTCCAGAGGGTGATGGAAACGTCAGCCTGCTGCACGGAACCGTTTTGTCTCACTTTTGCGTGATTAAAACGGGCAAAATAGCTCTCTTCCGCACTATAGTTGAGAGAAACCTGCTCATTCGGCAGTAGTTCTGCAAACAGAAAGTCCGCGAGGGATTCAAAATGGTGTTTAAAATCAAAGCTCATTTTCCGCCTCCAAATACTTCAACATCGCTGAATGCGCATACGGGGCTTGCGTGTCCTACCCGTATCGTCTGATTCGGCTCTCCCTTGCCGCAATTCGGCGTGCCGAATACCTCAAAGGTGCTTTCATCGCCGACCGCGCAGAGATTATTCCAGAAATACCGTGAAATACCGCGGTAATTGGGATCGCGCACGGTTTTTGTCAGCTTGCCGTTTTCGATGAGCTTGGCATATTCACAGCCGAACTGAAATTTATTGCGGTAATCGTCAATAGACCATGAACGGTTGGAAAACATCAAGATGCCGTTCTCTATTGATGAAATGATGGAATCGAAACTGCTCGTTCCCGCTTCAAGGTTGATGTTTGCCATGCGATCAATGGGCGGGCGGTTCCATGAACAAGCGCGTTGGTTTGCAACGCCGCGCAATCCCGACCGTTTTTGACTTTCCAAGCTGCCGAGCGCCCGCACTAAAATACCGTCCTTAATCAGATATTCTTTTTCGGCAATGTTTCCGATGTCGTCGGCACCGTAACTTGCCAATTCATGCGCAATAAGCGGATTAAACACAATGTTCATCAGCGGCGAACCGTAGCGGAAGCTGCCGACATCTTGTAGGGTGATAAAGCTGCCACCGGCATAATTCCGCTCATCGCCGAGGATGCGGTCTATTTCCAAGGCGTGACCGACGCTTTCGTGTATCTGCAAAATCATCTGATCCGGCATGAGGACAAGGGTGCGCTTGCCGGTGGGACAGGGTTCGGCGGTTAAAAGCTCTACCGCTTCTTCGCCTGCTTTCCGCGCTTTCACGATGAGGGTGTCTGGGTTAAAGAGTTCCCGCCCTCCCTGATAACAAGAAGCATTGTAGCCGTTTACGCTCCGCTGCTGGATAACGTCGTCTTTACGCGCAACCGCACGGACTTCCGCGCCTCCCAGATATTGGATTTGCCGGATATCCGCACCGTTGGTAGATACCAGTTCAATTTCTTGCGTGTCGGTTTGATAAAAGGCTTCGGTTTGAATGACGTGATCGGAAACACGTGCCGCTTGGGTTACTGCAATGAGGCCTTGGGCAATCTCATCGGCGGAAAATCCGCTCAGGCATTGCCGCTTTGAGGTATAGCGCACCTGTGAAGCAGGCCGAACAGACCGGTCAAAGCGGTATATGCCGTATGGAGCGGCTGACTGTGCAGCACAAAATGCCCGCTCTGTCGCCCGCCGTACTCCTTCACGGCTCACATCTGCGGTTGCAGCATAGCTGAATGTGCCGTTGTACAGCACTTCAAGCATAATGCCCTCATCACGTGAACTCATAGCTTGGTCAAATGCACCGTCAATAACGGAAAAAAACGACATATGATTAGTACATCTGCGTAATCCGATCCACTCGGCTTGCGGCACGGCATCAGCCGCTTCTTTTAAAAGCCGGTGTATATTCACTTTCATAAAAAATTCCTCCTGAGTTGAGTATCACATATCTAAAAATCTAACCGAGTTTATAGCTCCTCAAGTGTCCAGTATTCTGCATAGTCTCCGTCATAATTTGGCGTTATCTCATCATTAAATACCGCCCTGCCCAATCCTGTCCGTCCATGTACAGGATTGGGCATACGTTTTGTTTAACAAAACGTGCTGCTGCATGGAACCACCGCCATCCGTGGCGGATCATCGGGGCGTTTATTTTACAGTTCTTCTGTAAGCCAGCTATCGGAAGTATCCTCGTCTATTCCGTCCCCAAATACCGCCCCGATGAGCACAACCTTCTTTCCGCTCATGCGGTACGGTTCGGCATAACCTTTCTCTCTTATCTGGTTGATAGCGTCCTGTGCTGTACCGCTTCCCATCAGCTTAAACTCAAACACATAGATAGTGTTAGGTGTATGCACTACTGCATCTGCACGTCCGCGGGAGCTGACAACCTCCGTCTGGGTAAATTGTCCCATCAGCGTAAACAGTACATAAAACGCTACCTGATAATCCCGCTCCCGCAGTTTCACGTTGTCCTTTGCAGCAAAGCTATACGGTAAACCCGCACAGGAGGTATACAGCCGCTCCATAAACCCCGCCACATTGCCCTTGCGGATGTCCCGCACAAAGTTGCCTATAAACAAACCGCTTTGGTCTTTCTGAATTGCCGTGTACGCAGGCACTAAGTTATCTAAAAAGCCGTATTTTACCTCAGCATTGGGAAAGCCCAGTTTGTACAGTCTAAACTCAGGGTCAAATCCTTTTATGGTTAAATACCCTGACTGAAACAGTATCGGCACGGGGTTTTGCATATCGGGGCGGTAATCCTGCAAGGCACTTTCGCTCATCTCCGCTCCTTCAAGCAGCTCCCGCACATCCCCGCCTTGCTTGAGTAAGCTCTTTACCAAGAAGGTCGGAGTACCCGTCGCAAACCAGTAGCTGCCGAACTCCCGCTTTGCAAAGGCATTCAATAAGCTGAACGGATTGTACATCCCTTCTTTATCAGGGTGAAAGTGATACCCGTCATACCACTGCTTTAAGGCTGTAAGCGTTTCATCATAGGTTAACCCTTGCCGCTC
>JARGFA010000028.1:0-107545 GCA_038397965.1 Treponema sp.
GTCCCGTTTCCCTGTTTGGGCTTCTTCCAGCCCTTCTATGGCAAGTCCTTTAAACAGCTCTTTTTGTCCCAGAAAGTAGGCTTTTAATGTTGAAAGAAACAAGCTCTTACCGAACCGCCGCGGCCGGCTTAGAAAATGTACCTTACTCTCGTTAATCAAACGGAAAATATATGCTGTCTTATCGACATAGATAAATCCCTTGTCCCGTAAATCTGCAAAACTCTGTACCCCAATCGGCATTCTCCGTGTTCTTTCCATACCATACCTCCTCTGCTATGCTTTAGTATAATACATTTTGGTTATTCTTATAAGGAACTGATTGAAGTATCCCATGATGCGGCTGCCCTCTTTTTTCTTACACACAGGCCGCAGTTTGTCAGGTTTTTGTGCTATACTACTCTTATGCATTTTGTAAAAGCAAAAAGAATTTTGTCGACAAAAAACGGCATGAACATATACCGCGGCTGTACCCATGGCTGTATTTACTGCGATTCAAGAAGTGAATGTTATCGGATGAACCATGCTTTTGACGATATCGAAGTGAAAGAAAATGCGATTGAACTATTGGAGAATGCACTATGCCGTAAGCGTATCAAATGTATGATCGGTACAGGCTCTATGAGCGACCCCTATATGCCGCTTGAACAAAGACTTGGCATGACACGCAAAGCGCTTGAAACCGCATACCGCTACGGCTATGGTTTTACCCTGATTACCAAATCGCCGTCCGTTTTGCGCGACCTTGACCTTTTGCAGGCCATCAATAAAAAAGCAAAATGCGTGGTGCAAATGACGCTTACCGCATACGACAACGCCTTATGTAAAATCATTGAACCGAATGTCGCCCCGGCAAGCGAACGCTTTGCCGCACTCAAAACCTTGAATACCGCAGGCATTCCAACCGTCGTATGGCTGTCCCCGATTTTACCTTTTATAACCGACACAAAAGAAAATATAGAAGGTATTCTAAATTACTGCATAGAAGCAAGAATACGCGGCATTATCTGCTTCGGTATGGGGCTAACTTTGCGGAAAGGAAACCGGGAATATTTTTATGAAAAACTGGACGCTCATTTTCCCGGCGTAAAAGAAAAATATATAAAACACTTCGGTACAAACTACATACTGATAAGTCCGCACAACGCCGGCTTAATGTCCGTTTTCCGGAGTATCTGCGAAAACCGCGGTATTGAACATGACACCCGTAAAATATTCAAATACTTAAACACACTTGAAACAGTGCAAAAGCCGTCTCAGCTTGAACTGTTTAGATAATTGAGATATGAATAATAGACAAAGAAGAGGTGATTATTTTGAGTTTCTTAAATATTTTTAATAAAACAAACAGGAAGGTAATTCCGCTCTCTTATTATTTGGATTATGAGCAAGACGGCGAGTACACTGAAGAAAATTGCAATGATGTAACACTTACAAATCCTGATGACTTTCCGGAAGAGCTTTTTGAAAAAATAATCATTATGACAAAACGGCTGCACGAAATGGGCGTATATGAGGAAAAAGAGATTGTCAGATTTATCATTCCTAAAATGCTTGCAGCTCTTGAAGTAGGCAAAATTTTGTCGGGTGTTTCCATATCGAGTTTTGATACGGCAGGTATTGTTTTTGGCGAAAATTATGCAGGCTGGATATATAAGGGTGAAACAAAAAAAAAGAATGAAATTTTTTATAGAGTGCCGTATCAGTTAATTTTTTATCATAGCAAAAAAGAAGATAACTACTTTATTTGTAAAACAAAGGATAGGCTTGAATTAAGACAAAACAAAGTGTCCGTTACAAATTCAGAAAATAAAGAGCATATTATAAAAAATACAAAAAGCATAAACCTAACCGAAATAGAAATGAAAGAACTAAAAGATTCTTTCTCTATATTATTTATGTTTATCAAAATGCAGATTTTATTGAAGATGAAAAAACTCGGCTACTCGGCCTTTGCAGAAAAGATAGCGGAGTATTTTTGCGCTTCGGAAAAAAAAGATGCATTTATATCCTGTGTCAATAAATATTTTTCTTTAAGTATATCGAAAGAAGATGAAAATAACTTTGTGTATGAAGACCGCTCCTTTAAGGAATTTTTATTAGAGCTTTTGCTTAGAAACAATGACTGTTTACCCTTGAGCTCTTCCTATGCAGGTATTATTAAATGGGTGGAAGAAAAAACCGATATAAAAATCCGTCCTCAAAAAGAGTATGATGACCATATAGAATTTATACGATATCTTTCCGATGTTCTTGCAACCAAAGAGTACTATCTTTATTTTCTGATAAAGGAGGATGTTTTGCATAGGACTCATCTTTTAATTGGAAAACAAAAGCATATTTTTGAAAACAATTCGAATTTCAGTTATGAAATTACAGCCATTAGTGAGGATTTAATAGAGCGCTATGTTGAAGATGTTCCGATTGAAAGAAAATTAAGAGAGAATGCAAAAATCTTTTATCATATTATCGGAGTAGAAAATATAGATACTATGATGATGTACATTATAGGAAATAGAGTATTGGACTATGCACTTTTTCAAAATTATTATTTATCGGTGGTTTGTTCCGATGAAGACAGAGATATTTATGATATTTTGACTGAACTTTTATCAAGATACGATATGCCTGATTTGATAAAAAATGCATCAGATTGTGATGTTACATTGGATAATCTTTATTTTTTGGAATTTGAAGCGGTGAATCCCGTTGACAGAGCTATACTGTATGCAGGTTTAATCAGACAAAATAAAAAGCTGCTGTACTCATTTGAAGCCGGAGATTATTTTTACCTTGGAATTATTGAAGATACTATCGAAACAAGAAGAAGGTTTATAAAATGCGTGAACAATCTTTTGGAAATGAAGGAAATTGAAAATTATGTTATCTATGATAGCGAAGATAAAGAACTGTTTGTACATCTTCTTTCCGGAATGGATATAACAATAGGCGGTAAACATCTTTATACACAAGAGGATCTAAAAGAAAAATTTTATAAAGAGAATTCTGGAAATATAAGCAAAGAAGAAGCGGACACATATCTATCAAGAATTGTGATTAAAAAGCCTGAAGTGAAAATATGTGTTTCAAATTCTGATGAAGATGAGGAAGGACCGGAATTTACAATAAAAGCGGAAAACGGTGAATATTTTACAAACATGGATTTACTTTTCCAAATACACAAACAGTTGGTTGGAAAAACGGATTTTACAAAAGTATTCGGCGATAAGATATGCATTTCAGGTTTACGATTAAGCATAGGCAGAGATAAATACTATTTGTTTTGGGATGCAGCGAGCGCATCATGAAAAAGTTACAGGTGCACGTGCAGTAAATTCTGTGAAACGTTTTCTAGATAATGCGAGGATTCAATATGATGAAATATAAAGGATGCATGGGAATCGTTGAATACTATTCAAAAGCAATTGACGATTATATAAGCTGGTGCAAGGAAGATGGAGTAGAGCCGATGGTTTTTTAATTTAAAACGCACTTTAATACAAACAAGGAGTGTAAAAAATGGCAATAACGATACTTGCAACTGTTATGCTAATGGTGTTTTATTTTCTCTTGTTGTATGGAGGAGTAGCTTTTGTTCAGAACAAGAAGTTTTTTTCTTCAGCTCCTAAAGAGGTTTATGATGCCGTTCCTGATAGAAAAGAAAGATTTCGCGGTGCCCATATAATCGGTTGGATGATCATTATCATTGCTTTTCTTATCCTTTTAGGTGCATTTATACTTGGCGCATGGAACGGAATTCATAATAATTTTAATTTTATTCAGTTCTTTATGCGATTCTTAATTATGCTGTACGGAATGGAAACTTTTGATATTGTGTTTTTCGATTGGGTTCTTCTCTGCCATTCCAATTTCTTCCCTCATTTTTATCCGGAAGTTAAAGATATCGTAGGCCCGCATTTGTTCGGATTTAACTGGAAAACACATATTATGCATTACATTGTATATATTCCGATTTGTGCCGCATTGGCGTTGATATGTACTTTATTTTAAAAAAACTATACATCATAGTGCTGCAGAAGACCGCATTATCACTAATAGATGAGGCCTTTAGCAATCCCGAACTATTGCGTAAATGCTTATCATAATATGGAAGGATCGGTATCTGGAGATGAAAAGAAATTGAAAGCAGGATAACCGGCCCTACTTATTTTTTACCGGCTCTTTTACCGCAGCAAGATGGTTTAAGAGCCGATCAATCAGGATAAAGGCTTGAGGGGTAAGCGTTTCAAGGCTATCCTGCGGGCTATGCATACGCTGCCACGTCTGCGGGATAACGGCGGCAAGGGGAGAACCGTCCGGCAGCGGGCTATTACTGATGACATAGTGCTGTAAGGCTTGGGCTGCTGTGAGCGGGTTCGGTGTACCGGCGGTAAGCGGCGGCAAATACCGGCGCAGCAGCACCGCCTCCGCTCGCGGAAGGACGGTAAAAACCTGCGCCGGTATACCGGCGGAGATAAACCCCGCATTATCACTGTAGGCAGTCGGCAATGAAAACCACTGTCCGCAGCAGGCTGCTTCTGCGTAGTGTTGGCAGCGGCGATGCAAAGCAGCAAGAGCTTGAGTCTTCTTTGCATCCCGTCCGTATATTCCCGATTCCGAGAGGATCAGCGTATCCCCTAATCCACAGAGGTCAAACACAAAAATATCGTCATGGTGCATTGCTAAACTGCGCAGCCCCTGCCCTAGCCGGTACGCTCCCTGATTGCGGATGCCGCCTGCACCGGCTTCTTCCCCATCGGTAAAAATAATCCTGATATTGTGTGCAGTTTTTGCATGAAGCAGCCGCTGTGCAAACAGCAAAAGCTGTACGCAGGCCGCAGAATTGTCATTTGCCCCCGGACTGTTATCGTCGCGGTCATAGTGAGCAATACAGGTCTTCATCTTAAAGCGGGAATCATACGCGGATTGCCGGTAGGTGATAACGATATGGGTTTTATCTTGGAGGGTAACCGTCCGGTGCGGAATCCCGCAGCCGGACAGCCATGCCGTAATGCAGGCGCAGCGGTCTGCCGCCGGTTCTAAAAAAGCACTGAAAAAAGGCGATGCGATAACCGCCTGAGCTTGCGCTAGGGTCACGGACGGCAGCCGCTTTTGCACTTATAAGGCCGCGAGGGCTTTTTCGAGTTCAACAACCAGTTTTGCAAAGTGCGCACAGGCAGCTTCCACCGGCTCAGCGCTTGCCATATCCACACCGGCAACCCGCAGCGATTCAATCGGATAGCGGGAACCGCCTGAGGTTAAGAACTTAAAGTAGTCTTCCCGCTCGCTCTTTCCGCCCGAATATACCCGCTCTGCAAGGGCAAGCGATGCGGAAATCCCCGTCGCATATTTATACACATAGAACGAATTATAAAAATGCGGGATGCGTAAACCTTCAAGATCGCTGCATTCTTCAAAATGCATGGCGGAACCGAAGTATGCGGTTAGTAAATTCCGGTATTCACTACGGAGGTTTTCGACGGTCAGCGGAGTACCTGCTTCCACCAGCTTGTGCGTAATGTGCTCGTATTCGGCAAACATGGTTTGCCGGTAGAGCGTCGCTAAAATATCCCCGATACGAATGCTAAGCAGGTATGCCCGCATTTTAGCATCGCCCGTGTTTTTCAGTAAATAGCGGAATAAGAGTTCTTCGTTAAAGGTAGAGGCTACTTCAGCTTCAAAAATAGTATAATTATAGCTCAAGAAAGGGTTATTCCGCGCAGAATACCATGAGTGCATGGAGTGCCCGCCCTCGTGTGCAAGGGTAAACACATCGCGGATAACATCTTCTTTATAATTCATTAAAATATAGGGATAGCCTTCAAAGCCGCCTGAAGAAAAGGCTCCCGAACGCTTGCCCTTGTTTTCGTACCGGTCTACCCAGCCGTTTAAAAGACCGTTCCGGAGGGTATCTACATATTCGGCACCGAGCGGCTGCAAGGCTTCGCTGATAAGATCGACCGCCTCATTATAAGGGGTGTGCCGCTGTACTTCGCTGACAAGTGGCACATACACATCATAGTGCCGCAGTTCGTCAAGCCTGAGCGTTTTCTGCATAAGCGCATAAAAGCTATGCAGAGATTGCATATTGTTTCGCACAGTCTGAATAAGGTTGTCGTATACCTCAACGGGTACCTTATCGGGATAGAGGGCATATTCTCGGGCGGAACCGTAACCGCGGATACGGGCAAGGGCGATATCCTGCTGCACCTGTCCGGTATATAACGAAGCAATAGTGTTTTTGTAGGTGTCGAACACACCGTAGAACTGCCGGTAGGCTTGCTCACGGATAGTCCGGTCGGGATTAATTAAAAATTGAGAATATGACGATTGAGTCAGCTCCTTTGCCCCGCCCGGCAGTTCAATGGAACCGAAGCGAAGATCAACATTGGTAAGGGTAGAAAAACTGCGGTGTGCAGTGTCATGCGGTTCGGCTAAGAGCGAAAGGATTTTTTCCTCCGCTTCGCTCAAGGTGTGCGCCTTCAGTCTCAGCTGTTTTTCGATGAAAACTTTGTACGGAGCAAAAGCCTGTCCCATTTTTCCGGCAGGATCAAGCCAGCCGCGGAGCACTGTTTCCGGGATTTGCAGCAGCGCCGGAAGAAACCAGCTCGTTTCGGCGGATAATTCGGTTGCCGCCATCATAAAGCGGGAAATCCGTTCGATGTTTTTAGGATCGCTTTCGTCGGCAGACTTCATTAAAAAAGCATAGTTACCGGCTTTCTCTGCGATTTTTTCAGCTTTTTCCACTGCTTGCAAGCAGCCGAGCAGGGTTTCGGCAGTTACTGTTTCAGGTGTACTAAAATCATTTTTATAGGTTAAGATGCCGGTTTTTGCAGCTGCTATCTCTTTAAGAGCTGCATCCCATTCAGCATCATTGTTAAAAAGACTGCTCAGATTCCATTGATCGCTTTTTGCGACTTCTGAGCGGAGCGGTATAGTTGAGTTTTTCATTCGTTCACTATACAATAAGGCCGATGAATGAGCAACTGTCCGCCTACAAAATCAAACAGGGGCGGCGTATCTATGACGTTTACAATATCATTAATTCGTTATCATTTGCACTTGTTACCGGAAACACCATTACACTGTACGCACTGCTGTTGGATGCAAGCACAACCGCTGTCGGTTTACTGACCGCTTTTATGTATCTTTCGTTTTTTGCCATTCCGCTTGGAAGACTGATGGTCGGGCGCTTTACTATTATGCAGACCTTCGGCTATACCTGGCTGTTGCGGAATGCTTCGCTGCTGCCGCTCTTGGCCATTCCCCCGCTTGCGGCGGCAGGACATCAGCATCTTGCCCTCTACTGCTTACTGCTTGCAGTAGGGCTGTTTAATTTTTTCCGCGGTGTCGGGATGATCGCCAATAATCCGGTCATCAAAATTCTTGCTCCCGGCAAAGACCGCAGTTCTTATATCGTCCGCATCTCATTAACGAATAATCTGGCCTCCCTTGTAGCGACACTCGCACTGGCATTTTTTCTGAGACGGGAAGCCTCCGTTCAAACCTATCATTTTGCAGTTATAGCGGGTATTGTATTCGGATTTATCGCCTCTTTTTTACTATTTAAGCTCCCCGAACCGCAGCAGAATGCGCACAAAAGCAAAAAGCCGCCGGTTTCCCCGCCGCCGAGCAGTTCCGGCGGTTTTGTGTTTTATAATCACATTCGGGATGCCTTTAAAAATGCGAATTTCAGACGCTTTGTGCTGACGTTTTTTATTATCAGCTTGGGGATTGCAATGGCCCGCCCCTTTATTATCGTTTATGCAAAAGAGGTATACGCGCAAAAAGACAGTGTTGCAAGCATCTTAACGGTCTGCTCTCTTGCCGGTGCATTGAGCGTCGGCTTATTGATGCGCCTCGTTATCGACCGGATCGGGGCAAAACCGATGTATGTTATTTTTGCGGCAACGAGTACCGTATCGCTTATTCCTGCGCTTTTTGCGCCCGGGCTCGGCGGAGCGGGACTTGCCGGTATGATATTTCTTTTTTTATTTGCCATGATCAGTAATCTAGGCTTTGTCGGGCAGGATAATTCGGCACAAGCCTATTTTTTCGCGATGGTTCCGGAAGATGCGCTGCTTGATCTCAGTATGCTCTATTACTTTATTCTTGCAGCTACCGGAGGCCTCGGCTCCATCCTCGGCGGAAGTATTTTAGATTTTTTGCGGGTACAGGGTTTTTCCGCTTTGCAAGCATACCGCATTTTTTTCTCCGGTATTGTAGTGCTTATCTGCATCGGCATTGCTTTCCAAAGTAAGCTGCTTAATCTCGGCAGTTACCGCGTTTTTGAAACCCTTGCAGTGCTTTTTTCTCCGCGCGATATGCGGGCATTAAATTTGCTCCACAAGCTGGACAGAAACGAAGACCTTAAAACGGAAGAAAAAATTTTAAACGAGCTGGGAGAAATCGCCTCATCGGTGTCCTGCGATGAATTACTCGGTTATCTGGAATCGCCTCGTTTTGCAATCAGATCAAATGCGCTGACTGCTTTATATTCTATGGATACGCTCAATGCAAAGGTACGCGATGTGGTCTTAAAAGAACTGGCCGCCGGTGCATTTACCACGGCGCCGCTTGCTGCGCGCATCCTTGGAAAATTTAAGGTTCCGCAGGCGGTACTTCCCTTACGGAATGCCCTTGAAAGCAGCGACTACTATCTTGCAGGAGAGGCAATGGTAGCGCTTGCTCATCTGAATGACGGACACAGCCAATTGAAAATCGGTACCATGCTGCCGCAAGCGGAAAATCCTGCTCTTATTTTAAAGGGCATCCAAGCGCTTGAAATTTTTGGTTCCATCAGTTCGCTGCCGCTGATTTTAGATTTTTTGCGGCGCGACAATCTTCCGCTATATATCGAAAATGAAGCGTTATTAGTGCTTTCATCACTGATGAGTATTCAAAATGACTTCTATTATATATTTGAAAAATACCGGAATGAAAAGCGCCCTCCGGCTGTTTTATTGGTGGAAGCACTTGATGAAAGTTTTGAAATAAGAAGAACAAACGATCCAAAACTAAAAGAAATTATCATCGACTTTATTGACGACTACAAGCACGATTCGGCGTTTGTCCGCTGGCTCATTGATTTTGCACAGGACAAACTCGGAGTACGCAGCGCTCTGCTGGCAGCTGTTGCCATTGATATTGATTTGGTTCACCGCGAATCGTTCCGCTTTTTCTTATCGTTTTGGGCAATCTGCCTTTTCAAGCATCCGGAATTAATTGAGCAGTAGAAACGGATTGGAGGGTTCGCTAAATAAAAAAATTCTCCGCATCATGGCATGAATACGGAGAATTTCTGCGGGGCTGCGTTTTTTTATTCGTGCGGAAAGTTTAATACCTGCCGTTTTCCGGCTACGCTCTGCGTCGAGGTATGTTGCTTCCGCACCTTACCGGTTATACGGCTTATTTTGAGGCTTTCCCATGTCCGTATATGCCGAATAAAACAGCGCCGATAATTGCGGGTAGCAGCCACGCAATACCGATATTCGCAAGCGGCAGATTCTGTAAAAATGATGAAAGACCAGCAAAGGATACTTTTCCAGCAGAAAAGAGTCCAAGAAAATCGTTCACCAAATTCTGCGTAGAAGCAAGTGCTTGCAGACAGCTGACAATCATCGTACCGATGGTTCCGCCGACATAGTAATACCGGTTGGGAATATAGTCATCAAAAAGATTCATCAAAATCAGAAGAATACACACCGGATAGAGCGCTTCAAGCAGCGGAATAGAATACCGGATAATATTTTCAACGCCGTAATTTGCAAGCCAGCAGCTGAATACACATACCACAATGACGATCGTTTCATAGGAAATCTTATTGCGGAATAGCTTTCTGAAAAAGTGTCCCGCCGTTGCGGTTAAACCGATCGCAGTGGTAAAACACGCAAAGGCGATTGAAAGCGAAAGAATAACGGTACCTGCACTGCCCCACAAATGAGTACAGATATTAACCAAAAGAGCGGTTCTGCTGATGTCTTTAGGGAAAACTGAAGTTGCAGAGGCACCCGCATGAATTAAACCGCCGTAAACCAGCAATAAACCTGCTGCCGCAATCCATCCGGCGGATAGGTTTATCCGCAGCAGAGATTTTTTTTCGGTATATCCGCGCTCTTTAATATTGTTAATGATAATCGTTGCAAACAGCATTGCTGCCAGAGCGTCCATTGTTTGATATCCTTCTAAAAATCCTTTTAAAAAGAAGTTTTGCGGGGCAGGATTGTTGATAGCGCCGATAGGAGCAATAAAGCCGCGGATAACAATAGCAGCAAGTACAACAATGAGCACCGGTGTTAAATATTTGCCGATAGTATCAATAACTTTTGACGGCTTAATAGTAAAGATTAAGACAATCGTAAAAAATACAATAGAACTGATTATCGGGCTAATTGCCGTTGTAAACGGAAGCACTCCTATTTCATAGGTTGTTGCAGCCGTACGGGGAATTGCTAAGAGCGGACCGATACCGAGCATAATGACGGTTCCAAACACATCGGCAAAAATAGGGTGAACCTTTCCTGCAAAATGCCGTACATCTCCTCCGGCTTTTCCCATCGCAAAAATTCCCAAAATAGGAATACAAATACCGGTAATAGAAAAAGCAATAAACGTAATAAACCATTGGCTGCCGGTTAAAAAACCGAGTTGCGGCGGAAATATAAGATTTCCCGCACCGAAAAACATTGCAAATAATGCAAACCCGATGATGATACAGTCTCTTAATCCTTTTTTCATGCATCAATTCCTTTGATATCCAAATTTATGCCAGTCCGTCGATATAACCGTTTACTAAGTCAATGCGGAGTGCTTGCGGCTCTGCGGGCAGCCCCGGCATACGCATCATATCTCCCATAACAGCAACAATCATTTCCGCACCGTTGTTCACAATAATTTCGCGGACAGCCATATCAAAATGTTCAGGAGCACCGAGCAGTTTTGGGTTATCGGAAAAGGAGTATTGTGTCTTTGCAATACAAACCGGATAGTTTTCTACTCCCCATGCGCTGATACGTTTCAGCATCTTCTCGGCCTCGGCATGATAGGATACGCTGTTTGCACCGTATACCTTCATACAGATTTTTTCTATTTTTGTTTTTACCGTATCCGAATCCTCATACATAAATTTGAGCGGTTTGGACGGTTGGTTTTCTATCAATGCTGCCGCAGTACGGGCAAATTCTTCTGCACCGGTACCGCCGTCAGTAAAGGCCGTATTGACGGCAAAGGCCGTTCCGGTTTGCAGACAATACGAACGGATATATTCAATTTCTTCCTCACTATCATATCCGTATTTATTCAAAACTACTAACACCGTTTGACCGAAGCTGCGCATATTACGCACGTGCTTATCCATGTTTGCAAAACCGCGGGTCAGTGCTTCCATACTGGGCTGTGTAATCTCCCGTTCGGAAACCCCGCCGTGTAATTTCAAGCCGCCGGTTGTAATGACCAAAACAGTCAAAGCCGGATTGAGTCCCGCCTTTCTGCATTTAATATCAAAGAATTTCTCGGCGCCTAAGTCAGCACCAAATCCGGCCTCCGTGATAACATAGTCACCGTAGGTGAGTGCAGCCTTTGTAGCAATGATGGAATTACAGCCGTGTGCTATGTTGGCAAATGGCCCGCCGTGTACAAAGGCAGGGGTATTTTCGGTTGTTTGCACAAGATTCGGATGTATGGCGTTTTTCAGTAAAACCGTTATTGCACCGGCAACTCCAAGGTCTTTTACCGTGAAAGGGGTATTATCCATCCGGTAACCGAGTATGATTTTTTCAATACGGCGGCGGAGATCATCCATACCGGACGCCAAACAGAGAATAGCCATCATCTCCGAAGCGGGGGTAATATCAAAACCGGATTCGGCGGGCACCCCGTTCCCATCACCGAGGCCGGTGATAACCGAACGGAGGCTGCGGTCGTTCACATCGAGGACACGCTTCCAAATGACCTTCTTCAAACCCTGCGGCGTATTTTGAGTTCTAAACACATAGTTATCCAGCAAGGCACTGATCATATTATGTGCAGAGGTAACGGCATGAAAATCCCCGGTAAAATGCAGATTGATTTCTTCCATCGGCAGAATCTGAGCGTAGCCACCTCCGGCAGCGCCTCCCTTCATACCGAAGCAGGGGCCGAGCGAAGGTTCCCGCAAGGCTAAGACAGCATTTTTGCCGATTTTCTGCATACCGAGGGCAAGGCCGATAGAAACGGTTGTTTTACCGATCCCGGCCTTGGTGGGAGTCATTGCCGTAACAAGAATCAGCTTGTGTTCTTTGACACGGGAGGAATCGATATTCGTATATGGAATCTTCGCCGCATAAAAACCGTAGGGAATCACAGAATGAGAGTCTATATTAAGAACGGAAGCGACCTCCTGTATAGGCTTTAGGGGAGTTTCGCGTGCTATTTGAATATCAGTTTTCATGCGGGCGAGTGTACTATAATCATTTAAAAAAAACAAGCAGAAAATGATGAGTTACCATAATTATAAAGACTTAGGGAAGTCTTGAGCGGTCTTACATCTGCTGTGATTTTGCAGCGCAGGCGGCCATTGCCTCCATCACTGCCGAACGGAAGCCGTGTGCTTCAAGCTGAGCAACCGCTTCAATCGTTGTACCCGCAGGGGAGCACACCATATCTTTCAGCTCTGCTGGATGTTTACCCGTTTCCAGCATCAGTTTTGCGCTGCCCATCACCGCCTGCGCCGCAAAGGTGTAAGCCTGCTTGCGGGGCATTCCCGCTTTGACCGCCGCATCGGCCATCGCTTCAATGAACATAAACACATAAGCAGGAGAAGAACCGGAAACGGCAACCACGGCATCAAATAGGCTTTCGTCTATCCGCTCCGCCGCTCCGAATGTCCGCAGCACTGTCATCACCGCTTCAAATTCTTCACTGCTCACATTTGCATTGGGACAGGCGGCGGTAATTCCGGCACCGGCCATTGCGGGAGTGTTCGGCATGGTACGCACGATCTTTGCTTCGTGTCCTAAGCCTTCCGCCAAAAAAGCAAGCGTTTTGCCGGGCGCAATGGAAATGTATATCTTTCCAGACTGATTCCGCCCCGCAAGTTCCCGCATTATCTGCACATACATATTCGGCTTTACAGCGAGCACAATAATATCAGACTTTTCGGCAACTTCGCCGTTATCCGCCGTTACCTGTATGCCGTACTTTTTTTTAATTTCAGATAATGCGGCCTTTGAACGGCGGCTTGCAATAATATGATCTGCCGGTATCAGTCCCGACCGTATAATCCCGTCTATCATTGCCGTTGCCATGTTCCCGCAGCCGATAAACCCGATATGAATATCCATAAATAGCGCTCCTCATGTGATGATGCATGGAGTCGGGAAGGTTTCAAATCTTGGTTGCTTTTGTGCCCCTCCGACAGAAAACAGGACTGTCTTAAAAGCTGCTGCTTTTCAGGCAGCCCCGTTTCATTCGATCGGAATGATAGCGTTTTTAACGCAGTCTGTTAAGCCTATTTATTGCGCGGAAAACGCAGCCATCGTAATGTAGTTATAAGGTTTATTAAAATGCGGCAGGAAGAAAATATCCAACAGCTTGAGTTTATCAATCGTTACCTTTTCTTGAATGGCCAACGAGAACATGTGAATACCCATCGACATATCATAATGAGAAGCCATCTGCGCTCCTACTACTGCACGGGTTTTTCTGTCGTAGACAATGCGGATTTTGACTGGGGGATTATCATGTTCCATAAACTCAGGACGCTGTAAATCTTCAAAATCGGTAACTTGGACATCAAAGCCGAGTTTTTGTGCACGCTCTTGCGTTATGCCGGTAGACACCATTTTAAGATCATAGATATTGATGCCGTTTGAACCTTGTACCCCGATACTTTCCAGCGCAATCCCGGAGGCGTTATGGGCAGCAACCACACCGCTTCGGACGGCATTGGTCGCCAATGCAATATAGGAACGGTCTCCGATTGAGTTATCATATACCGTTGCACAGTCACCGATGGCATAAACATCCTTTATACTCGTTTCCTGATTGCGGTTTACCATATAGGCACCGTTTTTGAATGTTTCAATCTTATCCTTTCCCAGCTCAGTGTTGGGGCGGAACCCGATACAAACCACTACCATATCACAGGGTAGCTCTTTCTTATCGGTTATTACCGCTTCAACTTTTTCTGTTCCTTTAATTTCCTGTACCATCTGATTATATTCCAGCTGAATACCATGGCTTTTCAGATTTTCGTCCATTAAAGCGGTAAAATCTTTATCATAATAATTGGAAAGACTGCTTCCCATCGCATCAATCAAAACAACTTCTTTGTTGTGCCGCTGAAAGGCCTCTGCCAGCTCTACACCGATGTAACCTGCACCGACAACAGCTACCCGCTTAATTGCCGGATTTTTCAGTTTTTCTATCACGGCCTGAGCATCTTGGAAAAGCTTAACCTGCTGTACATTTTCCAATTCCATCCCTTTTAATTTGGGGATGATGGGGAGAGACCCCGTTGCTAAAATCAATTTATCATAACTTTCTTCAATTTTGTTACCTTTTACGGTACCATAGACAATCTTTTTATCAAAGTCAATGCGGGTAATTTCCGCTTCCATCGTTACCTTTGCACCTTTTGCTTCCAATTTTTCCTTGTTGGAATAAAAAAGACCGTCTGAACCGCTAATTTGATTACCGATCCACAGTGCCATACCGCAGCCGAGAAAGCTGATATTAGTATTCCGGTCAAAGACAACTACCTGATTGTCTTTACTTAAGTCGGTTAGAAAGTTTATTGCAGCAGTTCCTGCATGGTTCGCACCGACAATTACGATTTTACTCATATTCTATCTCCTTGTTAAGAATGATTACGAATATTATAACGATAAAAATATTTTTGTATAGAGATTAAAATCGGCAGCTGCGGCGCCATATCCGGTACAATAGTTTCTCGGCTATAATTAACACCAATGCCAGTACAAAGGGGAGGCCTATCAGCACGGCAGGATGTTCCATACCGATTTGTGCGGCGGCAATCCTGTTTTCAAGAAAGACAAACAACACGGCAGCGCAGGCTGTTCCCAGTACGGAACGCCCCGCAGCGTATGCGAGGACGAGTGCTATCCAACCCTTACCGGCACTTTGATTTTGTACAAAAGCACCGAGCTGTAAGGAGAGTAAACAGCCTGCAAGCCCTGCCGCAGCCCCGGATATGCTCAAGGCTGCTATCTTCAATCCCCCCGTATTCACACCGGCTGAATCTAAAAACTCAGTGTCCCGCCCGAGCACTGTTAATCGGAGACCTGTTACGTTATAGCGGCAAAAGAATGCAAAAAAAAGGCTGAGCAAAACAGCAAGTGCTATGCTTGCCGTTTTTATGAACTGCGGCGGGAGCAGCAGCTCATGCGGCAGGGAAATAATTCCGCCGTTCCCAAAAAACCGGGTGCTTAAAATGGAAACGGCACCGGCCGCACATAGATTGACCGCTAACCCGAGAATGTAAATATTTGCCTGCCGCCGTACTGAAAGATATGCCGTAACTCCGCTTAATCCCGCACATATCAGTACGGTGAGCAGCACAGCCGGTAAGAGCCCTGCAATACTGCCGCTCAGTAAGATACCGCCTATAGCAGCAAAGGCGCCCAGCAGCATGAGACCTTCAATTCCCACATTGAGTAGTCCTGCATATTCGGAAATAAGGGCTGCCTGAGCCGCAATAATCAGCGGAGCGCTTTGCGTAAGCAGACGTACGGATGAATCAAACATAAAACGGTTTCCTTAACATACACGTCCTGCCCGTCCGTTTTTTTACCGAACGGAATCGGGAATTCTTTTTACAAATTTAAACGTAAACCAGGCAAAAAAACCTTTGCCGATAAAGCGGGATGCGAAGGCTTGCAGCTTCCAGCTGATGCCGAAAAGTGCGAAAGGCCGATTTTTGAAGGTACAGCGTAAGGCATGGGCGGCAACCTTGTACGGATCTTTTGCCCCCTGAGGCATTACGGCGGAACTGTTATGTACTGCCCGCCGGGCAAACTCCGTTGCTGTCTGTCCCGGACAGACGGCCGTTACCCCAATCCCTCGGTCACACAGTTCTGCCCGCAAACTCAGGGAAAAACTAAGCACATAGCTTTTAGCTGCTGCATAAACCGCAAAGTTTCCTACCGGCAAGAAGGCTGCCATACTTGCAACATTGACGATATATGATCCTTTCTGCATAAAAGGAAGCGCAGCGGCACAAAAACCGGTCAGAGCATAGACATTGACATCAATCATTTGCAGTACCTCGTCCGGGAAGGTTGACGCAAAGGCACCGTATATGCCGAAACCGGCATTATTAACCAGCAACACAATGGTAAAAGGTGCTGCGGCGCTTTGTTCGGAAAGCAGCTGCTTAAACGCGGAGAACCCGGCAGCACCGCCTATGTCAAACGGAAGAGTTTTTACCTGCGGTATCTTGCTGCCGAGTTTACGGATTCCAGTTGCGGTTCTGGCTAGGGCATCAGCTCGGCGGCCTACCAGCCATACCTCATCACAAGCCTGCGCCGCCGCATACCGGCGTACATATTCTACGGCAAACTCCGCTCCTAAACCGGAGCCTGCTCCGGTAATGACGGCAATATGTTTCATACCGGCTGTATCCGGCAGCGCCGGTAAACCATCCCGCTTCTATACTGCCCGTTAATCAACAGAGAGGCCGTTCTCAAAGATATTCTGCGCACGTTTCAGGGCATCCTGTTCTTCTGCCGAACGTGCCTGAACCCCTTCCAATGCTTTTTTGAGCTCTGACTTGATGATCTTATCCATTGTTTCGCGGGGAACGGTATAAATCACATAGTAGGTAAAACTTTCTTCAGTTACTTCCCCGGCGGCATCAAAGTAGCGGTCTTGTGTCCAGAAGTCGGCTTCCCGCCGCAGCCCTGAAATATGCACGCTGCCGAGTGTTTCCGCCGCACGGATAACAGCCTGTCCTGCCGCATCAGCCGTATCGGTACCGGTACCGGCTGCTTTATTCTTCATCCGCACCGCAGCCATTTGCGCGATTTGCTGCGGTGCATCCAAGTTTTGAGTAATAGACCGCACACCTTCAAGACTTTTCCCCCGCGGAGATTCAAACTTAAATACATAGGATTCGGCATATTCTTTGCGGGCTTCAAGTTCCCGTACCTCCATCGTTACCCAATAAGGAACGGATTTACCGAATTTCTTATCCTTATAGTCAACCATCTGAGAGGTCTGACCTTTTTTTGGCGCGGCAGACGGTGCCGACGCACATGATACGGTAATACAAACGGCAGACAAAACGGCTGAGAGCGCTATTGCATTAAAAAGTATCTTTTTCATATGATCCTCCTAAACAAATCATGTATTCATATATTGCGGTAAACACAACCGGTTAGACCCTCAAAGGCAGGCAACCGGCTGCTCTTATAAACCTGAATTGAATAACAGTGCTTTACCCCGTATCATAATCAACTCAATTCCTTCAAAGCCGGGAACGCTTTCAGCCGCTTCATAAATCAATTCTTCCATATCTTCAACCGTACCAAAATATTGTACGGCATATTTGGTTTGAGCGGCCGATTGATGTACAACACGGATTGTTTCGACATTGTTTTTTAGTTTTGACCTGAAACGGCTCATCAGCTTGCTGTCTCCGGTATTGTTGATGATCAGTTCGTACCGGATACCTTCACGGTAATCCCGTGCAAGAACCTTCTTCGATTGTTCGACAGCTGCCGCCATTGCTTTAAACACGGTTGATTTAACCGCATTTTGAGCCGCAGCCTCCGCACTTGCCCGGTCGAATGTTTTGGGGCTGGTATAGGGAGCCGAACCGATCAGTTCACCGGTGGAAGGATTATACATTTTGAGGTTCACCTCAGCCTTCCCGAAATACCCGCTGTTTTCCCGTCCTGCCTGTGCCAGTCCGTCAATTTCAATGTAGACATCCGCGCCTAATTTCTGTGCAATCCATTGTACTAAGGATAATCCTTCAGCCTCCGGCTCCTGTTTAAAGAGTGCTGCATTATCCGCTTTTAAGGCTTCTACCGCCGCATAGTCAACGGCGCGGTAGCCGTTGTCCAGCAGATATTTGTTTGCCATACCGATTGCCGACTGCGAAAAATTATTTCCGCTCTTTGCAAACTCATTCGGCACAACCATGTACAAAAGATTATCCACATAGCGGCTGATAAACTCCGTATTATTTCCCAGGGCGGTGCTTTTTGCCTGTGCCGCTTTTACCTCCGCTTCTGCTGAGGAAGCCGGCTGCTCTTTCCCGTAAAGCCCAAGCACCTCAAGTGCTTGCCGCACTGCTTGTATTTTCACGGGGATCATGATTTCACAATAAGCACCGCGCGGCCCGTCTTCGCGCCTGAGAATGCGGACATAATCATTTTCAAGAAATACCTGCGGTTTTGATTCAGCATAAAACACCGGGCGGATTTTATTCTCACCGGCCGATTCTTCCGTATCACCGATAAGATCAATCACCGCAAGCTTAACGGCATTCATTTTTGCCCGGTTAAGCGCCTCCAAAAAGCTTAGCCCCTCTCCCGTCCCCGGATAAAAAGGGTCGCTGCCCCGGTATTCAGGTGCTTCCGGCACCGCGGTACAGGACACTAAGACAGCAGATACCGCTATAACAAGAAACGCAAAGAATCCTGCCGTTTGTTTCATTTTATTCCTCCCTTACAAACGCTTGGTTATACCTAAAAAAAGATAGAAATTTAAATGAGAAGTTAATATATCCCAATTATACACCGGTACGCGCGCACTATCGTCAGTCTTCAAAGCACCGGAGCCCCGCAGTTTATCCGCAGCCTGCTGGGCACTCATAGTATTATGCATATAACCGATAGCAGTGTTCATACCGATGGTGAATGTCCGGGTAACAAAATAATCGGCAGAAATACCGGCACGTCCTCCGAATTGCGATGCGGTTATCAGCCCCTGCCGCTGCGTTCCGAAGGCATTTTGAGGCTGAGCATAGACGCCGATCGCAGCAAAACAAAAATGGAGTTCGGGAGATATTTTAAACCGCGAAGCATAAAAATTATATACGTTTATGCCGATATAGCCCATCCCGAAAGGGGTAAAGCCGAGCGGTTTAGCCTTCAGCGCGGCAGGACTTCCGGCAGGCTGCTGAATTGCATACTCATAACCGAGCAGTAAACCGAGATGAAAGGATGTCCGGTACACAGCGCGGATACCGAAGGTGGGCTGTATCCGCAGGTATTCTGAGTTCCGTTTCTCTTTGATACCGGTGATCGGCACCGTAATACCGCCGTATCCTTGCAGGTCAAGATTAAGACGGGGACTTTCTTTTACACTATCGCCTTCTACAACAGGCTGTGTTGCGTAGATAATTTTCCCGACCGAAAAACCGTCATGCACCTCGGAAACAATAAAAAAACCCGCTTCCCTGAGAGACTGTAAACCGCCGCCTGAAACCGGTTTTTGGATGATATACTCATCGCCTTCTCTAATACCCATATCCCGCCCCAGCTGCATAATCAGGGTATTACTGCGCCGGTCTATCTCAACAATACCGCTTGCCAAGGCAAATTCCGGTTCAAATTTGATGACTGCATAGAGGGCATTGCCGACCGCATCCACCGCATCATCAACCGCATCGGAGCGGTATTTTGCGGTTTCCTGTACCGAGATGGGTAAAACACGCTGCCCTGCAGCCCCGGAAACATCAATAATAGTTATGGCAGCGTCAATTTTAACCTCCCAATATTTTTGCCGTACCTCTTTGCCGTCAACGACCGCATCCCGATACCTGATTTCTTCATCATAACGGGTAATCTGCGGAATAAACACCAAAAAGGCACCTGTTAAGCGCTCCCAGTCGGCACGGGTAAAGGCCTCTTCACCGGAAAGCACCGTTTCGGGAATATCGGATTGCTGCTCCTTTGTTTCCTTGATCTTTTCGATAAATAAATTGATATCAGAACTTTTGAGACGGTACTGCATTCCAATAACATTGAAACGCTTAAACGAAGTAATAACCGCAGTAATATGGGAATCCAAGCGCTGCGCCGTTTCATAGGGAATCCCGCCGAAATGAGAAAGCCTAAAAACGGCTATGTCTTTTTTTCCGCTGACAGTCTGAGCAAAAAGGGCTGCGCTGCCCGCAGCCAGTAAACACACTACAATAAAACAGAATTTTTTAATTTTTCCTAAGCCGTGCATAAGCAGATACTAGCATAATCGGAAACGAACGGCAATTACGGATGGCGGAGAATTTCACGCGCCTTTGAACCGTTTGCGGGGCCGACAATGCCGCGGGCTTCCATCTCTTCGATAAGACGGGCTGCGCGGTTGTAGCCGATTTTCAGTTTACGCTGCACATAAGAGGCGGAAGCCTTTCCTGCAAAAGTAACAATTTCCAATGCCTGATCATAGAGCGGATCATTATCTTCCGAAAACACGGTATTATCAAATGATTCGTCGTCGTCATCAACAAAGATTTCATCATCAATATATTCCGGTTCGCAGTATTCTTTTACACAGGCGACTACCCGTTCCACTTCCTGTTCGGACACAAAGGCGCCCTGCATACGGGTCGGGAAGGGACGCGCCGCACTGACATACAGCATATCCCCTTTACCGAGCAGCTTTTCAGCGCCCATCTCATCCAAAATAATGCGGCTGTCTGTCTTTGATGCAACCATAAAGGCGATTCTACTGGGAATATTTGCCTTAATCAAACCGGTAATTACGTCGATGGAAGGGCGCTGGGTCGCAAGCACAAGATGGATACCCACGGCGCGGCTCATTGCACAGAGGCGGGCAACCGTTGCCTCAAGCTCTTTACCGGAAGTAGCCATCAAGTCGGCAAACTCGTCTATGATGATGACGATGTAGGGCAAAACCTCCGTTGCAATCTTTTCTGCTTTAATTTTTGCATTGAAGGTTCTGATATCCCGGACACCGAGATTATCCAGCAAGGCATACCGGCGCTCCATTTCGCAGAGCGCATACTGCAAGGCTTGAAATGCACGCTTAGGTTCCGTAATAACCGGAGTAAGTAAATGTGCAATATCATTGTACAGTTTCAGCTCGACAATCTTGGGGTCTACCAGAATGAGCTTTACCTCATCGGGGCGCCGGTTGTATAAAATGGACAAAATAATTGAATTAACACAAACCGATTTACCCGATCCTGTCGCACCGGCGATGAGTAAGTGAGGCGTTTGTGCAAGATCAAGGAGCTGGGGATTACCGGTTACGTCTTTACCGAGCACGACCGGAATAGCCATCTTAGCGGATTCCGGTAAATCGGTTTCGATGAGTTCTCGGAAGCTGACGATTGAGCGCTTCTTATTAGGCACTTCGATACCGACGGCGTGTTTTCCCGGAATGGGAGCCACAATACGGACACTCGAAGCGGCAAGGCGCAGGGCAATATTATCCTGTAAATTGGTAATTTTCGACAGTTTAATTCCCGGAGACGGCAGCATTTCAAACATGGTTACTACCGGACCCTTACGGATACCGGTGATGGACACGTCGATTTTAAATTCGTTAAAGGTCGACTTCAGGAGCATTGCTGCCTTCCGGGTCGCATCATCGACAACCCAATATTCTCCGTCAGGATAGTTCGTTAAAAGATCAAAGGGAATTGCGTATTTTTTCCTCGGAACCGGCAGTACCGGCTTACTCGGAATAACAGCCGCCTGCTCAATCTTTTCTAAAAAGACCTCATCGGAGGGAACGGCTTGAACGCCGGCTTCTGTTCCTTCCCCGCCCAACTCATCCGATTCATCGTCAAAAACGTCTTCAGTGCCGTCATGTTCCTCCGCCTCTGCGTATCCGGCCGGTTCAGCCGTTATGAGGGAAGAAGCAGGAACTTTCTGCTGTACCGGCGCAAACCCGGCTGCCGGTTCCTGCTCAATCACCACTAAGGAATCAAGCAAATCCGACATTTCATTGGGAACAGGCACCCCGTTTGTGAACATAAGCGGTACGGTACCGTTACTGATGTTCTCTGTTGCAGGTTCTTCGTTGGATCGCTGTACAGCAGTATCGGCTTCTGCCGGCGCTGCCGCTTCAGGTGCTGCCTGATCCGGCTCGGCTTCCGTCCGGTCTGCTGCGGCAATACCGGTCTGATCTTCCGCAGCCTCAGCAACAGACAGTGTGTCATCCTTCCCATCTGGCTCCGCAGGAAAAGCCTGCGGCACCGAGAAGCCGCCGAGAGATGCGCTATCCTCCGCCGTCAAAGCTGCACCGGATGGAACAGCCGGATCCGTATCATGATACTCGCCCTGTTTGACCCGTTCCAGCGGTGCGGTAATTTCCTCCAGACTGCTGAATAAATTGTCGGGATCGGACGGATCGAATACCGGCAGCGGCGGACGTTCTTCTTCTTCTTCTTCTGCTGCTGCTGCTGCTGCTGCCTCTCGCCCGGCTTCTGCCGTTTCAGCTGCATCTTCCCTCGGCGAGCAGGATTCCGTATCGTTCAAAGACACTCCCGTTTCTGCCGGTGTCTCCGGAGGAGCCGGTACATTCGTCCTATCCAATTCCGCTGCATCGGCCTCAGCACATTCCGTATCGCCGGATGCGGCGCACTCAGCTTCAAATTCCTCAACAGAGTAATCATATACCCGATGATGCATCTCATCAGCTTCTTCCAGAAAGGGGAGCAGTTCTTCTTCTGCGGCTGCTTCGGCATTCACTGCCTCACTAGCGGCATCTTCTTCCGCAGTCTCCGGAACCGGTACCGTCTCCGGTATTTCCGCCGATGCTTCCAGCGGAGTATCCGCGGGTGCGGGACAAGCGCCCGTATCTTCCACAGGAACCGGCATATTTGCTTCTGCCTTATCGGCATTGGATACGGATTGTTCCGGAACCGGTTCTTCCGCACCGCCCGTACTTACACCGTCATCTTCGGTTTCATAGTCTTCCGAAACGAAATCCTCAGAGTGCGCATGACGGAAAAGGATTGAAAAAGGAAGTTTTTCGCTTACGGTAAGCATAAAGAATATTTCAAAACAAATAAGCAGTAAAATACAGAGAATCAGTGAAATGACAACAAATTGCCGTATAAGCGGAATGGAAACGGCCGGTGCAAAGGTATAAATAATCCGCTCCCCGATAATTGCAGTAATAAAGTACAGCGGGACACCTAACAGGGCAATTTTCGATTCGCGCGACCAGCCCGGAATGAGTAATAAAACAGCACCGTATAAGAACAGCAGCGGAATTAAGAAGGCCGAAAACCGGTAGACCGAAAAAAACGTATGGCCTATACTAAATAAGGGATGTTTAATTGACACAAAGCCTGCGATGGGCAAAAAAATCCCGAGCGTTAACAAAATTCCCGTACAGAATAAGACTAAACTTAAAAAAAACGCTAAAACTCTCAATCGACTTACTTTTGGTATCATCGGTATTTAAACCTCTTCTATCGGTTTAGCGATAAAAAAAAGTAACTGCGCTCAGCAGCAGACAGCCTGCCGGAATGAGGTAATAACCGAATATTCCGAGCTTTCCTTTTTTTATCAGCTTGAGTAAAAAAATTAGGGCAAACAGCCCAACAACAAAAGATGTCAGCATTCCGGCAGCAAGGGGTGCGGCGCTGACCGAACCGATTATGGTATCGGCAGATTTTAATTCAAAAATAAATGCTGCCAGAATAGCCGGAATTGACAATAAAAAAGAATACTCCCCGGCCTTCTCCCGGCTTAAACCGGTGAGAAGCGCTGCTGCAATGGTTGAACCTGAACGGGAAATACCGGGAAGGACGCCGATACCTTGAGCAGCCCCTATAATGAGGGCTTGCAGGATTGAAGGAACGGCGCTCTTTTTTTCGCTCCGGATTCTGCTTGAAACTAACAGCAGTATACCGGTAATAATAAAGCACACCGCAATGAAGGGAATATTTTTCGCCTGCACAAGGTCTTTCAGCAGTATACCTAAAACTCCGGTAACTGCTGTGGATATAAGCAGTGCTGCAATCAGCTGCAAATCGGCGCGGTCGTCTTGGGTATGTTTTCTGATAATAAAGCGGCCCAGTACCCCTAAAAGCCGCCATATTTGACGGTAAAACACAATACAGACAGCCCCAAGGGTTGCAATATGCAAGAGAATATCAAAGATGATCGGAACATCGGTATGTCCCAGAAAATATTCGGCAACTGCTAGGTGTCCTGAACTTGAAATAGGAAGAAATTCGGCTATTCCTTGAATTGCACCGAGGAAAATTGCCTGTAATACTGTCATAATGATACCTCAATAAAAAGATATTTTCTACGTTATTCGTTTAATGAAGAAAACTGAGGATAAAAATACCGTACAATATCCGCTGTCTTTTCTCCATAATATGTACTGCCGTAGGCGGCTGCGGCGGTCAATATCTTGCGGCCGTACCCGCGGGTTTCTGCATACGCTAAACTTTCCAAAAACAGATCATCCGGCAGTGTGCCGGCCGCCCGCTGCCAACTCCTTACCCGGGATATACCGGCGTTATACGCAAAGCAGGCGGGCATAATACGGTTATCGGAACGCCGGATCATTTCCGCAAGATAATAGGCACCGAATCTGATATTTGTTTCGGGATCGGTTAAGTCATACACCGGCACTTTCAGCTTTTTTGCAATATCGGCAGCGGTTTCCGGCATCAGCTGGGTTAAGCCGACTGCACCGGCATGAGAAACAATATCCGGCTGAAAAAAACTTTCACTGCGGATGAGCGCATATAAAAGATATTCCGGCAGCCGGTATTCAGCTGCATATTTTTTTACGGCTGTATGCCATGGGCGGGGATACAGCCGGCGCAGCTGTTCAGCGGTTTCCGCCGTTCCCTGATTTTTTACTGCTAAGGCCGTCAGCCGTATTGAATCAGCATACCAGCCCTCCGCTTCGAGTACGGCGGCAACGGCAGACGCCTTTTCAAGCGGAATATCAGGATAGCAAGCAGCCGTTTCACGGTATACGAGCGTATATAATCCAAAGCGGAGAAGACCGTCAATATACCGCTCCGCTTCCTGCGGCGAAAAAGTGTATGTGCCGTTTTTCCGCTCCTGTGCTGCACTGCGCCCCGGTATAAAAGAAACACGGTTTTCTCCCAGCCGGCAGCGGGCAAGTATCCGGTAATACACAGCATCATGGGAACCGCCGCTTATCTCCCGCAGCAGCTGCACAGTTTGAGACTGCGGTAAAAGCCCCGACCGGGCAAGCGTATACCCTACTGCCGCCCGCTGTTCGGGTAAATCGGTTTTATCAAGTGCCGTATACAATAGCTGCAAACCCTTCCAGTCCCGGCTAGCTGTCAGGCGCACCCGCAGCAATTCGGTTAAGTCGGCGTACCATGACGGGGTTTTCCACGATGCGGCAGTTTCTGCCAATGCCTGCAAAAAGCGGTCTGTGCTTAGCGTCCTCAATGTATCAAGATAATACCAGAGAGCGGAATCAAAATCCTGCTCCCCGCCGGCATCACGGACGGCCTGTTCAAAGAAGCGGACAGCCTGTTCCAACTGACCGGCTCGGCTGCGGCAGCGCCCTGCATAAAACAGCGCATAAAACGAAATAAGACGCCGCTGTTCCTGAGCAAGCGGCGTTTGAGCATCTGTCTGTGTTTCCGCTGTTTGGGCAAGCCGCTCAAAAAAAAGAGCAGCCTCCGCTTTGTCGTCCGCACCGTAAATCCCTGCCTTCCCAATATCCGAAAGAAGGGCTGGGTGCGCAAGCTCATGCAGACTGTAGTGCATACCGAACGCATTCAGAAAGGTTTGCCACGCCTCTGCATACCGTTTTTCAAATACGCGGATACGGCCCTGTGCAATAGTACGGAAAAAAGACGGTAAACCGGCACTTATCTTCGGAAAGACTGCGGTCAGTTCCTCAGTCATTGCAGCGGTACATAGATACTCCGGTGTAAAATCAGGGTGCTCATATATGCCGTTCCATAATAAGAGCCGGATATGCAGAGCAGCCAAGGCTTCTCTTTCCTGCCGCTCCTCGTCCGAACCAGGTGCGGCCAGTTCCTTGAGCCGTTTTTCAGCAGCCTGCAAACGCTCCTCCGGTGCCCCGGTTTCGTACAAAGCGGAACGGCAGAGGCGGTTAAAGGGCGGTTCAGAAAGCTGCGCACCGGCAGAAAAATAGAAACGGGCGGCAGCTTCGTGTCCTGCACGTTTCAGGTGCAGACCGACGTAATAGGCACTCCCCCGCCCCATCTTTTTTACCTGCCGGTATGTCCTTTTATCGGCACGCAAAAAGAACTCATACCGCCCTGCTTTTAAATCAGTCAGCAGTGCGGTGCTGTTATCGGCTGCACAGGAAAGAATAACCGAAAGAAAAAAACAGAGAGCGATGTACGGCCGGCTTTTACAGCAGCCTGCCGTACGCAGCAGCTTATTGGGGAGGAATTTCAATATAGGTGCCCGAAATAATTAAATCAGGATTCCGTAATCTGTTGTGGCGGGCAATTTCCGTATAAAGCCAGGGGTTACGGTAGAAGGTTTCCGATAAATCCCAGAGCGTATCGCCCCATCGTATCTTATACCGGACTGCTTTTTGCAGGGCTGCCGATGCAGCAGGTTCTTTTATAGCCGGTTCCTGCGGTTCCGCATTCTCCTCATCCAGTGCTGCATTATCATCTGAGGGTTCAGGAGGCTCGGTCATTGCAGTATCCGGCGGCAAAACGGGCTGTTCAGCCGGTTGGGGCGGCGGATTGTCTTCTTGTTCCGGTTTTTCGATGATTGTTGTGGTTATTTCTTCATGGACGGCAACCGTTTTGGTTTCCAAACTGTCTTTCTTCTTTGTCAGCAGCAATATGCTCAGAATTAAGGCTCCGATACCGAGCAAAATCAGTAAAATAAGTAGCCACACCGGCACTTTCCGTTTTTTTTCCGTCTCGCTGTCTTCGGTATCGTCATCCGAATAAAAAATAGATGTGGAAAAATCCTCGGTTATCTCTGATGTTTCACCGCCGAAACGATCAGTATAGTCAAAAGAAAAATCATCCGTTTCGGAACTCAAGTCAAAGTCAAGATCACTTAATGATTGATCGGCGAATGTTTCGAGAGAAACACGCAGCATTTGATGAGAGCCGGAGTCTTTATCAATGGCTTCGGCAGAAAGATTTTTTTCATCATCAAGAGCAAGGCGTAATTCTATGGTGGGTTCTCCTGCGGCTTTGGTACTAATATCTTCAACAATCAGGGAGCCTATATACTCCGGCTCGGATAAATCCTCTTCTTCTTTTTTAAATAAATTGATTTGAACACTCCGCTGGTCATCCCTAACAGTGGTAAGTTCAAGTGTTTCAGCGGCTGAAAAGTCTTCGTTCATAATGGGAAAAAACGTCCCATCAGCAAGCTTTATGCCTATTTTAGCTGCCATACGTGCTACTCCTTCCTTAAAACCTTACGTTCATATCATCGGCATATACCGGTAAAGACACAAGGAAAATATGACAACTGCCGGTTAAAATCAGCAGGGCTGTCTCAGAAGCGGCTGCTTTTCGGACAGCCCTCAAGGAAGTTCCGCCGCACTCAGACCTGCTCTCTTATGCTTCCCCCGGTTCCAGCTGCGTCAGGATTTCAGTATGATCCTCAAAGATTGCAACGGTATGCTCCATATGGCAGGAACAGGATTTATCCGCACTGACCACCGTCCAGCCGTCTGCCTTTGTTTTCACATCAGCGGTACCGAGGTTGATCATCGGTTCAATCGCGACAACCATACCGGGAAGCAGCCGGGGATTGGGCGCTCCCCGCTCGGGCACATTCGGAATCTGCGGGTCTTCATGCACCTTCAAGCCGACACCGTGACCGCAGTAGTCGTACACCACACCGTAGCGGTGCTGCCGTGCCAATTCATACACTGCACGGGAAATAGCGTTCACGCGGCTTCCTGCCTTACACGCCGCAATACCGGCATACAAACAGTCGGTAGTAACTTGCAGCAGCTTGAGCCGCTCCTCACTGACTGTACCGACCGGTACGGTTACGCATGAATCGCTGAAATATCCGTTTAGATTAATCCCGATGTCAAGCGATACCAAATCGCCCTCCCGCACAATCTTTTTTTTGTCGGGAATACCGTGTATGACTTCCTCATTGATTGACACACAGACAGCTCCCGGAAAATCTTCAGAATACCATGCCGGAATACCGCCGATATCCTTGATGTAGGAAACGCAAAAATCATCCAAATCTTTTGCACTGACACCCGGCTGCACACGGGGAGTGAGCTCTTTAAATAAACGGGCAAGCGCCTTACAAGACAGCCGTATCCCGTCAATTTGTTCCTTTGTTTTAATCCGTATCATAGTTATTCCTTATACAGGCTCTGCGGCCTTGAGGCTACAGATACCCTTGATAGTTTTTTTTCAGTTTTGCAATACCGCGGACACGAGGATTTATCCGCTGGGCTTGTTCGGCACAGCCGCTGCCGGTTTCAAAGTCGCCCATACGGTAGTAAATTTCCGCCATTTTTTTTAAAATTTCCGCTTGATCGGTTTTTGATAAACCGAAATCCAAGGCAGATTCACAACAATCCAATAGTAAGTCATCCGGCAGCGCATACATAATTTTCTCACGGATAAGCTTCCGGGCTAAAATAAGCACCTCAGGAAAGAAGTGGCGGAAGTAGTCTTGTTTCCGCTCCTCTGCGATAATCCGTTCAAGCAGGAGAAAGGCTTCGTAATAATGATCGCGGAAATACAGTTCTTCTGCCAGTACAAAGGTGCAGTCAAGAAAATCACCGCGGCTAAAATACGGCCGCAAAGAAAAAGAAGGCTGCTCTGCCCGCAGCCGCAAAAACTCACGCACAGCCTCATCTTCTGCATTGTGAAAAAGATCAAAAAAGATCAATACCGCTCTGCTTTGGGGATCAGTCTGCTCCTTGAGCCAAACCCGATAGTCAAAGGATGAACCTGTTTTCCGCACGGTTTTACTGTAAGAAACGTCAAACTCTTCCCGCCGTTTTGCATCAAGCAGGGTTTCATAGGCACGGATCAGCTGCATTAGGGCCTGTTCATTTGCCTTCCGTGCCGTGCCGTCTCTTACATTCTGCGGAATATCGGGATGCAGTTCTTTGGCTTTTTTACGGAATGCCCGTTTGATTTCCGGTGCCGAGGCTGTCGGAGCAATATTTAAAATACTATAGTAATCTTCTCCGCTTTGAAACCCGCCGCTCCGCTGTCCGCTGCCGGTACGGTTATCCAATATACCCCCCCGCACGGCGTGCATCCGCCGCATTACGGAGAATATCAAAATAATCGATTCTAAAGCCGGTAGTTTCAAGCTTATTCATAAGATTGCGGGAAAATTTTGCACAAAATATACCGTGCTTAACCGTCAAAACACAGCCTTTGGTGCTGCCAAGCCCGTGATCTTTCAGAATGGTAACAATAGCCGGATCCGGTTTGGTACTGAAAAACGGTTTTTCCGCACAAAAAACGGCTACATACCCGTACATATTCAGCCGCTCCCGCTCTCCAAGTGCATACCCGTCGAGTACACGGATATCATCACACCGGATACGCGCCGCTTCTTTTACCGTATCAAGAAACGAACGGGTCCTTTCTTGGTGTTTTTTATCAAAATATACTACTACTGCCGTCATAGTCCCATAATAAAAAAAATCAATTCATTGTGCAAGAAGCGGGGCGTCCGGCCGTGATCTTGACTTAACCGGAATATGTGCTATAGTTTCTTGCATATTTTAGGGACAAGCCTCTGTCCGTATAGATTGTTGGGAACCTCTAAAAACTTCAGTGTTTTAGAGATGCCCTGTTATAACAAGGAGTGTGCGATGATAAAATTAGCAACGATCGCCGGGTCTGATGCTTCCGGCGGGGCAGGCCTTGAGGCCGATTTAAAAACATTTCAGGAGTACGGCGGATACGGTATGGCAGCTATTACGCTCATTGCTTCGATGAATCCTCATAAAGAATGGAGCCATGAAGTATTCCCGTTAAGCGAAGATTCTTTGCGGGCACAGCTTGAAACCATTTTTACCGGTATCGGTGTAGATGCGGTAAAAACGGGGATGCTGGCAACCCCCTACGCTATAGAACTTGCCGCAGAATATATCGGAAAGCATAAGATACGCAACTATGTGTTAGATCCGGTCATGATTTGTAAAGGCGGCAACTTACCGCTGAACCCGGAAATTAATGCCTTACTGATAAGAAAACTGCTTCCGTTAGCAAAAATTATTACACCGAACGTGTTTGAAGCGGGCCAAATCGCTCAAGTTCCTACCCCTGAAACGCTGGATGAGATAACAGAAGCTGCAAAGAAGATTTATGATCTGGGTGTCCCCTTTGTGTTTATTAAAGGCGGCGCAAAGCTGAAAGAAAAAGAAACTTCAATAGATGTGTTTTATGATGGTAAGGATTTTCAGTACCTCGAAGCCGAGCTGATTAAAACAAACTGGAATCACGGTTCAGGCTGTACGATTGCAGCTGCAATCACCGCAGGACTCGGATTCGGATTAGAGCCCTATGAGGCCGCACTCCGTGCAAAAAAATTTATTACGCTCAGCTTGCGGAACAGTTTTGCGCTTAACAAATGGGTCGGGCCGGGTAATCCTGCTGCATGGCGGAAGCCGTTTAATTAAACCTGTCCGGAAACTGCCGTTTCAGAAAGGTCAAGTAATTCAGGGCAGAGCCGATTATATCAACAAACCCTCTTCCGCCCGCCGCTGCGGCTTACGGATGAGGGTTTTTTAGTCAACAAAGCACGGGCTACCACGAACCGGAAGCGCCGCCTCCTCCGAAGCGGCCGCCCCCTCCGCTAAATCCTCCCCCGGAAAAACCGCTGCCGCCTGAATAGCTGCCCCGGCTCCGGCCGCTGCTGCCGGCAAGAATAAACAAAAGCGGCCAGACTATTCCGCCCGGCATAAAACGCGCCCCTAAAAGATAGATGATGATAAACAGCAGCAGCGCAGGAAGCGGCACGGAACTATCCTGCCGGTCAGGCTGCCGCATTGATTGGCTGATGAGGGTTTCATCTTGCAGCACCAGCCCCGCAATAGTTTTGACCCCCAGCAGCACCCCTTCTCCATAGCGCTGCCGTTTAAACTCAGGCGCAATAACCGACCGGATAATTCTGCTTGCCTGCGCATCGGTTATCAGGCCTTCAAGGCCGTACCCTACTTCTATGCGGAGCTTACGGTCTTCGGCAGCCACAAGCAGCAGAACCCCGCTGTCCTTCCCCCTCTGACCGATTTCCCAGCGTTCAGCTACACGGATTGCGTAGTCTTCGAGATTTTCTCCTTCCAGCGAAGGAATAGTCAGCACAGCAATTTGCAGATCGCTATTTCTATCAACAGCATATAGATATGAATTCAGCGCCTCCAACTCCTGCGGGGTAAACAGGCGGGCATAATCGTTGACCGGCCCTTGTAAGGCAGGGATGTCAAGCGCGGCGGCATGGAATATCTGAAAAAACAAAAAAACAATACACAGGGTGCGGACTAACCGCTTACCGGTTCTCATACGTTTCTTCCTCTCCTCCGTTATATTCCGCGGATATGCAAGACTTCAGTTAAGCGCTTGAGTGCGCAAATATAGGCCGCTGTCCGCATAGAGGTACGGTATCCGTCTTTTAAAGCCCACACCGCTTCAAAGGCTGCAAGCATTTTTTCTTCCAGCCGCTTATTCACTTCGTCCTTACTCCATGCAAAGGATTGCAGATTTTGTACCCATTCAAAATACGATACAATTACTCCGCCTGCGTTTGCAAGAATATCCGGCACTACGGTAATATCCCGCTCCTCCAGCAGCGCATCGGCTTCAGCAGTAACCGGCCCATTCGCCCCTTCAATAATGACCGGAGCTTTAATATGAGGGGCATTTTCCGCAGTTATCTGATTTTCGAGGGCACAGGGGATGAGGATATCGGCTTCTTTTAACAAAAGGCCGTGAGGATTTTCGAGTATACAGTCCTTACAGGGATAGTCTTTGAGTTTCCCGCCCCTGCTGCGGTAGTCTAAAACAGCGGCAATATCCAAACCGGCAGGATTATACAGAGCGGCTGTAGAATCCGACACACCGGTAATACTACAGCCTTTTTCCGCTAGTAGGGACGCGGCGGCACTGCCGACATTACCGATACCCTGCACAATGACGGTGCAACCCTGCGGGCTGCGGGATTGCCGCTTGAGCAGCTCTAAGGCGGCAATCATGACGCCGCGTCCCGTCGCCTCCGGGCGTCCGAGCGAACCGCCTACTGCAAGCGGCTTACCGGTAACCACCCCGGCCACCGTTTTTCCGGAAAGTTTACTGTATTCATCCATAATCCAGCCCATGATTTTTCCGTTCGTACCGACGTCCGGAGCGGGTATATCCCGGTCTGCACCGATAATAGGTGCAATCAGGGCGGTGTACCGGCGTGTAAGCCGTTCAAGCTCTCCCTCGGACAGCAGCGAGGGATTAACGGTAATCCCGCCCTTTGCACCGCCATAGGGAATATCGGCAACAGCACATTTGAACGTCATCCACGCCGCCAGAGTGCGCACCTCATCATGGTCAACCAGGTGATGATAGCGGATACCGCCCTTAGACGGCCCCCGCAATGAGGAATGCTGCACACGGTACCCTTCAAAAACGCGGATAGAACCGTCATCCATCCTGACGGGAACGGATACACGGAGCTCCCGCTCAGGATATTGAAAGACGGAATAGTCCGATGGCGACAGCGAAAGACAGCTAGCGGCCTGTTCTACCCGCCGGAGCATTTGTTGATATGTCGATGATGCTGGAGTCATAGATACATCCTTGTTGTAATAAAGATTAAAAACGTATTTTAATATGCAGCGGCTGAAATACTTTCACCGGCACACCGCTTAATCATTGAAAATGAGAAACCTTTACGCTGCAAGGCACGCACGAGCTGAGCGCCTGCATACCCACGCCGGATCAGCTTACCGGCAGCGTTCCGGCACAGGCATTCCTCATCCGTTTCTGCAAACAAATCATTAAGGGCAATCCGGGCAATCTCTGCTGAAATACCCCGCTTGAGAAGTTCTGCAAAAAGCCGCTGATAGCCTTCTTGCTTTGTAATTCCCCGTGTATGCAGCCATGCAGCGGCAAACCGGGAATCATCCAATAATCCCGCCTCGGTTAAATACGCCAAAGCAGGCTGTACTTCTCCGGGAGAAAATCCTTTCTTTTGTAATTTAAGGTTAAGCTGATAGGTAGAGTGTTCTGCACGGTTAAGATAATACTGCGCTTGTTTTTCGGCAAGATAGATTCTTCCTGCATGATAAATATTTTCTAATTGAGTGTCTGTGAGGGAAAGCGGCAGCTGATCTATTGTAAACAGGCAGTCAAAATAACAGTTCCTGCTTACAATAGCAACTCCGCCGGAAAGGGTAAAGCGTACTATACCCTGATACGGATATTCCGCAGCGATAAGAGCCGGTTTAACGCTTGCTGAACTGGAAGCGACGGCGTGCACCGCGTTGTCCATATTTTTTTCGTTCAACCATTCTTGAATCGCGGGATAATAAACCGTTTGCTTTTAATGAGCTATGGTTTGAAGCATCAACCTGTGCTAAGGCACGGGCAATACCATGAGAACATGCACCGGCTTGACCATTTAAACCGCCGCCGTAGACCGTGATGATAATGTCATAGCGGGAATCGCTTGCGGTTACAAACAAGGGACGCTTTGCCAGCTGAACCTGTTCGGGGGTTGCAAAATATTCATCCATATTCTTATTATTAACCGTTACTGAACCTTTTCCTTCGCGGATATAGACCCGGGCTACCGATGTCTTTCTCCGTCCTGTTCCTATTCCGATATTTTTCACAACTATTTCTCCTAAAAAGTTATAAGTCTATTGCAACAGGATTCTGTGCGGTATGCGGATGCACACTGCCGGCATAAATTTTGACGTTTTTCAGCAGCTTGCGTCCTAACGGACCTTTCGGCAGCATACCTTTTACTGCGAAGTAAAGGGGATCAGCAGGCTTTTTACCGATGAGGGTAGTAAAATTGACCGATTTAAGACCTCCTGCAAAGCCGGTATGATGATGATACATTTTATCTTTTGCCTTATTTCCGGTAACGGCAACCTTATCAGCATTGATAACGATAATGTAATCGCCGATTTCCTGATGCGGGGCATAAAAAGCCTTATGCTTGCCGCGAGCCATTGCAGCAACTTTTGCAGCGACCCGTCCGAGGGGCTTACCGGCAGCATCAATGACATACCAGCTGCGCGGCGCTTCATGTTCTTTATAAAAAATTGTTTTCATCTGTAGTTTACCTTAATAGATTTTATTTGCAGATAATGTGGGTGAAACACTTTAACATAAAAGGAACAACAAAGTCAATCAAAAGTGTTAAATTATTCGTCCTTTGTTTCGCCCGCTTTCATTGCTGCTTCTTCCTTTTTTGCATCCTGCTTATCCTTTATATCTGCAATACCGATAAATACTGCAATAAGCCCGATAAACGCCGCAAAAATAGGCAAACCGCCGCGGAGGAACAAAAGAATTTCATCCCCCCATCCCAATCCGAACCCGAACGTTTCAGGCGGGAACGCAGCAAAGGCCGTAAAAAGGATAAGAACAATACCGATAGTAAGCGCAAGCATAGCAACCTCCTTATGGGAATATGATCCGTACACGATTCGAACGTGCGGCCTGCTGCTTAGGAGGCAGCCGCTCTATCCACCTGAGCTAACGGATCGGCTTTACGGTGTCTTCCTGCATCTAAACAGGAAAGCAGGACCGTATTCAATTTTGAGAGTATAAATAAAAAAGAAGCTCTTTACAAGCCCTTGGAAAGATACACAGGGCGGCTATTGATGGGGATGCAGCAGGGTTCCCTTTGCTTCGGAACAGGCATCTCTACCGGTGCGAGTCCGCCTTATTTCCGGACACAAAACAAGCATTCACCGAATCATTTGCCCGCACTGACGACACAGAGCAATGGTCTTTAGATGTCAATGACGCGATACAGCACATACTGCACCTGAATACGCAAGATCAGCTGAGTAAGGACATACGCCAGTGTATTATCACCGACTACCTTCATAATGAACTGGGTAAAACAGACTTACAGGAAAAATGATCAAGAGAAGGAGGTGTAAGATGATAGAATCACTTGCAAAAGCTGCCGAAACGGCAAAGCCATTCTCTCAATCATCAGAATCTTTTAATCCGGATGCACGGCTGAGTTCAGTGGAAAAAAATACGGTTCAAAAGCCTGATACTCAGCACTATGGTACTGACCGCCGTATAGAGGCAACACAAAACCGGCAAGAAACAGCTACATATAACTACGATCCTGACCAACGGATTGAACAGCAGCAGGGCAATGCAGATAATACGGAAGCTGTAAAACTTGAAAATCCGGAGAACCGGCAACGCAGCTTATCTGAAGAAGAAAAAAAGCAGTTGAAAGAAGAAACAGGCTGGTCTGATGAAATTATTAACGCAATCGGTTCAAAGGAAGAAGCGGAAATTTATAAAAAAGCAGGTTTGAAAGAATCTGAAATAAACGGTAAGAAATGCTTTATCCGTGATGACATTGATATGGAGCAAAAAGATGAATACGCCGTACCAATAAAGAAAGAATGGAAAACGGTCTTGCTCCGATTAATAAAAACGGTGAAACTATTGAACTTCATCACATTGGACAAAAAGCAGATGTACCGCTCGCAGAGCTAACCACACAGGAACACCGCGGGAACGAGAATGATACTATTCTGCATGATAAACAAAAACCATCGGAAATAGACCGTGAGGCCTTTGCAAAAGAACGGGAAAGTCATTGGGAAAGCCGTGCAGAACAAATACATGAATAAAAGGAGATACGTATGACAATTATTGAATGCATTGCAGGTTTAAAAAATCTGTATCATGGACAAGGTGCTGCAAAAGAAGCGGTTGTTGAGGCGGAAAAACGGTTGGGTCTTTGTTTTGCAGACGACTACCGTGAATATGTATCAGCTTACGGGATTGTTTCTGCAAAAGGGATTGAGCTTACCGGTATTGTATGCGGCAAGCGGTTGAATGTTGCAGATGTAACGCTGCAAGAACGCAAGTTATCCGATGAGTTTCCGAAAGATATGTATGTTATTGAAAATCTCGGCATTGACGGTCTTTTACTGCTGCAAAAACAGACGGTTCCATCTACGAATATGCACCGCACACTCCGCCGGTAAAAGTCTATACCGGCCTTGCAGACTACCTTAACACAAAGCAGTAACAATACCGCTGAACAAAACACAAATACGATTTTTTAGAGGCTGCCGGCAGAAAACCGCTAAAGCAGCCTTCATTACCCAATTTTTCACCGGACAGTACCACTGCATTTATCTGCCTGCCCTGTAAGCACCTGTTTATACAACAGCACGAGCTCCCTCCCTGGGTATTTTTCGTGTTCTTTCCATCTCATACATCATCCCTGCACGGCTATGGGATGTCAAAAACGGGAGTTTTTGACAGTGCTATCAGTATATATAAATGAATCTGCTTGAAGACACAAGAAGCGGCAGATGTGCGGGAAAAATAAATATCTTTTAGAGCAATCGTCTTACAAAAGATTCTTTTTTATGATAAAAATGACTAGTATTCAGTTAAAAACGTTTTCTCCGCACTCAACAGACACCGCGGCAGCGGAAAGTCCGGAGCGCTTGTTTCAAACTGATATCCGACACTTAGGATCGCACAATGGATTTAAATAATGTACCGTATACCCGTACAATTACACCGGCTCCGAGCCGGCCGGTTAAAAATGCAAAACCGCTTTTCGGGTCATACGCGGGAATGTTCCGTACATTCGATATTAAAGGCTTAAAACGCCCCTTCGGGAGCTTACCGCTTCCTTCATTTATTACGGATTTACGTGTAACCGATGCATTACGGCTGATTTTTTGTGATGAGGACATCATTGGGGAAATTGAATTTTTCTATGCCGGTTATTTTTCTTTTATGGAAACCACTCTCTGGAACCGCCAAACAAACAGGCAGCTCGCCTACCGCCAGCTTTTACCGGCCGGTTTTATGCACCTGCCGAAATACATCGGCTATAGCGTTGCCGCCTGCCGGGTACGAAAGCGGTATGTACGCATTTTTTCGCGTCTTTCGAAGGGAATGCTTCATGCAGACTTTGATTTTCTGGCCTCGAATGACCGCCCCTCATGCGAAGGACGCCTGGATTTTAATGCACAGGATCCGCAATGTACTGACTATTCCGCAGTCATTCCCTCATTTGTAAACCGACGCTGTCAAGCGGTCTATCTACGCTCCTTCCGCGTCCATGGCTGGATCAGTTTCGGACATGATCAGGATATACAGCTGCACAGGAAAACTGCGGTAGGATTTTTGGACTTTAGAAAAACGTATGTATCCCTGCGCAGCAAGCGGTCTATACTGATTGGGATCGGGTACATTGATGATGTACAAATCAGTTTTCAGCTCGGCGACTCCATTGCACCCGACAGCTATACTCACAATGACAATATCCTGTTTTACGGCGGTAAACGTATTCCGCTGCCGCCGGTAAAAATAACCCGGCCATTCGGTTCGGCAAGCAAATGGGTTATCCAAGATACAGAAAACATGGTGGATTTAATTTTTACCCCGATTGCAGCCTCTCACCGGAATCTAAATGCGTTTATCTGCCGCACTGAGTATAAAACCGTTTACGGCTCCTTTGAAGGCTCTTTTTTAACCGGCGGCACCAATCAAATAAAACTGAAAAGTTTCCCCGGCATTGCAAAAAAATTCCGTATGAGAATATAACCGGCATACCGGCTCCGCCCTTATTTGCGGGGAGCGTTATTGCTCATGCCGCGTCGGGAGGTGTTCATTCTTTCCGGGCAAGAAATGCTACGCCCGGCAGCGGATCCGGCTGCACAAAGCGGATAAACTTAAACGGATGAATATTCACCGCATTAGTATACCACCCCTTAATCTCGTTTAAGTCGATGATATTGATTGCAGGAATGTGAGAAAGCGGGATAATCACCGAGGAATCAAGCAGGAGCTGCTCCGCCTTTGCAAGATATTCAAACCGCTTCTTCCGGTTCTGCTCCGCCGATGCCTTTTTAATATAATTTTCATATTCAGCGCTATTCCATCCTGAATTATTAAGACTGGATTGCGGCCGGAATAATTCTAAAAAGGCAAGCGGATCGGCAAAATCGCCTATCCACGAAACAACGGCAACATGATAGTCATTACGCTTGAGCCGGTCATAGTATTCTTCAAACGGAACAACCGACACTTCAACCGGTACATGAATCTGTTCCCATGCATCCTTCAAAACCGCTGCCTGTCCGCTATGATACACCGTCTCCGGCAGCAGAATTTTTACCGGCGGAATCTCTGCATACTGAGGATGTTTTTTAAGCAGTTTTTCTGCCCTCGGCACATCTTTTTTCTCAACACCGTTGACCGTAGGATAGCCCGCAAGGGGGAATACCAGTGTTTTAGCAGGAATCAAATACTCCTTCCGTAAATCGTCATAGGGCAAGGCGGCAAGCAAGGCTTCTCTAACCGCCGCATCATCGCACGGCGCCGTATCCGTTTTCAGATACAGGTACTCGGTTGCAAACATCGGCGTAACATGGATGGTATGGGACGCAGCTACCTTATTTAAATTAACTGCACTTCCGAGCCAATGAACAGCACCTTGATTGAAGGCTTCCGCCGCATCATCAGCATCTGCAGCAAGCAGCAAATTAATCGAAGGAAGGGCAACAGCTTCTGTATCCCAATAGGTAACATTTTTAACAAGATGAATATGCTCCGCCGTAAAGCTGTCTATTTTGAACGGACCGCTTGCAATCGGGGTAAAAGCCTCAGCTGCGGACATAAAAACTGTCTTTCCAGCAAATCCTGCGACTGCTTCCAACTGAGAAGGATGCACTGCAGAAAAAGCATGGTGACATAAAATATTTGCTAGGTGTTCGGCAGGATAAACTAAAGAAATTTTCAGCGTATTTCCGGATTCCGCATACAAACCAATATGCGCAGCATCTGTCAGTGTGCCGCTCCGGTATTCTTTAGCCCCCCGTACACAATCTAAAAGCGAGGCGTAGGGTAAATTCAGATCAGGGTTCAACAAATTGATAAAGGAAGCCCTGAATGTTTCTGCTGTAATGGGATCGCCGTTTTCAAATACCAGATTATCCCGTAAGGTAAACGTCCAGGTTAAACCGTCGGAACTAATTTTCCAGCTTTTTGCAAGTCCGGCAACCGGCTGTAAGCTATAAGGATCATACACACACAGTCCCTCATACAATGCAGTAAGTATTTGTGCTTCATCGGCATTATATGCTGCATGAGGATGTAAATTAGGTATACCCGAAGAAAGAGATGCAATAAATTCGCTTTGAGGATACCCTTCCTGCACGGTTTCGGAAAAAAGAAAAACCGGCAGCAAGAGCAGCGCCAGCACAAGCCCTACTATTTTTTTATTCATGAATCATTCCCAGTTCTTTCATATTTGCGTATTCTTCAACACTCGCGTTGTATTCCGCTCTGCATTGATTGGCTTTTATCACTGCATTCCTGATAGTCGTCAATTCGATTTTAATTCCTTTCATCTTAGCCCGCAATACAATATCAACAGCCTTATAGTAATCATCTATCCCGCCGAGTGTTTTCAAATAGCTATTGCATAAAACAATATACTTATTTAAAAGATCGAGCAGCTGTTCATTAGACATTCCCGTCAATCTTTGCTGAATAGCCGAATTTCCCGCCGAAAGGCTCTTGAAAATGCGGATTTTCTGCAATAAATCTTCATCGAAGTCTTCGATAATAATAATTTCTTTTTTTTGCACATTTGTTATCGGGTCTTTAATGGCAATAACAATTTCATGTTTTTTTTCTTCCATATTAAATGCTTTTCTAAAGGCATCAACTAATTTTGAAAATATAGTTGCCCGAGCCTTATACAAGATATCTTGATTAGACCGTATTTTAAGCAGGCAGGCTTCAAAATGATTGCCTGCTGTACCGATAATCCGCAAACCGGTTATCAAAACAGGCCGCATATTTTCCTGTTTATTGGTTTTAGTATCTTTCTTTTCAGCGACATTCAGCTGGCGCAGCACCTCCTGCTGCAAATGAGCGGAATCCTGCCCATAATCCTCTTTCAGCACCTCCATAACGAGATCGCTGTAAAACACTAGTTTTTCTTCTTTTACTGAAAGATGCTTTTTAATCGTCTTCAAGACTTTAATAGGTGTGTCTATGTCCGCCTGAGTAACTTTTAAATCTTCCGGTAAGTTATTCCGTATATTTAACTTATAATCCTCTCTATGCAAGCGGTTCAGCTGACGTAAGGTTTTATTAATATCGGTGTCGAGCCGGGAAAGATGTCCAAGAGAATCCCTCAGCAATCCGCCGGTCAGTGTGTCAGAAACCGAATGAAGGGATTTACATATCTCAGCCATACTGCGGGTATTAGCATGTGTCGAACTTTCACTCAGCGCCGACCACTGAAAGGTCTTATTGAGGGCAAGGATAGAGGCGATCCGCTGCGGCGTTAAAAAAGAACAGTTAAACTGGTATGAGTTAGTAAGAAAATCTATCATTGTTTGGTACTGTGCTAACCGTGAACCTATAACCGTCGCACGTTCGCTATCCGCAAACACATCACTGTCCGGCACCTTAATTTCCGTCATGCGGCTGTCATATTTATATGGGTCGTCATATACCAAGCCTTTTTTCAGCAGGTTAGTCCGGAGAATTTTTACCACGCTGCCGAGCGCAGCATAATTCTGCTGGAGCTGAGGAAGTAAGTGCTTATTAAACTCTTCCCGTTGAACCGCAATGTGACGCGCCAATTCTTCGGAAAACTGTAGGGTAGATTCCATACTATCTGTATCGGCAAATAGTAGGTATTCTTTACACTTCCGTAACATCCGTTACCGACCGGTACTCATAAAACGGGTATAACGTATGTAAACCTTTGATGAATGGGAGGATGCCATGAACGCTATGTTTTGTTTTCAATGTCAGGAGACATTCAAAAATTCAGGCTGCGTACGGGCCGGTGTATGCGGGAAAAACCCCTTAGTTGCAGGATTACAGGATTTCCTCATCTGGGGAACAAAACACTTATCCAAGATAACGTCTTATATGAGGGAAAAAGGTATTACGGTTGAAAAAGAAATTAACCATATCGTAAGCACAAACCTTTTTGTTACCATAACCAATGCAAACTTCGATGAAAATGCAATCAACAACAGAATAACTATTACTCTTAAAGCGATCCGTGATTTGCATACTGCTTTAAAGCTGCCCCTTGATCCCGAAATTGAAGCCCACCTTAATACCGATATACCGGTAAGACTGGGAAAGGCTATGACCATAGGTGTTTTACATACACAGGATCCCGATAAGCGTTCTTTAAAAGAGCTGATTATCTACGGTCTAAAGGGCTTATGTGCCTATGTAAAACATGCCAACACTTTGAACTATGAAGATGAAGAAGTCGATGCCTTTATTCAAAAAACGCTGTCCCTTCTGATAGATGAAAATTTAAGCCTTGATGAACTTGTTTCGCTTACCTTACAGACGGGAGAGGCCGGAGTGAAGGGGATGGCTTTGCTGGATAGTGCAAATACGGGCAGCTACGGCAATCCCGAAATAAGCGAAGTTTCAATCGGGGTAAGAAATAATCCGGGGATACTTGTATCGGGACATGATCTAAAAGATATAGAAATGCTTCTTGAGCAAACCGAGGGTACCGGTGTTGATGTGTATACTCATCCCGAAATGCTTCCTGCACATTATTATCCCAAACTAAAAAAATACAAGCATCTTGCAGGTAATTACGGCAACTCTTGGGCAAAGCAGGTTTCGGAATTTGAAAGTTTTAACGGCCCCATCCTTATGACCACCAACTGTATAATTCCTACAAAGGTTTCATATATCTCAAAAATGTATACGACAAATGCAGCAGGTCATCCCGGTTGTGTTCATATTGAAGCCGATGAAAACGGATATAAGGATTTTTCCGAAATTATAAAAAAGGCACAATCCTGCCGGCCTCCAAAAGAAATTGAAACCGGAAAAATTGTCGGAGGATTTGCTCATGCCCAAGTTTTTGCCCTTGCCGATAAAATTGTCGAGGCCGTAAAAAACGGGGATATTCGGAAGTTTATAGTAATGGGAGGCTGCGACGGCAGACACACGACGCGTTCTTATTATACGGACTTTGCAGAAGCTCTTCCGAAAAACACCGTCATTTTGACAGCCGGTTGTGCAAAATACAGATATAATAAGCTGAATCTTGGAGATATAAACGGCATTCCCAGAGTCTTGGATGCAGGCCAGTGTAACGACTTCTATTCGCTTGCCCTGATTGCTCTGAAATTGAAAGAAATATTTAAATTAAGCGATATTAATGATTTACCGATAATCTTCAATATAGCGTGGTATGAACAAAAAGCCGTTATAGTGCTCTTAGCCTTATTGTTCCTAGGTGTAAAAAATATACACCTTGGCCCTACTATTCCGGGTTTTCTTTCACCAAATGTAAAGGACGTTTTAATAAGTAAATTCGGATTATCGGGAATCGCTTCGGTAGAAGACGATATAAAACATTTTTTCGGCTAAGATAAATATGGGAAGCCTGACTTAAGGGCTTTATTGATAAGCCCTTAGCTGAAGTCTTCCAATTTTTCAAGATTAACGGTGATGGTGTCTTTCTCGATTTTCAAAAGCCCGTCTTTTTGCATACTCATCAGTTCGCGGGATAAAGAGGGACGGGGAACAGCCAGATATTCGGACATCGCTTCCCTGTTGAGGCTTAGCTCGACTCTTGAACTTCCTTCAGCCTTCTGCAATAAATAGAGGGCTATTTTTTGGCGGAGACTAAATGAAGAAAAAATGAGGAGTTTTTGGTTTAAAAAATAAGCCTTGTGGGCTAATACAGTTAAAAGGTTCTTTAGAACCTTAAAATGAGTTTCGGAATAGACGCCGGCGGCAAAGATTCCGGCTATAGGAAGACAGAGAATATTTGCATCGCTTATGACACGGCATGAATAATCGTAAACGGCGGAATCTAACAGAGCATAGACTTCGGCAAACACGGTACCGGCCATGTCAAAGCGGTTCATAATCAGCCGTTTTCCGTCGGTAGTGTTTTTTTCGATTTGGACTGCTCCCGATTGCAGCACAAAGATACAAGCGGGAGTATCACCCTCAAAAAAAATAAAAGAATCTTTTTTATACGTGAGGGTTTTAGCCTTGATATTATTTAAAAATGTTTCCGTTTCTTGAGCGGAGATATTTTTAAAAATAGGATTCATACTTTTAATTTCGGGTTGTTTTAATTTTAACTTGATTATATCGGAGGATTATAATGAATAACTATTTTGATATGAATGAAAGCGTATTTGACATTACGGAACGCTTTCCCGAAACGATACGGTACTTAGCCGGCAAAGGCTTCACCCCGCTGACCAATCCCTTGATGCGGAAATTAATGGGTAAAAAAATTACCCTCGAAAAGGCCCTGTTATCGAAGGGACTTGATCCGGACACCTGTGAAAAAGAATTGATTGAGATTATCCAGCACAATAAACCGCTTGATTTTTCAGAAACGGATGTAAGCTTAAAAATGGCCGGCACACAAAAAGCAGCCTCTGATGACGGCAAAAAAAATATCAGAATTGAAGGCGTCCTGCCCTGTCCCATTAGAATCCCCCTGCTTGAGGCCTTTAAAGACTTTCATTCCTCGTATATTGAAGAATATGCAGAGGAGATGGAAAAACAAAACTATAAAATCAGCTATGACCTTCGTTCCGCAAATCTCGGAATAGATTGGATAGTTCAGCAGGCACAAACCGGCAAAAAAGAAAATCTACCCGACATACTGCTCTCTGCCGGCTTTGAACTGTTTTTCGACAAAAAACTCATGGGTTCCTTTATCGAAAACGAAGACTTTCACTGTTCAATCGAAAAAATGAACAAGGACTTTTGCAATGATTATATAGACCTGAGGGACGGTAAAAAAAATTATGCAATTATCGGCGTGGTTCCTGCGGTGATGATCGTAAACACCCAAATACTAAAAGGGAGAAAAATGCCCGAAACATGGGAAGACCTTCTCTTACCCGAATTTGAACATTCTGCAGCAATCCCTTTCAGTGATTTGGATTTGTTTAACTCCGTCCTTCTAACTATTTACAGCCGTTTTGGAGATGAGGGGATAAAAAAATTAGGCAGATCATGCAGCACCTCCCTTCATCCCGCACAAATGGTAAAAGGTACGTCTTCCCTTGTCATAAAAGGTGCTCAATCCGCTGCCCAGGAGCCACCGGCAGTAAGCATCAGTCCCTACTTTTTTTCAAAGATGATAAAAGAAGGTTCGCCGTTAAAAACCGTCTGGCCGAAAGACGGAGCAATTACAGCCCCGATCTTCATGTTGGTAAAAAAAGAACATGAGGCTTTGACTAAACCCTTTGCCGATTTTTTCCTTTCGGAAAAAACGGGGCGAGTCTTTTCAGAAAGCGGATTTTTCCCTTCGACAAATCCCGATGTGGATAACCGGCTTAGTGCAGATAAAACATTTTCTTGGGTCGGCTGGGACTTTATCTATCAAAACGATATAGGCTCACTTTTGGAAAAAATTAAAGCAGAGTTTGAACAAGCCGCAGGCACCCGTACATAAGGAGAAACCGTATGAACTTAATACTATTTTCAGGCCCGCCCTCGTCGGGTAAAACAAGCGTTATTTTAAAAACGGTAGAAGCCCTAAAACAGCAAAACATCAAAACAGGGGCGGTTAAATTCGACTGCCTGTACACGGATGATGACATCTTATACAAAAAAGCAGGCATCCCGGTACAAAAAGGCATTTCCGGCTCTCTCTGTCCCGACCATTTTTTTGTATCAAACATCGAAGAGGCCGTACAATGGGGGATTAAAGAAAAGCTCGACCTTTTGATAAGCGAATCGGCAGGACTGTGCAACCGGTGTTCTCCCTATATTAAAAACGTTTTAGGTATCTGTGTTATTGACAATTTATCAGGCATCAATACTCCAAAAAAAATAGGGCCGCTCTTAAAATCCGCAGACATCGTAGTGATCACAAAAGGAGACATTGTTTCACAGGCGGAACGGGAAGTATTTGCCGCGCGGGTCAACACGGTTAATCCCCGTGCAGTTATTATGCACGTCAACGGTCTTACCGGACAAGGCGCCTTTGAACTCAGCACCCTCCTCACCGATACGGCGGAATCCCTTTCTACCGTGCAGGGTCTGGAACTCCGTTTTCCTATGCCTGCTGCCCTTTGTTCTTATTGTCTGGGTGAAACACGGATAGGAGAAAACTTTCAGATGGGAAATATCCGCAAGATGAAAATTGCCGAAGCGCACCGAATGGGGGAAAATGCTCATGCAGAATAATACACACAGGAATATCGGCGGCTGTATGCAGGAACTTACCGAACAGTCAATCAACAGCCTCTTACATAAATATCCGTTTATTGAAGATTTTATAATAGAAAACCGCCTGAACAAAATCGGGATTTTCAATGACAAAAGTCTTACAGTACAAGAATTTTTAGAAACGCTTCCGCCCCAACTTTGTGAAGATGAAGCGGTCAATAAAGAAGAACTGCACAGTGCTTTTTTTGAGTACATCATGCAAATGAAGGCTTTTTTAAATTTAGAAGACAGTGCGGCCGTGCACAGTCTGACTATTCTCCCCGGAACAAATAAGTCGGGCGAACCTGAAAATTTTGAAGCACTGACCCTCTATACCGCTCAGATTGTTTCGATTGTAGGCCCGACAGGTTCCGGTAAATCGCGTTTACTGGCGGACATCGAATGGACAGCGCAAAACGACACCCCGACACACCGCAGCATCCTTATTAACGGGAAAACACCGGACAAAACCATCCGGTTCTCGGTAAATAACAAACTGGTTGCCCAGCTTTCACAAAACATGAACTTTGTCATGGACTTATCCGTAAAGGAATTTATTGAACTTCATGCAGAAAGCCGGCTTATCGGAAACAAGGAAGATACGGTAAAAAACATTATAGAGGCGGCAAATAACCTTGCAGGAGAGAAGTTTAACCTCGATACGCCCATAACAGCCTTGAGCGGCGGACAGTCCCGCGCGCTTATGATTGCGGACACCGCTATACTCAGTTCTTCACCGATTGTCCTTATAGACGAAATAGAAAATGCCGGTATTGATAGGAAAAAAGCGCTCAAGCTCTTAGTTTCCAAAGAAAAAATAGTCCTCATGGCGACCCATGATCCTGCACTCGCCCTCTATGCCGATAAACGCATCGTAATAAAAAACGGCGGAATAGCAGCGGTTATCGATACCTCTGAAGAAGAAAAACAGCTGCTTGCAGAACTGGAAATAATCGATGCAAAAATTCAGAATATGCGGACACAGCTCCGTGCCGGCGAGGTTCTTACCAGCAGCTGATCAATACATGACTATTTCCGGTCTCTTGATATAATCCCGAATGATAAGTATGCTGAACGGTATGAAAATATTCCGCAGATTTTTTATTATTACGGTTATAACAGTGATCGGTACAGCATTGATATTGTTTTTCGGGTGGACACAGTTTTCCATCCCGGCGGGTAAATACGGTGTTATGCTGTCAAAGTCGGGAGGATACCACCGGCAGGCCATCATGCCGGGAAGTTTTACATGGCGATGGGAACGCCTGATTCCCGCAAATGCCCGCATTCTGGTGTTTGATCTTGCCCCCCGGCAGATTAACTATACGGCAGAAGATTCCCTGCCGTCAGCCGATCAATACAGCAAAATCCTCAACACCAACACCGATTTTTCATGGTCATTTTCGGCAGATGCCCTCATTACCATCAAACCGGAGCAACTGACAGCCGTTGTATCCAAGAACGGCCTTGAAACCCAACAAGGACTTGAAGCCTATATTCATTCTCATATACAAGCAGCTTTGCAGACCATCATGCACCGTTATATCACCGCCTTGTTAGACGATCCTTATGAATACCAGCGGCTTAAAACCGATTATCACGCCTTCTCCGAAACGATCAAAACCGAGCTTGCGCGGATAACGGAACAGGAATTCATCGTTGAAGCGGTTACCGTATCAAAAATTACCGTGCCCGACCTCCATACCTATAAAGTTGCCGAACAGGCCTATAATCTTTATGAGCAGCAGCGTGAAATGCTGTTGGCGGAAACAGCTGCAAAAGAAGCTCAATATGCAGCTTCGGAACAGTTTCAAATCGAACGGCTAACCAAATGGGGAGAATTTTTGGCAAAATATCCGCATATCATTGAACTTATTGCGGCAGCTCAGCGGGACAGCAAGGCCGCTTTAAATACCTTGCGCTCATTAGACAAGCAACCGGAATAGTACCCGGAATTAGAAGCTACCGAAGCCGTACCAGTGTTTTCCCCGTGCCGCCGTGTTCGGGCCGGGCAAAGGAAAATTCCGCAACATAGGGGGCTGCGGCAAGTTTTTCCTGTACCATCGTTTGAAGCACTCCGTTCCCCTTTCCGTGCACAATAGAAAACTCCTGCATATTGTGCATCAGGGCAAGGTCAAGCTGGTTTTGCAGACATTTTTCCGCCTCCTCCAGCCGCATACCGAGCAGCCTCAGCTCAAATTCGGGGCGGCTTTGCCGGTGAAGGTCTGCCTCTACCAGCACCTGCGGCGCTTTCAACTGCGGTGCGGCGGAGGGAACAACCGTTTCCAATTTATCCTGCGGAAAGGCCATCTTTAAGGTATCGACCGCAACAAGCCATTTGTTTTTTTCTTTCCGCACAATGACACCGCGCCGGTGCAGATGCGGAATAAGGACTTCCATCCCCTCGGTAAAGACCGCCGGCTGATCTTCTTTCCGCTCCTGCTGCCGCAATGAAGCAATGTCTTGCTGTTCTTCCCGTATTTCCTGCTGCTCCGTGCCCAGTATCTGCTCAAATTCCGAAAAAAACTGCTTGAACTTTGCCGTCTTTTCACGGGTCAGTTCCCCCTCTTGAATTTCCCGTACTAAATTTTCTATTTCATTGCGCTTTTGTTCAAATAAATCGCTGAGCCGTTTGTAGCCCTGTGAACGCAAGTTTAATTCTTTTTGACGGAGCTGTAGGGCGGTTAAATCACAGCGGCGCTGCTTTTCCGCAAGCGCCTTTTGCGCGGCTTCCTTTTCCTGTTCAAAGACGGCAAGCTGTTCGTGTTTTTCCATCAAGCCCTTGATCAAGGCGGCGGCATCGGCGGAATTATCTGCAAGATAGGCACGGGCGGCTTCAATAACGCGGGCACTGAGGCCGTTTTTTTCCGCAATATCCACTGCACGGCTTTCACCCGGAATCCCCATCAAAATGCGGTAGGAGGGGCGGAGTGTGGTTTCATCAAAGGCAACCGAGGCGTTTACACAGCCGCTTTTCCGGTAGCCGTAGTTTTTTAAGACACCGTGATGACTGGTAACAAAGACCCGCGAACCTTTTTTGAACAGTTCATCTAAAATCGCCATAGCCAAAGCGCCGCCCTCTTGCGGATCGGTACCGCTTCCGAGTTCATCCAAAATGATGAGGCTTTCGCTGTCGGCGGCTTCCAAAAGTTCCCCCACAGTGCGCATATAGGCGGAGAAGGTAGACAGGGAGCGGTCAAGGGACTGTTCGTCTCCGATGGCGCAGCCGACAAAGCGGAATGCCGGAAGCCGGGTTTCTTCACCGGCGAGTACCGGCCAGCCGGTTTGATTCAGCAGCACAAAGAGGGCGGCGGTTTTTAAACTGACCGTTTTACCGCCGGTATTCGGCCCGGTGATAATCAATATCCGCTCATCTTCCGCAAGCCGTAAGTCGATCGGAACCGCCGCTTCGCCCAGCAGGGGATGACGCGCCGCCTGCAAATAAAAGGTATGGGAGTTTTCTGCATCGCGGACAAAGGTTCCTTTATGAGCCAATGCCCAGCGTGCCGCCGCTCCTGCACAGTCCAGCTCAAGCAGTAAGCGCTGAGCTTCTGCCAGTTCAGCGGTTTCTGCAGCAATCTGCGCACTGATTTCTCGCAACAGCCGGTGCAGCTCCTGTTCATACTCCGCCTGCGCCCGTACCAGCTCGTTATTGCGGATAACAATACTTTCAGGTTCAAGATAAAAGCTCTGTCCCGACTGAGAATACTCATGGATGATGCCCTTAATGCGCCCCTTATAATTGGAGCGGACGGTAATAACCTGTCTGCCGTTCCGTAAGACCGGCGCAGGCGTTTGCAGCATTCCCTTGGTTGATTCATCCGTACAAAAACTCCGCATGATCTTTTCTATGTCCGCTTCGATATAGCGCATTTTTTTCTTAATTGCGGTTAGAGAAGGAATATCACGCAATTCTCCGTTTTTATCGATAAATGAAAAAACGGCGTGCTCGGTCAGCGGGAGCGGCGGCAGGGCTTCTATCAGCCTGCACACCGGACTATCCGCCCGCTCTTTTTTTGCCGCCCAGGTTTTCAGTTCTGCGGTTTGTAATGCGGTAAACCCCGCCGCATACAGTTCTTCTATTGAAAGGCACACTCCGGCAGTGTGCAGCTGCTTGATGATGGGTTCCAGCGGCGGACGGCTTTTAAGCGGCGGGAGATCATCTGCCTGTAAAAAATGCAGGAAATCCCGCCCGAGTTCCTTTGCCGCCGCAACGGACGTACATTCCGCTGCCGGCCGCTTTTGTAAACAGAGTGAACGGGCTTCTTCGCTCAAACAATAGCCCGCAATCATTTCCGCAATGCGGAAAAATTCCAAAACTTCTAAGGTATGTGTATTCATGAATAATCTCCGGCAGTCAGCTCGCGCAATTCTTCCCGTATGGAACGCCAGCTTTCGTAGCGGTCGGGATGGATGTGCCCTGCTTCCAATGCTTCCAATATCTTACAGCCGTCTTCATGGACATGGGAACAGGAAAGGCCGAAGCTGCACTGTAAGGCTGCTTCCTCCATTTCCGGAAAGTAGAATACCGCCTCATCAGGTTTGATGTTCCACAGGGCAAAGTGCCGTATACCGGGGGTGTCAATAATAGTTAAAGGAATGCTGCTGCCGTCGGGATCGGTATACGAAAGCGGTAAGAGTATGCCCTGTGTTGTGGTATGGATGCCGCGGTCGTATTTAAAAGAAATACCGGCGGTTTTTAACCGGAGCGCGGGATCAAGCCGGTTCAGCAGGCTGGATTTTCCGACCCCCGATTGTCCCATTACCGCACAGGTTTTACCGTCAAGCAGCCGTACTAGATCTTCAATACCTGCACCTGTCTGAGCAGACACCTCGCAGACGTGAATACCGATGCGCTGCCAATCCGCAAGCCGCTCCCGCACAGCCGCGGGTATACCGAGATCAGTCTTATTGACGGCGATCAGCACCGGAATGTTTTCGGCTGCTGCCTGTACCAATACCCGGTCGGTAAAGCGGGGCCGGAAGGGAGGATTAGCCGGTGTGGTAACGCAGACCAAAAGATCAATATTTGCGGCTAAGAGCTGCGGGCTGCGTGTTTTTTGATTCCAGCGGACAAATCCGTTGCGGCGCGGTACCGGTGCGGTAATTTGCCCCTGATCCGGCCGGAGCGGATCGCATTCGATTTCTACAAAATCTCCCGGTGCAAGCGGATTGTATACCCCGCGGATGTCTTTGAGCTTTTTCCCTTTGATTGAACAGCGGAGAATAGTACCGTCTTCGGTCCGTACCGAAAAGAAATTATTTGCACCGCTTAATATAAGTCCCCGCATCATAAGGTACCGCCCCAGTCAAGGTCAAAACGGCTGCAATAGCTGCGGTAAAGCCGTTCAATCCGCTCTGAAAGGCCGCCGGTTACATAGCAGGCAGATATGCCGGCCTCTTGTCCCTGCATGGCAGGCAGCACCCGCACTGCCTGTGCAATAACCGCAGGCCGGGAATCAATAATCGTAATTTCAGGGGCAGCGCATTCAATAAAAGCGTCCACCAGATGTAAAAAATGCGTACAGCCGAGTATGAGCGTATCGGCACCCGCTTCTTTAAATTGCCGGATGGCCGGCTCGATTGCCTGTTTTTTTTCTACATCGGAAGCGGTACTCAAGCCGTGCTCTATCTGAAAGACCAGATCGGCATCTGCCCGCATTTCAATCCGGCAGCCGGCGGCATAAGTCCGGATAAGAGTTTCAAGATGAGGATCGTGTACTGTGCGCTCGGTGGCAATAATGCCGATATGTTTCTTTTTGCTTAATTCCGCTGCCGGTTTTACTGCCGGTACAGTACCGACAAAGGGAATGGGATAGGTATTTCTTAACACATCCAGGGCGGCAAGTGAGATGGTATTGCACACAATGACAATGACTTCAGGCGCAAAACGGTTTATTATACGGCCGCTTACCTCGACAGCGTAGCGGATAACCTCTTCCCGTGTTTTTTCACCGTATGGAAAATGCACCGTATCGGCAACATATACGGCAGCTTCATAAGGTGCCTGCCTGTGAAAATATTCAAAATAGGGCAGACCTCCTATCCCCGAATCCAAAAAGGCATATCTTTTACCCACCAATAACCTCCGCGCCTGCATCATACCCATTTGACCAAAATACTGCAATCACATACACTACCGATATGTTCAGCATGACCGAAAAAGAAACTGCAGAATCCTTATCGGCACTCCTCGCCGCACGTTCTGTCATTAATAGTATGAATTTCTCTGCACTGTCTCTCAACGGACTTGATTTTTCCGGAAAAAAAATGACCGGCTGTTCTTTTTCACATACTGTTTTTACCGATTGTATCTTTAAGAATGCAAAGATCAGAATGTCGTTTTTTGATTTTGCCCGTTTTATCCGCTGCTCATTTGAAAATGCGGATATTCAATTTTCCTGTTTTGCCGGAAGTATTTTTGAATATAGTTTTTTTACCAATGCAGAGCTGCTGCTCAATAACTTTATCGGTGTTACTGCGCAGTCATCCAGCTTTAATGATTCCGATTTATACAGCTCCCGTTTCATTGCTTGCACGCTGGCACACACCCCATTTGAAAATTGCAATCTTAAAAAAACATCTTTCTTGAACAATACCTACCGCAAGGTATCTTTTAAATCTTCAAATACCCGGGAAGCATATTTTTCAAAGGACGGACTGCCGCAATGAAAATATACCCGCACTATTCAACTCAAGGCTTTGTCAACAGCTATCTTGTCGGAAATGAAGCAAGCGGTGAAGCGCTCATTATCGATCCCGGAAAGATAACCGGGGAAATTCTTAATCATATCGAAAACAACCGCTACCGGCTGAGCGGCATCTGCATCACTCACAATCATTTAAATCATCATGCATACGGCTTGAATACATGGCTGAAAATTTATAAGCCTTTAATTTACGCTGCAGATCACACACTGGTAAATAACTGCGGGAAAACGCTGAGAGGCGACTGTACGCTTCAAATTGGGGGTTTTTTGGTTGAATGCTTTTCCGTACCTGGTCATTCGCCCGATTCGTATCTTTTTAAAATAGAAAACTGTATCTTTACCGGCGACAGCATCACCGCCGGTATTGCGGGCAAAACGCTGCATAGTTCGGCCGCTAAAAATCTTGCCGAACATCTCAGCAGAAAATTATTTTGCCATGATGACAATGTACTGATATTTCCCGGACACGGGCCGCCCAGTACGGTCGGCATCGAGCGGATGTTTAACCGGCCTGCTTATACCGTGCCTTCTTTGAATGCGGGATAGCACGCTGCAATGAAGACAGATACCGCAGCAGACCAGCCGGAAACTGTGCTCTAATCCTGCACGGTCTTTTGCAGCGCCGAAAGCAATAACAGGATACCGATACCCGTTAAAATATGTCCGATTCCGGCGCATCCCGAAATTGCGGCGTCCATCCCTTTTGTCAGCGGAATATTCAAAACCTGAGGAATACCGCGGATAATGAGCATCACTGCTGTAAGCGGAACACCAATGTTATACACAATAAAAAACTTCCGGAAGCGGGGTACGTCCATCAGATTGGTGCGCTGTGCAAACAGCGCTGCAATCAGGAACATTACCATACCAAGCATAAATAGGTGGGTATGCACCTTACCGAGTGCCGTAACACCCGTAAAGCCGTTCCACTTTGTAAACTCCCGGTAGAACACACCGCCGGCCATTGCTGCAACAGCATATACAAAAGCCGTATTCAGTAATTTTTTCATTTTTTCTTTCTCCTCATATCAGCATATCCGATGTAAATAGTCCACACATACGCACAGGTTTTAGGAATCATCAGCATTCCAATCAAGGGTATGCTTGAAGACCAAAAGACTACCGGAATATAAAAAGCAAAACTTAACACCACCGTCAGCCACAGCCATCGGAATGCTTTATCCCGCATCTTCCGTGCGGAATAGTAAAAAAGAATGATGATCAGCAAACCGAGTATTGCAAACGGAATATTGCGGTACAGCGCCCATGACAGCGGTGCATCCGGTTCCGTCCATGCGTTCTGCGGCATAAAACATAAGACAATCCGTATAGCCGCCAGCAGATACACAAAACCGGTCAATACCTTTCCGCCGCCGATATTATAGCGCAGCCGCCATGCATAGTATAACAAGACATAAAATACCGTCATTGTAACCGAGGTAATCCACTTCCCTATCCCGAGCGCCCGCGTATAATCATCCAGCCCCGTTGTGCACAGCGCCGCAGCACGGGGAACTAAATGAAAGGCATCCCCGAAACCGAGTATGAGCGCCATAATCCCGTACAAAAAGAACTGTTTTTCTCCGCGACCGTTCGTCAGCATCTTGAAACCGAGCACCACGACGGTTGACAAATACACAATGTCAAATACTGTTTCCGTTACAGCCTGCATTTTCACCTCCATAAATCGGCCTGCTCAAAAACGAAAGTTTCGGAACAGGTTTATTATAAAACGCGTCCGGCGGCTTTAAACAAGCACTTTTAACCGGCACCTTTACGTATTCACTGCTTACGCTGTCTCTGTCTGCTGCATTTCAGCACCGTACACAGTTCTGCGTATAACCTCAATCAAGACAGTGCAGGATTCCTGCCGCTTGAGAAACAAGGACATTACATTGGTAAACACAAAGTCTGCAAAATCCTCGTGTGAAAAAGACGGAGAAAATACGGCGGGGTTAATCCGTTCATCCTGCTGCATGACTTCAACCATCGTTTGTTTTAACCGAGACACACAGAGTGCCATTTTTTGCCGTGCATCATCTTTAGCGGAACCGGCAAAGCCTATTGAATGTGCAGTAAAAAAATCAGGATACCGCCGGGTGCCCTCCCGTATTGTGTGAAACAGCAGGGTGATATAGTCAGTGAATGTGCATTCTTTCCCGCTGCATACAGCGGTAGAAAAAATGGTATACCAAATATGTTCGATAACGGCGATCAGCAATTCATCCTTTGATGAAAAATAATTATACAGCGAACCAAGCGCAATACCGCAGCGTCCAGCCACGTCGCGCATATTTAATGCCGAAATACCCTTTTCTTCTACAAGACTGCGCCCGGCATCTAAGATAAGCTCTTTTGATATTACCGCTGTTTTAATATCAGCCCTCCATAAATGAACAGTGTTCAATATAATAGTTTCAAAAACTTTGTCAATATACCGGTCTATCTTTTTACCGGGGCGTCTAAAAACCGGCCGCTTTTCGAGACATCCTCTATTATTGTCATCTTTGCACCGCTGTGATATGCTGCTGTTTGATGAAAGAAATATGCCGCACAATGATTTTTCCGGTTTTGTTTTTCCTCACCGCAGTACTGGGCTTTACAGATCCCTTGACTGGCGGAATCTACGCCCGGGAACGGTTAATGCAGCAGTACCGTGAAGAAATAGCAGCTGCATCGTCAAGTGAAATTCCGGCAAGCAATATCGGCGAATGGTATGACATACTCGAAACCGCTCTTTTTATGCTGATGCGTAAAACCGAAGTGTTCCGGGGAACTATGCGGCTTATTATTACAAACCAGCAGCAAGTACGCTGTATACTGTACCCTGATGGAACATTTCTCATCAGCTCCGGTCTTCTTGATTATATAGATACCGTGCTATTTTTGGATGCAGCAGGTTCCGCCCGCCGGATACGGAACTTGAATACCGAACGTGAAAACTTTTTTGCTCCGATTGCCGCCGTTGCTGCGTCGCAATTTGCGCTGAACTATTATCAGGTAAATGCCGTACGCCCGCTTTCAAACGACCGTATTTATACGATTGATATACTGGCAGAGGTTCTGTTAGATATTGCAGGCTATCCCCGCGGCTTACTCGAAATATGGCTGTCCCACCTCGATACAGCCCGGTCAGACGCAGAAGCTGCAAAACTGCTCCGGCCCTTTCTCAACGGAACCGTTCCCGTACAAGAGCGGCTTGAACAGCTCTATGCCAATAGCGAAGCGGTTACCCATCTTTATGAGGAGCTATCAGGGATACTCTTTGCCCTCCACAACAAGAGAGGCACATTGGATGCACGCAACATCCTTGAAAACCTGCGGCAGCTTTTCCCCGAAAGTATTTATATCCACCGGCTCAATGCACTTATTTGTCACCAAGCATGGCTGAACACGCTCGAAAAACGCGATCAGGAACTGGTAACACTCCTGCCTGCTGCAATTTATGACCCGCAAACGGTTTTTTCGTTTTTCCAAACCATCGATTTCATTCCTGACGAAGCTTCATATGATCATGAAGCGGATTCTCTTTCAAAGCCGGGACAGATAAAGGGGAACAGCAGAATATACGCCTACGCAAAAAAGGCATACGACGACTATCTTTATCTGATATATGAAGGCTGTATGGCGGCAAGCTATGCGCATCTTTTAACCGCTTCACCGCTTGCCCATGAACGTGAAGCCGTACTGAGGATTGCCGAACAGGCCGACCTTTTTCAGAGCGGCTCCGATGATGTCAGTGCACGGGCAAACTACGCCGCCTTACTGTACCTTGTTGCAAAAGACTATACCAAGGCGCGGATACTCCTTTCCGGTTGTCTGCAAGCGCCTGACCGCCGCAATGCACAAAAACTATTTTTAACTACAGGGTTTCCGGTAGATGAGCGGCTTATCCGCTGCAACTTAATACGGATATTGAATCGCCTCAACGAAAAAGAAGCAGCTGCACAAGAAAAAAAACTGCTTTCGGTGCAGCTGCAGGAGCCGAGTGAAGATATGCCTATTACTGTGCGCAATATCTCCTTAGGCACATCCGTCGATGACTTATTAATTGCATGGAACGAACCATCTTCCATCATCTACAACTATTATAGCGAACGGTGGCGCTACCGCTTACTGAATACTGAAATTATCATACGGGCAAAGGATACGGGAGGTTCCATTCTGCAAATGACAATAGCCTTTCCTTCATCCTTAACCCTGTTTAACGATATAAGAACCGGTGATTCGCGCGATTCCTTTGAAGCCGTCTGCGGGAAACCCTTATACCGCTGCTGCGATTCCTTTGCCTATCACCGGCACGGAAATGTCCTGCACGTTATTTACGGTAATAATAAAATACGGAACATTACAATTCGGAAAATCCATGAAAAAAGGTAATCTTGTAATCTATAAAAATCAGCCTGCCGTCATTACGGATATTCAAGGCGATAAGTTTGAAATCGTATTAGCAAGCGGCTCTAAAAAAGTCCGCGAAAAAGATATGATTCTCCTGCATAGCGGTGAATGCCGCAGCTTGCAGGCAGTTTTGGAAACGCCGGTGCCTCCTGCCGATTTTAGCGAAGCCGCCGCATTTTTTGAAGGCGAAACACCGCTGTTTGCGGAGCTTGCAGAATTACTGTGGGGATCATATACAGCGGAACAAAGCTGGAATATGTGGCAGGCAGTCAGTAATGCCCCTTATTTTATCTGCACAAGCCCGGCAGAACCCATCGCAATACGGACGGAAGAAGATATAGTGCAGTTACGCCGTAAGCAGGCGGAAAAAGAAGCGGCTGAAAACCTCAGACAGGATTTTATTGCAAAGCTGCGTGCCTGTATGCAGGGCAAACCCGCATCGGCGGAATACAGTCAGTATGCGCCGTTTTTTCAGGAACTGGAAGCATTGGCGCTCGGCAGTTCCTCCGCTTCAAAGCTCTTGAAAGATGCAAAAATAGAACAAAGCCCGGAGCAGGCGCATGAACTGCTGCTGAAAATGAATGTCTGGCCCATCGAAAAAAACCCGTATCCGGCACGGTTCGGCCATTCCTTGCATTCCTCAAAGGCGGACATCCCCGAACCGGTTCTGCCGGAACAGTCCCTGGATTTATCGGAAATTACCGCATACGCGATTGATAATGCCGGCAGCACCGACCCCGATGACGCCGTGTCGTTTGACGGAACCCATCTGTGGATTCATATTGCAAACCCGGCGGATACCATTCAAAACGGTACCCAAAGCGATACGGATGCCTGTGCACGCGGTGCTACCCTGTACACACCGGAAGGGGCAGCCCGGATGCTCGGCGAAAACGCCGTTGATTACTTTGCACTCGGTTTAAAGCCGGTTTCTTATGCCCTCTCTTTTAAACTGCTGCTTGATGCAGCGGGAGCAATTGAAGAGGCGGAAATCTACCGCACAAAACTCAGTGTTGTCCGGCTCACGTATGAACAAGCAGATGCACAAAAAACGTCGGAAGCACTTGCACCGCTTTTTGCCATTGCAGAAAGAAACCGGCTGCGGCGCGAAGCGGCAGGAGCAGTCTCTATTGATTTTCCCGAAGTTTCGATTCGGGTACAAGAAGACGGTACAGGTAAAAAGCGGGCTCTTGTTGAACCGGTTATCCGCACCGAATCGGCGGCGATGATTAAAGAAATAATGCTGCTTGCAGGCGAGGCGGCCGCCCGCTTTGCCTTCAAACACGGCATTCCTTTTCAATATATCAGTCAAGAAGCGCCCGAACTGCCGAATAAACTTCCCTCAGGACTGGCAGGTGAGTACAAAAAGCGGCGCGCCATGCGTCCGCGCAGCGTGGGCACCATTCCTTCGATGCACGCTGCGCTCGGGCTTGCTATGTACGGGCAGGTAACAAGCCCGCTCCGCCGCTACGGAGACCTCGTAAGTCACCGGCAGCTGCTCAACTTTCTTGACGGCAAGCCCCTGACCGAGGCCGGCGAGCTGATTTTAAAAATAGCGGCGGGGGATGAGGCAGGGCGCGCGTGTGTTGCAGCTGAACGGGCATCCCGCCAGCACTGGACACTGGTATACCTTTTGCAAAACCCCGATTGGCGGGGGACGGCAACCGTTATCGACACTGCGGGGAAAAAAGCACATATTTTTATTTCCTCGCTTGCCTACGAAACCGACATCACCCTCAGCACCGAAGCGGAGCTGAATCAAGAACTGACGGTAAAGGTACGGCGCATCCGGCTGGCATATTTACAAGCATCATTTGAGCAGATTTAACGAGCATACTATTCGGAAGCGGAAAACAGTGGCAGTACAAGGAGTACGACACGATGGACATCAACAAAGCAGCAGAAATATGTAAACAATTCGCTCTATACGGTGATCTGGAATCTTTGAAGCCGTTCGGTGCAGGACATATTAACACTACCTATGTTTCGGTATGGAATCAGGCCGGTGTGCGGGTACGCTATACACACCAGCGGATTAACCGGCAAGTATTTAAAAAACCTGCCGAAGTAGTGGAAAATATCCGCCGTATCACCGGGCATATCACTGCAAAACTGCGTACCGAATGTGCCGAAAAGAAAACGGTCTTTCCGGGTGCATCCGGTTCCGTATCCCCGTCCAGGCAGACGCTCACATTGGTTCCGGCTAAAAGCGGCCGTTTCTTTGTGATAGATGACGAAGGAGAATACTGGCGGACATATTTATTTATTGAAAATGCCTCTACGTTTGAAACAATGTCGGAAGCGAAACTCGCGTATCAGGTCGGTGCTGCCGTCGGAACATTTCAACGGCAGCTTTCGGACTACAGCGGCCCTGCCTTGTATGAAACCATCCCGGAATTTCATAATATGTACAGCCGTTACGGCCAACTTGACGAAGCCGTTTCCCGGAATTCGGCAGGGCGGCTCGGTAATGTCCGTCCTGAACTCGCCTTTTTAGAAGAAAACCGCAGCCGGGGTATGATTCTCAGCAGCGGGCTTGCAGACGGAACATTAAAACAGGGCATTACGCATAATGATACCAAGCTGAACAATATTCTCTTTGATGATACCACAGGAGAGGCGGTATGTCTTATCGATTTAGATACCGTCATGCCCGGAACTATTTTATTTGATACCGGCGATCTTATCCGCACCGCAACAAACACCGCTTGTGAAGATGAGCAGGATCTGAGCAAAGTGAGCTTTGATCTCGCGCTATTTAGCGCACTTATCAGCGGTTATCTCAGCACTGCGGATTCATTTTTGACTGTACATGAAAGAAGCTTGATTGCCGAATCCGGCAGAACCCTTACACAGATTATGGCAGTACGATTTTTAACGGATTATTTGAACGGTGATGTTTATTACAAAACAAGCCGCCCCCATCACAATCTCGACCGGACACGCACACAAATAAAGCTCATTCAATCTATGGACAGGCAATGGGAGCAGATACAAAAAGCGGTAGCGGACGCAAGCGCCAAATGATATAATAATTAATTCATCACCCAAAAGGAGGATTGTATGATAATCGGTATGATAAAAGATAGCTGCCGGTATACGGGGCTGAGCGGGAGAATAGCCGAAGCGTTGCAATGGCTGCAAACAACAGACCTGAAAGTCTTGCAGGAAGGGAAAAATCCCGTCAAAGGGGAAGAAATCTTTTGTAATGTCTGTGTATATAATACGATGACCGAAAAAGACCGCGTATGGGAAGGACACCGTAAATACATCGACATTCATTTCATGATTGACGGCGAAGAAATCATGCATATTTCACCGGCTTGCACAATGAGCATAAAGCAGGAATATAATGAAGAAACCGATTTTATAGAATTTGAAGGAAAAGAGCAGCAGCGGATTGTACTGCAAAAAGGAATGTTTTTACTTGCCTTTCCTGAAGACATTCACCGCACAGCTCTTCAAGTGCAGCCGGGACTTCCCCGTCCGGTTAGGAAAGGAATTGTAAAAGTGCTTTTATAAATAGTCTTACGGATAAGAGTCAGCCGGTTACAGTACACGGGCATCTTTAAAAAATGCGATGCATTGCTAAAGATGCCCTTTCACCGGTTTAAAAACAGTATTACTCTATAACAGCTACAATATCGCCGGCTTTTAAAATAAGGTGTTCTTCGCCGTCAATTTTAATCTGGGTACCTGCATATTTATCATGCATTACTTTCTGTCCGACCGAAACTTTGATTTTTTCCTTATCATCACCAACTGCGACAACAACTGCTGTCTGGGTTTTTTCCTGTGCGGTGTCAGGGATAATAATTCCGCTTGCGGTTTTAGTTTCCACCTTATCAACTTTTACTAAAACACGGTCTGCCAATGGCCGTACTTTCATGTAAGAACCTCCTGTATATTATCATTATAGGTAGGAAAAAATAAGCCCGAAAGAACCGCTGTTCTTTGGGCCTGTGTAAACAGATACAGCTGTGTCAATTTAACTCAGTTTTATTTTTATTTATACTGAGTGTGTCATTTCAGCCGTATAGTATCACAGTAAATATACAAACAAAGCGGTAAAAAGGCAAGTTTTTTCCTTTTTTTTTATTCTTTTCTCATCCCAGGAGCTGAATCGCCCGTTTCTGCCGTAAAAAAACGTTGCTTTTCATTATAAAAACTTGGCACGAATATTGCTTTTAATAAATAACTAAACTTTTGAGGCTATCCATAAACTTCAGTTTTTGGACATTCTCAGTATATCTTATGAGGAGTTTTATTATGGAAAGAGCAGCAATTCACACATCACAGGCTAGTGACAACATTTTCGCAACTTACTTGAAAGAAATTAATACAATACCGCTGCTGTCCGCAGAAGATGAAATCCGGTATGCAAAAGCCGCAGCAGCCGGTGATGAAGCCGCTAAGAAAATACTGATCGAATCAAACTTGCGCTTTGTCGTCAATGTAGCAAAAAAATATCAAAATAAAAATATTCCTATTATGGACTTAATCAGCGAAGGCAATATCGGCTTGATGAATGCAGCCGATCGATTTGACCCGGACAAAGGCTATAAATTCATTTCCTATGCAGTATGGTGGATACGCCAAGCGATACTAAAAGCAATCTGCGAAAAATCCCGGATGATCCGGCTGCCGCTGAACCGCGCAAATGAATTGGTACAGATTGAAAAAGCCCGGAAGCTGATGGAAAAAAGCGGTTCTGAAGATAAAGAGCTGACGGATATTGCCCGTGAACTGCGCATTGAACCTGATATGGTACGCACCATCGTAAATGTAGCCCGTGAACCGGTTTCTTTAGATGCTCCCGTTTTCAGCGATAACACAGCGGCCAGTACCGGGGACTTTATTGAAGATAACCGCTATATGCTGCCGGAAGAATATATGCTGGACATGGATATGCGGGAAAATGTAGATATGCTGCTGGGAACCTTAACCGAACGGGAAGCGGAAATTCTTCGTTACCGGTTCGGGTTGAACGGTTATGAACAGCTTTCTTTGAAGGAAGTAGGCAAGCGTTTTAATCTTACAAAAGAACGTATCCGCCAAATCGAAAAAAAAGCATTGGAGCGTTTACAGTCCATCAGCCGGCTGCATGAACTTGACAGCTTTGTTGCCTAGCATCTCCTGCTGTCAAAATCACAAAGGGTGCTGCGCCCATATGTTGCAGCACCCTCATGTTTTATACGGCACTTGCCGGGATACGGTACTCAGTATAGCGTACTTTCTTTTGTTCTATAGCATCCCGTAATGACCGCTCTACTTTTGTTAAGCTTGACGCTCCGGTTTTTACTTCAATAAAAAGGACTTCCTCCACCGCGCCGGCGGAAGATCCGGAAAACGCAATAAAGTCTATAGGCTTTCCTACAAAGCGGATTTCAGTCGGATTAGCCGGAAAATCAGGGAAAAATGCAGCAAATTGTTCGGCAAATTGCCCATTCAGTACTGACCGGGAACGCTTTACCGCATCTGCGCGGGCAATTTTAATTTCTTTAGTCAAATGTTTGCTGGCAGACAGCTTCCCGATTTTAGCACCGAGTATGAAGGCCGTAACAAGAAAAAAGGTACCTGCGATACCCAAAATGATAAACAGCAGCTTTAATTCCATCATTGACGTGCCTCCTTAGTAACACGGTATCGTATCACACGGGTCCGTTGCCAACCGGCCGCCGTGTTACTGTAAGTATCGGAAAGTATTTCAGGAGACTTATATGATAATTACACAAACCCCGCACTTAATAACCGCTACCACCGCCGGGATTCACGTTCTTAGTTAAATAAAGATTAAAGATTCACACAATGCTCACCGATAATGAGATGGGAATTTTTCACTTGTTCACAATAGAGCTGTTTTACCGTTGGCTAATCGTAACCGGCTCACTTTCCTAGTATTTATAGAAGGCTGTCCTCATGAATCGTATTTGTTCTATTATCTTCTCCTGCATTTATATAGTCTCTGCCGCTGCCTGTGTATCCGGTCATGCAGTACCAAAAGCGAACTCGCCTGCACCGGAAAATACTGTGCAAGCAGCATCCATTCAAAACACTGCGGATGCCGATGAAGTCAGAGCGGCGGCACGCCTACTGCCTGAACTTGCCCGTGCAGCCGGAACCTATGATACCGAGAAAGCATTCACCTTATTTGCTGCGATTAAGGCAGCTTGTGCAGATAATGCGGATAATGCAACCCTTACCGCTGCACGGGAGCGGATACGGCCGCTGCTTGCCGCTGTTTCAATTGAACCGCTCAGTCAACCGGCTCCCGTTATTGCCGGAACCCCCTTTTCAGAACCGTTTAGTGCCCGGTTTACCATCACCCTCCCTGAAAAGCAGATCATACTCAGTTCCGCGCCGGTTCTGGTTTCTTACCCTTCCCGAAAAGAGGAGGCGGATAGCCCCGCAATGCACACAGAGCAGGTCTTGACTAATTCCGATGGAGTGTTACATTTTACGCCGCCTCCGCCGGAAAAAGCCCTTATAGGAACCTTGTCCTTTTATATCTATCCTGAAGAGGCTGCCGGAGTTTTCTCGTCGGCACCCGATCATCTCCGTACAGATTTTTCATACCGGGTTATCACAGCCGAAAAAAAAATACCGACAATTATCGCCATTCTTGATTATGACGAGCAAAACCAACCGGTGTTTTCCGATAATGTCACGGCAACCCGGGTACTGGCGGGTTTAATGAAACGCGGATTCAGCCGGATAGGATTGGATGAGTACCGTGAATTGGCAGCAGCAACAGAAATGCCGCTTATCACCGCAGCACAAGAAAAAATCGGCAGCAGTATTGAACGGTTCGTATTCGGTAAAACACATATCACTGTAAACCAAAACGAAGGCGGTACATTCACCTGTGTAATACACGGCGATATATCAATTTGGAGTTTTAAGCAGGCACGGAAAATAAATCGGTTCACGGTTGAGTATTCCGCGGAGGCGGCAACAAAAAAACAAGCAATACAGAGCGCCCGTACGCATCTTGGGGATACCCTCATCTCGGAAAGACTTCAATACGGGTTTTAAGTTTCTTGCTTGGGCTGGGTAAGCAATTACCGCTTTTACTCTATCCCGCCTCTGTGCATGATGCCGGTTTTATGTTATAACGGACGGCAATGACTGTTATTATCGTTGGCGCAGGAGTAACCGGCGTCGAACTTGCCCGAAGACTGATTGCAAAAAAGCACACTGTCGTACTCATTGAACAAAACAAGGATACAGCCCGTCATGCAGCAAACCGTTTGGACTGTACCGTTACCGAAGCAAGCGGAAACGATCCTAAGGTTTTAATCGAGGCACATATTCAAAAAGCAGACGCACTTGTTGCCGTTACCGATAGCGATGAACTCAATATGATTATTTGCGGTATTGCAGAATCACTTGCACCGCAGGTACTGAAAATTGCCCGTGTAAGAAATGAAAATTATGTAGCCTCCCTTAATACCGCAAAAGAAGGTACCTTAGGGATTAATTTTTTAGTACATCCGGATCAAGAAGCGGCTTTAGCAATTATCCATGCGGTTGAACATGGTGCAGTCAGCGATATTATCGCATTTGAAAACTCACCGTACCAGCTCACCTGCTTCACAATCGGGACAGACAGCAAACTCGACGGTATGTCTTTGCAGAATATCCGCAGTATCATTACAATTCCCTTTGTCATCGTTTCAATTGAGAATCAAGGCAAGACGGCTATTCCTTCAGGAGAAACTGTTTTATCAAGCGGGATGAGAATTTCGGTTCTCACCCTTCCTCAGCACATTGAAGAGTTTTATACGCTTGCAGGTTTCACCCTTACACCGCTTAAAAAAATTGCCTTGGTGGGCATCGGAAAAGTCGGCAAGAGGGTTGCAGAACGTTTGCTGGAAAAGCGTCATTTTAGCGGGTTAAAAAAATTTTTCGGCTGGGGAGCCAAGCCGCGCTGGGAAGTTGCAATTATTGATAAAGACAGCGCATTGGCAAAACAAGCAGCAGGTACTTATCCTGATGCAAGAATTTACAGCGGCGATGTCACGGATGACGCGTTTATCGAAGAAATTGCATTAAACTCTTTTGATTTAGTGATTACTGCCACACAAAATTATGAGTTAAATATGATTACTTCCGTATATTTAAAATCACTCGGCATACCAAAAACTGTCGCGCTTGTGCAAAGTGCTATCTTATCGAATGTCGCGTATAAAATAGGGGTTGACGTTGCAATTCCCTTAAAAGATGTTACTGTTGATACTATTATGAGTCATCTCGGAGGCAAGCACCTGACCCGTATTCACACAATGGGTGCAGGCGATCTTGAAATCATCGAAATTACCCTTTCAGGCGATTCTGAGGCAGCAGATAAAAGTTTAAAAGATATTGCCATGCACGGCATATTTTTAATTTTGCTGGTTACAAATGAACAGGGCTGCTGCATACCGGGAGGTAATACCATTCTTGCAGAAAATGATAAATTGGCGGTCATTGTTCAAAGTACGCAAAGCGATGCCATTATAAAATATTTTACCGGTACAAAATGAAATTCCTTCACTGTCTTACGATTATTTTTATGATTCTTTCAATCGTTGCCGGGAGTTTTCTCATTCCAGTTGCCGTTGCCGTTTATCTTAAAGAATGGCAAATGCTTCCTTCTTTTTTCATCCCGCTTACCGTTCTCTGGATAATCACTGCGGTCTTATTTTTAAAAACTAAGCGGCAGCCGATACGCCTGACTATCCGTGAAGGTATTTTGCTTGTCGGAGCAGCATGGATTGGCGCAGGACTGCTTGGTGCAGTGCCCTTTTTACTTTCAGGTATGGTGCCGTATTTCAGCGATGCGCTCTTTGAATCAGTTTCAGGTTTTACAACCACCGGCGCAAGCGCCTTGCAAAATATCGAAGCATATCCGATGGCTCTTCGTGTTTGGCGTACGCAAATGCATTGGCTTGGAGGTATGGGCATTGTAGCACTGACCGTGGCTCTTTTCCCGCTCCTTGGGGTCGGAGGCTTTCAGCTTATTAAAAGTGAAACAAGCGGCCCCGACAAAGGAAAAGTAACCGCAAAAATCACCCATACAGCCAAAGCCCTTTGGTTCATTTACTTGGGGATGACGGTACTGCAAATTATTCTCCTTTGCGCTGCCGGTATGCCCTTTCTGGAATCAGTATGTCATAGTTTTTCAACGTTAGGCACGGGAGGGTTTTCAACGCGGAATGCGAGCATCGGCGCCTATCAATCACCGGCTATTGATGTGATTTGCACGGTATTTATGCTGTTAGCCGGTATCAATTTCAGCCTATACTTCCACTTGTTTACCGGGAAGCCGGAAGAATTTTTCCGTAACTCCGAATTACGGGCTTATATCCGCATTGTGCTCTTTAGCGGCGTATTCATAGCAGCAACAATTATCCCCATGTATGGACTTGCATCGGCACTCCGCCACAGTTTTTTTCATGTTGCTTCATTTATAACTACAACAGGGTTTTCAACACTGGACTACTCTCTCTGGCCGCCGGCCGCTCAAGCAGTTCTTTTTCTCTTAATGCTTGTCGGCGGCTGTTCAGGGTCAACAGCCGGCGGGATTAAAGTTATCCGTTGGGTTATATTGAGAAAACAGGCGCTCAATGAAATGCAGCGGCTCCTCCACCCTCATGGCGTGTTCAGTATTCAGCTGAATAAACGTCCCGGAAGAAAAGACATCGTATACAGTGTTGCCGGATTTATTTTTGTGTATGCCGTATGTATACTGCTTACCTTTTTTGCCGCAGTTTTCAGCGGTGTTGATATTCTAACGGGATTGACCGCAGCTTTGACACTCGTCGGCAATATTGGTGTTTCTTTTGGTACAGTTGGAAGCACCGGAGATTTTTCCTTTTTTCCTCACTGGGCAAAAATTTTATTTTCATTTTCTATGCTTGCCGGCCGTTTAGAGTTGTATACAATCGTCATCCTCTTTACACCAGCTTTTTGGCGGCGGTAGCCGAATGAGGCGCCTGGCCTGTATACTGATTTTACAACAAAAAAAATGAGAACATCCGCATAAAAGGTATTGACACAATCAACTGTATCTGGTATTATCTTTTCTGTTATTTCAAAACATGGGCTATTAGCTCAGTAGGTAGAGCAACGCCCTTTTAAGGCGTGGGTCGATGGTTCGAATCCATCATAGCTCAAAAAAAAGACTGCAAGTTCCTTGCAGTCTTTTTTTTTATCTTTACCCCAAGGGAGCCTACAATGCCGCAAGTCATAGAACTCGAAGTCCGCAGTTATGAACTGGACTCATACAATCATGTAAACAACGCCGTCTACCTCAATTATCTTGAATATGCCCGCATGGAATTTTTAAAACGGATCGGATTTGACTATAAGGGACTTATTGCAGACGGCTATATGCTTTATGTAACGCATATTGATATCCGTTATAAATACTCTGCGCGGCTGCATGATAAACTAAACATCGAAGTATCCTCGTTAAAACTCGGCAAACTATCGGGAACATTCCGGCAGATTATAAAAAATTCCGATGGGCTGATATGTGCCGAAGCGGAAGTGTCCTGGGGTTGTGTCGATACTACAGGCAAGCCGTCAAAAATTCCTGAACAGTATCTTGTACCCGGTCTTATCCCCGAAACAGAGAAGCAATAAATAAAAAGGGATGTCTTAAACCTCCATTTTATCTAAGACATCCCCATTACTTTTTGCAAGCCTCTACCGGCTCTGAACTCTGTTTAAAATACTTCGAACCGGAAGCCGACCGATATGTGCGGAAGAACGGACCTAATAACCGTACCGCTGCCCCCTTTCTTTGACTTCACACCCGAATCACTGACATCGGTTGGAATAAACCACAGCTGACCTTCCGTGTAAAGAGCAAAGCTTCTGAAATACTTCACTTTCTTTTTCGGCAGCTTGACTCGCGGAAATTCAATTTGTGCAAGCATTGCAGATAAAACCTGAGGCTTGCCGCTTTGAGTCTGCGTAAAGACTGAGAAATTAGCACCAAGCGCACCAGTCATATAGAGCCATGACCAGTCAGGCCCCGCAAATCTTTCAAAGGGTAATTCAAACACATTGGCTAATATCTTCATACTGAGTACATGACCGCCGTACCGCATTTTAATTTTACCCTTGTAGAATAAATCCCACTGAGATTGTAAAAACTGACCGTAATGGAGCTGAAGCTTAACGTTATTGTCAAAGAAACTTAACCCTAAGCCCATATTCCAGAACGTTGCACCCCAAAAAGCAACGTCAAAATGAAGCCCTTGCATTGCAGCAGGCACACTGTACAGATACTTATCGCCTTTCCGTAACGCTAATTCGACATTTGTGACGGCAATATCATCGCTCGCCAAACCGGCATATACCAATGATTGGTTATATAAACCGCCTTCATCAGGTGTAATAAGTGTTACCTTCGGTACTGTTTTATCCACACTCACAATAGTACGGCATACTGCAATCTCATCATTCGCCATCTTTGCCCGTATGAGTACAAAATGCTCACCTTCCGGCATATCACCGGTTTCCAACCGGTAGCGCCATTTTTCCTTTGCACGGAGGGATATAAAGGTTCTGCCGTTATTGAAACTAATCTCTACGGATACCGGTTTTTTTGCAGCAATCGCGGTTTTGACATCTTTAGGAGCCGTCTTATCTTTTAATAAGACAGTTTCTTCTTCGGAAAGGCTATATCCTGCTCTACCCTTTAAATAGGGCCGGTCTACCGCAAAGTCGCCCATCTCAAAATTATCAATGGTTACCCACGGCCCGGTCAAGCTGTAGGTGATAGAATGTACCGGAGAGCTTTCAGGCTTTCCTTTAACAATTTCAGCCTTAACAAAGAATTGATGCATACCTTCAGTCAGGTCTTCAGGCATTATTTTAAAACTGAAATAGCCTGTTGCCGAAATCTGAGAAGTACCGCTTTCTTTACCGTCAACATATAACGAAACACTATCAGGATAGGTTGTACTCGTAATACGGCCGTAAATATTGAACTCACCTGTTATGGTTTCACCGGTCATAGGATACAGTAAATCTATTTTTCCGTGTTCCGTACTCCGGTCAATGATAAAGTTACGGGCAATATTTGTAACATTACCGGCGGCATCCATACCGATAATCTCAAGATTATACACTCCCGACGCCAATGACGCAATATTTATATCTTGTGAGGCAAGTAAACTATGATCAAGCTTGATTTTTGCAAGCTGCGCAGAAACATTTTGCCCTTCCAGACCTTTAATATGGAGAAACACCTCTTTTAATGCAATGTCATCATGCATCTGTCCGGATACAAATAGCATATTATCATAGCGTCCGCCCGGGATAGGATATTCAAATTGCAATACCGGAGGGGTGTTATCGATATTCACCAGTGTCGATAATACTGTTTGTTCTCCATACTTGTCTATCAGCTTGACAAAAACGACATGAGTACCGTCATCAATAATATGGGTGTTAAACTCATACTTCCAAGCATCCGTTCCTTCAGCGCGGTGATAGGTATTACCGTTATCAAGAGACACCGCGACAGATTCTATGCCGTTTTTATCGAAAGCCTTCCCTGTAATTGCAATACTATCTTTTACCATTGCAGTACTGAGCGGGGTAAGCACCTCGCCGGAGGGGGGGACTAAGGACACCCGTACTTTCCGGCTGAAAATATTACTTTTAACTCCGTAAATATCTTCCGCATAGATGGAAATAGTATGTTCATTGTCTTCAAAATCCGTTAGCTTAAAAGGGATTGAGAAGGTATTTGCCGTTTCAACCGCTTTCAAGGAACCTTCATCAATCTTATAGAATATTTTAGATACGCCGTCATCATCATACACAATACCGGAAAGACTAAAATCCTTCGTGATAACAGCATCCTCAACCGGCAAATGCACTTCAATAACCGGCTTATCCGCTTCCGTGTCTATTTCAAAGCCATAGTCATTGTATACGGTAACATTACCGGCTGCATCGGTAAATCGGAACTGCATATCCTTACTGATAGGAGCAGCAGCAGTTCCAATTACTTTATGGATCAGCGGTGAAATCTCAATCGGTTCCCACGGCATATCAGTGCCGGCAGCCTTATATTCAGCCTTTTCAACCAAAAAGTGATTGGCTGCCTTAAAAGCTGTCAAAATAGCACCGTTCACCTTATCCCCCGCTTTCGGCACTATCATGGAAATTTCCGGCCCTTGTGTATCCTTATAAAATACACGGTAAAGAGATGCTTTTTTTCCTATACCGTCAACGGCATGAATACCGACAACAATCAGCCCGTCAGGATAAGCCTCAAGCGGAATCTTTTGGGTAAATGTTTGAGTAATGGGTGAAGGCTCAGAATCTCCAATCGTATAGCTCATAGCGTGCAAACCGGAAACATCGCTAATGGATCCGCTGATTTCAACCGCATTTTTAACAACACGTACTTCGTCAGAGGCTGTAAGGGTAATTGCAGGAGCTTCGTTATCCACAAGAATATCAATAGCCTCAGCCGTAAAGGTTTTCCCTTCCGTATCGGTAATTACCAGCTGAATATCTTTATACAGACCTTCCTCAGACGTAGTAAGAGTTACAATATGCCCGGAAAATGAGGCGTCCAGCCGGCTGTCTTCTTTCACAAAACCGACCGTGTCAATTTCAGCTCCTTCAGCAGGACGGTAAACGGCATATAACGTATTCCGTCCCGATACAATAAACGCACCGGTATCTGTTTTACTCCCGCCTGCCCATCGCAATTCTTCCTCTCCTGCAGTCTGAGATTCCAACAAAATAGTTTGAGAAACCGAACGGCTGTGCACATCGGTCGCTTGTACCGTTACCGGAACAAGCCGTCCTGCGAATGACGGATCCGAAGGAATCCGGATAAGAGCATTTAGCGCACCCCGCTTAACCGGAACGGAGATGTCAGCATTTCCATCAATCGAATACGATACGGTTTCCAATCCCGCTTCCGAATTGACATTAATACCAACAGTTGTACGGCCTTCCGCCGGAATAATCTGCACAAGATTCCCGGTTCCCTCAAGCCCGATAACGGGGCTTTTGCCCATTACCGAAAAAGAAACGGTTTCTGCAGGGCCTTTCACACCTTGTGCATTGACTGCGTATACCGTAACCGAATGCGGGCCTGCTGAAAGGTTTTCTATGGCAACTCCAAAGGGGCCGAGCGTTACCGGAATAGCAGCTTCCTCATTTTTATCCAGGCGGTAGCGGATTTCGGAAAATCCGAATGCACTTTCCACCGTTCCTGCAAGATAGAGCCTGCCGCCGGAAACGGCATTCATCACCGGCTGCGCTATTTTTACTTTGGGTAAATCCTTGGTTTTATCTATTTTTAACGTCCGTTTTACGGTTGTGATATTACCGGCAACGTCTTTGGCAATAATTTCAACTGTTTCAGATTTATTTGAAGATTTACTGACATCAAATTCTTTTACCCAATAGGGGTTTCCTTTCACCAGTTCAAATACCCCGGAAACATTGCCCATTTTCCAAGACACGGATTCAAGTTCAACGGTGTCAACCGCAGAACCGGCAATCCCGAATACGCTGCCGAGAGGTTCCGAATCAGAGGGGTAAAAAAAGTCAATAACCGGATCGGTATTGTCTATAAAAAATAAAAAGGTTGAAATACCCTCAGAGCCAAGCTTATCCACCGCCTTAAACCAGCATACTGTAGGCCCTTCAGGCATTTTACGGGTATCAATCGGCAGCTTAAACGTAGAAATTTTATTCTTTTTATCAAACTTAAACGGAAGCGGTGTATAGGTCTGCCCGGCATCAAATGAATAGAAAAGCTGCTTTACACCGTTTCCGTCCTGGATCATACCTTCCAGTATCCGTTTACCGGAAATGAGCGCCCCCGTATCCATATTTGTTACGACCGTTTCCGGCGTATACAAATTTAAATTAAACCGGATAGACTGTTCCTGTCCCTTCATGCCGTTTATATCAACACCCCAAGCCGTAATACGATGCGGTCCTTCTTCTAATCCGGCTGTTTCAAACACGCATGACCAAAACTGCTGCCCTTTCGCACGGATAGGCTCTCCGTCGTCAAGTGCAACCTCAATATAGTCAACGGCATCATCGTCAAAACAGGTACCGGACACACTGAGGTTACCGGTAATACTCATATCAGTAACCGGATTGGTAATCCGTATAACCGGTAAATCGGAACGCGGATCAATATACATATTAAAAGGGCCTGCTGTTCCGATATTTCCTGCACTATCTTCTGCTGTTACAATAACATTGTACTTTCCTTTCTTTTTTGCTGAAATATCAAACGATTCATTCCAGCTTTCAGGGGTTTCGGCAGTACGGGTTTCCACATCTTTTTTCCCTGCCGGAAAAATAAAAGACAATGCAGAAGCATAAACACAGGCAAGGAACAATATTTTTCTATTCATAGGGTGTCCTTTGTAAAAGATACGTACCGGGCTATTACTACTGCATCTTCTCCGGTACAGTGCTAAAAGCAGTATTCATTTCACAGCTCTCCATAAAAAAGCTGGAAACATCTGTATACTTTATCGGCCAAATCTGTGCCGAACTTGAATATATGCAAGCAGCACAGACACCAAAGTACTACTAGATAACAACTCAGCTATCTGACGGATACAACCTCTTTTATTTCCGGATATGCTTCTTTCAGCTGGGCTTCTATACCCATTTTCAACGTCATAAGGGCCATAGGGCATGAACCGCACGCACCTTTTAAGCGCACCGATACAATACCGTCTTCCGACAAAGAAACAAATTCAACATCCCCCCCGTCTGCCTGTAATCGAGGGCGTATTAAAGCCAATGCTTCTTCAATTTCATTCACTGCTGCCATATTCATCTCCTTAATCCGGCGGCTGCGGCCTTATCGCAAACAGCCGTACCTTCTATAAAATGCTAGGCAGTAATGTAGTAATTTTTGGAATAAAGTCAAGCTGACGAGAGGAGTTATGACATCTTCTGTTCTAAGTCAATAATCCGGTATATCCGTTTTAATGAATGCGTTCTATACGTATCGGCAGAAACAACGGCAATCACACCGCAAAAAATCGCTGTACCGTATGTTTCAAGTACAAAAGGCTGAGGCACTAAGGTCAAACTACGTACGACGGATGATTCAGCACGTCCCCCAATTACCGAATGATAGGAACCGATCATCCCTGCATCGGTAAGATAACCTGTACCTCCTGCAAGAATACGCTCATCCGTTGTTTGTGTGTGTGTATGAGAGCCGAATACACAGGAGACCCGTCCGTCCAGATAATACGCCAACGCTTCTTTTTCCTGTACCGATTCTGCGTGAAAATCTACTATAGCAATCCCCGCAGGGGTATGCTCAAGCAGACGATCTACTGTTTGAAAAGGGCAATCAATAGGACGCATTCCTTCCCGGCCTTGCACGTTAATTACCGTAAAGCGCCCGTGAGGTTTTTCAAGAGTAACGTATCCATTTTCAATCCGGGAAGGATAGTTTGCAGGACAGAGAATCCGCGGATTTTTTCCGAATGTTTCCCGTACATCGAAACGCTCCAAACTATGGTTTCCGCCGGTAATAACATCTACCCCGGCAGCAAACAGAAGCTCTGCCTGCCCCGCATCTACTCCGCAGCCGTCTGCAGCATTTTCGCCGTTTACTGCAACAAAATCCAGTTTTTCGTCTTTAATGAGTGCAGGTATGACATCGAGTGCTGTTTTAAAGCCTAATGTTCCGCAAATATCCCCGCCGAAAAAAATAGTAACTGTATCCATATACTTACAAACTATACTCATAACGCAGCACTCTTTCTATTACCCGGAGCGTTTGATAATGATGCTGCCGGACATCAGCTACTTGATTTTTCACCGGATATAGTGGTATGATTTTTATATCTTGCGGGATAGAATGGCATTAAGTATCTATTTAATCAAAACTTAATAATCATTTTTCCGCTGAGTATCAGAGACGCTTTCCAAAAATATATGCAGTTGGAAAGCCTGAAACATTGTTAAGGAGAACAGTTGTATGAAGAAACTGGTATTTGTCGGTTTATTTGCCGTACTTGCAAGCACTGTGTGTTTTGCTGCAAAAGGAACGGCAGGGGGTAACGGAAACGGCGGCGCAGATAAAATCGGCGCGTATGTCGGCTGGCCCTTCGGTTTATCGTATTCGCACGAGTTTAATGACCTCGTGGAAATTGATCTGCTTGCAGGCTACGGCGGAGGCCTTTTCTACGGCCATTCGTTGAATGCACAGGTTGCTGCACTGTTTACGGTTTTTGATCCGGTACTGGCAGGGGTCGGAAATCAGAAATGCCCGCTTTCTTTAGGCCCCGCTCTCGGCTTTTCAGTTGATTTTGGGCTGCCGCTATCTTGGAATTTGTTTACAGGCGAACGCAAGACCTATACCGGCGGATCGGTATCGATATTATTACCCGTCAGATGGGAGATGAACTTTGCAAATGTTCCGGATTTTAACCTCTTTTTTGAACTTGCTCCCGTCGGTCTTTCCCTGAACATCAGAAAAAAATATGAACTAGACGCAACAGCAGCCGATGGGTATAAAATCAAGACCTATGTCCATCCGTGGTATGCCTACCGTGCGGGTATCGGTCTGCGCTACCGCATCCCCTCTGCTAAAAAATAACTTTTAGCGCTTCAAAACCGCGGACATTCTGTCCGTTCCGAAGGTACATCCGTGTACCTCGTCTCACTGCATACAGCACCGGCCGGATACCGGTGCTGTTTTTTCTGCCCCGCTGTTAAGCTCAACCTTGATTTTTTCTCGTCTGTCCTTATAATTCTAAGGATATGAACGGTCATTCGCAAGCAGGCTCTTTTCTGAAAAAACGCTATGAAAACCGGCGTATCTTGATTTTTGAAAGTTTTATTACCGGGATAATTACCGGCTTAGTTATCGCAGCATTCCGTCTGACAATCGATTATATGAACAATTTTAGGCTGTATATGTACGGCCTTATCAGAGAAAACGGAATGCTGCCGGGAATAGCAGCCGCAGCGGCACTTACCGCAGCAGGCCTATTTATCGGTTCGATTATAAAAAAGTATCCCATGATTAAAGGCAGCGGTGTTGCTCAGATTGAAGGGGTCTTTATGCAAAAGCTGCGGCTTTCGCCGTGGCCGGAGCTGCCGCTCAAGTTTATCGGCGGTCTGCTCGGTATCGGGCTGGGGCTGTCGGTAGGACGGGAAGGCCCTTCGGTGCAGCTCGGTGCATACGTCGGAGATGCGGTTGAGCGGATAGGAAAACGGTCTTTTACGGAGCGGGTATGCCTTATCACTGCCGGAGCCGCTGCAGGACTTGCTGCCACCTTTAACGCCCCCTTTGCCGCCGTTGTATTTGCATTGGAGGATTTACATCAATATTTAAGCCCGTTGCTGCTTATGTGTGTTATGGCAGGAGCCTTTGCAGGCGATCTGGCAGCAAGTATGCTGGTAGGTTCAGGGCCGATTTTTCATTTCCATACCGAACTCATATATCCGGCACCGTACCTGATCTGGCTCATCGGTTTAGGTATCTTTGTTGCATTAGTAGGACACGGTTTTAAAAAATCAATTTATTTCTTTCAGCAGCTCTATGAAAAACTCGGGATTCCGCCGGCATTGCGCCCCTTGTTTCCCTTCTTACTGTCGCTCCCGGTGGGGTTATGGTACGGTTATGCCGGCGGCGGAGGGGATCCGCTCATTGAGGCACTTGCAGAACAAACCTTCCCGGTGAGTACACTGTTTATAGTGTTGGCGGTTAAAATCATATTTACCGGTATTTCAGCAGGATCGGGCGCGATCGGAGGCATTTTTGTGCCGCTGCTTGCCTGCGGTGCCGTCACCGGTATGCTGTATGCCGGTATACTGACCTCGTGGGGACTGCTGCCCGCCGCCCAGAGTATCAATATGCTCATGTTCGGGATGGCAGCCTGTTTTACCGCAGTCATTAAGGCGCCGCTGACAGCCTGCATTATCGTATTTGAAACCACCGGGTCGATTAATCATTTAAGCGGGCTGGTACTCACCTGCCTGTCTGCGTATTTAACTGCGAATTTTATCGGCTCCCAAGCACATGATCACGTTTTGCTGACCCAGATACTGGAAGCCGAAGACACTACAGCAGAGGAGAGCGGACTGCACGGCAATCCGCATCCTCAAATCTATGAGCTGCCGGTTCAGCCCCAGTCTCCCGCAGCCTTAAAAAAGATCAGTGAAACGGTGTGGCCGAAAGACTGTCTGATCGTCGGCATTGTCCGGGGAGACCATGAATTAATTCCCGACGGTAAAACAACCCTGTATCCCGGAGATAAGCTGATTATTCTGGCAAAAAGCCCCTCTGCTGGCCGGCTTTTAGAAGAGCTTGCCGAACTGACCGGCAGCTCCTCTTAAACCTGCGCTGAGACTACCCGACCGCTTTTGTGTGCAGTTCAATCATTTTTTGATGCATAAAATGCTCAACCGCATTCTTTTCGATTATGCCGAAGCTCTTGCCCGATTCATCGGCAATCGGCAGGGCATCACAATCATATTTTGTATACAATGCAAATAGCTCTGCAATACCTGTGTTAGGCGAGCAAACCGTATGCACAGACAGCATAATATCCGTGGCGAGCAGATACTCATGCCAATCCGGGATGAGAATGGATTCTTTGATGCATTCAAGGGTAATCACACCGGTCAGCATTCCCGTTTCATCCTTCACCGCATAGTTCAGATTAGGATAGCGGGTAAAGGAATTGATGATTTCAGAAAGACGGGCTGTTTCTTCAACAATGGCCGGCGAATCAGCGGAGCAAACCGGACGGCTGCTCCATAACACATCTGAAACGGTTAAACTTTGAATAAGATCTTCTTCGGTAATGTCGAGGTTGCATTCTCCCGCTTTTTCTATTGCATACTTTACACATACAGGCCCAGCAAGCTGCACAATAAACGTTGTTGTCGTAATAATGAGCAGTACCGTCGGCCCTATCGTACCCGGAAAATCATGGCCGGCAGAAATCGACAAACCGATGGCAACCCCTGCCTGACTGAGCAAACAGAAGGGTAAATATTTGCGTACCGTTTCCGGTGCTTTTGTCAGCCATGCTCCGAATGTTGCTCCGATACTTTTTCCGGCTGTCCGCAGAATGACATAGATAAGGGCAAGGAACCCGACAAAGATATTAACATTCCAAACATTGAGCTTTGCACCGACGAGCACGAAAAAGAGTACGTAAATCGGCGGCGTAAAATTTTCTACCATAGAGAAGGTCGGCCGTGTTTTTGCCGGTGCAAAATTGACCATAAAAAACCCCAATGACATGGCTGCCAAAATGGTATCAAGCTCTAAGAAACCTGCAATTCCCGTACACAAAAAAAGCGAGCCTAGGGAAAAACCGAGGATACGCCCTGCATCCGTCATAACATTCCTGATAACAAGGCTGAGAAAAAAACCGATCAAACTGCCGAGTGCAATGGAACCGAAAATATCATACAGCAGCATCAGTATTTGGCTGCCGAAACTCGCCGTATCCGCACCCAGCAAATTTGCCGCGATGGAGGAGGCAAAGGCATACAGTACAAGAGCAACGGCATCATCCATCGCAACAATCCCAAGAATAGTAGTTGTCAGCGGGCCGCGGGTACGGTTTTCCCGCAACACATCAGTGGTTGCCGCCGGAGCCGTTGCCGAAGATATGGCGCCTAAAATCAAACCGAGCGAAAGCGAAAGGGCAAGATCATGGGTTACTGCAAAAGCGGCGGCCGTTATCACGAACCCGACAACAATAAAGGGGACGATTGATTCAAACAGCAAAATACCGATAAATTGTTTTCCGTATTTTTTTAATACCTGTACCTTGAGTTCACCGCCTATCATGAAACCGATAAGCGAAAGGGCAATGCTTGACAAAGGGTTTAAGGCAGTAATAACATTGGCAGAAAGGATTTGAAATCCCGATTGGCCGATTATAATACCGATAACGATATACCCAACCACTTGCGGTATTTTCAATTTTTGAAAAAGCCGCCCGCCGATTGTACCCAATAATAAAATAAACCCCAGTAATAAAATAAGATTTGTTGTTTCTACCCGTGAAAAATGCATAAAATCAGGCAGAAATTCTGCTAAAATATTCATGGCGACTAGTATAGTAATTTTTCCGCCGATTCTCAATAGAAATTACAGCCGTTTTTGTGCTTACGGTAATCCTCTAGGCTTTTTAGGTGTTTTTTGATAGTATGCCGTCATTCAGGGAGGAGCTATGAGCGATACGATCTGCTTTCATAATGCCACAATCGTAACCGGTTATTCGGTAATGGAAAACAGCTGCGTGCTGATTAAAGACGGAAAGATTGAAGATGTCTTCAGCGAACGCCGGTTTTTAAATAAACGTTTTTCTTCTGATGTCCGCATCATCGATGCCGACCGCTGTTATATTGCTCCGGGTTTAATAGATACACATATTCACGGGTTTGCAGGGTTCGGTACCGAAGATAACTCAACCGATTCCATACTCGAAATGTCCAAGGCGCTTGCCGAATACGGTGTAACAGCCTTCAATCCGACCCTTTATCCCAGCGCCCCTGACACCATGGTGGAATCAATCCGTGCTATTGTCGGTGCAATGGGTAATGAAAAGGGGGCAACGATTATGGGACTCCATTTGGAAGGCCCGTTTGTTTCTCCTGAGAAAGTCGGTGCATTGAATGCTTCGGCAATTAGCGCCGTTGATCTGGAATTGATGGATAAACTGTGGGAGGCTTCCGGCGGACACATTGTCAACATGACTGTTGCACCTGAAATTAAAAATATGCGGGAATTGGCACTGTACTGCGTTAAAAAAAATATTGTACTGCAAGCAGGCCATACAAATGCACTGTATGAACATATGCTGGAAGGAATGCAAGCCGGCATTTTACACTCCACACACCTGTTTAATGCAATGAGTCAAATGCACCACCGTAATCCGGGTGCAGTCGGTGCTATCCTTATTCATCCTGAAATGTCCTGCGAAATTATTGCAGACGGTATTCATGTGCACCCGGATCTCATCCGGCTGCTTGCACGGGATAAACCTGCCGATAAAATTGTATTGGTTACCGACAGCTTAAAACCGACCGAACAGCATGCAGGGGTGCTGATGGCGAACGGTGAAGAAGTAGTGCTTGAAGGCGGCTGTTTCCACCGTAAGCGGGACAATGTAATTTGCGGTTCAAGTCTTTCTATGATCCGCGGTGTTAAAAACTTGGTTTCTTACGGCTTCCCGATTGAAACCTCTATTCGGTTCGGCTCCGCAAATCCGGCAGAAGTTATGCGGTATTCAAAACGCGGTTCTATCATGCCCGGATACGAAGGGGATATAATCGTATTTGATAAGCAGTTTAACGTTCTTGCCACCGTGATTAAAGGCACATTAAAAAAGAATTTACTATAGGAGATTATCTATGCGAGTAATAATAAAACCCGATTATGATACCTGCGCAGTGTGGGCAGCAGATTATATCTGCAAAAAAATAAAAGACTTCGCACCGACCGCGGACAAGCCCTTTGTACTCGGATTGCCGACCGGCTCTACGCCGCTTGGTGTGTATAAAGAGTTAATCAGGCGGTTTCAAAACAAAGAAATTTCGTTTAAACACGTCGTTACATTCAATATGGACGAATATGCCGGCCTTTCACCGGATCACCCGCAAAGCTACCACTATTTCATGCATCATAATTTCTTTTCGCATATCGACATTGATCCCGCACACATCCATATTTTAGACGGCCTTGCGGAAAACCCTGAAGAAGAATGCAAAAAATACGAAGAGGCAATTCAGAACTACGGCAAGATTCATCTGTTTATGGGCGGCGTAGGAGCTGACGGGCATATTGCATTCAACGAACCCGGTTCTTCTCTTTCTTCCCGCACCCGTCAGAAAACATTAACACAGGATACGATTGCAATGAACGCGCGTTTTTTTGACGGAGATTTAAATGCGGTTCCTAAAACGGCGCTGACTGTCGGTATCGGTACCATAACCGACGCGGAGGAGGTGATGATTCTTGCGACAGGCTATAATAAAGCACGTGCCGTCCGGTACGCGGTAGAAGGCAGCGTCAATCATATTTGGACTGTTTCAGCCCTACAGCTGCATCCCCGCGCACTTATTGTATGCGATGAGGCGGCAACCGATGAACTGCGTGTAGGAACTGTCCGTTATTTCAAGGATATTGAACAAAAACAATAATGCAAAAGCCGATAAAATTTCAAACCGTTTCATTTTTTATTCTTCTCGCAATAACGGTAGCACTCGTCAGCAAAGTGTTTCTGCCTTATGCAAGCGTTTTGTTATGGTCGGCTATCCTCTATACCATGACCAGCCCGCTTTATCATAAGATTATCGGAGCATTAAATCACGAATCACGCTGGTTTCAGCTGAAACGGCGTACCGTTGCCGCGTTTTTTTCCGTTGGAATTATTATTTTGGTAGCGGGCATTTTATTTGTGTTCATTATAAAGCTGATTGGGCAGGGGCAAATGCTCGTAAAAAAAATAATGACCTTTTTTATTGAGCGTCCTCATTTGCTTGAACTGGAGAAAAATGCACCTTTAAACGAGTTTGTACTAAAAGTTTCGATGGGAACGATTGACCTATCGGTATTCGATTTAAAAAAAGAGTTGATGTCTTTTTTTGTGCAGTACACCAATACTATTTTTAAATATGCGACAAGCATTATGAAAAACATCGGAAATTTTATTTTATCGCTCCTTTTCATGTGCTTTGCCTTGTATTTTTTCTTTATCGACGGTCAATATCTCGGCTCTCTTTTTGTAACGGCAATACCTATTCACGTTTCTGAAGGGCAAAAATTAGCGGCAAAAATAAAGGATATCATTACTAATCTGTTTAAAGGCTATTTCCTCGTTTCGCTTTGTCAGTTTACGGCAGCCTTTGCAGTATTTTTGCTTTTCGGTGTAGAAGGCGCACTCTTATTATCGTTTCTCACCTTTTTCAGTTCATTTTTACCGCTTGTCGGCTGCGCCCTTGTGTGGATACCGGTGGGAATAGAAATATGCTTAACTGCCGGCATATTTAAAGGGATTGTATTTTTATGCACCGCAGGAGTATTTATCAGCTCTCTTGATAATTTCCTAAGGCCGATGTTTTTACAGAACCGTATTCAAATTCATCCGCTGCTGATCTTCTTTTCGATACTCGGCGGTATTCAGTTCTTCAAATTCAATGGAATTGTCCTCGGTCCCATGTTTGTGATTCTCTTTTTTACTTTAATTGATATTGCACGTACCGCCGACAGTTCGGACACTGAAATCTAACACTATGAACACATCGGAACTATCTCTCTTATCAAACCGGCGGATTGAACGCATCCATCCGCTCATTTCACCGCAGGAAATGTGCAGCAACATTCCCGTTTCAACGCCGGCCGCGCAAACGGTAATAAAAGGCAGAAGCGAAGCCGAAGCAATTTTAGACAGCAGTGATAACCGATTCCTGCTTATTACAGGCCCCTGCTCTATTCATGATCCCGTTTCGGCACTGGATTATGCTGCACGTCTCATACGCCTGCGGGAACAATACCGTGATATATTCTGCATCATTATGCGGGTCTATTTTGAAAAACCCCGCACCAGTTTGGGCTGGCGCGGTTTAATAGCAGAGCCTGGCTTAGACGGCCTTATCAATATCGGAAGCGGCCTGGAAACCGCACGCAGGGTACTGAGTGCCGTTACTGAGATGGGACTTCCTGCCGCATCGGAATTGCTCGACCCGGTTGTTCCGCAATACACAGCGGATTTTATCAGCTGGGCATCCATCGGGGCACGTTCGGCTGAAAGCCAAATTCACCGTGAACTGGCTTCGGGCCTTTCAATGCCGGTGGGGTTTAAAAACCCCACCGATGGAGATATAGGCACTGCAATCAATGCCATTGTTTCCGCACGGGAACCTCACGCCTTTATCGGAACAATGCAAAACGGATATTCTGCTGTCATGCATACAACAGGCAATGAATATGCACACCTCGTGCTGCGGGGCGGTAAGCAGGGGGCAAATTACGGCCGGCAAACCGTTATGGAAAGCTGCCGGCTTCTTACAGAACGGAATATACAGCCGGCCGTGCTGATAGATTGCTCGCACGGTAATTCTCAAAAAGATCCGGGCAAACAAAAAGAAGTACTGCTGGAAACAATACGGCTTAGGCTCGGCCCGCAGCCGCTGCCTGCAATACGGGGCTGTATGCTTGAAAGCTTTATTCAAGCAGGTTCCGCCGCTTTAGAACACTGCCGCTGCACCGCAGAATACGGAAAATCCGTTACCGATCCCTGCATGAGCTGGGAAATGACCGAGGCTGCCGTATCAGAGGCAGCCGATTTATGGAGAACATTAACATGACAACGACAACAATTGAACTGTACACCGACGGAGCGTGCTCTCAAAATCCCGGGCCGGGAGGATGGGCCTTTGTCATTATTCTTAGAAACGGAGATGAGGATACCGGTACCGAGCTGCTGCGCGGTGCAGGGGCGGATAAGGCAACCACCAATAACCGGATGGAGCTGCTGGCAGTTATTGAAGCACTACAAGCCTACCGTGAAAATCTTGCAGCCGAATACGGCGGATGTCCGGTTACGCTGTATACGGATTCACAGTATGTACAGCAGGGAATTTCATCATGGATAAAAAAATGGAAGCACAACGGTTGGAAAACAGCCAGTAAGCAGCCGGTTAAGAATCAGGACTTATGGCAGCCGCTTGACCGCCTTGCCGAAGAAATACAGCCTGTGTGGAAGTGGGTAAAAGGCCATGCAGGAAACTACTATAATGAACTCTGCGATTCACTTGCAGTAGAAGAGGTGTTAAAAATACGCTAAGACTGTTTTTTTAACCCAATGGGAACAGTGCTGTGCGCAGAGGCGGAAAAGCTGCCGGCACCGTCCCGTATCAATGCGTACATGGTCAGATCTGCCTTATTATTGGGGTTATCAATCGAAAGAACGGAAAAGCCTCCAAGAGATTTTCCCCGCGGGCGCTGAGGACTGCCGCCGTTGATAACCGTTATGCGGCGGATGAAATCAACCGCTTGTACGTGCGTATGCCCGTGTACCGCAATGGTACATCCGGAGCTTGCTGCTGCATTAACGAGAAGTCCAAGCCCTTTTTCAACCTCAAATGAGTGGCCGTGTGTAAGTAGAATAGTTTGACGGGCTATTTCCAAGCGTTGGCAAAGCGGCAGGGTTATTTCTGCCGCTTTCACGGCAGGAAGCATCACCGGATGCCATTCCCGGTCGCAGTTGCCCCTAGCAAGAATAATCAACGGCGGCATCACATCAGTACCGCCGCCGGCTGACGTCTCAGCGGTTTCCTGTATGATTTTAATAATATCATCCGCTCCGTCTCCTGCAAAAAAGCACACGCTGCACTGAGAACCGAAAGCCTTGAGTATCCAGCGGACAGCCTCAATATCTCCATGACTATCCGAAAACATTAAAATAGATGCACACTCAGCCGCCGCAATCTGTTTATAGACTGCTTTATCTCCAATAATACCCTGTTTGCATAGTGTAATCTTATTCACCGGCAGCCTCCTTACGCATTCCGCCCTGTCTCTGCTCCGTATTGGACACAATAAGATAATTAAATGAATAGATATTCAGCTCCGGGTCTTTATACGGTTTAACCGTATACGGAAAGTCCTGCTTTTGCCCTGCGGAAGGGGCCGTCAAGGCTGCGGCAGTATTCACGGCACGGGAAAACCGCTGAAAAGGCGTCTGCTCCGGCAGCTCGGCCATCTGTTCTGCCGTCAGCACTGCAGCAAGCATAAGTATTTGTAAGTCCTGCGCCGGTATATCAACCGCCCTATCGGATTCCAGTAGAGAATCCGGCAATTCAAAATCGGCAACGATGGTGCTGTATGCCTCCAGCGGGAGAATTTCTTCTACCGGCAAAAGTGTGATAACCGGCAGGTCGGGATACTGCTCTTTTACGGTACGAAGAATACGGGCGCCTCCTTCCGGAATACCGAGGGTAATTACCGCATCAGCAGGCCGGGCTGCAAGCTGTTCCGTGATCAATGCAAAACGCGGCTGTTTTGTCTTTACCGTCATATCGTTATACGAAATAATGCTAATCTTTTCTTTTAAAGAAGCCGAATCATACCGCTCATTAATATGCGCAAATAAATCGGCATACATAAAAAAATCTTTTCCGAATACAAAGAGAATGCTTGGCGCCAGCTCTTTTTTTTGAACCGCTTTTTCTCTTACCGGAAGTGTCCGTTTTTCACATGCCAAAAACAGCAATGCCGTACATAAAAACGGCACAATCATCAATACAGGCAGTTTCATGGTAGTATAAAAGTCCTGCTAATTCGAAGCGGCGATGCCTTTTAAAAAGTTGCGTAAAAAAAGGCAACAACCATGGTACCTAAAATCATAATGAGGGACAACGCATTAATCACCGGAGAAATACCGTAGCGTACCATCGAAAACACATAGAGCGGTAAGGTGGTTGACCCCGGCCCCGAAACAAAAAAAGTAATAACAAAATCCTCAAGCGACAGGGTAACCGACATTAAAAAGCTCGACATAATGGCAGGAGAAATTGCCGGAAGAATAACTTTAAACAGTGTTTGCCGTTCAGTAGCTCCCAAATCATACGCAGCTTCTACAATCGAAAAATCAAACTCTTCAAGCCGTGCAAGCACCAGCAAAAAAACAAAGGGCAAACAAAAGGTAATATGTGCGCTGATGATGGTAAAAAAACCGAGCGGAATATTGATTGCGGAGAAAAAAATCAGCATGGACATACCGATAACCACTTCCGGCAGCACCATCGGCAAAATACTGACTGTTTGTACGTATGAGCGGCCGTGGAACCGGTACCACTGCACCCCAAGGCCGGCAAAGGTACCGATAATCACAGAAACAAGGGCCGAAACAAAGGCGATAAATACACTGTTCCCGAAAGACTGCCAGAGTTTTTCGGATTCAAAAAACAGTTCGTAATACCACTGTAACGAAAATCCCGTCCACAAAATTGCCTTTCCGTTATTAAACGAAAAAACCGTAATAACAATAAGGGGTAAAAAGAGAAACAGGATTACCAGCAGCAGCACGGTTGAAGAAAACGACAAGCGTCCGAGATTTTTATATGCCCGGCGTGCATGACGGGACGATTCCGATTCCCGTTTATTTTTACTGAATTTATGAATAAATTTTTGATACGGGCTTTTGGGAGAAGGATGCTGATACGGAATCGGCAGACCCTTCGAATTTTGTGTATCTACCTGCATATCCTGCATGGGCTGCTCCTTTTATTTGTTTTTTTCCTGTTTTAAGCTGGAATACATCATCCAGATAACCCCGATTGTACTGGCAACGGTTATCAGTACCGAAAAAGCGGAGGCAAGCGGCCAGTTGCGTATCTTTGTTACCTGATCGACAATCAGATTTCCCAGCATATATGAATCTTTTCCGCCGACCAGCAGCGGCACCGTATAAGACCCGAATACCGGAATAAACGTAAAGATAATAGCGGTTAGTATACCTGCGCGGATATTCGGCAGCAGAACCTTGAAAACCGCCTCGATCTTTGTTGCCCCGAGGTCGCGGGCTGCTTCCAGCAAAGAAAAATCAAATTTGTCAATCGCTGAAAATATCGGAAAAATCGCGTAAGGTAAAAACATATACACGAGTACTAAGATGACAGCTTGCTGATTGTATAAAAAAGAAATGCTTTGGGTAATGAGGTTAAACTTTTTGAGCAAGCTGTTTAAAAAACCTTGATTACCCAAAATGGCAATCCATGCATTTATTCTAATCAGTGAGTTGGTCCAAAAGGGAATAATGATTAAAAATAAAAAAATCATCTGATTCTTACTGCGTGCAATCGCATAGCCGGCCGGTAAAGCAAGCATAATGCAAAAGAAGGTTACGGCAAGGCTGACCCAGAGGGTTCTGAAAAAAAGCAGTCCGTAGTTGACGGTAAAAAGATGCATATAAGCAATAAGACTGCCTTCCCATACGATACCGCCGTAGAGGCCTTTCTGTAAAAAACTATAGGCAATGATGATAATCAGCGGAAACACAAAAAAAACGGTAAACCACGCAGCCATCGGAAAGGTATAGATAAATGCCCGGGATTGTTTGGTGTCTTTCTGTTTCATACGCTATGTTAAATCCTCAACAATATAGCCGTCGTTGGCGGCCCATGAAACATACACCTCATCTTTCCATTCGATTTCAGGCCCGTCTTCAAGGTAATTTTGATGCTGTTTAAAGACCTGAATGACAGCCCCGCATTCCAGTTTGACAAAAAATTTAGATTGAAACCCTGAATAAATCGGTTCTTCTACCACACCGCGGAACACGTTTAATTCCTTTGTATTTGATGAAGGTTTATCCAGCGAAATGCGGATTTTTTCAGGGCGGACGGTAAAACAGACCGGCTGTCCGTTTTCGGTTCTATCATAGTCCGTAATTTTTACGGACGTTTTCAGTACCGGCGTATCCAGTGTAACCATAAAACCGTCCGTATGCGGCTCGCATGAAACAACCTTCGCATCAAACAGATTGGTCTCCCCAATGAATTTTGCGACAAAGGCGGTTGCGGGCTGTTCATAAATTTCGTACGGACTGCCGATTTGCAGCACCTTTCCCTGATTCATAATCGCAATCCGGTCGGAAATGGAGAGAGCTTCGCTTTGATCATGTGTGACAAACACAAAGGTAATACCGATTTGATCGTGCAGCTTGTCAAGTTCAATCAGCAAATTAGCCCTCAGTTTTGCATCGAGGGCAGATAAGGGTTCGTCGAGTAATAAGACACGGGGTTCATTTATCAGTGCACGGGCAATGGCCACACGCTGTTTTTGTCCGCCTGAAAGCTGGGACGGTTTTTTATAGATATGCGCTTCAAGCTGCACCAAATGGACGTATTCTTTCACCCGTTTATCTATTTCACTGTGCGGCAACTTACGGATACGGAGGGGGAAAGCGATATTTTCGTAGACTGAAAGATGGGGAAACAGAGCATAGGTTTGAAATACGGTGTTTGACTGGCGCTTATTAGCTTCTATGCCGGTGATATTTTCGCCGTCAAAGGTGATGATACCTGAATCCGGCTGTTCAAATCCCGCAATCATGCGGAGTAAGGTTGTTTTTCCGCAGCCTGACGGCCCTAAAAGAGAAAAAAATTCTCCCCGCTTAATGCGGATAACCGCATTATCAACGGCATGAAAATCTCCAAACGATTTGGAAATATTTTCTATCGAAATTTCGCATCCTTTCACGAATCTTCCGCCTCCTTGTTGCCTTGATATACTCTATCGAAATAACCATGTATATTTGAAGCATTTACTAACTTATGTCAATATGTTTTTAAGATTTCGGCTTTAAAGCCGCGGTACGTTTTTTTCGGCTTCTTTACTTTTTTCATTAATCATACTATACTTGCAAAAATGTATCCGTTCCCTGCGAACGTTATCAAAGGAATCCCGCTTATTCATACCGTTTCAAACATTGAGATTACAGTGCGGCTATCGATTCCCTATTTCTTTATATTTAAGGATAATACATGACAACGCCTTCATATTCAGCCGGCAGCATCACCGTTTTAAAGGGTCTTGATGCTGTCCGTAAACGTCCCGGAATGTATATCGGCTCCACCGGCCCCGACGGCCTTCATCACTTGGTGTATGAGGTTGTCGATAACTGTATCGACGAAGCAATGGCAGGATACTGCAATGCCATCCTCGTTGTGCTTGAAAAAAACGATATTGTCCGGGTTGAAGATAACGGCCGCGGTATTCCCGTTGATATTCATCCGGAAGAAGGGGTCAGCGCCCTTGAACTGGTACTGACGCGACTTCATGCAGGCGGTAAGTTTGATAAAGGTTCTTACAAAGTCTCCGGCGGTCTGCACGGTGTCGGCGTTTCCGTTGTAAACGCGCTTTCAACTAATATGGAGGCAATCGTCTGCCGTGACGGATCTGAGTATATCCAAAAATTTGCTGCCGGAGAACCGCTTACGGGAGTTACAAAGAGGGGGGAGACCCAAAAACGGGGAACCACTATCCGCTGGGAAGCAGACCCATCCATCTTCACCGAAACAACGACCTATAACTTTGATGTGCTTGCAGTACGGCTGCGAGAACTGGCCTTTTTGAACAACACCATCACTATTACCCTGCGTGATGAGCGGCTGTCTACCCCTAAAGAAGTTGTCTTTGCCTTTGACGGCGGTCTTTCTCATTTTGTGCGCTATTTAAACGAAAACAAACAGGTACTTCCGAAAGAACCGATCTTTTTTGAAGGTGAAAAAAACGACGTCATTATCGAAGCCGCGCTCCAATACAATGACGGCTATAAAGAAAACATTCTGTCCTTTGTTAATGACATTAATACGCGGGAAGGCGGTACCCACCTTGAAGGACTGAAAACAGCCCTGACCCGCGTAATGAATGAGTTTTTACGGAAGAATCCCAAACTGTCCAAAAAAATGGAAAAAGAAGAAAAACTGACCGGAGAAGATGTGCGCGCCGGTTTAACCGCCGTCCTTTCCGTCAAGGTGCCCGAACCGCAGTTTGAGGGACAGACCAAGACAAAACTGGGCAACAGCGATGTACGCAGCTGTGTCGACACCTTCATCAACGAAAAACTCACCCTCTTTTTTGAACAGCATCCGGTTGAAATCGATAAAATACTGGAAAAAGCCGTTGCGGAAGCAACCGCCCGCATCGCAGCACGGCGTGCAAAAGAGGCAACCCGCCGGAAAAGCGGACTTGACAGCTTCGGCCTGCCGGGAAAGCTGGCTGATTGCTCCTTAAAAGACCCCGCAAAGTGCGAAGTATATATTGTAGAAGGTGATTCGGCCGGCGGTTCGGCAAAAAAAGGCCGTGACAGTAAGACACAGGCTATTCTACCCCTGTGGGGAAAAATGCTGAACGTGGAAAAAACCCGGCTGGACAAGGTACTCGGTAATGAAAAACTCCAGCCCATCATCGCCACACTCGGTACCGGCATCGGTGAAGACTTTAATATTGATAAAATCCGCTATCATAAAATCATCATTATGGCGGATGCTGATGTTGACGGCTCCCATATCCGTACCCTGCTTTTAACCTTCTTTTTCCGGTATATGCCGGAGCTGATTGAACACGGGTATGTGTATCTTGCCATGCCGCCCCTGTACAAAATTTCTCATAATAAAAAAGAATGGTATGTATACGATGACGGCGAACGCGACAGAATTTTAGACGAAATCGGACGGGGAAGCTCTGCAGCGGTGCAGCGCTATAAGGGTTTGGGTGAAATGGACGGTACACAACTGTGGGAAACAACTATGGATCCCGCCCGCCGGAAAATGATGCGCGTTACCCTGCCCGATGCCGTAGAAGCAGACCGTATTTTCAGCACTCTCATGGGGGAGGAAGTAGAACCCCGCCGGAAATTTATAGAAGAAAACGCAATTTATGCAAACCTTGACGTATAACTAACGCCAATACCTCGGCAATATCCGTATACTTTCGTGAGAAAGAACGGATATTGCCCCGTACTGCCTGTATCGCCTTCCCTATTTGTAATCGTCCGTTCAGCTTTCCGTAAAAATCTCACCAAGCCATTAAATAAAATAGCACATAATTTTGATTTTTTTGTTGGTTATGCTTGACATAAATGTAATCTTGTGCTAACTTATCAACATACAGGGTGTTCCTGTAAGGAGGTTCCTATAAGTCAAAGGCGTTCGTAAAGTATTGATAAGTGTGAATGATTTATACTCTATTTTTTAAACCGCTCCATCTTGCATACTCCTGGAGCGGTTTTTTTATTTATGCGGAACCTTTCATACCCCGGCGTTCTTTGTCCGCGCACTGCGGCGGAAGGCTGACGATCTTTTTAACAAAAAACCCTCCGGTATTCCGCTCGGAGGGTTCATAATTGTACCGGCTACACCGTTAACGGTGCGCCGTTTCTATTGGGTGATACGTGCCATCTACCAATTCGCAGCAGCATTCATACTCACCGGCTGATTTCAGCAGCGCTGCTATGTGCGGTGCAGGCAGTTCCGCCTCCGCTTTAACGGCGGTGCCGCAGCTGGAGCTTAACTCCCGCGGTACCGGTATCAGCGTGATTTTCAAGCCTTGACAGTTGCCTGCTTCTGCTTGTAAGGCACGGAAACAGACCATCGCCTCATGGTGTGTATAGAACGTAATAACGAAAATCCGGCTCATTTTGATACGGAAATTTTCCAACCGTCTTGGGTTTCCGAAATGTCGGTTTTTACCTTTGAATCTTCACAAAAGCGGGTAATGTTTTCTTTCGCCGTTTTGCAATCAACCAGCACATCAAAGCTCGAATGACCTTCTAAGGCTTTTTTGGTCATTACCACCGGTTCCGGGCAAGAACGCCCCCGTGCATCTACCGTATATTTTTCCATAATTTCCTCCTGTATGTTATGACGATTTTTATGCAACCGCTAATTTACCGTCATCAATTAAGACATTAGCAACCCACTCTGCAACAACACCTGTTATTGCAATACAATGCTGTTTCCTTTCAGGCGACATAAAATTATCACCTGCCCACTGCCGTGTAATGACACGGCAGCACGTTGCTTTGTACTTTTCTTTTATAAAATCATGCAAGGCTTTGGCGTGAGTAAACATCTTGGGATTCATAGGTTCTCCTTTTACCCGTCCGTAGACAAGCCCCAGTGCAATTTCTCCGCCGGACACTGCACCGCACAGACATTGCGCTTTGCCCAATCCTATCGGAAATGCAGATGCTGTTTTTACGATGTCGTCGTTAAATGGTTTACCGAGTGCATCATTGATAGTCTGCACTACGGCTTCCGAACAAAAAAAGGTTCCGCTTCTAAAGTATTCTTCAGCTGTTTCCCTGATTTCTTTTAAATACTCCATTTTTGTTTTCATGTTTCCTCCAAAAGTTATATTGTTATTACGGGTTTTTATTCGGTTTAAATAAAAAAACCAAATAGCATACTAAAACCCAAAAAACAATTACGGCTGCGATAATTTCTTCTATTTTTGTTGCAACATTTAAAAAAGTGCTGCCACCTTTGAAATAAGCACTGGTCAATTTTACAGCTAAGGCACTTATGACTAAGGGGAATGTAAAAGCCGAATAGCCGGGGCTAAATTTTAACCGCAACAGTTTCGGTAAACAAATGAGGGCAATAGCGTAAAAAATAAATGAAAAAGCAAGAAGCAGATATACCATTGCTGTATTTTTTTGCGGAAAGGTATTGAGATAGCCAGCAAGTAAAAGGGAGCCCGGCGCAGACAAAATGATCAATGTAGGCTGTGCAGGTTCAGGAATTTCTTTTACCTTTACAATTCGGTAGCATATAACGGGTATTAGGCAAAAATACGTAATCAAACCGAACCAAAATGCAATTTGACCGATAAGCAATTGTTTAACTGCTGGAGCAGTAACACTGGCAACAACTATTCCTACATATACGATGTACCATGAAGGGAAAACCTTTTTTATTGTAAACGGATGCAGAAACTTTAGGCTAAACCATACAATTAAAACAGAATGCCCTGCAACTGCTGCATACCACAACACAATACCGGCAGCCGGAAAAAATACTTTGAGATAGACAGCAAGCAGCATTGAAGCCATCGTAAAGGTAGGGAACACACTTGCGATGACCGGATTGTCAAATTCGCTTTTGAGCTGTTTATTAACAAAAAGCAATTTTAGGACATACACCGTGTATAAAATAAATGCTAATAAACCGATCGCAAGGCGTACATTGTTGCTATATGACTGTAAAAGATTACCGAGCGCAAACAAAGCCAAAATAAGTCCGGCAATCGGAAGAGGGTATCTTTTAAAAAATGCCATCCCTTGTCCTCTTCTATTTGTTTTTTACTGCGTAATACACGCTGATACAAGCTGTTACGATTAATCCGAGTATGACTGCAATCATACCGGCGCTAGTCGGCCCCTTGGGGGAGGAGGCAAGACCGAAGTTATGCGCAAAGGCAGCGCCGGTAATCAGACCGGTTACCGTTACTGCGGAGTCGGTATTCCCTTCGCCCGTTAAAATGAGCTGGCGCAGCGGGCAGCCGCCGAGTAAGACGCTTGCCCAGCCCACCAGCACCATTCCGAGTGCGTTCCAAAGCCCGTCGGTGTGCGCAACAGCCTGTTCTGCAAAACCTGCTTTAAACTGCCCCATAATCAGCGAACCGGCGAGTACGACTGCCAAGATTGAAAGACTGCCCCATAAAAGATGGAAGTCTTTCAGCATAATGGCATCACGGATGCCCCCTGCGGTACACAGGCGGCTGCGCTGTGCCAAGGCTCCTCCTACAAGTCCGATAACCAAGGCTAAAAGCATCGGAGCACGCATTGAACCGGGGCCTTTTTCGCTGAACACAAGCACTGCGGGAAAGGCGGCAAGCAGCACAAAAAAAACGGCAATAACGATAACCGGCAGCAGTCCTTCCTGCTTAGATTGGGGATAGGCACGGCTTAATGAGAAGTTTTTATTCAGGAACACCACCCCGATTGCAATACCTATGATAAAGCCGACAAGTCCGAATACAGCATTAAAGTCTCCGGCACCAAGCCGCAAGAACATCCGTAAAGGGCAGCCTAAGAACATCAATGCGCCTATCATAACAAAAAAGCCTAACACAAAGCGGGTAAACGGAGCGGAGCCGCCGCGGGGCTTAAACTCCTTGTTAAAGAGTGCAATAGCAAACGCTCCGATAACCAGCCCGATGACCTCCGGTCGCATATACTGCACTACGGCAGCATTATGCAGTTTTAACGCCCCGGCAATATCGCGTAAAAAACAGGCAATACAAAATCCCATATTTCCCGGATTTCCAAACTTCACCAGCACCAGTGCAGCAAGCCCGATCACTGCACCGGTTAGGATAACCATGAAGTGTTTTTTCATACTTTCTCCTCATATAAAACAAATTTTTCTATAAAAATAGAAAAAATACTATAAATATGCAGTATATTATCAATAGATAGGAAAGCTGTCAAGCCGGCTTACTTTTTAAAACAAGAGCAGAAAAGCAGAAAATATACTTGCATAATTTACAGAGTAGTCTATAATTTAAACAGTCATTTCAACGTTTAATGCTGATTACCGTGTAAATTTAATCTTCATTACTCAAAGAAAAGACACTCAAAGGGGAGTGATATGACCGGTTTATCTTCACATCAGATTGCAAGAACTTTAAAGCATAGTATAGGTTTTAAGCTTACGCTCACCGTTTCATTGGTCTTATTTACGGTATTCACGGGCAAGGCAACGTATGACGGAATAACCAACTATTCGCACGAGATCGCCGAACACACCGTCTTAACAGCTGAAGAGAATAGGGTTTTGGCCAGTGATTTGGAAACGGTATTTGCTGCTGCGTATCAAAGTTTATTGGATACCGGCGCAATGATAGAATATGAACTATCGCTTCCTATTGACCGTCGCGATCGGAACCGCGTGATAAACTATATCACATTTTTACTGGAAAAGAATCCAGCGCTCGATGGTTTAGGGGTCTTTTTTGAACCGGATGCGTTTGATGGCCGCGATGCCTTTTTTGCAAATAAAGATTTCTATGATGCAGCCGGCCGTTTTATTCCCTATGCGGATAAATTGCCTGATAGAATAGTTATCGATTCCGTGGACAATATAGACGGAGAAGCAGCACAAGAATGGTATGTCCGGCCTCGTACAGAAAAACGAATATTACTCATTCCTCCTTTTAAGTATGAAAATACCGTATTAACAACCTATGCACTGCCTATTATACACGACGGCAAGGCTATCGGTGTAGTAAATGCCGATATAGACGTAACCTTCCTGCAAGAAATGGTAGCAAGCTTTCCCAATACTTCTAAAGAAAGTTTTAAAGTTGTGTATTCAAATACGGGCATTGTCGTTGCAAACGGACTTGATGCCTCCGATATTCTGAACAACGATCTTGATACCAGGCCTGAATTTAGACAGCATTTTGCAGCAGTGGAAACAACCGGTCTTTCTGAAACGGTACTCACATCGCGAACTTCCGGCGAGCAATCCAAATTTATTTTTGTAAACGTTAATGTTCCCGGCGTGAAGGAAAATTGGCTATTTGTGTCCATCGATTCGATCAATTCGTTTACGGCAAGCGCCCGCAGAAACTTAATTATCACGGTAATTGTTTACATTATCATACTTATTTCGGTGATTATACTGCTCTTTTTACTGATAACACATACCATTAGTAGGCCCCTACAGGCTACTGCGCTTGCCTTAAAAGACATTGCAGAAGGAGAGGGAGACCTCACGGTGCGTTTGCCGGTAAGAGGTTCCGATGAAATAGCAGAGTTGTCTTCTTATTTTAATCAAACAATTATGAAAATTGCAACAGTCATACAATCGGTCGGGGAAAATACTGCTGTAATGCAGGAAATCGGCAATGTACTGGCCAGTAACATGACGGAAACGGCAAGCGCGGTGCATCAAATTAATGCCAACATCGAAGGTGTCAAACAGGAAACCTTTACACAGAGCGCCGGAGTTACCGAAACGGCAGCCACTGTTGAAGAAATTATCGAACGATTAGACAGTTAAATATCAGCATTGAAAATCAATCCGCGAGTGTTGCCTCGTCTTCTTCGGCTGTAGAAGAAATGGTTGCCAATATCGGCTCTATCGGTTCAACCCTCAAAAAAACCGATGAAGCAATCAAAACACTGGCTTCCGCTACAGCTGACGGTAGAGATACGGTAACGACGGCCAACAGTATTACGCAAAAAATTGCCGAAGAATCCGGCAGCTTAATTGAAGCCTCAAGCGTTATCCAGCATATCGCCAGTCAAACCAATTTACTTGCGATGAATGCCGCCATTGAGGCAGCCCATGCCGGTGAAGCAGGGAAAGGTTTTGCCGTTGTTGCCGATGAAATACGGAAACTAGCCGAAGAATCATCGGCACAAGGAAAAGCCATCACCTCTACCTTGAAAATACTCAGCTCAGAAATTGAAATTCTATCTTCATCGGCAAAGGTTGCAGGGGAAAAATTTAATACAATTTTCAATTTATCGGAACAAGTAAAAATGATGAGTACCCGGTTAACCGAGACCATGCGCGAACAGGAGAGCGGCAGCCGTGAGGTTTTAACGGCAATTAAGAATATTAATGCGGTAACGGTGGAGGTAGAAGCCGGAGCGGATGAAATGCTGAAAGGCGGGGAGGGCGTTGCAGAAGAAATGCGTAAACTAGACAGCCTTACCCGGGTTATCCGCGACAGCATGAATGAGATGGCAAGCGGTGCAGTACAGATTAATAATGCCATCCAAGAGGTTACCGACATTACGCATAAGAACAAGCAGAGTATCGGACTCCTCGCTGCAGAAGTTGGAAAGTTTAAGACATAGAAAGCCGTTAAAAGTCATTAAATTTTAGAAACTCAATCTGTTCGGAAATCTCTGTTTCAGAACAGGCCAACTGTCTTATTCTAACAAGCGCCGGATAAAGCGGGTGAATTTTAAAGCCAGAGCATCATACCGCCAGACCGGCGCCCATCCTTTTTCAATACTCCGGCCGGCAATGAGCGGGAATTCCGCTGCGATGTATTCCGTATTTCCCGCGGCAGCAATATATTGCAGTTTTCCGATTTTTTCCCCTGCGTTAATAGGAGCTGAAAGGAAATCCGGTAACACAATACGCGGATATAAAGCCGGTTTTGTACCCCCTCTCTGTCCCCCTTGTTCTTGCCTCACAGTAAACACACCTTTTGTACCGTGATGGGTACCGATAAGGGGGTATACCGCTCGCGTAGAGCTTCGGCTGCCAAGTACAGGAACAACCGGTATGCCGGCAGGAATATCCTGTGTATAAACTGTTGAAAAATGTGCAAAAGCCCATTCAATCAAAGCTATTCCGTTATATTCACGGATAAGCTTCCCTTCTTTTGAAGTTTTCCCCGCTCCGCCGAGAATGACGGCAATAAACCGGATTCCGTTCCGCTGTGCGGTCAGGGCGATATTAAAACCCGATTCATAGATAAACCCTGTTTTAAGCCCGTCGCATCCTTCGAGTTTTGAAAGGAGGGTATTTGTTGCTTTTTGCCGGATTGCCGGCTGGCCGGTGAGGGTATTATGTTTTTGAGGATATGAAAATTCCCGGACAGCATGAAACTGCCGTAAGTGCCCCGGATATTTATTGATATAAAAGGCAGAAAAGCGGGCAAAATCACGGGCGGTAGTACGGTTGTTCTCACTTAAACCGCTTGGTTCTTCAAAATAGGTGTTTTCTAGACCAAGTTCCTGCATTGCCGTATTCATCCGCGCAGCAAAAGCCGGTACCGAACCTGCCACATGGATTGCAAGCGCAAGAGCGGCATCATTCCCTGACACTACCGACATTCCCAAAATCAATTCTGCCACACTCACCTGTTGGTTCTTTCCTAAAAACATCAGCGACGAACCCGGAGGAATATTAACAGCCCATGACGCAGAAGGCGGGCTAATGGTGTCTGTTAAACCTATTTCCCCGCGTTCTACAGCCTGCATAACAGTATAAATAGTAACCAACTTGGTGAGTGAGGCGGGCGGTATGCTTTGGTCTGGATTTTTTGCAAACAGCAGCGCCCCGCTTTCAGCTTCAATTACAACCGCAGAGCGGGCAGCTATCGAAGGCGGCTGCGGAGCATACTGTGCACAGGGAGCATAGCTGTGCAGCCGCGGCATAGCCGGCTGTCCGGCACGGTACACAGCAAGAGCGGATTGTCTTTCTGCATCCGTAAGCGGCAAAGCAGTCAGCAGTTGTGTACCGCGTATATACAGCGCGGTACCTAGTACGAATATCCAGACAAGCACTACCGTAAAAACAATAAAAAGATATAAGCTGATACGATTTCTTTTTACTAGATTCATCGCTGGCGGTTAAAATTGTTTAATTCCACAATCCGGCGGGATTAAGCGTTGCTCCGTTTTTATACACGGTAAAATGCAAGTGAGGACCGGTACTCATACCGGTATTCCCGACCGTACCGATTTTTGAAGAAATAGACACCCAGCTCCCTTTTGCAGCAAGAATAGTGTGCAGATGCCCATAAAGGGTTTGATAGCCGGAGTGATGCCGGATAATCACATAATTACCGTATACGGTGCTATAGCCTGTGGAAATAACCTTTCCGTTTAAGGCAGCATATACGGGAGTTCCCCGGGGTGCGGCGAGATCGATCCCATTATGAAAACTGCGTGCACCATTTAAAAAGGGATTATCACGCCAGCCATACCGGGAGGTTATATAGTAGCTTCCGTGAATGGGTTTTCTGAATAAATCGCCGTTGATTTCCTGCAGGGTTGCCCAGTCAAGTTTTGCATCAGGCAAAAAAATAACCGATGCCGGTTCAATCGTATTATCTGTCAGTGCGTTGACTTGTGCGAGTTTCTCAAGTGAAATTTTGTATTTATCTGCAATCGTTTCGGGCGTATCGCCTGTTTTAACGGTATAGGGGATGCCGTCTATGGACGGTATTTTTAGTATTTGACCGATTTGTAATGTCCGGGTGTTACGCAACTTATTCAAGCTGATAATAGCATCCTGGCTGACTCCGTAATCGCTTGCAATGGTACCGACCATATCACCCTGCTTAACCGAATACGCACGGTAATACAGCTGCAGCGGATTTTGTGTTTCCTCCTGACTGTCGGGCAGCTGCGGCGGCAGGACGGTATTACCGCCGCCCATTCCGCGGTCAAAATCCGTTTTCCCGGATTCTATATACCAGAGGAAAAAGAAAGTAAGAGAAAAAGAACATATACTGAATACAAAGATGCGTAATAACTTCATTATTATCCCATAACTTTTCCGTATAGTAATTATACGGAGCGGTGTAAAAAAATCAAGTGAAAAATACAGACAGATACATTTACACAGCGCTTCCTGCTTGAAGTAACGCACTTATCTCATCGGGATAGTCGGTTATCAGGCTGTCTACCCCCATTGCAATAAGCTGCCGGTAGTCACCTTGGATACTGCCGAACCACGGATTAACCTTGATGTTCTCGTTATGCAATGCCTGCACTAGTGAGGCATTGAGGCAGTAGGCCGGCGGATGATAACACTCTATGCCAAGCTCCCGTACATATTTTTCGGGATGAATCTGCCAGCTGTCTACCAGTAACCCGCAGGGAACGGCCGGATCGAGCGCTTTCATCCTCATAACGCTTTCATGATTAAACGATGAAACGATACATCGCGCAGTAAGGTCAAATTCTTTCATTAAACGGTAGACGACAGCTTCAATGCCTTCGTACACAAAGATACCGGTTTTTAATTCGATATTTGAAATGATACCGGGCAGCTTTGAAACGTATTCAAAATACTCCCGCAGTGAGGGTATCCCTTCAAATGCCGCTGCTTCAGGGTGCGGCTTGACCGCATTCAGTTTTTTGAGTTCGGCATAGTTTTTTTCAGCCACTAAACCGGTTCCGTCGGTTGTGCGTTCAAGGGTTTCGTCATGGATGATAACGGGCACCCCGTCCCGGGACAAGTGGACGTCAAACTCTATTCCGTGACAGCCTGCCTCCACCGCTTTGCGGAAGGAAAGCATGGTATTTTCAGGGTAGCGGCTGCGGAAGCCGCGGTGTGCAATATTCAGCATTTTTTCTCCTTATTTGGAAAGACTGAGATCAAGCCGTACTAAGAGCGCGCCCGTTTTTTTATCCCGCTCCTGTTCCCGGATAAGCTGTGCAGGCAGCAGCAGCAGGCTGCCTGAAACCGCGGTATTCAGCACGGATTCTTTATATGCGGGGCCGGTGATAAACATAAATCCCCGGGCAGAACAGGCATATCTGCCGATACGCTGGGGTTCAGGCATAATAATATCCGAACAAATACGTACGGGCAACTTGTTTTTAAAAGCCGATTCCGCCTCCTTACCGTCAGGTACCGACAGCGGACTTTCCGGCGCGGAACAATAGAGAAAGCTCAGACTGGCGCGTTCCTTTCCCAGCTGTGCCGAATCGGAAAGATGCAGCAGGTTTTTGGGTGAATCGGAGGTAGTGAAGGTAAAATGACACCACTTATTATACGCAGCGGGAATGTTTCCGGTTTTTTCTGCGGGTCTCCGGTTTGGAAAACAGCACTGAATCCGGTGCGGACAGGGGGCAGTTACAGAAAATCCGGCTTTTAAAAACCGGGAGCGGATCAGGCTGAGAAACTCCCCGGCAAGCGGAATACCGGGTTCAATCAGCAAAACAGAACCATCCGGCTTGAGGTACCGGGCTATCAGCGACTGTGCCTTCTCCGCCTGCTCATCAAGCGAAAGGCGGCTGTCCCAAAAGATTTCGTTAAACATATTGGCTTCGGTTACAAGCGCTGCCTTTTCGTTAAGCGGAATACCGAAGGAACCGCATATTTTTTTAATCCGCCACGGTGCAGCAGCTTCCCCGCTATTTTGTCCCGTATAGGCACAGAGCGCTAAAAAAATTTCCTCTCCGAACGCCAGTGCCTTGTTGGATATATCGACACAATACCAAGTGAGAGATTTAGCACGCAATTCCGGTTTAGCAATCCAGAGTGCACAGATAAAAGTCAGCGGGCCGGAGCCGAAATCGGCTGCACAATCTCCGCTTTCCAGCCGCATATCTAAGTTCTGCAGCAGTTTGGTAAGCCGGACCAAGTTCCACCACATATAGTAATGAGTATATGCCGACAGTTTAACCGGATTATTAAGGTAGTGAGCTTTGCGGCTGCTTCGTTCGTCCGTAAGCTCATGGAATAAGGTATGAATATGCTGCGGCAGACCTTGTCTTTTCTTTGAATCCAGAGATAAAACCCGCTCTATAATGTTGGGAAAGTGCTCTAAAATGGAGCACGCTTCTCTGGTCAGCTCCGCAAAAACCGGTGTTCCCAACCGGCAGCTACTGCCCTGCGGTGCAGAGCCGGATGTATTGCGGCATTCGGCGCTCCGGGATGCTGCCTTCGCACGGTCAATACGGGAAGAACCGGAGTGGCTGCTTGCCGGTTTTTTACCCGGAATATCATTTCTATCCTTTTTTTGCCCGATGTCCGGCTCTCGCCGACCGGTTTTCTTAATAAATTTTCCGTAAAAGGGTGCTTCTGTTGTCATTACTCAGCCGGCAGCGTATACTTAAATTTCATCGTCGAAGATAGGCAGTTCAAAGAATCGGTCAAGCTCCCGTTCGGAATAGCGCTTTGAGCTTAAAAAATTATCTTTTACCAACTCACGCGTTTCTTTATCCAGCACAAGCCGTTTTTCTTCCCGTAAATAGACAACTAAGTCTTCAAAGACGGACAGGGGCAGCCAAGGAAATGCAATATCAAAGATATTGTACCAGTTGCTGTATTGCTTTGCATTCTCCTCGGTGAGCGTTACCCCCTGATCTTTCAAACGGTCACGTGTTTCAGGATGCACGGTAAAGATTTTTTCGTTTAAGAGCGTACAATAGTCTTCTGCGGAAAAAAAAGCGCCCGTTTTTCTAATGAGTTCGGTTTTTTCGACAGACGGCACATCAGCGAGAATAGAGGCTGTTACGAAATTCAGTCCTTCATGGATAATCTGATTTACTGCAAGTCCTTCTTCCTCCGCTAACGCAAGGCTTTCTTTTAACAGACCTTTTTCCAACAGCGGTTTTAAAATATCAATATTTTCCATATCTGATAGTATAAACGAGAATGCAATAAAAAACCAGACTTTTCTGCGTATCCGCCATAAGATACCTATATCACGGCTATCAGATCGTAAACAGCTCTTTTATGCATAAAAATACGATTTTTTTTGCATAATTATGCATAAATTGCTTGACATTTTTATTTGAAGTCCTTACTATACTTTTTACAATATGTTATACCGTTTATACGGTAGGAATTAAGGAGTGCAGCATGAAAAAAGGATTATTATCTGCATTTGCGCTGTTTTGTACCGCACTGTTCAGTGTTTCCATCATCGGGTGCAGCAAAAATGCAAGTACAGAACAAAAGACTGCCGCGGAAAAAGCTGAAACACCGCAATCTGCTTCATACCATATCGGTGTGGTAACCGGTACCGTTTCGCAGTCAGAGGACGACCTGCGGGGTGCGGAAAAATTGATGGAAATGTACGGTTCCGCAAAGACAGGCGGCATGATTCAACATATTACCTATCCCGATGATTTTATGTCACAGCAGGAAACAACAATATCCCAGATTGCAGCTTTAGCTGATGATCCTCTGATGAAAGCCATTGTTGTTAATCAGGGGATACCGGGAACTGCCGAAGCTTTTAGACGTGTGCGTGAAAAACGTCCCGACATTCTTCTGTTTGCCGGAGAGCCGCATGAAGACCCGCTGGTTATTCAAGCGGCTGCCGATATGGCTGTCAGTAATGACTTCGTATCACGCGGATACACGATTATTTGGGCTGCAAAAGAACTGGGTGCAAAAACCTTTGTACACATCTCTTTCCCGCGCCATATGTCATACGAAACTCTCGGCCTGCGCCGCCAGATAATGGAAGAATCTTGCAACGACCTCGGCTTGAAGTTTGTATTTGAAACCGCCCCTGACCCGACCAGCGATGTGGGTGTTGCCGGTGCACAGCAGTTTATTCTTGAAAAAGTACCGCAGTGGGTTGAAAAGTACGGGAAAGAAACTGCATTTTTCTGTACCAACGACGCACATACGGAACCCTTGCTGAAACAGCTGCTGCAATACGGGGGTATATTCGTAGAAGCGGACCTTCCCTCTCCCTTGATGGGATATCCGGGCGCTCTCGGCATTGATTTGACTGAGCAGGCGGGTGATTTCGGTGCAATCTTAAAAAAGGTTGAACAATCAGTTATCGACAAGGGCGGCGCTGCAAGATTCGGTACGTGGGCATTCTCTTACGGATTTACGGTCAGTGCCGGGCTTGGGGAATATGCACGCCGGATTATCGACGGAGACGCTGAAAAGGGCAGTATGTCAGATTTATCAAAGGCGCTCGGCGTATTTACACCGGGAGCCAGATGGAAGAGCGCGTATTATACCGATGCAAACACCGGTGTGCGTGCAAAAAATCAGGCACTAGTATTCATGGATACCTATATTATGGGTAAGGGCTTTTTGCCGACAACCGATCAAGAAATTGCCCGTAAATATTTAAATATGAAATTTAATAAATAGTATAGGGTAAAACCTACAAAACCTCCTCGTATCGGGTACATGGAAATTTTTGAAGTGTACCCGATTTTTTTTGCCGCTGACATAATTAATACAGCGGTACTGCGGGCATAGTTTTTGCACAGGGGACACTTGAAAAACTTCAGTTTTTTAGAGATGCCTGCATATATGTAAGGATTATATAATCTATGAATAACGATGAAATTGTTTTATCAATCAATCATATTGCTAAGGAGTTTTCGGGCACACCCGTTCTGCAGGACGTGAGTTTTGATGTTCATGCAGGAGAGGTAGTCGGACTGGTAGGAGAAAACGGCGCCGGAAAAACAACCTTGATGAGCATCCTGTTCGGTATGCCGGTCATTGCCGAAACGGGAGGATATAGCGGAACAATTAAAATAAAAGGAGAGGCGGTAAAATTTAAATCTCCATTTGATGCCCTTGAAGCCGGTATCGGGATGGTGCATCAGGAATTTTCACTTATCCCCGGCTTTTCTTCCGGTGAGAATATCATGCTGAACCGGGAACTCCAGCAGGAAAGCATCTTGTCCGATTTGTTCGGCCCGCGGCTGACCACCTTAAACCGCAAAGCTATGCGGGAGCGGGCACAAAACACGCTGAATACACTCGGTGTTTCTATTGATGCCGGAACTCCGATTTCGGAAATGCCCGTCGGTCATAAACAGTTTACCGAAATTGCCCGCGAAATAGACCGTGATAATGTCAGGCTTTTGGTACTGGATGAACCCACTGCTGTTTTAACCGAAACGGAAGCGGATGTACTGCTGGAATCTATCCGGAAATTGGCGGACAAAGGTATTGCAGTTATCTTTATTTCACACCGGCTGCATGAGGTTATGAAAATATGCAACCGGGTTGTTGTACTCCGTGACGGCACCTCCATTCAGGATACGGAAACCGCAAAAACCGATGTCAATGCGATTGCAGCGGCAATGGTGGGGCGTAAGGTAGAGGGACACAGTACGCAAAAAAATCCCCGCATCTTTACCGAAACCATCTTGGAGGTAAAAAACCTCTGGGTTGATATGCCCGGAGAAATCGTACATGACGCTTCATTTTCGGTAAAAAAAGGTGAAATTTTCGGTATCGGCGGTTTGGCCGGTCAAGGCAAGATCGGCATTCCTAATGGAATTATGGGCTTGTTTCACGCAGGCGGAGAGGTACTTTTCAAGGGACAGCCCCTTGATATTTCCAAAACTTCCGCGGTACTTTCCCAAGGTATTGCCTTTGTATCGGAAGACCGGCGCGGTGTCGGCCTTTTGCTGGATGAAAGTTTGGAATGGAACATCGCCTTTACCGCAATGCAGGCAAAAAATAATTATTTAAAAAAATACCTCGGCGGGCTTATTTCTCTCCGTGATGAAAAGGCAATGAAAGACCTTGCGCAATCCTATATTAAGATGCTGCAAATCAAATGTACCGGCTCTCAACAAAAGGCACGGGAGCTTTCCGGCGGAAATCAGCAAAAGGTCTGTTTAGCCAAGGCGTTCTGTCTTGAACCCGATCTGCTGTTTGTCGCTGAACCGACGCGGGGTATTGATGTCGGTGCAAAGGCGCTTGTTTTGGATGCAATCCGTACCTTGAATAAAGAAAAAGGAGTTACCATTGTGGTTATTTCGAGCGAATTGGAAGAATTACGCTCTATGTGCGACCGTATCGCGGTTGTGTTCCAAGGAGCCGTTGCCGATATTCTACAGCCGCATGAGGATCCGGCGGAATTCGCCTTATATATGGCAGGAGTAAAATAATGGAACAGTTAAAAAAACAGCTTGCAGCCTTCGGATGGCCGCGGATTATTATCTTTTTATTTTTATTGTCGCTGTTCATTGCCGCCCCCTTTGTCAATGTCAGTATCGGCGCCTCTCTTTCGGATACGGTAAACCGATTCGGGATGAATGCCTTGCTGGTCTTGGCAATGGTTCCGATGATACAAGCAGGGTGCGGCTTAAACTTCGGTTTATCGCTCGGCGTAATCGGCGGCCTGCTCGGTTCAACGCTTACCATGCAGCTGGGATTGACCGGCTGGGCGGGTTTTTCTACCGCGGTCTTACTGACGGTTTTGATTTGTGCAGGGATCGGGTACGCCTACGGAAGACTATTAAACTTGGTTAAGGGCGAAGAAATGACAATAGCCTTGTATGTCGGATTTGCGGCAGTTATGTTTATGTCGATACTATGGCTGTTATTACCGTACACAAATCCCACAATGGTCTGGGGATATGCAGGCAAGGGCTTACGTACCACCATCACCCTTGAAGGCTATTGGCTGAAAATACTGAATGATCTGTGGGCATTCAGCATCGGTTCGTTTGTATTTCCTACCGGCTTAATCGTATTCGTCTGTCTGTTTCTGCTGATCCTCAAGATATTTATGAAAACAAAGACCGGTACCGCATTGACGGCGGTCGGTTCCAATGCCGAATTTGCCCGGGCAAGCGGTGTGAATATCAACCGTGCACGGATTATCAGCACTATGCTTTCAACCGCTATCGGCGGTGTCGGTATATTGCTGTATCAGCAAAGTTTCGGGTTTATTCAGCTCTATCAGGCACCGCTTTTTATGGCCTTCCCTGCGGTTGCCGCCATTCTTATCGGCGGTGCCTCCGTCAATAAGGCGTCAATTTTGAATGTCATGCTCGGAACCTTCTTATTTCAAGGAATTTTGACGATGACTCCTTCAGTTATAAACAGCGTATTGCAAACCGATATGTCGGAAGTTATCCGTATCGTATTATCAAACGGTATGATCTTATATGCACTGACGCGGAAAACGCAGGCGGCGAGGTAAGTTATGATTTCAGCGGTTAGTCTTAAAAAGAGATGGGAAACTTTTTCCTCTATTGATTTTATTCTGGATAACTTAGTATCCATCATATTCTTAGTGATTTCGTTCCTTGCCATCCCCGTTTCGGGGCTGTCGGCACATCATATAATCGGTGAAATCTTAACGCGGATAGGGCGGAACTCCTTTTTGGTGTTTTCACTGATTTTGCCGATTATGGCGGGGATGGGCATTAACTTCGGCATGGTGCTGGGCGCTATGGCTGGCCAAATCGGGTTGATCTTTGCAATGGACTGGGGGATCGGCGGTATTTACGGATTGGTTTTTGCGGCCTGTATCGGAATGCCCCTGTCTGTAGTGCTGGGGGTGATGGCCGGATCGGTTTTGAACCGCGCCCGCGGCCGGGAGATGGTTACCAGCTATATCCTCGGGTTCTTTTTTAACGGTATCTATCAATTTTTTGTTCTCTATGTCTTCGGCTCGCTTATCCCCATGCACAATAAAGCTATCACCCTCTCCCGCGGGTACGGAGTGCGCAATACGCTTGAACTCGCTCCGGTGCGGCAGGTCTTGGATACGGCCATCCCCCTTGAGCTATTCGGATTCAGGATACCTCTCTTGTCCTATCTGATTATCATTGCGCTATGCTTTTTCATTATCTGGTTTAGAAAGACAAAACTCGGACAGGATATGCGCGCAATCGGGCAAAATCAGGCCGTTTCCCTCGCATCAGGTATAGCAGTTGAACAGACCCGTATTATTTCCATCGTCATCTCAACCGTGCTTGCCTGTATCGGGCAGATTATCTTCTTGCAGAATATGGGAAATATGAGTACTTACAATGCGCACGATCAAACCGGATTTTTTGCCGCTGCCGCAATTCTTGTCGGAGGGGCATCGGTGAATAAGGCCAGTATCCGGAATGTCTTTATCGGTATCATCCTGCTGCACTTTTTGTACATTGTTACCCCGATGGCAGGACAGCATCTGTTTGATTCGGCTATGATCGGCGAATATTTCAGACAATTTTCCGGCTATGCGGCGATTGCCCTCTCGCTGGTAATGCACGCAGCGCGTAATCAGAAAAATGCAGAAAAACAGCGGGCAGCGCTCCGCAGTGAAAGCAGGAGGGGATCATGATCCGCATACGTTCAAAAAAAATGCAGACCGCCGTTAAAATCGGTTTGATTTTCTGTTATTTTTTTATTATGGCACTGATGTTTGTCTTGGGACGCTCTCACACCGTTATTATCGACAATAACAGCGATCCTGCCGGCGCATATAAGGCGATTGACGGCTGCAGCGTTTCATTTAACGGCGAAAAGGCTATAGAGATGTTTAAAGGAGACCGCGATAAGATATTACTCCGCGGACAAAGCCATACGGTAACGATCAGCTTTTTTAACGGACAAGAAGATATTACCGGCACTATCCGTATCCCGCTCTTTGAAGATGCCGTGCTGGTATCGCTTCCTGCACTTAGTGCCGGGCGTGAGGCTGTCAGTCCGTTCGAGCTATATCAACGGGAGGGTGAATAGGGAATCGGACTGTTATCCCGCTTAAAAAACAAATGGGCTGCCCGAAAAACCGGTGCTTGAGGGACAGCCTTTTTTTATTCGTGCGGAGGGTTTAATGCCCCGATGCTTTGCGTCGGGGTTGTTGATTATGCTATAATCCTTACAGAACTTTCAAAAAACTTCGGTTTTGGGATATCCCCATAGCTACGCAGGGAGGTCTGAAATGGAAAGAACACGGAAAATACCCATCGGGGTACAAAGTTTTGAAGTATTGCGTAATGATAATTTTATCTATGTGGATAAGACAGAATTTATCTGGAAATTAGCCACTGAAAGCCGTGTGCATTTTTTAAGCCGTCCCCGCCGGTTCGGTAAAAGTCTCTTTCTTTCTACATTAAAAGCCTACTTTCTGGGACAAAAAGAACTGTTTAAAGGACTTGCCATAGAAGGGCTGGAAGAAGCGCAAGCCGGTACGCGGGATATCTGGCAGGAATATCCGGTACTGTATCTGGACTTTAATGCGGAAAGCTACCGTGATCTACAGAGTTTTGAAACTATTTTAGATACACACCTTTTCCTATGGGAAAAAAAATACGGTAGGGAACCGTCAGAACATACTTTTTCGAGCCGTTTTGCCGGGCTTATCCGCCGAGCCTGTGAGATAACCGGTAAGCAGGTAGTAGTGCTGGTAGATGAGTACGACAAGCCCTTGCTTGAATCGATGTCTGATAACCCTGAATTGAACGAAACGTACCGCAAAATCTTAAAAGGCTTTTACGGGGTGATTAAATCGAGCGACCAGTACATCCGCTTTGCCTTTCTGACCGGAGTAACGAAGTTCAGTAAGGTGAGTATTTTTAGTGATTTAAATAACCTGCGCGATATTAGTATGCTGCCCGATTTTTCCTCCGTCTGCGGTATCACACAAGAAGAACTGGAAGCAGCGTTTATCCCTGAAATCAAACAGCTTGCTTTAGCAAATAGCCTATCGGTTGACCAAACCCTTTCAGAGCTAAAACAATGGTATGACGGTTACCATTTTTGCGAAAACAGCATCAATGTGTATAATCCGTTCAGTATTCTCAATGTCTTTGCCGGTAAGGTGTTCCGCAGCTTTTGGTTTGCGACGGGTACTCCGACCTTTCTGGTAAAGAGCTTGCAGCAGCAAGGCGGTGATGTGCGGGCGCTGCTTTAAGAAGCGGAGATGAGTGAAAGCGCCTTACAGGATTACCGCCCGGATATGCAAAACCCCGTGCCGATACTGTTTCAGTCGGGCTATTTAACGATTAAATCCTTTGATGAACGGTTTAGACTGTACAAACTGGGCTTTCCCAATGATGAAGTAAAATACGGCTTTTTAGATAACCTCGTACCTGCGTACACGGCAATTCAGAAAGACCAAAGCGGTTTGTTTATCAGCAACTTTATACGGGATATTGAAACGGGAAATGTAGCGGGGTTTATGGAGCGGCTGTATACATCCTGTGCGGGTTTACCGTATAGTTTTGCTGCGAAGGACAATGTGAAGCTGCGGGAGCGGGATTATCAGGTAGCGTTTTATGTGCTGTTTACGCTGATGGGACAGTTTACCCAGACGGAGGTAGTCAGCTCCCGCGGACGGGCTGACGCGGTCGTATACACGCCTAACACTATCTATGTG
>JARGFA010000029.1:0-16990 GCA_038397965.1 Treponema sp.
ATAACGAAAATCTTTCTGCACGCTGGATATATATCGAAACGAAAACCGGAAAGAGAGGGTGGATTTTTAATGATAATTATAATGGGGATGATAAGGTTAAGTTTCCTAACCGAATGATACGGTAATAAAAACGAATGTTCCGGTATAGTAATTGCAAGCGAATATGTCGGAAGAAGGAGGACAATGATGAAAAAAATGCTGATAAGTATAATGGTGTTATTTTACAGTTCATTATTATTCGCTGATTTGGCAATGAACGACTTTTTTGTTGTTATTCAAGGAGAAAAAATTGAACTTGGTGATCCTATTGGAAAAATTTTCAAGATTTTTGGGAAGACGACATATAAGCTTCGTCCCTATAGCTCCATGACATATAGAGAATATGACTATCAGGATATAATAATTTTAACATCGGCACATTCACCTTCTGAAACAGAGGATAATCATATCTGGGGAATGAGTTTGATTTCAAATAAGTATTCAGTTATTAAAAATCTTAGAACCTGTTTAGATACTATGAAAGATGATATACTAAGGAGATGAGAAAGAAGTATCCCAGCGACATAGCAAGAGAACAATTCGAACATATTCGCCCATTATTAGAAAGCGGCCGTAAGAAAACAGCCCCGCGCAAAGTCAATCTGTATGAGATATTTTGTGCCATACTCTATCTGCTCAAAAGCGGTTGCCAATGGGGCGTATGCTGCCGGAAAGCTTTCCCAAATGGAATACTGTCTACTATTATTTTAGGATATGGAACAAGGTGCACAATGAGGATGTGAGCATTTTACACCAATGCTTAAAAAAAAGAGAGTTGGCGAGGCCCGTATAAAACAGGGGCGGAAATCCTGCAAGACGAGTTTTTTGATAGTAGACGCACAGAGTGTTAAAAATACTGACAGGCACAGGGTAAAGGCTATGATGCAGGCAAGAAAATATCCGGAATAAAGCGGCATATTGCCGTCGATACGCAAAGATTACCTCATGCACTTGCCATAACAGCAGCAAATGTTACTGATAGAAACGGTGCATTATTCGCTTTTGACCACAATAAAGAAGCGTTGACAGAAGTAAAAGGCGCTTTATGTGATGGCAGCTATAGTGGGCAAGCATTTGACTGATGCGGTAAAGAGGCTTTTAGGAGAACAGGTCGATGTGCAAGTGGTCAAGCGAAATGAATTACATACATTTACCGTCATTCCTAAGCGGTGGGTAGTGGAGAATTGGTAATTCAATTACCCATTGCCCATTTCCAATTTAAAAATTACAGTTGTTTTACAGTAATTCAGCGTAGGATTTGCCGATTTTTTATTTTCTGCGTAGATTCAAAACATGAACATAGAGAAATACACAATCAAAGCGCGGGAGGCTGTACAGGATGCAGTTTCTCTTGCGGAACGGGAAAATCACAGTCAGGTTGAAACGGAACATCTTCTTTATACACTTTTGGAACAAAAGGAGGGGATTGTACCGCCGCTGATTGAAAAAATCGGCGTACCGGCAGAGCGGGTATTGGACGAGCTGGATGTCCGCTTGGACAAAAAACCGCGGGTAACCGGTCAGTCGGCACAGGTGTATATGTCGCCTCTGTTAGCAAAGCTCTGCGCTCATGCGGAAAAAGAAGCGGCTTCTTTAAAAGATGAATATGTTTCTACTGAACACCTGCTGCTGGCTCTTGCAAAAAGTGATGATGCAGCGGGCGAGTTGTTGCGGAATCAGGGAATTACCTACAATGCCGTGCTTGCCTCCTTAAAAGAGGTTCGCGGGAATCAGCGGGTTACGAGCGAAGACCCCGAAGCGACCTTTAACAGCCTCGAAAAATACTGCCGCGATTTAACGGAGCTTGCACGGCAGGAAAAGATCGATCCGGTTATCGGCCGCGATGAAGAAATCAGGCGGGTAATGCAGGTACTGTCGCGGCGTACCAAGAACAATCCCGTACTGATCGGGGAGCCGGGTGTCGGTAAAACGGCAATCGTGGAAGGGCTTGCCCGCCGCATTATTTCAGGCGACGTACCGGACAGCCTGAAAGGAAAGAAGCTGCTTTCGCTTGACCTCGGTGCGCTGGTAGCCGGTGCGAAATTCCGCGGAGAATTCGAGGAACGGCTGAAAGCGGTAATCTCCGAAGTGCAAAAAAGCGAAGGCAGTATTATCCTCTTTATTGATGAACTGCATACCTTGGTTGGAGCCGGCGCAAGCGAGGGGGCGATGGATGCCTCCAATTTATTGAAGCCTGCTTTGGCGCGCGGCGAGCTGCGGGCAATCGGGGCTACTACCTTAGACGAATACCGCAAGTACATTGAAAAAGACAGTGCGCTTGAACGCCGCTTTCAGCAGGTGTACTGCGCTGAGCCGAATGTGGAGGACACCATCGCTATTTTGCGCGGTTTACAGGAAAAGTACGAAGTTCACCACGGGGTCCGCATTAAAGACGAAGCCCTTATTGCGGCGGCAGTGCTGTCGAACCGCTATATTACCACCCGCTTTTTGCCGGACAAGGCCATCGACTTAGTAGACGAGGCGGCCAGTAGGCTCAAAATGGAAATTGAAAGCCAACCGGTTGAACTGGATCAGGTGGAGCGGAAAATCCTACAGATGAATATCGAAAAAGTTTCTCTTTCCAAGGAAAAAGATGCCGCCTCGATGGAGCGGCTGGAGAAGCTGGAAAAAGAGCTGTCGGACTTAACGGAAAAACGCAATGCCATGCAGGCACAGTGGCAGAATGAGAAAACCCGCATTAACGATTCGCGGAAGTATAAGGAAGAACTTGAACAGCTGCGCCGTGCAGAAATCCAGTTTACACGGGACGGCAATTTGGATAAGGCAGCCGAGCTGAAATACGGGCAAATCCCCGAATTGGAAAAAAAGATTGCTGCAGTTACTGCCGAGCTTGAAAAAAAGGCGGGCGGAAACGGCCAGCTGCTCCGTGAAGAGGTTTCGGAAGAAGATATTGCAAAGATTGTTTCGATATGGACGGGTATACCGGTTGCAAAAATGCTCGCAAGCGAGCAGCAAAAATACCTTGACCTTGAAGCAGTATTACAACGGCGGGTAGTCGGGCAGGATCAGGCGGTACAGGCGGTTGCCGATGCAATCAGGCGGAATAGGGCAGGGCTTTCCGATCCGAATCGTCCGCTCGGCAGCTTTTTATGTATCGGCCCCACCGGTGTCGGTAAGACAGAGCTGGCCCGCACGCTTGCGGACTTCCTCTTTAACGACGACAAAGCGCTCACCCGCATCGACATGAGCGAATATATGGAAAAGCATTCGGTAAGCCGCCTGATCGGAGCGCCGCCCGGCTATGTCGGGTATGACGAAGGCGGGCAGCTGACCGAAGCGGTGCGCCGCCGCCCTTACAGCGTCGTTCTATTCGATGAAATAGAAAAAGCTCATCCCGATGTCTTCAATGTCTTTTTACAGATTTTGGATGACGGGCGGCTTACGGACGGGCAGGGGCGGATGATCGATTTCCGCAACACCATCATCATTATGACAAGCAACCTCGGCTCTGATTTGATTTTAGCAGTGGACACGCCGGAAGAGATGACCGCACAGGTCAAAGACCTCCTCAAACAGCACTTCCGGCCGGAGTTTCTAAACCGCATTGATGAACTGATTACCTTCGGGCGGCTTGCACAGGAACATATCCGTAAGATCGTCGATATTCAGCTGAATGCGGTTGCTGCGCGGATGAAAGACCGCCGGCTGCATTTGTCGGTAAGCGATGCCGCAAAGGATTATCTTGCAGCGGTTGGGTATGATCCCCTCTACGGAGCACGTCCGCTGAAACGGGCTATCCAAACCGAGCTGGAAAACAAACTTGCCAAGGAATTGCTGTCGGGCAGCTTTGCAGGAGCAAGCGGCGTCGCGGTGGATGTCGCCGGCGGCTCCGGTACAGACGGTATAGGCAGCGGCAAAACGGACGGCCTGATATTCACCGCGGAACGGGTACCCAAGAAGTAAAACCTGTTTTTTAAAGATACCCCTGCCGATATGCCGGTACCTTCTTTTCATAGCCGGGCTTTCATGCTATTATGCGCCCTTTATACGCTAGATAATCACTAGATAGGATACAGCATACTTAATATAGAGGAGAAGGTACCGTGAGCAAAGAGATTAATCGTTTAAAAAGCATTGCACAAACAGCATTAAGCAATCCTGAGCTATTGAGTAATGATGATATGACTTTTATCACCAAGAGTGTCAAAAGCTCTAATGATAAACTTGTTTCTCATACCTACTGGACAATCGGAGAAATCGGTATGAACCGGCCTGAGAAAGTAGCTCATTTGATGAATGACGCTTTTGTATCGTTAAAGGATAAAAGTTGGGAAGTGCGCGAAAAAGCATTGTTCGCTATCGGGAAAACAGGAAGAGCAGACATATCAATTGTTGCAAACAGGATAGATAAAATTATGCAAATGCATTGTGATCCCATTCCAAAGGTACGGCTTTCCATGCTGGCCGCATGTGAAAATATTGCCCATACAAAAGCAAGACTTTTTGGACCCTATATAGGTTTGTTTGAACGGCTGCTAGATGATCCGGATGAAACGTTTGTGCGGGCGCATGCACCGGAAATTTTTCGGGTTATAGGTAAATATGAACCGGAAATTGTCGAACGCTCCCTGGTACTTTTAAAAGAAAAACTGCACGATCCTTCACCGGCAGCACAATCCACCGCAGTCGGGGCAATCCGTACAATCGAAATCAATCTCCGCAGAACACCGACCGTATAATATAGCCCGGCTCTTTTTGAACCGGCTGTTCATCTTAACTGCCGCAGCTGCATTATCTGCATCTCCGGCATTTCCTTGCATTACTTCCTTTTTATCGGAAAACCGGGTGTAATTGACAGCGTAAAAAACCGGTTTTAAAATATAATGACACACTTTTATCCAGTCAGAAACAGGAGTATATTATGAAAAGACGGTATTTTTTTATACTGCTGATTGCGGCAGCAGTAATCTGGGCATCATGCGGTAACAACATGAAACCGCGAAAAACAACAGACGGACTACAAACGGTGCAGAAGTTTTCTGCACAAGACATTGCCTTATGGCAGGCTTCTATGACTCCGGACGGCAGTGCAAAGGGTAGCGCAAAATTTAATCCCGAAGACAATGGATATACGGTAATAACCGTTGGTACAGAATCATGGGGCGGCGTTCAATCACAAACGGTCAGCTTAGATATGACGCAGCCGACTTACATTGGCGTCCGTATAAAAGAATGCAGCGAACCATTTAACTGGACATTAAAATTTGTTCCCGATACTCCCATGAACGAAGATCACAAATGGGGCTTCTACATGATTGAAGACAACAATATAAGGTGGGATAAATACGTACTTGTCAACGTCAATGAGCAAATCGGAGACAATATCATTAAACTATACGGCGGAAAAATCGAAGGCAAGCTCTTGATTTGGGCGGCAGGGGCTGCAAATGCACAGATAGAGGTACGTGAAATCATTATATTCCACGGAAATCCATAAAGTACATCGATCGGCAGTTCCCCCCAACCAGAACCAGCCGTCTTTGCACGGTTATTAGTCATCGTACCGCTTGCATTCACACGTAGTCTCGGATACACTGACCGCACCTATGGCAAATCCTAAATTGTTCAGAACAATCGACAGAGCAGTATCCGAGTATAATATGATAGAAAACGGTGATAGAATTTTAATTGCGGCATCAGGCGGAAAAGATTCGACAGCCTTGGCCGAATATTTTTCCGGCAGAATAAAACGCTGCACGCCGCACTTTGAAATTTCCGCTCTTCATATTGCTGCCGACATCGGCTCCGGTTTTGCACCGGAGCTGCAGCAACGGTTTGAAGACTGGGGAATTAACCTCACCGTTAAACGTATTTCAGTTATAGACCGGCTCAAAACAGGTAAGAAAATGAATTGCTGGTGGTGTTCAAGCCAAAGACGGCTAGAGCTAAGCCGTTATGCACAAGAGTACGGATTTAACAAAATCGCACTGGGGCATCATCTTGACGATATTTTGGAAACAATCCTGATGAATGCCCTCACGAAAGGAGAACTTGGAGCCATGCCGCCGGTTCTCAAATTCGATAAGTTTCCGCTTACTTTTATCCGGCCGCTTTGCCTTGCCGACACCGCCATGATTATCCGTCATGCAGAGATGCAGGGGTATATATCGTCAACCTGCACGTGCACCTATCAAGAAAATTCAGGCCGCAAAACGGCACGCTCCCGTCTGGATAAGCTCACAGACGGAAACTATACCCTCAAGCGGAAACTTTTTGATGCACTCCGTAACCTCAACTATGAGTATCTTCCGTAAAATTATTAGACACACGAGCCGCATAAAAGAACACCTCTAAAAACCTGAGAAGATTTTTAGAGGTGTTCAAAAACAAGTCTACAACATGGAACCGATTAATCAGAGATTATCAAAAGCGTACGGCTTTTTTATCCCTTACGTGTAAACAGCGGCACATCGGACATTTACAACCGGATACCGGCATCTGCCGCTGCATATACTATTAACGTGCGTATTCGATGATACGGGTTTCTCTAATAAGGGTTACCCGTATCCTTCCCGGATATTTCAAATCATTTTCAATCTTCTTTGCAATATCCCGTCCCAAAGATTTCACATCCTGATCGGAAATCTTTTCATTATTGACAAGCACACGGAGTTCACGGCCTGCCTGAATTGCATAAGCCTTTTCAACACCCTGAAAACCTTCAGCTATCGATTCAAGATTTTCCAACCTGCGGATATAGTTATCCATTGTTTCACGCCGTGCGCCGGGGCGTGCCGCTGAAATCGCATCTGCAATTTGCACAATGACAGATTCCACACAAGAAGGCTCAATGTCATTGTGGTGAGAGCCGACTGCATTCACAACACGGGGATCAAAGTTCATCTTCCGTGTCATTTCCATACCGACTTCCGCATGGTTTTTGTCGGAATCCGCTTCCGCACCTTTTCCGATGTCATGGAGCAATCCGCCGCGCTTCGCAATATCAACATTTGCTCCAATTTCTGCCGCGAGTGTACCTGCCAAAACAGCCACTTCTTTTGAATGCTGCAGCACATTTTGACCGTAGCTTGTTCTAAAATGCAAACGGCCTAAGGCGCGTACCATTTCCTGTCCCATATCATGGATACCAAGATCAAAAAGCACTTTCTCGCCTTCTTCATATATCGTTTGCGAAATTTCGCGCGTTACTTTCTGCACAATTTCTTCTATGCGTGCAGGATGAATGCGTCCATCCAAAATCAGCCGTTCGAGTGCAATACGTGCTATTTCTTTCCTCACCGGATCAAAACAAGAAATAACCACTGCCTCAGGCGTATCATCAATGATGATATCAACTCCGGTTAACGTTTCCAGTGCACGGATATTGCGCCCTTCACGCCCGATAATCCTTCCCTTCATTTCATCACTCGGCAGACTCACCGTTGAAACAGTAATATCACTAGTGGTTTCCGTTGCTATTCTCTGAATAGTTGATACAAGAATCTCCCGCGCTTTTTTTTCTGCGGTAAGGTTCGCTTCTTCTTCTATTCTATTAATAAGAATTTGCGCATCGCGTTTTGCTTCAGTGGCGAGGCTTTGCATAATCAAATCCTTTGCCTGTGTTTGTGTTAAACCCGAAATACGCTCCAGTTCTTCTTTATACCGTTCTTCTTCGCCGTCTAATATCTTTGCGCGCTCATCAAGAGCATTTTTACGCTCTAGAAGCTGCTTTTCATTTTTTTCGGCAAACTCCAAACGCTTATCAAGCTGCTCTTCCTTTTGAGTTAAGCGGCGCTCCATACGCTGGATATCACCCCGGCGTTCACGATTCTCCCGTTCTTGTTGATTTCTTTCCCGAATAAGTTGTTCTTTTGCCTCAAGAAGGATATCCTTCTTTTGAGCTTCAGCCTCTTTTATAGCCTCCTGTAAAACCCGCTCTGCACGCTGTTCAGAAGCAGATAGTTGAAATCTGGCATACAGCCAGCGAATCGTCCATCCAAGAATTAAACCGACAGTTACGAGAGCAAGACATAAAAGAATCATCATGATGTTCATGTTTTTGCTCCTTACAGTACACTACTGTCCTCATGCACTTTATACCGAATAGCGTAAAATGTCAAGAATTTTAGCCGCATCCCCTCACGCGCGGCATAAAAAAAGCACCGGTAAACCGGTGCTTTTTTTGTCAACAAACCGAACTGAACGGGCTGTTGACAAAAATCAGTTATTGTAGCGACAGTTCCTTAGCGGGGAATGTACCGCTTCAGTTCATCCTGTACCCGCTGTACAACGTGATCAACAACCTTATCAAGCGGGATGTAGCTGACTTCTTTTTCAGATCTGAATTTAAATTCAACCTCAGGTAATTTTGCATCGTTGATAACCAAACGGATGGGTAAGCCGATTAAGTCCATATCCTTGAACTTAACACCCGGCCGCTCAACACGGTCATCAAGCAATACTTCAATACCCCGTGCAGTCAGCTCATCATGCAGTTTATCGGCAGCCTCTTTCATTGCTCCCTCATACTGCAGCGGAATGATACCGACATGATACGGGGCTATACTCATCGGCCAAATAATACCGTCATCATCATGGTGTTCTTCAACAACAGAGGCCATTGTCCGGTCAATACCGATACCATAGCACCCCATCGTCGGATACTGTTTTTCACCGTTTTCATCAAGATAGGTCATATTCATACTCTTTGAATATTTCGTTCCCAGCTTAAAAATATGTCCCAGCTCATTTCCTTTCTTGGTATAGAAGGTATCACCGCAGTTCGGGCAGATATCCCCGGCTTTTACTACACGGACATCGTGAATCATATCCGGGGTAAAGTCACGTTTCGGTTCAACGTGAATATAGTGCACATCTTCCTCAAGTGCGCCGGTTACTGCATCATGCATGAGCATTACGCTTTCATCGGCAAGCACCGGAGCCTTTGTTAAACCGATGGGGCCTGCAAAACCGACAACAGTACCGGTAATTTCTTCTACATCTGCATTACAGGCAAGCACCACCTCAGACGCCTTTAAATACGCAGTAAGTTTTGCTTCATTTACTTCTAAATCGCCGCGAATACACACTGCAACAAACTCAGAGTCAATTACTTCCGAATCGGTTACATGATAAATGAGAGTTTTAATAAATGCCTTAGGAGAAGTATGCAAAAAGTCTGCTAATTCTTCAATGGTTCGGACAGCCGGTGTCTTAAGCTTAACATATTTTTCCTGTGTCTCAGGAATTGCATCATACGGATCGGGAGCACAGGTAGCCTTTTCATCATTTGCTGCATAGCCGCACTTAGGACAGAGAATAAGTGTTGCGTCTCCTATCACCGATTCTACCATAAATTCTTCCGAACCGCTTCCGCCCATGGCGCCGGAATCCGCTTTTACACGGATCACCTTCAACCCGCAACGGTGAAATACCTTTTCGTATGCATCTCCGAAACCGCGGTAAATTGTATCCAAACACTCATCATTCGTATGGAATGAGTATGCATCTTTCATTGTAAATTCACGGGTGCGCATAAGACCATAGCGCGGGCGGATTTCGTCGCGGTATTTTGTGTTGATATGATAGACCGAAAGCGGATAATCTTTATATGAAGCAAGCTCATACCGCATCATTGCAGTAAATGATTCTTCGTTTGTCGGACTGACGACTAAATCCTGGCCGAGCCGGTTTTTCATTTTTAAAAGACCGTCACCCATCGAATACCAGCGCTTGGATTCTTGCCATATTTCACCCGGCGCAATAACCGAGGCCTTACATTCTAAACTCCCGGTAGCGTCCATTTCTTCGCGCACAATATTTTCGACCTTTCTGAATGCCCGCAAACCGAGAGGCAGGTAATTAAATAACCCGTTTCCTAATCTGCGTATCATGCCCGCACGCAATAAGAGCTGATGACTTACGACTACTGCTTCAGCAGGAGTTTCCCGTAAGGTAGGAATAAAAGTTTGGGATGTTTTCACACTAAACCTCTCTTTATACAAACTTGGTATAGGAAATAATTAAACTTGTTCGAAAACTTCCGTTTCAGAACAGGTTACTTTGAAATGCGATGTTTACCTGTTCGACAACGAAATGATCGAACAAACTGATTATATAGAATTTTATTTTTTATGTAAAGTAGAAGGGAATAAGCAAATACAGAAAATCTTTTATTTTACCGCACATAAAAAAAGGATGCCGCGCCGCGCTACTAAGAACGGCTGACATCCTTTTCAAGTTTATGCTGAAACTTTTATAATTTATTCGGCTTTTTCAGCTTCGGGAGCTTTCTTCTTAAGACCTGCCATCAACAGAGTTACCGCAGTATAGAAAACAACACCGACAACCAGCCATTTTAGGATATTGAGCGGTAATGATTTTACCAAGAATGCAGCAACAAAAACACCGGCAACACCGAACAATGCAATAGCGATAGAAGCCTTCTTTGCATACGCGCCTTCTTTAATGAACTTAATTGATCCGACCGGCATGAGGTATGCGCAAGAACCCATCATAATCGGGAATGCAACCTTCGGGCTCATTCCCATCAGGAATACGAGCGCCATACACGGAGCATATAAACCGACACCGAAAGACATCATAGCACCAAGAACAAAGTTCACAACAACGGCAATAATCAATTTAACACCGGTTAATCCGATTTCTTCACCGCCGATCGGCATCCAGCCCATGTTACCGGCTACAATAAAGAATGCAGTAACGATAAGCGCAAGCCCCATAACAACCTGTACTTTCTTTTCGTCAAATCTTGAAACCAAAGCAGCGCCGACCCATGCACCGATAGTTGCAGAGATAAGCATAGAGATCAAAGTAATCGGTTCAACCTTGATAATGGTCATGAAGATAAAGGCTTCGGCTACAACCGGCCAGGTACACGAAACGTTCAAAGTACCGGGAATAACACGGTCTTTAATTTGCTTGAAACCGCGTAAGAGAGCAGTCGCAGGAGCAAAACTACCGATACCGAGCGTATCAAAGAAGTTAATGACAAAACCGATTGCACCAGATATCCAGAAATTGGTTTCTTTTTCAAATTGATCCTTATTTGCTAATACGTCACGGATAAACGCAAATGAAAATATGAGTGTAAGTAAACCTAATACCCCCAAAACAGCATACAGCATAACATACCTCCAACTTAATGTTTAGCTTTATTTGTGCTGAAGATTTAATACCCCTACTTTATGCATATTTTAAGGATAGTAAATCCGACTGCAACCATGGTTTTTAAAGAAACACCGGCCTTCTCATAGTATCGAACATTTATCGGTATTTCTTTAGCGAGGATGAAACTTCAAAAGCCGGTTAGTTTTTTCGGCATCCTCGGCTGGGGTGTGTTCCAAAACGATCATTTTGGAACACACCGCGTCTATATTATTTTATAATCTGAAACCGTGTTTTACCGGATCGTCTTCGTCGATTACATACTGACAGAAACCGGTGATATAGGCACTGCCGGTAATCTGCGGAATAACGGCATCATACTCGCCAACCTTGGTAACATCAAGAATTTTACCTTTGAACAGGGTTGATGCAATACTTTCGTATACGAATTCTTCACCTTTCTTGAGTTTTCCTTTTGAATAGAGGGTTGCAAGCTTTGCCGAAGTACCGGTTCCGCACGGAGAGCGGTCAACCTGTCCCTGTCCGAATACAACAACGTTGCGGAGGTCTGCATCGGGATTATCGGTTTCATCATAGAATTCAACTAAATCCACAGTCTTGATATGTTCAAGAACCGGATGCTGAATCTTAATTTCCTTGTTGATAATGTCGCGGATTTGAATACCGAGAACCTTTAACTTATCCGCATTTTCCGGAATCAGCTTAATTTTCAGCTGTTTTGCATCAATGATTGCAAAGAAGCTGCCGCCGAAGGAAATATCAAATTTGATTTTTCCGTAGCCGGGAACCTCAACTTCCTGATCGGCCTTATACAAGAACGCAGGTACGTTGACGATGGACACCTCCTGAACCTTTTCGTTTTTTACCGTTACATTTGCATGGATGATTCCGGCGGGAGCTTCCATAACAACTTCGGTAACGGGTTCTTTCATCGGCACAATACCGGTTTCAACTGCGATGGTTGCAGCACCGATGGAACCATGTCCGCACATATTGAGATATCCGCCGCCGTCCATAAAGATAATACCGAAATCCGCTTCGGGGCTGCATGCACTGGTCAGAATTGATCCGAACATATCGTTATGTCCGCGGGGCTCCAGCATGATAGCGGTACGCAGATAGTCTAAGTGATCTTCCAAGTACTTTTTCTTTTCAGGCATTGTTTTGCCGGGAACCTGCGGCACACCGCCGACTACAACACGTGTCGGTTCACCCATTGTGTGAGAATCAACTGCATGAATGCTTCGTGAAAACTTCATAATTTTTCGCTCCTCTTTATTTGGTATAGCAGAGAATGGAATACAATGTATTCCATTCCTCAAAACAATAGCGGGATGACGTATAAGTATACGGTATCGTCAACGCTCACTATATTCTCTATGACTAAGGGCTTATCCCTTATTCATTTTCAATTTTAAAAACGCTAATGCCTTTCTGCAATCAAGCGTTGTAACGGTATTTTCTCCGACCACTTCGGTTTCAATTCCTTGAGCCGACTTATTCATATCGACAATGGTATCCATATAGCGGTTCGTCACGACGAACTTCGCTTGCGTTCCCACAAAGGTGATGCCGACAAGCGGGATGCCTCGCTTACCGATTTCCTCTATGGTGTTGGCATAGTCAACATGAGAATTTCCCCAGCCGTCGCATGATATAATCACTCCGTCGGCTCGCATTCCCTCCGCCCACTGAGCGGCACGCTTACCGACTAAGTGCTTTTCTTTATTATCCTGCGGAGTGCCGACCAGCATTACCCCAAGCACATCAATATCTTGGTCATCATCCACTAAAGCCAGCAAAGGATCACGAAAATGATGTAAACTTGTTTCTTTTGTTGAAGGCCCAATACCCATAATATGCCCCTTACACGGAATAAGCCGCCGGGCTTTTCCCTTAGTTTCTAGCGGATTTTATAAATATAAAACCCGCGATTTATTGTAAAAAAATGCCATTTTTAGGACATCTTTCATTCATGCTTATGTCATTGACCGTAATGCCCCGTCCCGATACTCATTCGGAGAAAGCAAAATCGGCATATTCGCCATATCAATAATAGAAATACCGTCAACTCCTGAAGGCTCCGAGCTGCACAGCATATTATCATACATAGCGCCCTGACCGGCTATCTGTTTAATAATAACGACTTTTTTGGCATTTTTACGCACCCGGTCAAAATATTCATGTACCTCATCGGCATCACGTAAGTCGGCTTCTTTTAGCACAGTTCGAACAGCCTGTATCAATGTTTCTGCTGCTCTAAACGCCGCCATCGGCAGTTGCCGGTCAAACGGTAACCCGCCTTTTAGTAAGACGTCAATATGTATCAGAATATCATTATCCGCCGGAGTTCCCGGTCTGTTTCTAAAAAGCTGCTCCTGCAGCACTCCGTCAGATGATCCGAACTCATGCATTTGCCGTCCATCCGCATCAACACCGGTCAGCATGACATATGCACCGGTCAAGGTATGGGTAATACCTTCGCCGATTTCACCGAGAACCTTAGTTGAAATCGGGATGATATCCATAATGGTATTGACCTGGCGATTCCATTCATTCGGTTTAATAATGTTTACGGTAACTTTTTCAATAAGCTCATCAGTATATGCAAGATTTTCATCAAGGATGAGCGTATGTCCTTTGAGCTGTGTCTTTTTTCCGAACTGCACATCGGTAATATGAAATGAGCGGATCACTAAACGCCGCAAATCTTTTACTGCTTCCACCGGTACCACTCCTCGTTCTAGTTCCTGCCGAACACACAGTATAATACACATCCGGCAGCGGACTGCCGGATGTAGGTTAATGTTTAGACCTTTGCGCTATATTCATAAGGAAGCGGTACAATCTGACCGACTGAAGAAATTTCAATGAGTTTTCTCAGTGTGTCTTTTACGATTGCTGTCTGCATTTCCTTATCGTTCGGTGCACCGGCGTTTGCTCCCATCGGAACAAGCGGGGCTACAGCACGGGGGGTTCCGTTTTGGCGGACAACCGGCGGTAAAGCTGCGATGATGATTGTAGGAATACCCGATTCCTCTATCGCTCTCTGTACGATAACAGCAGAGCGGTGACAGGTGCCTCACCCAGCGGTCAACAATACTGCGTCGACCCCCTCCTCTTTCAGTTTTTTTGCAATGGTCGGGCCGGTTTCTTCGGTGAATTTTGTCTGATCACCGCCGCCGCCCATAAAACCGTACAGCACAGGAGCAACTTCTTTAATAAAGCCTTCCTTTGCCAATTCCTGCAAACGCTCGATCGGGAACATACAGTTGATGTCTTTGTTGACATCACCGTTGTCGTAACCGCCGTGGGAAACCATCAGGTCTTCGCCCTTTGCATTTCCGGGGATTTCACGGAATGAGAAATCGCCTGCAAGGTTAAACCGCTTATCACTTTTCAGGTGAATACCTGCTGCACTGGCAATGGCGACTCTCATATCTTTTAATTCTTTTGTAACCGGCGTCCATACGGGCGGCGGTGTAATAGGAACAAAAATTTCAGACTGAAGTCCTTTAATTGTTGTAAGACTCATCCTTACCCTCCTCATATATAGTTTCTGTTGGCTTGCGTAATTCCGCAAGTTCTTGGTATTTAGGATTTACTTCCTCATGAAGCACTTCCGGAAAGCTCATCAAAAAGCCTACTTCCATTCCGAGCTTCAGCTCATAATCGGTTATCAGCATCCGCACCGGAACTTTCAAGTATCCCATCCGTCCTTTCAGATCAATACCAACTGCACCGCTTTTCAGCTCTACAATAACACCTTCAACGTAACGCTCGGTTGAAATATATTTCAACCCGTACATTACATATCCTTTTCGTAGATTTCGGCGCGCTTCTTGCTCTTCTCAAGCACTTGTTCGTTGTCTTCAAGCGGAATCTTGATATTCAATGCTTTTTCGATCAGCTCAATGTTGTTCATCTTCACATTGTTATTCCACTTGCGTTCGGCCGGCTTAACTTCTTCACCGCCCATAACGGACTTCAACATAGCCAATGCACGGATGGCATCTTCCGGTGCCAAACAGTTGTTTTCAAGGATTTCGTTTTCGATACCCTGCTTTGACTTGTTGTTATCAATCATGCTGGTCATGTATTCGTTACCGACAACCAAGGCACCCTGTACTGCACAGTAGGACATACCGACAACCGGGATACCGCGCATACCGACTTGTTCGTGGTGAGAAGCAAAGTCGATGTGGTTGTTTCCGAAACCTTCAGTAGTGATGATAACACCGTCCGGGTCAACCGCTTCTACCGTCATACCTAAGCGGCGTGATACGTAGAATTTTTCAGCGTTAATCTGCGGCGAACCGACAAAAAGAACACCGCAAAGGTCGATTTCTTCGTCTGCCATTGCCGCCAATACCAGCGGTTCACGGAAGTAGTGACGTGAAGTTTCTTTTGAAGCCGGTCCAATACAGGTAAGTGCGTGGATACCGCCGTCAAGAACTTCCAACGGAGAAAGCATAACAGGAACGTTGCCGAGGTCAACGTTCGGTTTTGCACCCAAGGTTCCAACCGGCTCAACAGGCAGAATAAGATTGTCGTGCATAGCACCCTGACCCATAATCTCTTTACAAATCAGAACCTTTTTCTTACCCTTACGGCGGGTTTGAACGAATTCGTCGGTATTTACTACCAAGGATTCATCAGCTTTCTTGAGAGCCTGCCGGATTTCTTCGGTAATAATATCGCTTGCGCGGTGTGCAGCGAGCGGCCCCGGGCGCTCCATATTGGTATGTGCTTTGATGGTAACCTGTGTCTTGATGAAGATTTCACCTTTATCGGGAGAACCGGGGCGTCCCCACATAATATTGCGGTCCATCGGGCCTTCTGAAGAACCGAATTCACCGATCTGTACACCGCCTTCGTCGGTACCGGTAACGATAAGAACAACACCGTCAAGAACGCGGGTTACACCGGAACCGAGGTCGCCGGATTCCTTTGTAGCAATCGGCTGAACATCCATGATGGTTTCGGAGTACGTAGAGTACTTATCGGGAGTGATAACCTCGAGTTTAAGATCAACAACAAGCTTCTGTGAACCGGCAGCTTCTTTTTCAATGCCTTCGCGGATATACAGGGTTGTACCTTCAATCTTTGTTTCAGGACCGCGTTTTACTTCGGTAATTTTGAAGTGCTTGCGTACCAACGAGCGTACTTGTTTTTCAACTACTTTTTCAGCAGCAGCCGAACCGGCCTGTCCGCCTGATACGGAAACGGCACCGGAAGCAGCAGATATTGACGGAGCGCCGCCCATCGGAATATCCAAGCTAATTCCTTTTCCTTCGGCAATTCTGATTTTGAGCACACCAGCCTGAGTTGTGCAGCATTCTTCATGAACTTCTTCGCAAGCCGCTGCAGCTGCGGGAGCTTCTGCACTTGCAACCGATTTAACGCCGTCAATAACACCTTTAGTAAGCGGTGTTAAGGCATCAACGGTTTTTGTCAACTTTGCACCGAGGACTTCCCCGATTTTTAAACAATCAGCAGGAATAGTGAGCAATCCCGAATCCACTAAATCAGGGAAAATTGCCGGATCTTCCAAGTTGGAAGGTTCGATTTGTGTTCCTGCCTCAAACCGACAGCATGAAATAGCCGGGTCATTTGCATGCTTCATTGCGGTTTCTTTTGTGATAGACATAGAAAACCTCCTATAAATAGTTTTTGTCTAGGGTATTATTTATTGTTTTTTACGATACAATCTGTGTCCGCCTGCACGAAGTGTGTGGTCGGTTGAATGATATACTGGAACTCCTAACCTAGGAGCTGTACTTACGACAGTATTCGTTCAATCTTCACAGGTGCCGGTAAGAATTACCTCAGCACCGTTCTT